>NZ_JBBKYA010000003.1:0-596508 GCF_042714525.1 Aquirufa echingensis | reverse complement strand
ACGTCCACCATCCAGCCGAAACCTTCAAGCAAACCCTTCCGTTAATGTGCTAGAAGCTTTTTCCTAGCGATTGGGAGTGCAAAGATGTAGGAATAATTTATAATTACCAACACCACACACAAAAATAATTTCACTTTTTTTTGTTCAAGCCTTGTTTGCTGAACTATTTAAAGGATAAAATGTAATTTTTCTGCTTTCCGTTACCCACCAATAAATATTGACCACGAATCTTTTCAAAATCTAACGCTGAATTCGGATCCGTTACTTTTACTTTATTCACACTAATGGCATTGTTTTGGATCGCCTTACGGGCTTCTCCTTTGGAAGGGAAAATTAAATTGTCCGTACCTACACTTATTAAATCCGTCAGGTTTTTACATTCTGCTATTAAGGTCGCCGATACTTCATGAATAGGTAATTGGCCTAATAATGCTTCCGATGCACCTGCAATTAATTCAACCGCATCTTTGGAGAACAATAGGGTAGAGGCCTCAATGACTAAAGCACATACTTCCGCTCCATGTACACGTGTCGTTACTTCTTCAGCAACGGCCTTTTGTAAAATGCGTAAATGTGGAGCCTCCGCATGCTGCTTCTCTAATTCCTCAATCTGCTCTTTCGTATATAAGGTAAATACACGTATCAAACGAGGCACATCCGCATCCGCTGCATTCAACCAAAATTGGTAAAATGCATAAGGGCTCGTCTTTTCAGCATCTAACCACACATTGCCCGATTCAGATTTGCCAAATTTCGTTCCATCCGCCTTTGTTACTAAAGGTGTCGTTAATGCAAATGCCGCACGCTCTGTCGCGTCTTCATCATGGCCTTCTTTCCGACGAATAATTTCCGTACCAGTCGTAATATTTCCCCACTGATCCGAACCACCCATTTGTAAACGGACATTCTTCGTCTTATATAAATGGTAAAAATCGTAACCCTGCAATAACTGGTAAGAAAATTCCGTAAATGAAATACCTGTTTCCAAACGCTTCTTAACCGAGTCTTTCGACATCATGTAATTGACCGTCAAAAACTTTCCAGCCTCTCTTAAGAATCCCAAAAAGCTGAATTCCTTAAACCAATCATAATTATTAACAACCTCAGCTGAATTAGCTCCCGCATGAAATTCCAAGAATTTTTCCAATTGCTTTTGAATGCCAATCTGATTTGCACGCAAGGTGTCTTCCGATAAAAACTCGCGTTCCGCAGCCTTACCAGATGGATCTCCAATCATTCCTGTCGCACCGCCTACCAAAGCAATGGGCTTATGGCCACACAATTGAAAATGCTTCAACAACATAATTGCTGCCAAATTACCTATATGTAAACTGGGTGCAGTTGGATCGAAACCAATGTATGCCACGGTCATCTCTTTGGCTAATTGATCCTCCAATCCCGGAATCATATCCTGTAACATGCCTCTCCAGCGCAATTCTTCAATGAAATTCATCTTCCTGTGTTTTATAGCCCTAGGCTTCAGCCTAGGGTCCCCAGGTTAAAACCTGGGGTTAATAATATTTAAATCCAACGTCCAATGTCCAACGTCCAACGTCCAATGTCCAACGTCCAATGTCCAATGTCCAATGTCCAACGTCCAACGTCCAATGTCCAACGTCCAGCGCCCAACGTCCAACGTCCAACGTCCAATTTCTTGGGCCACAAAAATAATGATTCTTCGGAATTATTTTTCCTTTTTGAAAAACAAACACGCATCCCCATAACTTAAGAAACGATAGCCTTCTTGCTTGGCTTCTTCGTAAATGTCCTTCCACGCATCGCCAATCAATGCAGATACGAGTACCAATAAAGTTGATTTGGGTTGGTGGAAATTCGTTACCAACGCATCGCAGAATCTAAAACGATAGGATGGCATGATGAGAAGTTCAGTTTGGGCCAACCAATTCGATAGTTTATTTGCATCCATATATTGTAAGATTGCTTCTAAGGCATCAGTTTTAGAAACCTCCGTGCGATCTTGATAGGCGAATTCCTTAGGAAGTATTAAGCCATCAGTAGGAATGGCATTTTGTTCGTAGAGCCATACCCCCGACCAATATAAACTTTCCACTGCCCGAAGTGCCGTCGTTCCCACAGGTACAAAAGTCCCTGGATGCTCCATTAACTGCTTAATGAATGTACGTTCAAAGATGAGCTGCTCCCGATGCATGGGGTGATTCCGGATTTCATCTTCCTTGACTGGTAAAAATGTTCCAGCCCCTACATGTAGCGTAAGGAAACTCTTTTGGATACCCTTTGCTTCCAAGCGGTCGATGATGGCAGGTGTAAAATGCAGGCTTGCAGTAGGTGCCGCAACGGCTCCTAATTCTTTGGAAAATACCGTTTGGTAGCGATCTTGATCCGATAATTCCGTTTCTCGCTCCATATAAGGAGGCAAAGGGATTTTACCTATTTCATTCAAAATGCTTGCGAATGTATGTTCGCCTGACCATTGAATTTGAACTTGATTTAATTCTCGGTCATGCCAATTGATGCGTAAAGCTACCTTTTGGCCTTCAATTTCAATTGTCTTGGTAAGCGTTTCGCCTATTTTCCATCGCTTTTTATTACCCACCAAACATTCCCAAATGATCTCTCCGCGCTGCTCCATAACTTGTTGCGTCGCGATGTTGTCGGCCAAAGGCTTCAATAAGAAAATCTCAATGGTCGTGCCACTTTCTTTCTGTAATTGAATGCGCGCCGGAATGACCTTTGTATTATTGAAAATAAAAAGGCTATCTGTTGGAACTAATTCAGGTAGGTTTTGAAAAGAATGATGGCTGCTAATCCCTGAACGGTGAACGAGCAAACGCGATTCATCACGCTGCTGGCTCGGGAAAAAAGCGATATAAGAATCGGGTAATTCGTAATCAAACGCCTGAATCGAAATGTCGGGCATGTTGGAAATCATGCTTCTTCTGGGCTATGCGTCGGTGATAAAAATAGTCGAATGGGCAAGTATAACAACCAAACAAGAATCAAGACGATTCCTAATTTTGGGATATATGTATAGTCGGCGTCATACGTACGCTGGTCGTTCAATAAGAGCAATACCCGGAATACTAAAATCAAATAGGTATTAATCATGGCTGGCAAGAAATGCAACCAATTAGTCAATGTGGATTTAATCGTCGCATCCCCTTTGCTAGCAAAAATTTGGAATACTTTTCCCCAAACTTGCTCGGAAACATTGGCGACACTTTTGATCAGTAATAAGGCTAAAACATTGAGTACGGTTACGATGCCGGCCGACAAATAAAAGATTTCTTCTTTGGGCAAAAATCCATCTCCTCGACCTGTTTCGCCGAAATGTACGGCTGCAGGATCTGGTAATCCACGATAAACGAATAATAAGGTAATGCCAAAGGCAACCATGGAAACTATGCGCCAAGCACGCGAAACGAAATAATCGATTGACATAGGATTCAAAAATATCCTCAAAATTAGTTCATAAGCACGCGATTGCCTAATCTTTCTTGTTTTTTGATAAATATGGGCTTTCCTTTGGATTCAAGGCCGAAAAAACTATTTTTGTTGTTCTTTTACAAATTATGAAGATCTATACAAAACAAGGTGATGGAGGGTTTACACGATTAGCGGATGGAAAGGGTTTGTCAAAATCCGACTTTCGTTTGGAAGCTATCGGTGATTTAGATGAACTGAATTCACACTTGGGACTTCTTGTTTGTAAAGTTGACGCGGAACTTGCAGCTAAATTACAGGCCATACAATCCAGTCTCTTTGTTTTAGGCGCACATGTTGCGAGCGATTCCAAAGAAGTATTGGGTAATATGGAATTGATTTCCTTGCATGATATTGTCGCATTGGAGAATAATATTGATGCCTTAGATGCTCAATTAGCCCCTATGCGATTTTTCATCCTTCCGGGTGGACATGAAACAATTGCCTTTGCACAAATTGCCCGTACGGTTTGTCGGCGCGCTGAACGAAGCTTAATTCGTTGGGTCCAAGCCACAGAACATACTGAATACGAAATTGCGATGGCCTATATGAACCGATTATCTGATTACTTATTTATGGTGTGTCGTTTTTTACATCATAGCCTAGGTATCCCTGAAATCCCTTGGAATTCAGGAAAATAAATAAAACAAAGCGTATGCAAATCCACATTGAACCTATCTCAAAATCTAGAATTGATCAAGTTGACTTTGATCACTTAGCCTTTGGTCGCAGCTTTGCTGATCACATGCTAGTTGCAGAATATGCCGACGGCGCGTGGCAATCTGTCAAAATCCAACCTTATGGCTCATTGGAATACCAACCAGCCATGATGTCTTTGCATTATGGTCAATCCATTTTTGAGGGGATGAAAGGATATCGCGGAAAAGATGGTAGTATTCAAGTGTTCCGTCCAGAAGAAAACTGGAAGCGATTTAACAAGTCGGCCTACCGCATGTGCATGCCTGAAGTGCCTGAAGAGATTTTCTTGGGTGGCTTACGTGAATTATTGAAATTAGATCAAGCCTGGGTACCTGCCAAAGAAGGTTGCTCATTATATATTCGTCCTTTCATGTTTGCGACGGATGAATATGTGGGTGTTACGCCTTCCTCGACTTATAAATTCATCATCTTTAATTGCCCGGTTGGATCATATTATTCAAAACCATTACGTGTTCGTGTGGAAACGGAATACATCCGTGCTGCGAAGGGTGGAGTAGGATTTGCGAAGAATGCAGGGAATTATGGCGGTTCATTATTTGCAACTCAAAATGCGAATAAAGATGGCTATGATCAAATCATTTGGACAGACGCGGCTACGCATCAATATGTTGAGGAAGCTGGTACAATGAACTTGATGTTTGTTATCAACGGGGCTTTAGTTACAGCCGCTACGGGTGATACGATTTTAGATGGAGTAACTCGTAAATCAGTCTTACAAATTGCCAAAGATTGGGGGATGGAAGTGCAGGAGCGCCAATTAGCCGTGAAGGAATTGATTGAAGGAATCCAAAATGGTTCGGTTACAGAGGCATTTGGGGCTGGAACGGCTGCTGTGATTGCGCCAATCGCAACGATCGGTTTTGAAGGAAAAGATTATGACTTGCCAGAGCGCAAAGACTCTGATTTTTCTGTGCGCGTGTACAATGAAATTAATCAAATCCGTTTAGGCGAAATTCCTGATACCCGTAACTGGGTTTGGAAAGTTTAAGACTTTGCCTTTAACACAATTTTAATGCCTGGGTCCTTGGATGTACTTACATCTTCCATTTCGACCTGGGTATTTTTATTTTGGGTCCAAGTTGTCTTCTTTCCAGTAGATTTAGATGCACCAAATTTTACATCGAAATATTCCTTGATGCCTTTTTGTAATTCGCTCACCTGCGCATTTTCTTCTACGTAGATGTCTAAATCGATTTCTGATAATTGGCCTTGTGCGTTTGGTAAATAGCTGATGTCAACAAAATTCAAATCGCTGTCATCAAAATACAGGGAATAAGATTTTCCGGATTTAGGCTGGCTTTCGGCTAATTCCGCCGACTCCTTGATTTGCGAAATATCGATTCCCCAATTTATATTACGAATTAGGAGTGAGTCGCTTAATGTCATTTGCTTGACCCAGTCATGACTTGCATTCCATGCCTCTTTAATTTTAATTTGTTCCGGGGCGCCACTTATTTGCTCATTTTCAGCAGAGGAACTGTCTTTGTTACATGAATAAAGACTTGTAGCTGCAAGGAATAACAAAAAGTAGATCGAGCGGATTTTCATGATGGATTGGGCTTATCATTTCAAAAATAAATAAATTCAGGGTGGCTTGAATCATTCTATTGAAAAATATTCTTATTTTTGGAATTAAGAATAGGAATTCATGCGCTTGCGCACAACGATATTTAAGATTATTAGTGGTTAGGTATTTTAAAAAGAAGCCGGTCTGTGACTGGTTTTTTTTTGCCTAAAATTCCCGACCAATACTCACAACCATACCTGTTTTTCCGCCATTGATGACCGGAAAGCCTACCTTGCATACAAAGTTGTAATAGGTGACAAAATCAAATCCTAATCCCGTGCCAAAAAGCCATTGATTCGTACTGTTGTGCGTTTCTTTGTTTGAATTATACACATAACCCAAATCCATAAAAGCGGTTGGGTAAACCGCAATCGGCATCTGATTAAATTGTTTATATTTAATGAATGGGAGTTTCAATATCGTTGAAACTAATTGAAATTTCGCCGTATTACGCCAAAGAAAAAAGTTCGTCCCATCAATCACATTTAATTCATATCCACGAACAAGGTCGTTGCCATATCCGAGTCCTCGCGTATTAGCATAAGGAATAAATCCGTCTCTGCTGATTTTAGTCTTGACTTGGCTAGCTAAAAAGAAACGACTACCTAAGTCAAAAAAGAAAGCTGCCGCGGCACTTGCCTCCCAAAAGTCGACCTGATCACTGGGGAGTAGGCCATATTTTGTAAAACTAACATCAATCTTTCTGCCGCGTAATGGATAGGTAACAAAATCTCGAAAGTCGTAGGAAAAGGCATAGCCAATTTGCGCATAGTTTTGCTCTTTCCGACCCGCGCCAAAATAAGCTGGATTTAATTTTGCTATGGTGTCCGAAATGATGGAATGGTTGTATTTAAATTCAAGTGTTTGGAAATCATAAAAGCGAAACCGCTTTCTGAATTGTATTCCACCTGTCCATTTTTCACGTAAAATGGCGTTGCTTTGAATGTAAGTTAGGGTGTCTTGGTTTGTCTTGTAAGCTAAATTTTTCTGCGTGCTGTAAGCTAAGTTAACAGTCATGCCCAAGGTTTTTTGGGGGTCTAAATAGGGGTTTTGATAGGATATTTCAAGTTTGTCCGTAAATCCTGTCTCAGCCTTAATGACGACTTTTTCATTCCGCCCCATAAAATTATTGTGCAAAAAATGCAGTCCATAAATGGCTCGGTCAAAATCATGCCCTTGTGACCACCAATCATTTAAATTGCGGTCGGCCAACTGGAATATGGGATATGCCAAGACATACCACTGTTCCAAACACTCATAATTGATTGACAAATTGCCGTTTGGTAATTGATGGTAATCCGATTTAACCCAAATGAACAGATTCGTGTTCATCAGTTTCCGCCGATTGAATTCGATGCGTTCATTTAAATCTTGAATGCTTAAAGAATCTTTCTCTTGAAAGTCGAGTTCGCGGCGTAATATGTTCTCGCGAGTTTTCTCATTCCCGACAAAATGAATGGAATCAATGCGCATCGATTGTCCCAAGCTAAAATAGCAAGGGAGCAATAAGCAAACTAACAAGGTGAGAGACTGAAAACGCATTCTCTCAAGTTACAAAAAAGGCGTAGAAATCAGGTTAACTTATTCGAAAATGATTGTTTGTTTCGCTTGGTACCATGATTCAATTCGATCTTCTACGTTCTTTTCTATCTGCATGCGGCGAATTTTTAAGGTTGGAGTCAAGCATGCATTTTCGACTGTCCAAGGCTCTCTAATAACGATGAGCTTCTTTAGATATTCATATTTTTTGAATAAAGGATTCGTTTCATTAAGTAGTTTTTCTAGCGCACTAACGAGCTCTTGCTGTGGTAGTTCGCTCGATTGTTGGCTAAGTAATACCAAACCCAAAGGTTGAGGTAAATTTACGCCTACGACACAGGCAACTTCGATGAGCTCATGTAATGATAAGGCATTTTCAATAGGAGCAGGAGAAACGTATTGTCCTTTGGCCGTTTTGAAATTGTCTTTAACTCGGCCTACGATCGACAGGTAGTTTTCGGAATCGAGTTGACCCATGTCGCCCGTTTTTAGCCATTCTCCATCGAAAAGCGCATCGGTTTGTTCTTGGTTTTTATAATAGCCCAAACAGTTATAATCTGCTTTCATTTGGATCTCTCCCGTTTCAGGATCGATGCGCGTTGTGCATTGGTCATGTACACGTCCCACGGTTCCCAATTTGATTTTATGTCGGGGAGTAAGGCTATTCAACCCTAGGTTTTCCGTCATGCCATAAGCTTCTTGAATGTAAAGGCCGATGGACTGAAACCAGGCTGTTAATTCCTGAGGCATGGGTGCAGCTCCGGTAACCACCATGCAGGTTTGATCTAGTCCTAAACCTTTCTGAATCTTCTTTTGAATGATGTTTTTAACGATGGGGATTGAAAGTAAAAGGCTTAATTTTTTCTGTCCGCCGATTTTATTCAAGATTCCCTCTTTGAATTTCGCCCAAATTCGTGGTACGGCTAAGAAGTGACTTGGACGCGCTTGTAAAAGGTTTTGTTGGAATGTATCCAGGCTTTCAACAAAGTAAATGGTTCCACCTGCTGCGGTACACGCAAACTCAACAAAATTCCGTTCTGCAATATGGCATAAAGGCAAATAGGAAATAAACCGAGTATTAGGTCTGTCGAGGTAGGCAATTTCCCGAGCTAAGTTTAGTGCTTGAGAAATAGAGCCGTTTGTGATCATGACGCCTTTGGGTACCCCAGTTGTGCCTGATGTATAAATTATGGTTGCTAAGGCATCCTTTTGGGGTAAAACAGGTTCTAGTTTTTGAATAGGATTAGCCAGTATATCATTCCATGCTAGGCCTTTTTTGCAGGGGCTGTCGGGTGTGAATATAATCTGAACAGAATCCGGGATACCTTTTTGGATTTCGTCCCAGTTGTCCAGTTTGCCTACAATCAAAATTTGGCAATCGGAATGAACCAAGACGTGATTCAGTTGCTCACTTGTTAACGTCGCATAAAATGGAACTGAAATCGCACCGGCGTAGGAAATGGCTAAGTCGGCCAACATCCAATGCGCACTGTTTTTTGCTAGAATTCCAATGTGCTGAGGAATTTCTCTGTTTAATTGTTGGTTGAGGTATGAACCAATATGTTCTACAATCCGGAGGGATTCTTGGTAGGAATAATCCGTATAAGTTCCAGCTACAGGCTGCTTTAAATAGATGTTTTCGGGTGTGTTTGTGGCCCAGTGAATGAAGTTCTCTAGGTTGCTTTGGTAAGTTTCAATCAAGGTTTATGCGAGGTTAATCCTTAAAAATAAAACTTAATTCTTTGATTTCATAGGATTCTGTGCCTAGGTTTCGTTCAATCTCGACTAGACCTTGCTCGTTGACCCGTACTATTTTACCTTCAAATATTCCATTTTTGTCTTCAAAGCTATGCCATGCTTCTTTCCGAAAAAGCTTTTCGTGATAGGTGTCATCGATGGAAATGAACCCTTGGTTCGCAAATGTTTCATACTGATTTTCTATTCCGAAAGCGATGTGTTTGTAGATTTCAGCGATGTCGATCGCTTGTGGATTTTGCGTCCATTGTCGTAAGGAGGTAGCTCGTAAGCCTTCGAAATCTAATTGGTTGATATTCAGGCCTATGCCAACAATCGAGAAGGCCCATTTGCCAGCCTGGAAATTACTTTCGATAAGAATTCCACCTAATTTTTTGCCATCGAGGTAGATGTCGTTTGGCCATTTTATTTCGAGTGGTAAACTTTCGCCTAGGGTGTCAGATGCCCATTGTTGGAGCCCGATTAAAATCCCATTCGCAATCGCTTTGCTTAGGTAAAACTGCGCTTGGAGTAATTCGTGATTGGGCTTGAGTAAAAAGGAAACCAATAAATTTTGATTGGGTTGTGCGTGCCACTGGTTGCCACGTTGTCCTTTGCCTGCTGTTTGGTGGCCTGCAATCCATGCAAAACCCTCTTCAATATCAGCCGAAAGGGCTTCCTGAAAGCCCAATGCATTCGTGGAATCACAATGATCCATATATTTTGATAATTTGCCCACGAAGCGGGTAGCGGCTTGGTAATTGTTCAAAATTTCTTCGTAATTTTAGGTTTACAAGAAACAAATTTAAATTTTTATTCGTTAATCGAGATGTTAACGCATTCGATTATTCGATTTTAGACAAACATATGAGCAAAAGCACAAAGAAGACAGCAGTAGAGGCATCAGAACAATTAGCGCAATGGGTGGTGAAAGGGATGCAAGAGAAGAAGGCTCAAGATATCGTTGTGATGGATATGCGCGGAGTTGCGAATGCATTTACTGATTTTTTTGTGATTGCATCAGGTACATCAGATACTCAAATTGAGGCGATTGCGGATTCTGTGGACAAGGAAGTGTGGGAGTCAGGTAAAATTCATGTACATGCGATGGAGGGTAAGGCCAATCGGGAGTGGATCTTGATGGATTATTATGATGTGATTGTGCACGTATTTTTGAAAGATAAGCGTGATTTTTTCAAATTAGAGGAGCTTTGGGGAGACGCGAAGTTTACGCACATTTCAGAGGAATAATTCTCAAATCGAACTTTTTTAGGTATCCTCATTGTTAATAGCCCAAACAAATTATTCTAATGGCAAAACAAGGTAACAGTAAAAACACCAAGCGTTCAGGAATTCAACCACGTCTGCCGAAAAAGCCGGCTGGGGGAATGCAAAGTTGGATGATTATTGGGTTGGTGATCGCAATGGTGAGTATGTTTTTCTTTACAAAACAACGCACGTTGCAAGAGATTAATCAAGGTCAATTTGAGGCCATGGTGATTCAAAAAGAAGTTCAGTCGGTTGTGATTGTCAACGATAAATTGGTGGAAGTTAGTCTAAAGCCCAATTTTGTCGCAAAATATTTCAAGAATTCGCCTCCGGGTTTAGTGTCCGTAAAGCAAGGGCCCCATTTTGAATTTCCGATTATTTCCAAAGAAGGTTTCGAGCATTTTTTAGAGGATCGTCAAAAAGATTTTCCGCGTAATGAGCGCATTTTTGCGACGCCTGAAACACGTACAGGGCCATTAGATTGGTTGGGTACTTGGGGATTTTTCATCTTAATGGGATTGAGTTTTTACTTCCTTTTCTTCCGCATGGGCGGCGGTGGAGGTGGCGGTGGCCAGTTGTTTAATATTGGTCGGAGCAAGGCTACCTTAATCGAAGGAGAATCTAAAGTACGTGTGACATTTGATGATGTTGCAGGATTAGATGAGGCAAAAGAGGAGATTCAGGAAATTGTAGAGTTCTTGAAATTCCCCAAGAAATTCACCGATTTAGGTGGTAAAATTCCGAAGGGAGCCTTGTTAGTAGGCCCTCCAGGTACAGGTAAAACTTTGTTAGCTAAAGCTGTTGCAGGGGAGGCAGGTGTGCCATTCTTCTCACTTTCAGGTTCTGATTTTGTGGAAATGTTTGTGGGTGTGGGCGCTGCGCGTGTGCGTGATTTGTTCAAGCAGGCCAAGGAAAAAGCACCTTGTATCATCTTCATTGATGAGATTGATGCGGTAGGTCGTTCACGTGGACGTGGTCAAATGCCAGGTTCAAATGATGAGCGTGAGAATACACTGAACTCCTTGTTAGTTGAGATGGATGGTTTTGCTACCGACTCAGGAATTATCATCATGGCGGCAACAAACCGTCCCGATGTTTTGGATGCGGCATTGCTTCGTCCAGGTCGTTTTGATCGTCAAATATCTATTGATAAGCCCGATATTATCGGTCGGGAAGCAATTTTTAAAGTGCATTTAAAGCCTTTGAAATTAGCGGCAGATATTGATCCGAAGGAATTGTCGGCACAAACACCAGGTTTTGCAGGAGCTGAAATTGCCAATGTTTGTAATGAAGCTGCGTTAATTGCGGCACGTCGCAGTAAAACGGCGGTTGATATGGATGATTTCCAAGAGGCGATGGATCGTGTGATTGGTGGTTTGGAGAAGAAAAACAAGATTATCAATCCTTTGGAGAAGAAAATTGTGGCTTATCACGAGGCTGGTCATGCGATTGCAGGTTGGTTCTTGGAACATGCAAATCCCTTAGTAAAAGTATCAATTGTTCCTCGTGGCGTAGCGGCTTTAGGATATGCGCAATATTTGCCAAAAGAGCAGTTCTTGTATCGTACCGAGCAATTAATGGATGAGATGTGTGTGACTTTAGGTGGTCGTGCCGCTGAAGAAATTGTGTTTGGTAAGATCTCAACAGGAGCTCAGAATGATTTAGAACGTATTACGAAATTAGCTTATTCGATGGTGACCGTTTACGGTATGAATGACAAGTTGGGCAATATTTCTTATTACGATTCAAAGGGTTCAGATTATCAGTTTAGCAAGCCTTATTCAGAGACGACTGCGCGTGAAATCGACGAAGAAGTTCGCAAGATTATCGCAGAAGCGTATGCGCGAACAAAGAAATTGTTGACCTCGAAAAAAGATAAATTAACGATACTTGCGGAGCAATTATTGAAGAAGGAAGTATTGTTCCAAAGTGATTTGGAGGAGCTTGTAGGTCCTCGTCCGTTTGAGCAATTGACCTCTTATCAGGAATTCATTAAAGGGGAAACCGAGAAGAAGCGTCAGGATGCCAAAGACGAGCGAGAGCTTGCGGAAACTGTTAAACGTGCGGCTAAAAAGCCCGCGGCTACTAAGGCTGAAACGGAAGTTGAGCCAGTTGTTAAGAAAAAGCCAGCACCTCGAAAAAGGGCTCCTAAAAAAGAAGATTAACCGAATGGGGTGGGTATTCCCTCCCCATTTTTTATGATAGATGAAGCAGCTGATTGTACCCGCGGGTAAACAAGTTTATTGTATTTCGGATATGCACTTGGGTTTTCCAGATGCAAAAACTTCGCGTGAACGCGAGCGAGTCTTGGTTGATTGGCTTCATCATATTCAGGAAGATGTGAGTGATTTATTTTTACTCGGGGATATCTTCGATTTCTGGTTTGAGTACAAACAAGTAGTTCCCAAGGGTTTTGTTCGTTTTATTGGTGCGCTAGCCTCATTAGCTGATCAGGGAGTTCGTTTACATATTTTTGTGGGGAACCATGATTTGTGGATGAAGGATTATTTTGAACAGGAATTAGGGGCAATCATCTATCGGGAAGCCACTGATTTTGAGTTTCAATTCATGGATAAACAAATTCGTGTTTGCATGGGGCATGGCGATGGTATGGGGCCTGGAGACTATGGTTATAAGTTGTTGAAAAAGGTTTTTGTTAATCCTGTAGCTCAGTTTCTATTCGGCTGGTTACATCCTGATTTAGGTGTGCGTTTGGCACATACTTGGTCGGGGACGCGAAAAACCTCAACGATTAAAGCGGGTGAAGTTCCATTTGATCCGGAAACGGATTTTATATTATCTGCTGTGCGCGATCGCTATGCGGCAGATCAACTTCGAAATCGAGAGGTTTCGGCCTATGTTTTTGGCCACCGACATCATCCAATAGCCTTGCCATTAGGTAACAATGCGACCTATTATAACTTGGGAGACTGGTTTTCGCCGGCCTACAGGAATGCCTATGTGCTAAAAATTGCAGATAGTGGCCTTGATTTTGCGCTTTTTCAGCCAAAATCCTGATTTTTCTATGTATCTTCATAGCTCATTTTGTTAACCAATTGAATTATGTCTCAATTTCACACACGTTTAGAAGTAATGTCGGAGCTAGCCAAAAACATGGACAGCTACATGAAGGATTTTTTGAATCCGATTGATTCCAACTGGCAGCCAGCCGATATGCTTCCTGATTCGACAAAGGATAATTTCTTTGAAGAAGTGAAATTGCTACAAGAAGCAGCAAACGAATTGCCTTATGATTATTGGGCAGTTTTAATTGGGGATACAATTACGGAGGAAGCTTTGCCAACCTACGAGTCGTGGTTGTTAGGAATGGAAACGGTGGATCATTTAGACCAAGAAAATGGTTGGGTTAAGTGGATTCGCAGTTGGACAGCAGAAGAAAATCGCCACGGGAATTTATTGGGGACTTACCTATATTTATCGGGTAAAGTTGACATGCGTGCCGTTGCGATTTCGACACAGTATTTGATTGCTGATGGTTTCGACATTGGTACTTCTGCTGACCCATATCGCAATTTTGTCTATACTTCATTCCAAGAGTGGGCAACGAATATTTCCCATCGTAGAACAGCATCTTTGGCCAAGCAACATGGGAATTCGAATTTGTCTCGTATGTGTGCACAAATTGCGGCGGATGAGTTGCGTCATGCGAAAGCTTATAAGGCTTTTGTTGCTGAGATTTTTAAATTAGATCCTTCCGAAATGATGTTGGCTTTCGCTGATATGATGAAGAAAAAGATTGTAATGCCTGCGCATTTCTTGCGTGAAATGAATGGAGCGAAGAGTTCTTTGTTTGATCATTTCTCAGATGCGGCTCAACGCATTGGAGTTTATACAACCGCTGATTATACTACGATTATGCGTGGCTTGATTCAAGATTGGGATTTAGAAAGTGTTCGTGGATTGAATGATCAGGCGGAAAAAGCGCGTGATTATGTGATTGGATTACCAGCACGTTTAGAGCGTTTAGCTGAACGTGTTAAAGTACCAGAATTAGCTTATCCATTTAGCTGGATCGTTTAATTTATGCCCCAAAAATTATCGTTGGATGAGCTAAATCGGCTCGATGTATCAGCTTATAAATCAGCTGAAAAATTTCCTTACGTTTTTGTGTTGGATGATATCCGTAGCATGAACAACATTGGTTCTGCATTTCGTACGGCCGATGCATTTCGATGTGCGCATGTATATCTGGTTGGAATAACAGCGCAGCCGCCGCATCGAGAGATAAGTAAAACGGCATTGGGTGCTGATGAATCTGTTGATTGGACTTATTTTGAAACGGCTGAAGCGTGTCATGAATTATTAAAAGCTCAGGGTTATCAAGTCTATTGTATCGAACAAGTGGATCAGTCGATTTCATTGCAGGATTTCAAGCCAGCAGGAGAGAGCAAGTATGCTTTTGTTTTTGGAAACGAAGTCTTTGGTGTGAATGATTATTGGATTGAGGCTGCTGCTGGTAGTTTAGAGATTCCGCAATTTGGGACAAAGCATTCCTTAAATGTATCGGTTACGATGGGAGTGGTTGCTTGGGATTTTGTCAGTAAATCGCAGCTTTAGCTATTCTAATGTTAAATTTTTCCGTTTCATTGAAAACTTAACACAGATAAATTTCAAGTTCTGAAATGTTTGGTTAGATTTATTAAAATTTAATAATTATATAATGAGCAGCGATAAAAAAACATTAGCGAATCAATTATCAGGGCTTTTATTGCCTAAGCTAAAAGGACTTACTGAAAAAAATGCCAAGAAATTGTTGGAGACAGTTGATAAGTCGGCCGGAGAGATTGCAAAAAAATATGTAAAATTTATCCAAGAGCAAGATAAGGAAGCGGCGAAAGCAAAGGAAAAGGCAGAAAAAGCTAAAAAGAAAGTAGCTGAAAAGGAATCAAAGAAAAAGGCTAAGTTGGCTAAAAAGGCTGCAGAAATGAAGCAAGTAGCGCAATTGATGTCAAAGGAATCTACACCTGCAGCACCCAAAGTAGCGGCTAAAGCGCCAGCAAAACCAAAGGCTAAGGTAATTAAGAAATAAGGAGCATTCATCCTACTTTTATAGCGTTCATCCCAATATCAGTTTGGGGTGGGCGCTT
The DNA here is from genome assembly GCF_042714525.1 of Aquirufa echingensis. NCBI lineage: Bacteria > Pseudomonadati > Bacteroidota > Cytophagia > Cytophagales > Flectobacillaceae > Aquirufa > Aquirufa echingensis. Next base: position 581,109 of record NZ_JBBKYA010000003.1, on the reverse strand, counting down.
TTTTTTATCTTTGAGCTTTCAAATTATACGACAGCTATGTTATTATCCATTCGTCATTTAGAGAAGCGTTATGCGGATCATGTGGCATTAAACGATGTCAATTTAGAGATTCCTAAAGGGAAAATTTTTGGTTTACTGGGTCCTAATGGGGCCGGGAAGACATCCTTGATTCGAATTATCACGCAAATTACAGGGCCTGATGCAGGGGAAATCTATTTTGATGGAGAGCCCTTAAGATTGGAGCATGCAGATCAAATTGGTTATTTGCCTGAGGAGCGTGGTTTGTACAAGAAGATGAAGGTAGGGGAGCAGTTGTTGTATTTGGCACAATTAAAGGGCATGCGCAAGGAAGAGGCCATCGCTAAATTGAAGGAATGGTTTATCCGCTTGGATATCAAGGAATGGTGGAATAAGCCTGTAAATGATTTGTCGAAAGGTATGCAGCAAAAGACGCAATTTATTGCGACGGTCGTGCATGAGCCTAAATTGCTGATCTTGGATGAGCCGTTTTCAGGGTTTGATCCGATCAATGCTAATATGTTGAAGGATAAGATTTTAGCGATTAAGGAGCGCGGAACGACCGTTTTGTTTTCAACCCACCGAATGGATTCTGTGGAGGAATTGTGTGATGAAATTGCACTGATCAATCACGCGGAAGTAGTTTTGTCAGGGAATAAAGATGAGGTGCAGAACCGATATAAGAAAAACCAATTTGCAATTCGATTTGAGGGGGAATTGAGCTCGATTCCTGGGATTGAGGTGGTTTCAAGCCAAACAGGTAACGCTATTTTGCGTTTTTCAGAGGGGATGGGAACAAATGAAGCGATTGCCAAAATCATTCAGCAAGTACGTTTGTTGGAATTCAAAGAAGTAATCCCATCATTCAATGATATTTTTATTCAAGTAGTTAGCGAAACCAATTGATATGAATAAGATTTTACTCGTCATTCAGCGTGAATATGTGACACGTGTGTTGAAGAAATCCTTTTGGGTTTCATCTTTATTAGCTCCAGTATTAATTACGGCCATCTATGCCATTCCGATTTGGTTAGCCATGAAGGATAAGGAGCAGAAACAGATTGCCATTTTTGACCAAAGTCATTTGTTGAAATCGGCGGATTTGCAAGATAAAGAGTTGGTTTTCACCTTTACAAACATACCCGAACAGGCATATAAAACGCAATTTGCGAAGGCTGGATATGATGCTTTCGTGAGCATACCCGTTGATGTGTTGGCTAATCCGAAAGGCGTGCATATTTATTCCTCGAAGAATATTGGTTTGACCTTAAAGGAGTCTGTAGAACGGTTGATTCAAAATAAAGTACGTCAGGAATTGATGTACAAGGCCGGTATTTCTGAAAAGGTTTATGAGGATACCCAAGTTGATATAGATAGCGAGACGATAACCGTTTCTGAGAATGGGGGAGAGACAAGTTCGAGTTCTGCGGGGGCGATGATTCTGGCAGGTATTATGGGTTTGATTTTATATGTGACACTATTGCTTTATGGTTCACAGGTAATGAACGGGGTGATTGAGGAAAAGAGTAGTCGGATTATTGAGGTGATTATTTCTTCGGTGAAGCCTTACCAATTGATGTTAGGAAAGATTATTGGCGTAGGACTTGTGGGGCTGACGCAATTCGTTTTGTGGATTGTATTGACGATTGGATTAACGCAAGTCACAGGTAAAATATACGCATCCAAAACCAAGGCTATTGCTCAGATGAGCCAAATGGAACATGGGAAAGCGGCGGACGATATGGCCAAAGCCATGCAAGATTCGCCGATGGGTGAGGTGACGAAGGTATTGGAAAGCACGAATATTCCCTTGATTCTAGTGGCCTTTTTATTCTATTTTTTCGTTGGGTATTTGTTATATAGCTCCTTGTTTGCGGCTATAGGCTCGGCGGTGGAAAGTGCTACAGAAGCCCAGCAATTCACATTCATTGTTATGATTCCGATTATTGTGTCGTTTTTGATGGCGCAATATACGATGCAGGATCCGGACAGTACGATTGCTTTTTGGGCATCGATGATTCCTTTTACTTCCCCGATTAACATGATGGTTCGTTTGCCTTATGGTGTCCCTATGTGGGAATTAGCGCTCTCGATGGGTTTGTTGGTATTCGGATTTTTAGCTTGTAGTTGGATTTCTGCCCGTATTTACCGCGTAGGTATCCTTATGTATGGCAAAAAAGCCACTTGGAAAGAGTTGTCCAAATGGCTTTTTTATAAAGGATAATTACGCATTTAGCCATTTATCTAATTCTTCTTCATTGAATCCAGCGATGATGCGTTTTCCATCTGTAATGATGGGACGTTTGATCGCTGAATTTTTTTCTAATAAGAAGGAAAATGCTTCGTTTTCGTTGCTAAGTGAAGCTTTGGTTTCGTCGGGTAGTTGTCGGTAAGTAGACCCTTGTTTATTCAATACCTTTTCAAGCCCTAATTGGTCGATAAATCCTTGTAAAATCGGTGCCGAAATTCCTTCTTTTTTATAGTTGTGAAAGGTATAATCGATGCCTTTTGCTTGTAGGAATTCAAAAGTTTTTTTCATCGTATTGCAAGCGGGAATTCCATAGATCGTAATCATATTATTTTTTATTTAAATTCTTTCCCACCTTGTTTGTTTTGGTGGTATTTTTGTGGATTGCTTACAAAAATAATACAAATAGCCATTATGGAATATAGAATTGAAAAAGATACCATGGGCAAGGTGAAAGTACCTGCACATGTATATTGGGGCGCACAAACGCAGCGTTCGATTGAGAACTTCCCGATTGCTCAAGATATCAATAAGATGCCTAAGGAAATTATACGTGCATTTGCCTACTTAAAGAAGGCGGCAGCGATCACGAATTTTGAGGCTGGTGTATTGGATGAAGCAAAGAAAAACCTGATTTCACAAGTGTGTGATGAGATATTAGCAGGCCAATGGGCGGATCAATTTCCATTAGTCGTTTGGCAAACGGGTTCGGGTACGCAGTCTAACATGAATTGCAATGAAGTGATTGCATACCGTGCGCATGTGATTCAGGGAGGAGATTTGATGGATGAGCAGAAGTTTGTTCACCCTAATGATGACGTAAACAAGTCGCAATCATCCAATGATACCTTTCCTACGGCGATGCACATTGCCGCATATCAAGCTTTGATGGAGGTCACAATCCCTGGAATCACCAAATTACGTGATACCTTGGATGCAAAGGCAAAAGCCTTTAAAAACGTTGTTAAAATTGGTCGTACGCACTTCATGGATGCTACGCCATTGACATTAGGTCAGGAATTCTCTGGTTATGTTTCTCAATTAAATCATGGCTTAAAAGCAATCAATAATTGCTTAGATCACTTAGCGGAATTAGCGCTAGGAGGGACGGCTGTAGGAACCGGAATTAATACGCCTAAAGGCTATTCTGAAAACGTAGCGAAGCATATCGCAACATTGACAGGATTGCCATTTAGAACAGCTGAAAACAAGTTTGAAGCCTTGGCAGCACATGATGCCATTGTGGAAGCTCATGGCGCGCTAAAAACCGTAGCTGTTAGCCTGATGAAGATTGGTAATGATGTTCGTATGTTGTCATCCGGACCACGTTCTGGAATTGGGGAAATCTACATTCCGGATAACGAACCAGGTTCATCCATCATGCCAGGAAAGGTTAATCCTACACAATGTGAGGCGATGACCATGGTTGCTGCACAGGTATTAGGTAATGATGTTGCAATCAATATCGGTGGCGCTTCAGGACACTTTGAATTAAACGTGTTTAAGCCTGTTATGATTTATAACTTCTTACACTCGGCTCGCTTAATTGGAGACGTCTGTGTAGCATTTAATGATAAGTGCGCCGTAGGTATTGAACCTTTACGTGAAAACATCGCTAAACACGTAAATAACTCGTTGATGCTTGTAACTGCCTTAAATACCAAGATTGGTTATTACAAAGCAGCGGAAATCGCTCAAACAGCGCACAAAAATGGCTCTACGTTGAAAGAAACAGCTATTGCCTTGGGTTATTTAACTGCAGAAGAGTTTGATGCTTGGGTTCGCCCTGAGAATATGGTAGGCGAGATCAATGTATAAGTAAAAAGAAATACGCGATTCTCGCGGCATTACATCAAAAAAGCCTCATACGTTGCGTATGGGGCTTTTTCATGCCATTTCACGTAATTCAACGGTGTAAAAGGTGTTTGGGAAGGGAAAACTCTCTGCGACGCGTGTTGCTTCTTCCCAGGAAGACATGATCAGTGTAATGACTTGAGAGATCTCACCGCCGTCAATTAACTGAACTATCTTTTGTTCAATTTTTCCACTTGCTCCTAAATATAAAGATTGTCCCGAAAATTTCTGGTAAAGCATGTCCTGATATTGCTCCTTAATGGTTTTTAACCACGTACGAATTTGCTCCAATTCTTCGGTGGAAGCAAGACTGTTTGCTCCAGAAATTCCCTCAACTGGGCCACGAATAATGATCACAAATCGTTTCATAAAATTGTATTATTCTAATTAAAATTCACTTTGAAATTTATCAAATGGATTTTCTATTTTGACTTTTGGCGCCCTTACAACACGTTCCTTTGGTGCGGGTTTTGCTGCCGGATTGGTCGGTGGGAGCAAGGGGCTGAGCCAGGCGGCCAACTGGTTTAGTGCTTCTTTTTCGAGGGCATAGTAAATGAAAACACCGTTGCGACGGGTCGTCACAAGGCCAGCTTCTTTTAATACAGATAAGTGTCGGGATATGGTAGGTGCAGCATAGTCGAATTGATCAAAAATACTACTCGCGGGCATTTCACCATCCTTGAGCATCTCAATGATCTTACGTCGGGATTCATCACCTATCGCCTTACTAATCGCCTCGATTGTCATATAATGATTACTTATTTAGCTAAATTAATATATTCCATGAAGAATACAAAATCGAGTGCTGTCGTGCGCATGAATAGCTAATTAGCCGGCCAACTAATTGATTAGCATTTTAGCTAATAAAACTTAGTCTTTCAGCTAATCAATTAGACGATCGAACAAATATATTTAGCGTTAATGCTAAATGATATACCTAGTCTACTTTGGTCATATGCTGATGGTTGATTATAGCTGTTACACCTAGCTAAGCTATGTTGGTAAGAAATATATACGTTGTAGTTTGTGTACGAGGCAAAAAAAATAGCCACTTGAATATGATCAGGTGGCTAGTGCTTTTGGGTTTGATTATTGTTACGATTATTACTCGCGTATGTAAATCCGTTTAACTCGTGAGGAGATGCCAGTCATCATTTCGTAAGGGATAGTTTGGGCTGATTTGGCTAATTGTCCCAATTGGATTTTTCTACCAAATACGATGGCTTCATCGCCTTCCTTGATACCGTTGATTTTACTGACATCAACCATGCACATGTCCATGCAAATGCTACCAATAGTTGGACATAATTGACCATTGATTTCAAAAGATCCTTGGCCATTTCCTAATGCCCGACTGTAGCCATCTGCATAACCAATGGCTAAGGTTGCTATCTTGCCATTTTCTTCGAATTGTCCTATTCTTCCATAGCCAACAGTTTCACCTTTTGTGACATTTTTTACCTGTGAAACGTATGTTTTGAGTGATAATACATTTTCTAATGCATTTTTTTCGACCGAATTGCCTGAAATTCCATACATACTGATGCCCAATCTGACCATATCGAGGTGTGCTTCAGGGTAATTTTGGATCGCGGCGGAGTTAGCAATATGCCATAGTGGTCTATATCCTAAGCGATCACTAATCGCTTGAGCGGCTTCTTTGAATTGATTGATTTGGTAAAGGGTAAATTCCCTATGTTTCGGGTTTTCTGAGGCCGCTAAATGGCTTAAAATACTCACAACCCAGAGTTGGGGCATTTGATTTAGTTCATCCATGAGTTGAGGAATATCACTCATTTCAAAACCTAGTCTTTTCATGCCTGTATCCAATTTGATATGGATCTTGATATTCTTATTTTGATTCGTACTATATTCATCAATGGCGGCCAATAAACTGAAATTATATATTTCGGGTTCTAGCGCATAGGATACCATCTTATCGAATTCTTCCACTTGTGGGTTCATCACCATGATGGGTGTATAAATTCCATTATTTCGTAAATGGACACCCTCGTCGGTATACGCTACAGTTAAGTATTCGATCCCCTGTGTTTGGAGAATTTTGGCAATTTCTACGGCACCTGCACCATAGGCCTGTGCTTTAACCATACCCATGATTTTGGTATTGTTGCCGATAACTCCTCGGTAATAGCTTAAGTTGTGTTGTAAGGCGTCTAAATTGATTTCTAATTGCGTGCAATGGGTTTTTGTTTCCAATGCATTGACAATCTTCTCAAAGGCAAATTTTCTGGCACCTTTCAATAAGATTATAGAATCGTGTAAACTTGTTAAGTCCCCTGATTCAACTAATGATTCCGCTGTTGAATAGGTATTAATTTGTTTGAAATGGTGCTTGTTTCGTTCTATTTGAATGCCTATTCCAATGATTTTTTCAATCTTTTGGTTTTCTACCAATTGGGCTATTTGTTTGTATAATGCTTCTTCAGCAATACCCGTTTCGATAAAGTCACTAATGATTAATACCTTCTTTTTTTCTTCATAGCGTTTGAAGAGTGGGAGGGCTAATTTTAGGCCATCTAGATCATTATTATAGGAATCATCAATCAGTTGGTTATTCCGTACACCCTCTTTGATTTCTAAGCGCATGGAGATGGGTTTAATTCCCATAGCCGCCACGGTTAGTTCTTCATTGCTCATGCCCAACATGTGGGCCTGAATGAGACAATGGCTCAGGTTTTCCAGCGAAGCTTCATCATGTAAATAGCTCTGTATGCTTAGGAAAGGTTCGGATTGGTTTCGTTTTTGGAATTTTAATTGGCTGATTTTACCTGTAATTTTCCAATATACGTAGATGGATTGATTGGGGTCAGTGGTACTCCAACTAATCAGCTCGCATGTCGGATTATTTTTCTGCATAGTCGCTATCACGATAGCGGAAGTAGCAGGAGTAGCCCGGTAAATAAGCTTTTTGGAATGGCGGAAAAGCTTTAGTTTTTCTTCTAATTTCTCAGCTTCATTGGCAAAGTTCTTTCCATGCGCTTCTCCAATATGGGTTAAGATTCCGAATTCAGGCCGAATGATGGATTCTAAGCGATCCATTTCTTGCTTCTGCGAAATACCTGCTTCGAAAATCCCGAGTTCATGTTGGGCTTTTATGCCCCATACAGAAAGTGGGACTCCAATTTGTGAATTGAAGCTCTTTGGACTTCTTACAACTTGGAATTTATGCTTCGTTAATGTATATAACCATTCCTTGCAGGTGGTTTTGCCATTTGATCCTGTAATGCCCACGATAGGAAGTCCAAACGACATCCGGTGTACATGCGCAATATGTTGTAAGGTTTCAATGCAATTTGCGACAACCCAGATGGATGTGTTGGTCCAACTTTTAGCTTTTTCTGCCAAAGGGCCATTCCAAGCCGATTTTTCTACGATAAATTCTCGGACACCTTTGTGGTACAATGATTCAACGTATTGATGCCCATCGTGATGCAAACCCCTGACAGCGAAAAAAGCCGTGTCTTGGGGTTCATAGATTTGCCGACTGTCTAAACTGATGTAAGTCGATTTTAACTGAACGGGTTCGTTGGGGTAAATCATAGTTGCGCATTGACCAAAATACTAAAATACAAAAAGGCGAGGAAAAACTCCTCGCCTTTTAAAATTTATAAGTACTAGCAATTATGCTTCTAGCGCTGCTACTCCTGGTAATACTTTACCTTCCATGTATTCTAATAATGCCCCACCACCAGTAGATACATAGGATACGCGATCTCCGTAACCTGCGTTATTTACCGCTGATGCTGAATCTCCACCACCAATTAACGAGAATGCACCGTTTTCTTCGGTTGCTTTTACGACCGCATCAGCAATGGCATTCGTACCAATCGCAAAGTTCGGGAATTCAAAAACACCCATCGGGCCATTCCAAAGGATAGTCTTCGATTTTGCAATCACCTCTTGGAATAATTTTACTGATTCAGGACCGATATCTAAACCTTCCCAACCATCAGGAATCTCACCACGACTAACTGTTTGACGGTTAGCATTGTTATTGAAATCATCTGCACAAACATTGTCAACTGGCATGATTAAGTTAACTCCTTTGGCTTTTGCCTTTTCGATTAATTCTTTCGCTAATTCAACTTTATCTGGCTCTGAGATTGATTTACCAATTTTACCACCTTCTGCTAACGAGAATGTGTATGTCATTCCACCACCGATGATCAAGTTATCAACCTTGTCCAATAAACGTTCGATGATTAAGATTTTATCTGAGATTTTTGAACCTCCCATGATTGCCGTGAATGGACGCTCTGAATATTCAAGAATCTTCTGTGCGTTTTCAAGTTCAGCTTGCATGACATATCCTGCAACTTTCTCTGTAAAGAACTTACCCATAACGGCTGTTGAAGCATGTGCACGGTGTGCTGTACCAAATGCATCATTCACCCAAACATTTCCTAAACGAGCTAATTTTTGCGCAAAACCTTCGTCACCTTTTTCTTCTTCTTTGTAGAAACGTAAGTTTTCCAACAATAAGATTTCTCCTGGTTGAAGTGATGCTGCTAATTCAACGGCATCGTCTCCAATGCAATCGGTTGCAAATTTTACTTTTACTCCGAATACCAAAGATAGGGGAGTAACTAAGTGTTTCAATGAGTATTTCTCTGTTGGACCATCTTTCGGTCTTCCCAAATGTGACATCAAAATTGCCGAACCACCATCAGAAAGTATCTTCTGAATCGTAGGAATGGTTGCTTTGATACGCGTATCATCTGTAATTTCAAATCGCTCATTAAGAGGTACGTTGAAGTCAACACGAACTAATGCTTTTTTGCCAGCAAAGTTGAAATTTGAAACCGTTTGCATAAATTTTGTTTCGTTAGAGTGGTGTGATATGCCCAACAAATATTAGGCCTACAAATATAACATCATTTCTGAAATTGTTGAAAAAATCTAATTTTCTGTTGAAAATTTTGAAATTTATACTCAAATAGTCCTATTTTAGAGTAAAATTTATCCGCAAAATTCATGGAGAGCGCTGAACCTTCCAATTTTTCTCCAACTTATTATTGGGATTACTTTCAATATGTTTTGCGATATGTGGATAAGCATTATAAAAATTTGCTAAATCCTTCGGAATCCGAATTTATCTCATCCTTTCAATCACTCTCGTTTAGTGGACAATGCCTCTACCTCCGTTTATCAGGCAGGAGTGTCACTTGGTTTAATCGATCGCAATTAAAATATGCGGAAATCGATTCCTTGGATTTGGTTATTGAAGAATTGATTTCCAAAGGCTTTGTCGGGGAATACGACGCAACCGTTTTTACCCCCGCAGTTTTGCAGGTATTGACCAAGCATGCCTGTGTTAATCTCATTAAAGATATTTCAACAAGTAAAGAATCGTTCAAAGCTTTATCCAAGCAGGCTTTGGTGGATTTGTTAGTCGGCCAACCACTGAGCCAATCCTTTCAAACAAGTGATTGGATAAAACCCTTGCAATTGGAAATGTATCATTTCTGTTCATTTCTATTTTTTGGTAGTAAGAATCGGGATTTGAAGGAATTTGTGGTCAGGGATTTAGGGCACCGACAATACGTTGAGGTCGCTGAAGATGATTTTCAACCCTATTTTACCACTCGGAAAGAAATTGATGACAAGTGGCAGTTGAGTCTTTGGCGCGAATGGTTTTATGAGCAACAGGATCAATTGGATCCGGGCCATTTGAAAGCGTCGTTATTCGAGTCCATTATTCCGATGGCCCATGATTTGTCGGAATTAGCGATTCCTGCCTATGAGCGCTTATTGTTTCAAGTGGGTCGTTTTCTAGAAAGGCAAAACTATTTGCCGGATGCCTTAGAAGTTTTTGAGTTGGCAGGTTCCGCCCAAGCATTGGAGCGGCGGGTGCGTATTTTGGCCAAATTAAAACGCATAGATGAAGCGATACAATGGGCTGAATTTGGTCAATTGCATGTGGAGAACCCGACTGAATTACACTTTTTTCAAGATTTTTTAGCTCGGCAGGCATCGAAAAAACAAGTCAAACAGGTGACAGGCCGATTGAAAAAGGCGGCGAAAATTGAAATTGATGGTTCCTATCAGGGTAGCGTGGAACAGGGGCTCATTGATTATTATGCAGAGCAGGGCTATTATTCTGTATTTTCCGAAAATGGAGTTTGGAAGAATATTTTAGGTTTGCTCACTTGGGAATTAATTTTCACAGATCGCAGCGTAGGTTTTCATCATCCCTTTCAATATGCCCCTACCATTGATTTTACGCAAGTAAATCCGGAAAGGTTCTCGGAATTAATGGATTTACTCCATGATCGTTCGCAGGTTTTAGCGCACATGCGTAGTGTCGCCGAGCAGCATCAGGGTGTTATTAATCCTTTGGTGGATTGGGTGTATTTCAATTGGGAGTTAATAGAACGTGTATTGGAATGTGTGGAGGTCAATGCGCTCCAACAAGTCCTAACACTCATGTGGTCACGTTTATCTACGCATGCGAAAGGTTTTCCTGATTTATTTATCAAACGTGGCGACGAATACGCTTTTGTTGAAGTGAAGTCTCCCAACGATCATTTATCGGCTATACAGCATTTTTGGCATGATTCTTTTGCTGAATTGGGTATTCCAGTTTCATTGATTCGCGTTGTTTGGAAATAAATTTTTGTTAATTGCTTGACAAGCTTTCGAAAAAAATATACCTTTTCAATGAATCTAAAACGTTCTGTTTTTCGTTGGCTTTGCTAAGATTCCCAAAGCAACTATTCACCCTTTAAATTTAATGATTATGAAAGTGCAAGTACACGCCATTCACTTCAGTGCTGATCGTAAATTGTTGGATAGCATTCAAGCTAAGTTGAATAAATTAGAAACTTTTTATGATCGAATAACCGGAGGCGAAGTATTTTTAAAATTAGCCAAAGGCGAAGGTAAAATGCGCGAAAAAATGTTGGAAATTAAGATTGCTGTGCCGGGTGCTATTTTGTTTGTTAAAGAAACCGCACGCTCGTTTGAAGAAGCCTTGGATTTAGCATTGAATGCTCTAGCTGAACAAATCAAACGGTTCAAATCAAAAATCAATCAAGTCAAAACGGATAAGCTCAGTCTTTCCATCGAATAAATGAAAAAGCGCCCCAATTAGGGCGCTTTTTTTTGTTATAGTATTCCTAGTAAATCTTTAAACTGAAATCCATCTTGTAAACGTTCTTTGCCCAATTTGTGATGTTCCGCTAGGGCCCACAGAACAAACTCTCCAACAAAATATCGATCCTTGGCAGCGGTCTCAGGTTGGTATTTCGAAACTAATGCATTCAGCGGTTTTAATTCGTCTAAAGTTGACTGGTAATCTTTGTCCGTTGATTCATCATATAACACAATGCCTCCATCGGAAAATACTGCCTCTAGCAAGTTACTGTAAGGACTATCTTCGATTTTCTTGCTTAGCTTTTCGATTTTAGGAAATAAGCCTGGAAGGAATGTTTTGATGGCTTGCCCAATCAGTTGTTCGGCAACAAATGCTGCACCTTCTTGTTCGCCTTCATAAACTAATTCCACCTTTCCTGTGATAGCTGGGATAATACCCATAAAATCGGCTAAACGAACTGTGGTATGTTTTTCCTTATTGAGCAATGCGCGTCGTTCGGCGGTGCTGACTAAGCTCTCCAACATAGAAATGCTCATACGAGCACTCACTCCACTTTTATGGTCAATGTACTCGCTTTGTCGGGCTTCAAAGATGATTTGCTCCAACAAATCATATGCTAAATTTGGGATATATACACGATCGCTTTGTGCAACATTGATGCGTGCCTCTTGGCTTGAAATCTTCCGAGCAATTGCGATGCTCTCTGGATAATGAGTTAAAATTTGAGATCCAATCCGGTCTTTCAAGGGTGTCACAATGCTTCCTCTGTTTGTATAATCTTCGGGATTCGCCGTAAAGATGAATTGTACATCAAGTGGTAAACGCAATTTGAATCCACGAATTTGAATATCACCTTCTTGCAAAATATTGAATAAGGCAACTTGGATACGAGCTTGTAAATCGGGAATTTCATTAATGACGAAAATACAACGATTCGCTCGTGGAATCATACCGAAATGAATGACCCTGTCATCCGCATAGGAAAGTTTTAAATTGGCCGCCTTGATCGGATCCACATCGCCAATTAAATCAGCAACGGTTACATCAGGTGTTGCTAATTTCTCCGCAAAACGATCATTTCGATGTAGCCAAGCGATGGGTGTTTGGTCGCCATGTTCTTCAATCAAATTGATGGCAAAGCGGGAGATGGGATTTAAGGGGTCATCATTGATTTCAGAACCTGCTACATAGGGAATATATTCATCTAACAGATTCATCATTAAACGAGCCAAACGTGTTTTTGCTTGACCACGTAATCCCAACAAGTTAATGTTATGACGCGATAAGATCGCGCGTTCTAACTCAGGAATGACCGAATTTTCAAATCCATGTACACCCTCAAATACCGTCGTTCCGGCCTCCATGTGCTTGATGAGATTATCGCGTAATTCATCTTTGATGGATTTACTTTGGTAGCCTGAAGCCTTTAATTCTCCTAAATTCTTAATCATCTTATTTGAGTCTTTTCTTTCTATTCGTTTCGTAATCTTGAAATATCATTTCCCCTAAGCCACGAAGGCCCGTGTAAAACGCTTTTCCTTGGTTGGCTTCCGTGAATTTATCCACAAATTGTTGGAGATACGGATCCCTTGCAATCATAAATGTCGTAATGGGAATATGTAATTTTCTAGCCTGCGCCGCCTGGGTGTAACATTTCTCCGTCACGTAGGGATCAAGGCCGTTGCTATTCATGTAATAGGTGCCATCCTTTTCACGCACGCAGCTCGGTTTCCCGTCGGTAATCATAAATATCTGTTTATTGGTATTTCGCTTGCGTCGTAAAATATCCATGGCCAACTGCAATCCTGCGACGGTATTAGTGTGGTAAGGTCCTACTTTTAGGTAGGGGATATCTTTGATGGAAATGCTCCACGCATCGTTGCCGAATACGAGTATATCAATGGTGTCTTTCGGATAGCGGGTAGTGATTAATTCAGCCAAAGCCATCGCCACTTTTTTTGCGGGAGTAATCCGATCTTCACCATATAAAATCATCGAGTGGCTGATATCAATCATCAAAACCGTACTCATTTGAGATTTATATTGCGTGTCTTCAACGACTAAATCATCTTCCGTTAATTCAAATTCTCCAATTCCGTGGTTGATTTGCGCGTTTTTAAGGCTTTCAGTCAGGGATATTTTTTCTAAGCTGTCTCCAAAGTGATAGGACCGGAATTCGCCAGTCAACTCATCGCCTTGGCCTGATGCTTTGGTTTTGTGATTTCCTGCGCCACTTTTATTAAGGTTGCCGAAGATATTTTCTAGGGCCGTTTGTCGGATCGCTCGTTCGGTTTTAGCCGTAATGCCTATTCCAGAACCCCCATTTTCGTCGATTTCTTCGCGGATATAGCCTTTGGCTTTTAAGTCTTCGATGAAATCTTCAATTGTGTAATTTTCATCCGTTAATTCATACTCTTTATCCAATTCACGCAGCCATTCGATGGCTTCATCAAAATCGCCGGAAGTATGGGTGATGAGTTCTTTGAAAATTCCGAAGAGCTTATCAAAAGGCGAAACGCTTTTTTCTTCGAATTCTTTGAAATAAAAACCTTTTTTGCCCGTTGTGCTCATGTTCTTCTTAACTCAATAACGCCTAAATTTGTTCAAATAAAGCCAAATTTATGTCATAAAAAAAGGTGCTCTTTGGGGGAGCACCTTTTCCTTATCGATTTGGAGATTAAATTCCGAATGCCGATTTAACTGCATCTACGTAATCTAATTTTTCCCATGTAAACAATTCCACTTCTTTCGTAACTTTTTGTCCAGCTGGTCCGTTGAATGTTTTCGTTACGACTTCGTTCTTACGTCCCATGTGGCCATAAGCAGCGGTCTCAGAATAGATCGGGTTACGTAATTTCAAGCGTTGCTCGATGAAGTATGGACGCATATCGAAAATAGCTTCCACTTTACGAGCGATTTCACCGTCTGTTAAGTCAATTTTTGCAGTACCATACGTATCGATGAACAAGCCACATGGTTTTGCAACGCCAATTGCATAAGAAACTTGAACTAATACTTGGTCACATAATCCTGCAGCTACCAAGTTTTTGGCAATGTGACGCGTTGCATAAGCCGCTGAACGGTCAACTTTTGAAGGATCTTTTCCAGAGAATGCACCACCACCGTGCGCACCTTTTCCACCATAAGTATCTACGATGATTTTACGGCCTGTTAAACCTGTATCTCCGTGCGGTCCTCCGATTACAAATTTGCCCGTTGGGTTAATGTGATAAGTAATCGCATCATTGAACAAAGCTTGCAATTCAGGCTTTAATTTTGCCATCACGCGAGGAATAACAATTTCAACGATATCCTTTTTGATTTTGGCTAACATCTCTGCTTCCGTAGCAAAATCATCATGTTGCGTTGAAACTACAATGGTGTCAATACGTTGTGGTGTATGATCGTCACTGTATTCGATCGTTACCTGCGATTTCGCATCCGGACGTAAGTAGCCAATTAAATTAGGCTCATTATTACGAATATATGATAGTTCTTGTAAGATTTTGTGTGCCAAATCCAATGCCAAAGGCATGTAGTTTTCTGTTTCTTTTGTCGCGAAACCAAACATCATTCCTTGGTCACCTGCACCTTGCTCTTCCGGTTTTGCCCGGTCAACACCTTGGTTGATGTCGGCAGATTGCTCATGAATAGCAGATAAAATACCGCAAGAATTAGCTTCAAACATGTATTCAGCTTTGGTATATCCGATTTTACGAATCACTTCACGTGTAATCGCTTGAACATCTAAATAGGTTGTCGTATTTACTTCACCCGCTAAAACCACCTGACCAGTTGTTACTAAGGTTTCACAAGCAACTTTAGATGTAGGGTCAAAGGCCATGAAATGGTCGATTAACGCATCTGAAATTTGGTCAGCTACTTTATCGGGATGTCCCTCGGATACTGATTCTGAAGTAAATAGATAAGCCATTGATTGTTTCTTTAAATGTTAAAAAATCGTGCAAATTTAAGATTAATATCTCGGGTCGGCAACCATTTATTAGTAAAAGGTTGGCCGTTTGAATACAATTTTGAAGAAGGCTTTCATGAAGGGCCAAGTAGGCACGCTGGTCATTAAGCGCAAATCTTCCCAAATGTTTGTTTGTTCATCCAGGAAGCGAAGCATCGTCTGAGCCGAATTCTTTTGAAACAATTTCTCAAACACCGTGCTACCTTTCACTTGTTGGTCTACCAAGACCTGAATGAAAATGCGGTCAAGTAATATTTTAAATCGTTTTTGATGAATAGCATGTGCGTTCTTGTTGTCCGATTCCAATTGGCCCACCAACTTTTTCAATAGCACTTGAGTCCGTTTAAATGAATATCCTGTACTCGCTTTGACGAAACCACCTGATGTGCCGATTTTAATGATTTTTTGATGCAAGTTTTGCGGGATCGCTACATAATTCATCGGAATAATGCCTTTTTCGCTTCCCTTTATTTCATAGTCATCGTCACTCAAGCCATAATAGGCGAGTAGGTAAGCTTTGATTTGTGCCAAATAGGCCTTCTCATCCAATAATTCACCTGAAAAAAAAGTATGTTCAAACAAGGCATTTCTCGTGCTGGTAGGCAATACATACATGAACTCACAGGCATTCGTAAAGGCAATTCGGAAATCGAATAAGGTTGCTTTGTTAGGATCAAAGAGTGGAAAATTCGTCTCGATGCTAAGTCCTACAAAATGTTGTTTTAGTTCTTTGGGATTTGTTAAATCACAAGGGTAGGGGCTAACGCTGTCAAAAATCTTTTCAGTCGCTTCGAAACGCCCTTTATCCGTAAGCACTTGAGCGAATTTTCCTTGGAAGTTAAAACCTTCAATTCTCGCCTGAATGAATTCGAATTTAGGGTTCTGATGAAGCTTTTCCTGAATTGCTTTTGTCCAAGTTCCACTTTCAATTTTCCGATAAACAAAGGGGGCAATCGTTAAATTGAGATTTTTGTTGGCAAAGGAATTAACTTCTAATTGTCCCCAACTATGTTCCGCAAAAACATCAAAAGGATGTGCTTCATCGCTCCAATAACTCCATGTTTTGGTTGCTTCATTACCCTGATCCAAGATTAAAATGCGCTCATATGTGAGCGAACTTTCGGATAAGTAATAAGCGAGTGAAAGTCCCGCCATACCCCCACCAGCGATGATGTAGGTATATTGTTTGGGATTTTCAATCGCTTCGTTAATCATTAGATATGTCTTTCAGCATGGTAGCTAGAGCGTACCAATGCCCCAGATTCTACATAAGCTAAGCCACGCTTTAGGCCCTCTTCTTTGTACATGGCAAATTTGTCGGGGTGTATCCATTCGATCACCTCATGGTGCATTTTCGTAGGCTGTAAATATTGCCCTAAGGTTAATACATCCAATCCATTCGCTACTAAATCATCCATTGCTTGGAATACCTCCTCTTGGGTTTCACCTAAACCTAGCATGATGCCTGATTTATTCCGTTTTCCAAATTCTTTCGTGCGTTTGATTTGTTCTAAACTACGTTCGTATTTTGCTTGTGGACGAACATAACGGTATAATCGTGCAACAGTTTCCATGTTGTGAGAAACCACTTCTTGTCCCCCTTCAATCATACGAATTAATGCATCCCAATTTGCCTTAACATCCGGAATTAAAGTCTCAATCGTCGTTGCAGGTGTTGTTTCCTTCACGGCTCGAACGGTTTGGTACCAAATTTCAGCACCTTTATCTTTTAGTTCATCGCGGTTAACCGATGTGATTACCGCATGTTTTACTTGCATCAAACGGATGGCCTCTGCTACTCGACGAGGTTCGTCTTCGTCATATTCTTGCGGTCTGCCAGTAGCCACCGCGCAAAACGTACATGATCGCGTACAAACATTCCCTAAAATCATGAAGGTAGCAGTGCCTTCGCCCCAGCATTCGCCCATGTTTGGGCAATTTCCAGATTGGCAAATGGTATGCAATTTATATTCATCCACGAGTTTACGCACCTTGGTATAACTTTCACCAATAGGTAATTTGACACGAAGCCAATCAGGTTTACGATTTGCAGGTACGGGATTTACTTGAGGTAATTCAATCATTTGATAGGCGTTTTAATGACTCTTTCCAAAGAAAAATGTCAGGTATCCGGTCGTATAAACACCGCGACCCTCGGTTTGGTTTAACATTTCGATTGGTTTTGTAAAATAATCCAAACAAAATCCGAGCTCCAAGCTCATGTGATTTTGCTTAAAGGATTCCAATTCAAGGTTTAAAGCGGATTTTACGTGCCATCCGGGTACAGGCTTGACTTCTGAAAATCCATTTAAAAAACTCGCATCGCCGATGATAAATGCCTTAGGATAGGAATTGTCTAAGGTTTTAGCATAAGGTACAGCTAAGGTTGTCGTTTGTGTGGTGGCAGTATTTGTGTAAGAAATATCAACGTAATAAGGCTTCTGCAATCCAATACTAGGACCTGTAGTGAAAATTCCTTTTAACGCGGGCCCTCCCTCTGCAGATTTCTGTAGTAAAGTCCATCTTCGTCCGTATTCCGGGCGGATAACAATTAATTGATTGAGTTTTCCTTCGATATAGGACCGACCATTGTATGAATATGGGGAGGTGAATTCCCGATAATCCTTGATGATGTCTGCATCGATTTGGGCAAATGATTGGCTTTTACCTTCATTTAACCAATATCTTCGGAAACTAAATCCGCCAATAATTCCTGAATTTGTTGTCGTACTAATTCCGATTGCCCAGGTACTCGTTAGTTTCTCTGAGGGCAGTTTCGTTTGCTTACTAGGCGTTTGTTTGCTCGGTATTTGCAGGGTACTTTCTGCCGACGTCGATTTCCTTTGGGCCCATGAGCTCAAGGAAATAAATAGGCAAGAAAGAAAGAAGCAGTACCGCATATTTTTTTTACAAAAAAGGTTTGATTTCATCCATAGCAATGTCCCAATGGGTTGCGGAATAGCTGCATTTTCCATGGTTAATCACCAAGACTTGTGGCGATTGATGTTCCACACCAAATTTTTCAGCAATAGCCCCAGAAATAGGACGATATGCAATTAAATCAAGGTAATAAGCTGGGCTTTCTTCTGCATCCCAAGCACGTTCTAAACGACTTAAAGCCGTAGAAGAAATGG
Source organism: Aquirufa echingensis (assembly GCF_042714525.1). Lineage (NCBI taxonomy): Bacteria > Pseudomonadati > Bacteroidota > Cytophagia > Cytophagales > Flectobacillaceae > Aquirufa > Aquirufa echingensis. The sequence continues at coordinate 562,765 of NZ_JBBKYA010000003.1, read as the reverse complement.
AGCAACGGGTGCTATGTTTGAAGATCAAGGTAGGCTTCGTTTCCGAAAGGTGAACAATTTCTTCGAGTTGGGCTTCAGTAGTTAGGGGAATCCATTGCATTTGTTGAGGCAGATTGCTGCTTATTTAGTAATTTTATTGATTCAACTTCAAATTTAGTAAAAACTTGATAGTTTGCTTGTATTCTTTTGCCTTGTTTTTATACCGACAATTAGTCAGGCTTGTTTCCTATGTGAAGCCTAAAGCTCAATTGTGGAATGAAGGGCAAAATTCGGTTTGGGAAGGCTTGGAAAAAGCTTTGTCCCACAATACTCGGCCGGTAGTTTGGTTTCATACCGCCTCTTTAGGTGAATATGAACAGGGGAAACCTGTCATGGAGGCTTATCGAGCTCAATATCCCGACCATTTTATCTTAGTAACTTTTTTTTCACCCTCCGGATATGAGGTACGGAAAAATGCTAAAGACATTGATTTTGTCAGTTATTTGCCTTTAGATGGGGCTCAGACCAGCGAACGTTTCCTTCATCTCGTGAAACCGAAGGTGGCGATATTTGTCAAATATGAATTATGGTATTTTTATTTGCGTGGACTTCGGAAGCGAAGCATTCCCACGATTTTGATCTCAGCCATATTTCGACCTAATCAAGTGTTTTTTGCTTGGTATGGAAGGTTTTTCCGTTCGCTATTAACGTGCTTTACTCAGATTTTTGTGCAAGATGCTTCCTCGAAGGCTTTATTGGATGGAATAGGTTTGGAGCAAGTGCAAGTAGGTGGAGATACCCGATTCGACCGTGTGGTGCAGCATTTGCGTCATCCCAAACCCTGGTCGGTGTTAGATCAATTTATTGACAATCGGGCATTTATGGTGCTCGGTTCTGTGTGGCAGGCCGATATGGATGTCTTGATTCCGTTAATTAATTCGAAAGAATTTCCGTTTCAATGGGTCATTGTTCCGCATGAAATTCATGCAGATGAAATGAAACGATGGGAATCTGCGATTCAATTGCCCGTTCAATATTCAAAAGATGCCGCCGTTTCTGGGGCACAAGTATTGATTGTCAATGAAGTGGGTTATTTAGCCCAGATTTACCGTGGAGCTTCTTTTGCTTATATCGGAGGAGCCTTTGGTGCTGGATTGCACAATACCTTGGAGGCGAGTGTGTATGGGCCAACGGTATTTTTTGGAAATAAAAATTACACTAAATTTAAAGAAGCGCGCGATTTGGTTGAATTTGGTTTGGCCTATCCCATTGAAGATACAGTAAGCCTGAAGAACAAAATGCATGAGATTTACGATGCCGAAGACGTGTTTGTGAATAAACAAGTTCAGGCGCGTACATTCGTAGCGCTTCAAGCTGGGGCAACACAAAAAATTATGAATTACCTGAATGAAAAGCCATGGAATTAAATAAAGGTCTCATCATGCGATCAACGGGTTCCTGGTATGAAATTCGTTCGGAATCGGGGAAGGTTTTTGCCGGCCGACTGAAAGGTAAGTTCAAATTAAAAGGTCCGAAAACATCGAATCCCATTGCGGTAGGGGATCATGTTTTGTATGCCGTGGAAGATGCAGCAAATGAGACGGTGGTGATTGAAGAGATTCTTCCTCGGACCAATTACATTATTCGGAAGTCGGTGCATAAGACCGCGCAAGGGCAGTTGATGGCGGCAAATGTTGACCAAGCGATTTTCGTGATGACCCTGAAATCTCCGAAAACATCCTTAGGCTTTTTGGATCGATTTTTGGTAACTGCGGAGGCTTTCCGCATTCCGGTTCAAATTGTATTCAATAAAATGGATTTACTCACTGAAGCTGAACAAGATCAGGTGTTTGAATATGCCGCATTATATCAAGAACTAGGTTATGGTATCTTGTTTACCTCCATTCCGGCGAATCAAGGCGTGGAGGAATTTAAAGCTATTTTTCAAAACAAGGTTTCCTTATTAGCGGGCCATTCCGGTGTAGGGAAATCCAGTTTAATGAATTTAGTCGCTCCGGGATTACAAATTAAGACCAAAGAGATTTCGGATTTTGCCCAAAAAGGTGTTCATACCACGACCTATGCAACGATGTGGGAAATGAACCCTGGGACCTATTTGATTGATAGTCCAGGGATCAATGAGATGGGCGTGTTTGAAATGGAAAAAACGGAATTAGCCCATTATTTCCCTGAAATGCGCGAGCTTTTGGGCGAATGTAAGTTTAATAATTGCTTGCATTTATCAGAACCCGCTTGTGCGGTTCGAAAGGCTGTGGATGATGGTGAAATCGCGGCGAGTCGTTATTTAAGTTATTTAAGTATTTTCGATAATGAAGACAACCGACGCTAATTTATGGGGGATTGATTTGGGCGGTACCAAGATCGAATGTGCAGTCTTGAATGCTTCGAATCCTGCTGAAGTTTTGATCCGTGAGCGTATCGATACTGAAGCGAGTGAGGGCTATGAGCATATCTTAAGTCAAGTCAAATTATTGGTAGATCGTGTTTCTTCCCATTTAGGGCATGGTCCCACGCAGATTGGTTTTGCTACGCCGGGTGTTCTGAATCCGCGTACGCAAACAATGAAAAACTGCAACACCGTATGCATGAATGGGAAACCCATGGCTGCGGATTTAGCTGAAATTTTGCAATGTGAGGTGAAACTTGCGAATGATGCGAATTGTTTTGCCCTTGCAGAAACCTTGCTTGGGGCAGTTCAGGACGTTAATCCGAATGCCGAAATGGTTTTTGGAATCATCATGGGTACGGGCGTTGGAGGTGGTTTGGTTGCCCATGGAAAAGTAGTCAATGGCCTACATGGCATCGGTGGCGAGTGGGGACATAATATTTTAGATGAAGAAGGCCCTGCCTGTTATTGTGGGAAGTCGGGCTGCGTGGAGCATGTCATCTCTGGCCCAGCGCTCGAAGCGTTTTATGCGCATCTAACGGGTTCTGCCAAACGTATGCCCGAGATTATGCGACTATATGAAGCCAAATCAGATTCGGCTGCAACAGCTACGGTCGAACGCATGTTGGAGAATTTCGGTCGGGCAGTTTCTACATTAATCAATGTCATTGACCCTGAGGTGATCGTTATCGGGGGAGGTTTAGGTAATATTGATTTGTTATATACAGAAGGTTACGATCGAATCCGAAAATACATTTTCAATTCAGGCGAGGTATTAACGCCAATTGTAAAGCCAAAATTGGGCGATAGCGCGGGTGTTTTTGGCGCCGCAATGCTATTTGCTTAGACCTTTAAGAACCACTTTTTGCGGTAAAAAACATAGCATATAACCCAGCAAACGAGAACAAAGCTGATGGCAAAGGCAAGTGATCCGTTGTATTTTCCCAATACCGGTTCGAAAATATGCCAATATAGCCACGATCCTAAGTCGGTAACACCATTCCCTTCCGGCATGTTAATTTTGCCCATTTGAATAGCTAAAACTTCCGAAATGGCATAGGCTAAAATCGAATTTGTCCCAAAAACCAAGAAGAATTTATTAGCAAAATGGCGTTCTTTTGTTTCGACCCACCAACTTAACAATCCAATTAAAATAAAGTCAATCCCTGCACAGAGCAATACAAACGAACTCGTCCAAAGTTTTTTGTTGATTGGGAATGCTTTATCCCAAATTAATGCGATGGCAATCAATGCGATTCCATAAACCAATAAATTCGCTAAGGGAGACTTATTAATCGCACGTTGTTTTTCAAGAAACACACTGGCTTGATAGCCCAAAAGACAGGTGGAAATAGCAGGTAAGGTGCTTAATAATCCTTCGGGATCAAAGGGAATACCATTGCCATGATATAAGTGGTTTGGCCCGAATAAAAATAAATCTAATTTCAATACCGCGTTCGTGCTTAATTCATAGGGGGCATTCGTGTCGCCAATAAATGCCATGATGCCCCAATAAGCTAGCAAAATCAAGACATTAATACGGGTTAACCAATTCGAAGGAACATTTAATGTAATAAATGAAACGGCGCAATAGGAGAGGGCGATGCGTGGTAATACATTCAGAAAACGCATTTTTTCAAATGAGAAATCCGTGAATGGGAAATAGAAAATCACGTAATTGATTAAAAAAAGCATCAAGGTACGTTTAATGATTTTCGATCGAACGCGAGGGGTAAGAGAATAGTTAAATGACTTGAATGAGAAGCGCATGGCAACCCCAACCATGAATAAGAAAGTAGGGAATACGAGATCTGTTGGCGTGAAACCATGCCATTTGGCATGCATTAATGGGCTGTATGTAAAGTTGCCGTTTCCTGAAGTATTAACGAGAATCATCCCCGCTAATGTGATACCGCGTAGGATGTCTAAAGACAAAAATCGTGTTTTCATTATTAAAGGTTTAGCAGAACAGGTATGGTTTGGCTACCTGAATCGGATGTAAATCTAAAATAATATTTTCCAGAAATGAAAGGAGGTAAAGAAATTTCTGAAATAGGCGTGATGTTTGTAAAGCTTTGTATTACAGCTCCTTGTGAAGAAATGATCTCTAGGCTAAGTGATTTCGATTGGTGTTCAATATGGATTGCCTGACCTGCGGCAACTGGGTTAGGGAAGATGCGTATCGATTGATTAATCACGGGTTCTACGCCTAAGATTGGGTTAATGATTTGACTTGCTCGGTCAAAATGTGGGGTTCCATAACCTAAAAAATTGTCCGGTTTTAGTGCCAAAGTGCCCGATTTTCGAAGCGCCTGCATGATTTCCCAAGCATTTATTGTTGGATGTGCTTGAACTAAACCAGCTGCTAAGCCTGCGACTAAGGGTGCCGAGAAAGAAGTTCCACTGAATGCATTGATGGTTCCATTGGGTAAGCTGCCAATCGTTGCAAGGCCCATCGCAGCAATGTCAGGCTTGATCCGATTGTCAAAGCTAGGGCCAATGGAACTAAAAGAAGCGCGAAGTCCCGTTCGGTCTACGGCCGCAACACTTAAAATAGAATCTGCATCAGCCGGAGATGAAATGTATTTCCAGTTTGAAGAACCCTCATTTCCTGCCGATATGGTACAAATGATTCCCCGTTGGCTTGCCCAAGTGGCCGCTTTGGAACTCAGCGCCGTTTTTCCATCCATATCCCGGTAGGTATGGTCGTATTTAGGGTTATCAAAAGTGGTATACCCTAAGGAGGAACTTAATACGTCTGTTCCTAAGCTATCAGCCCATTCGGCGCCTCGAAGCCAATTGGCCTCTTCAATTAATAATTCATGATCACTTTCTTCGGTTTGCGCCAAAGCAAAATTGGCCATATAGGCCGTACCATAAAGTTTTCCATTCGCTTGCCCGCCAATGGTACTTAAGACTTCTGTTCCATGTGAGCCCCCATTGTACACATTTTTTTCGGTTGGGTCAGTTGCCAGCGTAGCCAAAACTCTTTTTTCAATAAATAAGGGTGCTAAAACGGGCGATAAGTTGGCATCTAGGAAGCCATCGTCCAACAAGGTTATCAAGGTATTCTCACCATGGAAGCCCTTTTGGTGCATGATATCGACACCAATTTGTGTCAATTGGGCAAATGATACACCATAATCCGAAGGAGACTCATTAGCAAGTTTACGAAAAGCTGCATTGACTTGGATTCCCCCGACAGAGTCTAAAGCCATGTTTTTGTAACAGCCTTTAACAGATGGGATTTCTAGAATTTTTTTAAGTGTTGGTGGATCCGTTTTAATCACCGCACCATTGATCCATTTTAAGGGATAGAGAACTGTAGCACCTTGGGTGATTACCTGATTGATGTAATTGGTACTTACGGGTAAATCTTGTTCTGTGAGTTTAATTTGCATTTTAGCGCGTCTATTTAGCGCTCGGGTACTTAAAAAGGCTTGTGGTTGATTCAGCGTATAGCTGTTAGCTTGTTTGTCTTTGAATAAAATGAGGTACCTATATTTGGGGGTCGTTGTTCCTTGCGCTATTGCGCTCTGTATGAAAGCTAGTAAAACGACTAAATGTAAGAATTTGATAGGTAGAACACATTTTGATTCGGTGAATTTACTTATATTTAGATATATTTGGAACAAATTCACAGATTTATTCGTTCGAAATAATGTTTTAAGCTGAAATTGGATGCGCACATTTTTGAATCGTAGTTTCTTGCTTGTATTTGTGGCATGGTTTTTAGCGGCCAATGTGGGTTTTTCATGGACCCAATCCACTTGCTTGTTTACAGGAATTCAAAAGGCCACTTGGAGTATTCAAAAATCAACGGGCCATCCTAAAGAAACACAAATTAAGCGCTCGACTTGTTTTCATTTTAAGCATTTTCAGGTTAAGCAACATGCGGTCTTTATAGTCAAAAAACAAGCTTTATCTGTTGATTTAGCCTCTTTTGATAATTCTTTGCTTGCTCAATTCAAGCCTGTTTTTGGAGTGGTTCATGCCGTCCAAAGTTATACAGCTAACGTACCTAACGCACAATCGCTTCGGCGTGCCTTATTGCAAGTATATCTGATTTAGGAGAATTAAATGGTTTCATTTGTTTCACTAAAACAGCTTATCTCATGTATTCAAAATATGTATTGATTTTTTGCCTGCTTTGTTCGCAGGCGATGGCTCAGGAAATCACCGGTCGGGTGATGAGCCTTGATGATTCCGGAAAAATGGAGGATCTTCCTGGTGCTTCTGTCTATTACCAACCTGATAAAAAAGGCGGTATTGTAGGAGCCAATGGATTGTTTTCGCTTAAAGTTCAGACCTTTCCCGGTTGGTTGCTCATTCGTTCGGTTGGCTTTGCCCCCGATTCTGTATGGGTGACGAAACCCCAATTTGTCCATGTACATCTTCGCGCTAATGATGCTGAATTGTCGGAGGTTAAAGTCCTCGCAAGTCCAGGTGGACACGATGTACAATCCATTCAAAGTCGTGAAATTTTGACCATGAAAACCCTGGCGAAAGCGGCATGTTGCAATCTATCTGAGAGTTTTGAAACCAACGCAAGCGTATCTGTCAATTTCACGGATGCCGTCACGGGTGCGAAGCAAATCTCGCTTTTGGGACTCTCTGGTTCCTATGTTCAGACGCAGGTGGAAAATGTTCCTTCGATACGTGGTTTAAAATCAACTTATGGGTTGAATTACATTCCAGGTACTTGGATTCGTTCTATTGATTTAGCCAAAGGCCAGAGTTCCGTAGTGAATGGCTATGAGTCCATGACGGGGGCGATCAACATGGAATTAGCCAAACCGGATACCTCGGAGGTGTATTTTTTGAATGCCTATGGCAATTCGCAGGGGCGGTTTGAGGTCAATCAACAAGCTGCGCATAAATTCAATGGAAAGCTTTCAACGGCGCTGTTGACACATTATTCCCAACAAGCATCGCGCATCGATGGGAATGGAGATGGATTCATGGATTTACCTTTATTTAGCCTGATTAATGTGATGAATCGTTGGAAATATGCGACTGAACATTGGATGCTACAAGCTGGGGTGGGTTATTTGAAGGAATCCCGACTAGCCGGTCAAAATAGCTTCGATGAACAACAATCGAATCGTTATCAGGTCTATGGTTTTGGGAGTAATACGGGTCGTTTTGAAGCATTTGCCAAGATTGCTCGTTTGTTCCCAACGAAACCCTGGAAGGGCGTTGGTTTAATTTTGTCGACAAGCCAACATCAAAATGATGCCTATTTTGCATTCAAGCAATATGCGGGTCGGGAGCAGAGTATGTTTGGGAATTTGATTTATCAGTCGATGATTGACAATACAAATCATACGTGGAAAGCAGGGGCTAGTTTCTTGTATGATTCCTATCAGGAGCGTTATTTAGATTCGACTTATGCACGGACCGAATTGGTTCCGGGTTTCTTTGGTGAGTACACACTAACGGTTCCCAATAAGTTTACCTTGGTGCTGGGTAATCGCATCGACTTTCATAATCAATTAGGCACGAAATGGGTTCCTCGTTTGCATGCCAAATGGGATATCGCTTCGGATTGGTATGCGCGTGTCTCCGCGGGAAAAGGCTGGCGTCGTGTGAATCCTTTGGCAGAAAATATGGGCTTCTTGGCGAATAATCGCTATCTACAATTGTTGGGTAATCTAAATCCTTTGGAAGAAGCGTGGAATTATGGATTCAGTTTGACGCATGATTTTACGTTGGGCAGTCGGAAAGCGAATCTAGTTTTCGATTATTTCCAAACGGATTTTACACATCAATGGATCGTGGACATGGAGACGGCTCATTCGATTCGCATGTACTCAAGTCCGGGCGTGTCTTATGCCAAAAGTGCTCAAATCGAATTTAATTATAGTCCCATCCCTCGTTTGGAATGGAAGACAGCTTATCGATTTCAAGATGTGGCCTCGGATTATGTAGGCCAAAATGGAAGCTTAAGAAGATTGCTAAAACCCTTCTTAAATCGGGATCGAATTCTTGTGAATGTTGCCTATGCGACTAAATATGATATTTGGAAATTTGACTTGACTTGGCAATGGAGCGGGGAACGTCGAATTCCGAACGCTTATGTACATACGACAGATGCGCCTGAGGTGAATGCCCCAGCGTTTTCGATGGTTTATGGGCAAGTAACGCGCCAATTTAAAAAATGGGAAATGTACCTCGGCGTAGAAAATCTTTTTAATTTTACACAAAGCAACCCGATCATGGGTGCCTCTGATCCGTTTAAGACAGGTTTTGATGCAACGATGGTTTGGGGACCTGTCGCGGGTCGAATGGTTTACACAGGATTACGTTATAAAATCAACTAAATAATACAGCTATGAAAAAGTTCATCTTAGTATCTGGAATGGTATTTGCAATGTTTGGAACATTTGCACAAACGCAAGAGTCTAAAAAGACAAAAACGGAAGAGAAAAAAGAAGTATATCAATGTCCGATGAAATGTGAGGGAACAAAAACCTATGCGAAAAAGGGGAAATGTCCAGCATGTACGATGGATTTGAAAGTGGTTAAAAAATAGGTTATACTCCCCAGGCTGAAGCCTGGGGTTAAAAAACAATTGAATGAAACATTTATTATTTTTTCTACTCCTGCCTTTCGGATTATTGGCAGGACCTTCACAAAGCGTGAAGATCAAAACATCTGCGATTTGTGAGATGTGTAAGGAGCGTATCGAGAAGAATTTGGCATTAACGAAAGGAATCGAAAAGTCGGATTTGAATCTCGAAGATCAATCGAACATTACCGTGGTGTATAATCCGGATAAAATTGATGTCGCGAAGATTAAACTCGTGATTGCTGAAACGGGTTATGATGCCGATGAGGTCAAGGCCATCAAAAAGAGCTATGATAAGCTACCTAATTGCTGCAAAAAGTAACGAAAAAGCCCTCAATTTCCTGAGGGCTTTTTTTATTTCTTCATGCTCAAGGCGATGCGTTTTCGCGCCTCATCAACTTCGGTCACGGTAACCATAACCTTTTGGGCTACTTTGACAACTTCGTTGGGGTCTTTGACGAATTTGTCGGCCAACTGGCTCACATGCACTAATCCGTCTTGATGGACGCCGATGTCCACAAAGGCACCAAAGTTCGTAATGTTTGTGACGATTCCTGGCAATTTCATGCCAATGCGTAAATCCTTGATTTCATTTACTCCCTCGGTGAATTCGAATGCTTCGAATTGTTCCCGTGGATCGCGTCCGGGTTTGGCTAATTCTGCTAGAATGTCGGTTAGCGTAGGCATACCCACTTCAGCTGTTACGTATTTCTGTAATTGAATTTGCTTGCGAAGGGACTCGTTGGCCAATAAGTCACTCACCTTGCAATTCAAATCCTTCGCCATTTTCTCCACGATGTCATAGCGTTCTGGGTGAACGGCACTGGCATCTAAGGGGTTTTTCGCGTGACGAATGCGTAAGAAGGCCGCGGCTTGTTCGTACGCTTTTTCGCCTAATCGGGCCACTTTTTTCAAATCCGATCGCTTGATGAAGGGGCCGTTTTTGGTCCGGTAATCGATAATGTTTTGGGCCAATTGAGGGCCAAGTCCTGAAACATAGGATAGAATTTGCTTGGACGCGGTATTGAGTTCGACACCTACTGAGTTTACGCAAGAGATAACCGTATCGTCCAAAGAAGCTTGTAATTTCTTTTGATCCACGTCGTGTTGGTATTGTCCCACGCCGATCGACTTGGGGTCGATTTTGACCAATTCCGCGAGTGGGTCCATCAGTCTTCTGCCGATGGATACGGCACCACGAACCGTAATGTCTTTATCTGGGAATTCTTCCCGAGCTGCTTCTGAGGCTGAATAGATGGATGCACCACTTTCGTTCACCATGATGATGGTGATGCCTTCCAGTTTTAAGTTGCGGACAAAGGCTTCCGTTTCCCGACCAGCCGTCCCATTACCGATAGCGATCGCTTGAACCTTGTGTTTTTTCACCCAAGCGCTGATGGTATGTGCGGCCTCTTGTGCTTGCCCAGGGCCTGTGTGTGGATAAATGGCTGTATTATCGAGGAGCGTACCTTGCTCGTCGAGGCAGACCAATTTGCATCCCGTTCTAAAACCTGGGTCAAGTGCAAGTACGCGTTTTTGTCCAAGGGGCGCGGCTAATAATAATTGGCGAATGTTTTCCGCAAAGACGCGAATTGCTTCTTCGTCGGCACGTTTCTTCGCCTCTGCGCGCATTTCATTTTCCATCGCCGGCATGAGTAGGCGCTTGTAGCCATCTTGGATAGCAAGGGTTACTTGTCGGGCACAGGCATTATTTCCTTTGATGAATCGGCGGTCTAGTTTATCGAGGACCTCTTGGTCGGGGCCTGCGAGATTCAAGTTTAATATCCCTTCGTTTTCGCCTCTAAAAAGGGCGAGGATACGATGGGATGGGGCTTGGGCTAGGGATTCTGACCAGTCGAAGTAATCTTTGTATTTGATGCCGGCTTCTTGTTTTCCTTTGGCGACCGCGGATTTGACGGTCGTTTTGCGAGAAAACAAATGGCGTGCTTCTTCGCGCGCTTCGGCGGTTTCCATCATTTCTTCGGCCAAAATATCGCGTGCCCCTGCCAGCGCTTCTTCGGGATCATCTAAGAATTCTGCAGCTAGCACCTCTGGGTCAAGCATGCGTTGTTCGAATAATTTATCTGCCAAAGCTTGTAATCCCTTTTCCCTTGCGGCCATGGCGCGTGTTTTACGTTTAGGTTTGTAGGGGAGGTAGATGTCCTCGAGTTTGGCGAGGGTTTGCGCGCCGCGCACGGCTTTTTCAAGCTCTGGGCTTAGTTTATCTAATTCTTTAAGTGATTTTAGGATTGCTTCGCGGCGTTTTTCTAGTTCGACAAATTGGTCGCGTAAGTCACGGATTTGTGCAACTTGTACTTCATCGAGGCTACCCGTTGCTTCTTTCCGGTAGCGGGAAATGAAGGGAATGGTGGCGCCTTCATCGAGGAGTTCGACGGTTTTGCGGACTTGGTTTTCGTGGATGCCGAGGGTGGAGGCTATTTTTGCAATCATGATTATTAGACGTTGGAATCGTAGAGACGCGATACTTCGCGTCTATTTTCATAGCCCCAGACTTTAGTCTGGGGTTCCCTAGGCTAAAGCCTAGGGTTATAAGCCCTTCGGGCTATTCGGACCTACTCCGCATTCGGGAAATCACTGTGAAAATACCCCGCGAATTTCCAGATTTCTTGGATTTCAGAGCCGAGAATTGGGTAAGGGTCGTAGGTTTTATTGGTCGAATTTAGGATTAAGACTTTGCGTTCGGCCAAGTGATTAATGACTTGTTTTAAAACTACACCGTCTTCGCGCGTCACTACGATACAAATAGTGCCGTCTTTGATGGCGGTCCAATCTTCCACGTATTCGGCAAAGACCAAAGACCCGGGTTGCAGCGGCAGCATCGATTCGCCTTTGATGGGGAATACGCGGTATTTTTTGTCGCGTGGCAAGAAGGGTACTTGGAAGGTGGGAAGTTCTTGAATGAACTCGACATCGTCGTAAGAAGCGGTGTATCCGGCCAAAGCTTTGACAGGTACCATTTCAATATTTTCTTCATTGTTGGAATCCACCGTCGTAGCTAAAATACGTAGCTTCGGCTTGTTGGCCATTCCGGGAAGTCTTTTGGAAAGATCTTCTTTGAGTAATTCATCCACCTCTACTTTGAAAAATTCGGCTATTTCAATCAGATCGGCGTATTTAGGTTCCGCTCTACCGGATTCGTAGGAGCCCAAGGTGGGCTTTTTGATGTTGATTAATTCAGCCAGTTTTTCTTGTGATGTTTTCTCGGGCATTTTGCTGCGTAAAAAACGTAAATTCTGACTAAAAAAAGTGCTCATGCGATTTGCTTATTTAACTAAAATGAATAAAATTCGTATTCAATATTTTATCGTATACTCATCGAAGTTACAAAAGGTATTCGAAATACGCAAATAGCTACCAAATTTATGCAAGAGCGCGCCATTGTGCACATGGACTTAGATTCCTTCTTTGTCTCGGTCGAGCGACTTCGAGATCCACGTCTCGTGGGGAAACCCGTGATCGTTGGAGGCTTGTCGGATCGTGGTGTCGTAGCCGCATGTAGTTATGAGACGCGGGCTTTTGGGGTGCGCTCGGCGATGCCGATGCGGATGGCCTTGAAGTTGTGTCCGGATGCCTTGGTGTTACGCGGGGATTTCGAGGCTTATGCGCAGCATTCGGATTGGGTGACGCGGATGATTATGGACCGGGCGCCTGTCGTGGAGAAGGCATCGATCGATGAGTTTTATTTGGATATGACGGGCATGGAACGCTTTTTTGGTTCATATCAGTTTGCGACGGATTTGCGCCAAAAGATTCACAAGGAAACAGGTTTACAGATTTCCTTTGGCCTATCGGTGAATAAAACGGTTTCCAAAGTGGCTACGAATCATGTTAAACCGGCTGGTCAGTTTCAGGTCCTACCTGGCGAGGAAAAGGCTTTCTTAGCGCCCATGGTTGTCGGGAAGATTCCGATGATTGGGGCAGTGACGGCCCAAACGCTCCGGAACATGGGCATCGTACATGTGGGAACACTGAGTCAAATGCCGCTGAAGGTGCTGGAGCGAACTTTTGGTAAATCGGGTGTCATGCTGTGGGAGCGGGCGAATGGAATCGATTTACGCCCCGTAGTCCCTTATTCGGAACAAAAGTCACTCTCGAAGGAGATTACCTTTGAGCAGGACACGACGGATGTACATTTGTTGCATCGCATCTTGGGTTCGCTCACGGAGCAGTTGGCCTACGACCTCCGCAAACTCGGCCAATGTACCTCCTGCATCACGGTCAAATTACGTTATTCGAATTTTGATACGCATACCCGACAAATCAGTATTCCGGCTTCGGCGAGTGATCATCGTTTGATTCCGGCGGTGCATGAATTGTTTGAGAAATTGTATGATCGCCGACTGTTGATTCGCTTGATTGGGGTGCGATTTTCCAAATTATTACAGGGTCAGGAGCAATTGAGCTTGTTTGATGATGGGGCGCGGTTGGTGCCTTTGTATGGAGCGATGGATAATCTCCGAAATCGCTACGGGGAGTTTTCTGTTTTACGGGCGAGTGGTTTGATGGAGCGCGGGGAGCGTCGGAATGCTTTAGTACCTAAGTCGGAATAGCCATGTACCTGAATTGTCACTCGTATTATAGCCTGCGTTATGGAACGCTTTCGCCCGAGCAGCTGGTGGAGGCGGCGCTTGCGCGGGGTATTCAGGTCTTGGCTTTGACGGATATTCATCGGACTTCTGGGATTTTTGATTTTGTGCAGGCTTGTACGGAGGCGGGGATTAAGCCGGTGGTGGGGATGGAATTTGCCAAAGGCTATGTGTGTATGGCGCGGAATCCCGCGGGTTTGGCACAGATTAATGCTTTTGCCTCCCAGGTTTTATTGGCCGGTGGTGACTGGCCGGAGCGTCCCCCGGAATGGGAGGATGTGTGGACCATTTTTCCGTTTAGTCGGCGAAAGACTTTGCGTATCCTCGGTAAAAACGAGCGCTGGGGTGTTCGTGGAACCGATTTGAAGGCCTTGTGGAATGTGAAGGATTTGGATGGGATGGTGTGGTGCCAACCGGTTACTTTTTTGAACAAGCAGGGTTTTTCGATGCATCGTTTGTTGCGGGCGATTGACCAAAATGTCTTATTGAGTAAACTCTCTCCCAAAGCGCAGGCGCAGGAAGATGAGCGGATGTACACGCCGGAGGAGTTGCGGGAGATTTGTCGGGATTACCCTGGATTATTGGATGCTGCTGAGCAGTTACTGGCCGACTGCACCTTTCGTTTTGATTTTAAATTGCCAAAGACGCGGCGTTTGTATGGCTCAAGTCGGGAGGATGATTTGGCATTGTTGACCAAATTGGCCCATGAAGGTTTACGTTATCGGTATCCCCGTTCGGACCGGGAGGCGAAGGCGCGGGTGGAGAAGGAACTGAAGGTGATTCATGAATTGCATTTTGATGCCTATTTTCTGATTACGTGGGATATTATCCGTTATGCGCGTTCGCGCGGGTATTTTCATGTGGGGCGTGGATCGGGGGCGAATTCGATTGTGGCCTATTGTTTGGGAATTACGGATGTGGATCCGGTGGCCTTGGATTTGTATTTTGAGCGATTCATTAATCCGCATCGGACGAGTCCGCCGGATTTTGATATTGATTTTTCGTGGGATGAGCGTAATGACATCATCGATTATATATTTAAGCGCTATGGGGCGAAGCATGTGTGCTTGTTGGCGACCTATGTAACCTTTCGCGATAAATCCATTTACCGGGAATTGGCGAAGGTTTTTGGTTTACCCAAAGCCGAAATTGATGCGTGGTTGGACCCTGCTACCGCGATGCGGGAGGTGAGTTCGGAGATTCAAAGCTTGATTGTGAAGTATGGAAATTTATTGTTGGACTTCCCGAATTACCTGAGCATTCATGCCGGCGGCATTTTGATTTCGGAGGAGCCTTTGTTTGCGTATACGGCGTTGGAACCGATGCCCAAGGGCTTCCCGATTTGCCAGTTTGATATGTATGTGGCGGAGGAGATTGGTTTTGCGAAGTTTGATATTTTGTCGCAGCGAGGTTTGGGACATATTAAGGAGTCGGTGGATATCATTCGTGCGAATCGGGGGGTGGATGTGGATGTGCATCGGGTGCAGGATTTTATGCAGGATGAGGGGATTCGTAAGCAGTTGATGCGGCATGAGACGATGGGTTGTTTTTACATTGAGTCGCCGGCGATGCGTCAGTTGCTGAAGAAGTTGCGCTGCCAGGATTACTTGACTTTGGTGGCGGCTTCGTCGATTATCCGACCGGGTGTCGCGTCCTCGGGGATGATGAAGGCTTACATTGAGCGTTTTCATGCGCCGGATTCGTATGAGCCGGTACATCCTTTGATGGGGGAGTTGATGAAGGAGACGTATGGGGTGATGGTGTATCAGGAGGATGTGATTAAGGTGGCACATTATTTTGCGGGTTTGAGTTTAGCGGAGGCGGACGTATTGCGCCGGGGGATGTCGGGCAAATCGCGTTCGCGCGGGGAGTTTGAGCGGATTCGGGAGGCATTTTTTGTGAATTGTGCGGGGAAGGGTTATGCGGAGGCGGTGGCGCGGGAGGTGTGGCGTCAGATGGAGAGTTTTTCGGGCTATTCCTTTTCGAAGGCGCATTCGGCATCGTTTGCGGTGGAGAGTTACCAAAGTTTGTACTTGAAGACCTATTATCCGCTGGAGTTTATGGTGGCGGTGATTAATAATTTTGGGGGATTTTATCGGACGGAGTTTTATGTGCATGAGGCACGGCGATGTGGGGCACAGGTGGAGGCGCCGGAAATTAATGCGAGTGACTATTTGACTTCGATTCGGGGATCGGTGATTTGGTTGGGCTGGGTGCATGTGAAGGGATTGGAGAAGCGGGTGATTCATGATTTGTTGGAAGCACGGCGGCAGGGAGGTCCTTTTCGGTCTTGGGAGGATTTTGTGCGTCGGGTTTCGTTGGGATTGGAGCAGGCGATTTTGTTGATTCGGGTGGGGGCATTTCGGTATTTGGGGGTGGAGAAGAAGCCTTTGCTTTGGGAGGCCCATGCGCGTTTTCAGGGGAAGGTGGCGCCGGTGGTAGCGATGGAATTGTTTGGGGATGAGGTGTCGGATTTGGGAGTATTGCCGGAGTTGTTGCATGATCCTGCGGAGGATGCCTTTGATCAGTGGGAGATCTTGGGCTTTCCGTTGTGCTCGCCGTATGATTTGGTTTCCGACTTGCCAAAAACCTTGTTGAATGCTGATTTTGCGTATGATCGCGGGGATATCTTGGGTTATTTGGTGACCTTAAAGCCGACGCGAACGAAGTCGGGCGACCGCATGTATTTCGGTTATTTTGTGGATGTGCGTGGTGAGTTTTTTGATACGGTGCATTTTCCGGCGGATTTGAAGAAGTATTCGTTTCGGGGGAATGGGGTGTATTGGATGCAGGGGGTCGTGATGGAGGAATTTGGGCATCGCAGTTTGCGGGTGCAGCAATTAAGGAAGCTCGGGTGGCGGGTGGATCCGAGGAGGGAGGATTAGGGGGGAGGTAAGAGGTAAGAGGGGGGAAGTCACTAGTCACTAGTCGTCAGTCCGGAGGGAAATAGTCCGGAGTCCGAAGGGGGGGCAGTGGTCAGTGGTCAGTTGTTAGTCCGGAGGGAAATAGTCCGAAGTCCGAAGGAGGGGGGCAGTGGTCAGTTGTCAGTCCGAAGGGAAGGCTTAAAGAATTGCACCTCCGGACTTCTTACCTCTTCCCTCTTAAATCTTACCTCTTACCTCTTACCTCTACTCTAAGTTCTTCTGCGCATATGCAGAATGGCAATGATCAAAATAGCTTGTTTGGCTTTATCAACTTGATAATGAATCATGAAGGGGAATCGAGGGATGATACAACAACGGATACTGTGGGAATAGCGGACATAGGTCAAGTGAGGAAATTGACTTATGAGCTCCAATGATAGAGAGATCTGATTCAAAAAATAGGTACCTAAAAGTGATACTTGATTATTATACCAAGTTATGCTTTCACTCATTTCAACATAAACGTGTGAATTCGTGACGATTTTATAAATTGTCATGTTGGCTTTTGAGTTTTTGAATAACTTCTTCCCAAGGGATGTCAGGATTGTTGAATTCGTTGCGTACGCGGAGGCGTTCGGCGACAAGGGTTTTATGCCAGCGAGGAATAGGCGAAAGTTGTGGATCTTCTAAAATCGAGGCCTCAAAGTTTGGGTCGCTGATCGGGTAGTTTTGTGGCTTTTGCATGAGCTGTCTATTTGAAAACAAACTTAGGTGCAAAAACAAAGAAGTCTAATTCGGAAAAAGAATTAAAAACTGATAAAATAGTCAGGCGCTAGTTCGGAGGGAAAAAGTCCGGAGTCCGAATGGTGTTCAGTTGCATGTGGTCAGTGGTCAGTCCGGAGGGGATTAGTCCGGAGTCCGGAGGGAGTTATCAGTGGTCAGTTGTCAGTGGTTAGTCCGGAGGGAAAGAGTCCGTAGTCCGTAGGGGGATGTCACCTCAAACGTCTAAAGTCCAACGTCTAACGTCTAACGTCCAATCTATGGTGCTATCCGATACCGCTCCCAGCTCTGGCCCGTTTTTTCATACACAATCCGATCATGTAATCGCGACGGCCGCCCCTGCCAGAATTCGAAATAATCCGGAATTAATTCATATCCTCCCCAATGCGCAGGTTTTGGGATTTCTTTGCCCTCGTATTCTTTGGCTAATTCCGCATAGCGTTGCTCCAAATATTCACGTGATTCTACCCGGGAACTTTGGTCAGAAACCCATGCGCCTAACTGCGATTCGCGCGGACGTTGGTGGAAATATTCCGTGGAAAGGACTTCCGACATCTTATGTACACGGCCTTCGATGCGTACTTGACGCTCTAATTCGCCCCAAAAGAATGTAAGGGACGCCTGCGCATGATGCGCTAATTCTGCCCCTTTACGGGAATGGTAATTCGTGAAAAAGGAGAAAGCCTCATCGACATGTTTTAATAAGACGATACGCCCTGCCGGTTTATTATCGTGCCCAACGGTGCTCAAAAACATGGCATTCGGCTCAGGAACTTTGGCATTTGATGCTTCCTGAAACCAAATTTTAAATTGTTGGATTGGGTCCTTGTCAACCGTAGTTTCTAAAAGTTCACCTTTTTGATAATTCTCACGAAGGGCGGCTAAATTCATAATTCAGAATTTTTATTTCTTATCTTTGAGCGGGCTTTCTGCTCGTTCAAATTTAGTCAATTTCTATGAAAAAATTATTCCTTTTTGATGCCATGGCGCTGATTTATCGTGCCCATTTTGCGTTCGCTAAAACACCCCGGATTTCATCAAAAGGCTTAAATACAAGTGCCGTTTTTGGTTTCACAAACACCATTTTGGAAGTCATTCAAAAGGAAAAGCCTGATTACTTGGGGGTTGCCTTTGATACCTCGGCACCTACGTTCCGTCACGTCGAATATACGCCCTACAAGGCTCAGCGGCAGGAACAACCGGAAGATATCACCGTTGCCATTCCCTATGTGAAGAAATTGGTGGAGGCGATGGATATTCCTATTTTGATTTTGGATGGTTATGAAGCCGATGACATTATCGGGACAATTGCCAAAAAAGCCGTGCGTGCCAATCCGGATATAGAGGTGTATATGATGACGCCCGACAAGGATTATGGCCAATTAGTAGAGGAGCGAATCAAAATGTACAAGCCTGCTTTTATGGGCAAGGGGGTGGAGATTTTAGGTCCCAAAGAGGTCTGTGCCAAATGGAACATCCAAAACGTTGACCAAGTCATTGATATGTTGGGGCTTATGGGTGATGCTGTGGACAATATACCGGGCGTTCCGGGAGTTGGAGAAAAGACGGCTCAGAAGCTCATCGAGGAATATGGTTCCATGGAGAACTTGTTCCAAAATACGGATAAATTAAAAGGTAAGCTGCGTGAAAACTTGGAGAATTTCCAAGAGCAAGGCATGCTATCCCGTCATTTGGCAACCATCTTGTGTGAGGTGCCCATTGAATACGAAGAAGATAAATTAGTTATTACTGCACCCAAGAAGGATTTATTGGAACCTTTATTGGACGAATTAGAATTCAGAACTTTACGTCGGAGAATCTTGGGTGAAGACCCTGAACATGCTGCTCCGAAAGCCAAAGCAAGCCCCAAAGTGGCTGCTAATCAAATGGATATGTTTGGTTCGCCGGCAGCTGCTCCGGCTGATTTCATGATGGCCGAGGAGGAAGAAGAAAAGGTGTCGCATTTCAGTAATTTGGCAAATACAGCCCACCAATACCATTTGGTGCAAGGGGAAGCAGCGATCAAATCTTTGATTGGATTTTTAGGCCGACAAGATTCCTTCTGTTTTGATACGGAAACCACCAGTTTAACGGCGGTTGAGGCTGAACTCGTTGGGATGTCATTTGCCTACCGAAAAGGTGAAGCTTTTTATGTGCCATTCCCGGAAAATCAGGCGGAGGCGCAAACGCAAGTGGATTTATTCAAGGAATTGTTTGCGAACGAGGCTATTCAAAAAGTTGCGCAGAATATCAAATACGATATGAGTGTGTTGGCCAATTATGGTGTGGAAATCAAAGGTGCAACCTATGATACCATGCTGGCTCATTACCTTATCGAACCGGAAAAGCGCCACAACATGGACGCTTTGTCCATGGCCTATTTGAGCTATGAACCTTTGTCTATTGAGACCTTGATCGGCAAAAAAGGAGCCAAGCAAGGCAATATGCGCGATGTTGCTTTGGAGGATATCAAAGAATATGCAGCGGAAGATGCAGATATTACCTTGCAATTAAAACCTTTCTTGGATGAGCAATTAAGCAAGAATCCCAAAGCGATCGAATTATTGAACGAGGTCGAATTGCCTTTGGCACGCGTCTTATCGAAGATTGAATGTGAGGGGGTTAATTTAGATGTGGCATTTTTACAAGAGATGTCAAAGACCTTGGAAACGGATTCGCGCGAGGTCCAACAAAAAATCTTCGAAGTAGCGGGGCAGGAATTTAATGTCGCATCTCCCAAGCAATTGGGTGAGATTCTATTTGAGAAATTGAAACTAGATCCCAAAGCAAAGAAAACGAAAACAGGCCAATATCAGACAGGGGAGGAAATTTTGTCCAAATTGGAAGCAGAGCATGAAATTGCGCGTTTGATTTTGGACTTTAGAGAATTGCAGAAATTGAAGTCGACCTATGTCGATGCCTTACCTCAATTGATTTCGCCGAAAACAGGTCGTATACATACCTCCTTCATGCAGGCGGTAACGGCAACGGGACGTTTGTCTTCGAAGGATCCCAACTTGCAAAATATCCCAATTCGTACACCGCGTGGTCGGGAGATACGTAAGGCGTTCATTCCTCGCAATGCTGATTTTCAGATTTTATCGGCCGATTATTCGCAAATCGAGTTGCGGATTATGGCTGCATTTGCCCAAGATGAAGCGATGTTGAATGCCTTTAATCAGGGAATTGACGTACATAAAGCCACGGCAGCCAAGGTATTTAAAGTTAGCTTAGATGAAGTGACATCTGAATTACGTAGAAGAGCTAAAGCGGTCAATTTTGGAATTATTTATGGTCAATCAGCTTTTGGTTTGGCGGGATCTTTAGGGATTTCTCGGACCGAGGCGAAGGAAATCATTGACCAATATTTTGTGGAGTTTCCGGGTGTCAAAGCCTTTATGGACACGACAATTACACAAGCTCGCGAGTTGGGTTATGTGGAAACAGTCTTGGGGCGCCGTCGGTATTTGCGTGATATTTTGTCATCCAATATGAATGAGCGGAGTTTTGCAGAACGAAATGCGATCAATGCTCCGATTCAAGGTTCTGCAGCCGATATGATTAAAGTGGCTATGATACAGATTCAGGCGTTTATTGAACGGGAGAATCTGAAGTCACGCATGATATTGACGGTGCATGATGAATTGGTTTTTGATGCGCATGTTTCAGAAATTGATTACCTTCGTACGCACATTGATGAAATTATGTGTCAGGCCTTGGATTTAGGCGTGAAGATTGAGACGGGCATTGGAGTTGGTATGAACTGGTTGGAAGCCCATTAATGGATAAGTTTTGAAGATATCTGTTGCACTTTGTACCTTAAATGGAGAGAAATTTCTCCGGACACAGTTGAGTAGTTTGGTTGATCAGACCTTACCGCCCGACGAGGTGATTGTGTGTGATGAGGGTTCTTCAGACCGTACATTGTTGATTCTAGAGCAATTCAAGGATCGTTTGCCTTTGCAAATTCATCAAAATCCTACTCGTTTAGGTACCTATCAAAATTTCCAAAAAGCACTAACGCTTTGTACTGGTGATTATATTTTTCCAGCGGATCAAGATGATTTTTGGGATCCCCAAAAAATCGAACGTATCGCAACCTACTTTAATCATCATGAAAATGCCGAAGTTGTATTTACGGATGCGGTTCTTGTGGATGAGTTTGGTCAAATTTCTGGAAAGCGCTTATGGTCTACCTTCCGTTTTAGAGAGGAGCAGCAGCGGGATTGGAAATTGGGTAAATCAGTGGATATTTTGTTAGACGGAAACCGTGTAACGGGATGTACCATGGGAATTCGTAAACGATTTTTGGATCGCATTACGCCATTCCCTACAAATTTACCTAGCTATTTCTTACATGATGCATGGATGGGATTGGCAGCAGCATTGGAAAATAGGATTGATTTCATTCCGGCAACCTATGTACAATATCGTTTACATTCTGAGCAGCAGGTAGGGGTTAAGGGAAACCAAGGTACTCCTCCTTCTTTGTGGGAGCGTATACAACGTCCACATGAGGATAAAGTTGGGCCTTATCGTAAGAAACTCGAGTTTTTGATTGAGCTGCGTAAAGCAGTTGCTGAGAAATTTCCGAATCAACGTTTTGAGCCTTTAGATACACGAATTGATTATTGGGATCGTCGGGCGAATTTACCTGAGGCGCGTTGGAAGCGTTTGAAAAAAACTATTCAGAATTTGATTTTGGGGAATTATCACCGCTACAAGGATATCGATGCACCAGCGGAGACTCCTTATTTAATGTTTTTGGGTGATTTGATCGAGTAAAACATTTGCACTCATTTTTCGTTTAACCTGAAACGAAATGCTATGAAATCATTTTCTTATTTCTTGTTTGTTTGGGCATTTGCCTTCCAGGCATGTAGTCAAGCACCTAAATCAACGAAAGCAATGGATCAATTACCTACATCTGAAGCGGAATGGAAAGCTAAGTTAAGTGAAGAAGAGTTTTATATTTTGCGTCAAAAGGGAACGGAACGGCCATATACGGGTAAGTTTTTGATGCATGTAGATAAAGGTTATTACACTTGTAGAGGTTGTGGTACGCGTTTGTTTAAATCGGATTCCAAATTTGATTCACATTGCGGTTGGCCTTCATTCGACAAAGAAATCAAAGCGGGCGTTATCAAGGAAACTCCTGATTTAACGTTAGGTATGCGTCGGATAGAAATCACCTGTGCAAAATGTGGAGGTCATTTGGGACATGTATTTGATGATGGACCTACGGAAACAGGCTTACGCTATTGCGTGAATTCGGTTTCTTTAGGGTTTGAGAAGGATAATAATAAGTAGTAGACGCGAGGTATAACGTCTCAACAAATTGGGTAACAAACGATGTCTCACGCGCTGATTACGTATTTTAAGGAAATTTATCAATTATCAGAATCATCTGAAGAGGCTTTAAAGGCGCTCATTCACACACAATCCATTCCTAAAAATCAGGATTTACAGCATATAGCTCAAACCTGTAAAACACTTTATTTTTTGAAAACGGGTTTAGCTCGGATATATTATTTCCATGATGGGAATGATGTTACAGAAGGATTTTATGAGCCATTTTGCTTAATTGCTCGCGCTGAGAGCCTTTTTGCAGGGGCTCCAAGTAAAAAAGCAATTCAAGTTTTAGAGGATGCAGAAGTGTGGTCAATATCGACACAAGAACTTAGTGCGCTTTACGATGATCATCGAGATATAGAACGTTTGTTTACACGCTTATTTGAGCGTGCTTATGTTCAAACAATTCAGCGCATCGAAAATTTACAGTTTCATACAGCAGATGAGCGCTACCAACTTTTAGCCCAGGAGCAACCTGAGGTGTTGCGTCGCGTCCCTCTGAAATACATTGCCTCTTACTTGGGTATCACACAAGTTAGTTTAAGTAGAATTCGGGCGAAGAAAAGTTAATTTAACATTTGATAAGTGGATTTGCTTGGCATTTTGGCTCCTTTGTGGATGGAAATGTCAGGAATCTCTACACACTTAGGTTTACGAAACAATTGGAAACAATTTGGATTATTAGTACTAATCAATGCCTTTGTGGGCGGGATGGTTGGACTGGAAAGGTCTATTTTACCCAGTTTTGCTTCGCAATCCTTTGGCATGGATTCGCATGCGGTTTTATTTTCTTTTATTGTCGTTTTTGGAATCTCAAAAGCCATCGCGAATTATTATGCAGGGCATTTTGCTAATCAGATTGGTCGGCGGAATTTGTTGATTCTCGGTTGGTTTATCGCCGTCCCGATTCCTTTTATTTTTATGTGGGCACCTTCTTGGAATTGGATTGTAGGTGCGAACGTCCTCTTGGGCTTCAATCAGGGTTTGGCTTGGTCGAGCACAGTAACAATGAAAATTGATTTGGTGGGCGATCGAAATCGGGGTTTAGCCATGGGAATTAATGAATTTGCTGGCTATCTTTCCGTGGGTATGGTGGCTTTTTTAACTGCATGGATTGCTTCAACTTATGGGATTCAACCTTATCCCTTTTATCTGGGTTTAGGGTTTGTTGGCTTGGGCTTGCTGCTAAGTATTTTCTTCGTGCATGATACAAGGGGGCATGTTTCGGCGGCGTCCCAACAAAGTTTGATGCCTCGTTTGGCTTCAATTTTTCAGGATACGACATGGCGGAACCCCAATTTGGGAGCAATTACCCAGGCAGGATTAGTGAATAATTTGAATGATGGGATGATCTGGGGGGTGTTTCCTGTTTTGCTCATTGCCAAAGGATTTACGTTGGCCGAAATTGGTATCATTACCGCAATTTATCCCATGGTTTGGGGAATTTCGCAATTGGGGACCGGGAAATTGTCTGATATGTTCTGCCATAAGGATTTGTTGATTTATGGCATGTTGCTTCAAGCTCTGGCAATGTTTGGATTATTGTTCGCCCAAGTTTTTTGGCAGTTTATTGGATTGTCGGTGCTTTTAGGACTCGGAACAGCGCTGGTTTACCCGACATTCATGGTTGCAATCGCAGCAAATACTCATCCTTTGGATCGCGCGAAAAGCTTTGGGGTATTTCGTTTGTGGCGCGATTTAGGTTATGCGGTTGGAGCTTTGATAACAGGGTTCTTGATGGTTTACTTTCCTGTTTGGGTGAGTATCTTCTTTATCGCTTTGTTGACGATGTTCTCTGCGGGGATCGTGAAAATTCGTATGAGGGGCTGTGACTCAAGAGTTAATAGGTAAGAGTTAAGAGTGAAGAATTAAAAATTGTGATTCCTTTATTTGAATCCAATTTTTTATTCCTATTCGGTTTTTTACAAGAAATTGTCACGTAACTAGAGACTAAAGGTAAAAGTTAAAAAGACGCGATTAATTCTTCACTACAAACAAATCCAAATCTCTTAATTCTTCACTCTTACTTCTTAACTTTTCTCTATAACAGGATTTGATTCCATTTTTCTGTCATTGCTTTTGCCTCACCCATGCCGATTTGCTTGTCGGCCAATTTTCCATCTTTGTAGAATTCTAAATAGGGGATGGATTCAATTTGTTTGGCTTTAGCGAGTTCGGGGTTTTCGTCTACATCGATTTTGATTAATTCTACCTTGCCTTTTTGCTCTTTTACCCAGGCTTCTAATACAGGGCTTAATTGTTTGCATGGTCCGCACCAAGTTGCATTGTAGTCGACGATCACTAATTTCTTGCCTGCTATTTGTTTATCAAAATCGGCGAGGGACATACCAGTTGATGGGGCTGAAACACCCTCGTTCGTGCTTAATGGCAAATTGGCCGATTGCCAAGCCAATATCCCGCCTGAAAGATTCACGATAGATTTAAATCCCATGGCTTGTAATTGCGATGCTGCCTCACCCGAACGCCCGCCCGATAAGCAATAGACAAAGACTGTTTTATTTTTGTCTAGTTTGGCCGTTACCTCTTGGAATAAATTACTTGAAATATCCGCCAAAATCGCCCCTTCAATGTGCCCTTTACTATATTCATCGCTCGTACGGACATCAAGAATTTGACCCGTTTCGGCTGATTTTATTTCCGATTTAAATTCTGAAGGAGCGGCATTTTGAAGCCCTTCTTGCTTTGAGCAAGAAAATAGGGAAGCTGAGATGAGGAAGATGGAGAATATGTGTTTCATGTTACTTTTAGTTAAGAAGTAAGAGTTAAGAAGTAAGAGTTAAGAAGTAAGAGTTAAGAAGTAAGAGTTAAGAAGTAAGAGTTAAGGATTAATATTTAGTAAATTAAAGAGTTAAATTAAGTAATATCTCTAAGTTTTTAACTCTTCACTCTTCACTCTTCACTCTTCACTAGGCATGCTGTTTAATAATCCCTTCCAGCGTACTTGCCGGAATAACGCCAGATTGACGCCAAACGGATTTACCATCTTTGAATAATATCAAAGTTGGGACAGATCGAATTTGGAATTTTTCTGCCAAAGAACGGTTTTTGTCCACGTCGATTTTTATGATTTTGGCTGAAGTACCTACTTTCGATTTGACCTGTTCTAGGATAGGTTTTAGCTGTTTGCATGGTCCACACCACTCTGCGGAGAAGTCGACCAATACCGGTTCAGGTGATTTTAAAAGTTCTGCGAATTTGCTCATGAGTTAAAGTCGCTAGTCACTAGTCGCTAGTCACTGGCATTTAAATGTCTAAGTATTATTAAGTCCGTAGGGGGCTAGTCCGAAGTCCGGAGGGGTTTTTAGTGGTCAGTAGTCTGTTGTCTGTAGTCAGTATTCTCTTGTCTGTCTTTTTAAGTCCGGAGGGAAATAGTCCAGAAGATGCTAATCCGAAGCTAAGGCTTAAGCAATTACACCTCCGGACTCCGAACTATTTGACTTCGGACTTCATACCTCTTCACTCTTACTTCTTAACTCTTACCTCTTACCTCTTACCTCTTATCTCACTAAGCCGTTCCAAGGCCCACCATTATACACTTGCGTGAAACCTGCGGCAAGTAGTTGGCGGCGCGCCATGCCACTTCTACTCCCCGAACGACAACAGGTTATAATAACCTCATCTTTCTTCAATTTGTTCATTTGGCTGCCTAAAGTTTGTAATGGAAGATTAATGGATCCTTTGACATGCCCATCTTTGTATTCGGCAGGAGTGCGAACATCAACAATTTTTGCGCCATTCGCGATAAGTCCTTGAATATCAATAGCGGGCCCCAAGCCCAATAATTTTTTAAAGAATTGTATCATTTTTTCCTTTTATTTTTGACAAATATAGACGCTAACTAATACGTTTTTCGTGATATTTGTCTCTTATTGAACTTAGCAGTATGCCACAAAACGAATTAATCTTACGGGAAAAGTTGGCTATCCAACGAACAATCATGGCGAATCAAACGACATTTTTAGCCTTTGTACGTACGGGACTCTATTTTTTTGTAGCGGGGCTCAGTGTACATAATTTATTGGGTTTGCCTGAGCAATTTTGGGCTGCATGGATATTTTATATTGGGGCATGCATTTTACTTGTTTTCGGTACGGTCAATTTTTTCATACAGAAGAAAAAAATCCAAGAAAGTAAAAAGCATATTGGCAATGTTGTTTGGAAAAAAGAGAATTAATTAATCGCTGTAAATTGAATTACGGATGCTATTCCTTGATGCAAGAGGCCTTCATCCAACAGGCGGTCTTTCTCTTCATTTATTTGTACAGTTAATCCCTTAAAATCCTCGGCTAATTCTTGTGAGCTGAATAACCAATCAACTTGTTTAGGGCCGCCGGATGTTTTGCCCAACTGACTTTTGTTGAATCCTTCTAATATTATTCGACCTCCAGGTTTAAGCCAGGTCACACAACGCTGATGAAAAGCTTTTCTCAAGTCAGGGGGCAGATGGAAAAAACTTAATGCAATCACATCGAAAGATTCCAACGGGTAATTGATTTTGAAGGCGTCCATGCATTTGAAATGGATATTTACTTGTTGGTCTCGAGCTAATTTGATTGCTTTTGCTTCGCCTTGTTCACTTAGGTCAAAACCATGCGCCTCCCAACCCAATTTTGCGGCATACACCATATCGCGACCTTCGCCTGCGGCAGGAACAAGAATTCGTCCAGGTTGTAAGCCCTGTAATTGTTCGGATAGGAAATCATTTGGATTGATTCCATATTGGTACGTTGAATTTTGGTAACGTTCATTCCAAGTTGCTTTCATTCTGAAAATTAGGTAGTTTGGTGGAAAAATATTAGCTATGAAAAAATCTTTCTTTACTTTACTTGTAGGTATGTTGTTTGGCCTTGCGGCACATGCGCAAAATCCGGTTCATAAAGTTGTTGTTCAACTAAATACATCAGATACTTTGGTTTGGCATGGTGCGTTGAAAAACATCTCCAATCTACAGACAGCTTTAGGTGCGACAACGCAAATTGAATTGGTCGCACATGGCGCAGGAATATCCATTTTAATCGACAACAAAACGACTCAAAAAGCAAAAATTGCTGAATTAGCAGCTTCCGGAGTTCTCTTTAAAGCTTGTGAAAATACCATCCGCGAACGTAAAATCGATCGTACAACGATTCTTCCACAAGCAGGAACGGTTCCATCCGGCGTTGCCGAGGTTGTACTCAAACAAGAAGCCGGCTGGGCTTACTTAAAATATTAATCGAAGGCCGCGAAAATGAGCGGCCTTCTTTATTTTACATCTTCCCCGGTAATATCTGATTCCAATATAAATAGGGAAGGATATGTTTTTTCATTTGATACATCGACCATCTTTCTTTGGATTGATCGAAAGGAAATGTTTCCGTAGGCGTATTATTGTAATCAAATTCCGCTAAAACCAATTTGTTATAACCAGTAATAATTGGACATGACGAATAACCATTATAGAAGGCATTCATTTCTTCCCCTTTTATTAAAGCTAATAAATTATGAACCAAAACTGGCGCTTGCTTTCGTATGGCAGCACCTGTGCGGGAAACGGGTAGATTAGCCGCATCTCCACAAGCAAATATATTTTTGTATGTATTATGTTGCAGCGTATGTTTTTCTACATCGATCCAACCGGCAGCATTTGCGAGTGGACTTGATTTAATGAAATCAGGAGCGGATTGTGGTGGCGTCACATGAATCATATCAAATGCTACTTCGTAAACCTGATCTTTATTTGAATCACCTATTCCCACAAATTTGGCGATTTTAGCTGCTCCATCAATTTCAACTAATTTGACAAAAAACTGCGTGTTGATGCCATAGTGAGCAATTACCTTTTTCAGTGTATTTTCATATTTCTCTACCCCAAAAACCCTTGTTCCGCCGCTCCAAAATTCTACTTGTGAATTAACGCCATTTTTACGAAAATAATCGGCTGCCAAATACATGATTTTTTGTGGGGCCCCGCCACATTTAATTGGCGTATGTGGATTGGTGAAAATAGCTTTTCCTCCTTTTGTTTGTTGGATGCATTCCCATGTATAGGGCGCAGATTCAAAACTGTAGTTGGAACAAACCCCATTTTTACCCAGGTTTTCTTTTAATCCTTTGATTTCTCCCCAGTTCACTTGAATCCCCGGTACCGTAATCAAGTATTCATATTGAATTGCCGTTCCATCAGCCAAGTATACTTTATTTTCTTCAGGTTTAAATTCGCTCACCATTTGTTGGATCCAGGTCGTACCCGCAGGAATGACCGATGCTTCATCTCTTTCTGTATCTTGAATGTTGAATTCCCCTCCGCCTACTAATGTCCAGGCGGGTTGATAATAATGTTTTTTTGCCCCATCGATGATGGCAATGTCCAAAGTGGCATCTTTGCGTAACAATTGGGAAGCGATAGAGATACCTGCATTACCTCCGCCGACGATTACTATTTGGTAGTGATTTTTCATGGTTAACGTGTTTAATGACAATGCTAATATTCAGAAAAAAAATTGTTCTATTCGTGATAATAGTCACTTTGGGGCTTCGTGTTAAATATCACGCTCATTTGAAGCCATCGGCTTTACATTTGATAAATTTTAAAACAGAAATATTATGAAAAATGTAGTCTTTTTGCTTGCTGGGGTATTGTTGTTGAGTAGTTGTGAAAAAGGTGGCCCATTGGACACGGGTCAAGGGAATCTTACACAAAGTTTAGCGGCCGTTCAAAGTTCCGTAACGAATTTGCCACTTGAGTCCTTGGACCCTGCTGAGCGAGAGCGGATTTTGTTTATTCGCGAAGAAGAGAAATTAGCCTATGATGTATACCAAACGCTGTTTGATCGATACGGTGTTAAAATTTTTCAAAATATCCCGAATAGTGAAATGAGTCACATGGAGGCAATGCTGAGCATTATTAAAAAATATCAATTAATTGATCCGATGGATAAAAATCCGCGCGGCATTTTTACTGATCCCGCGCTTCAATCCTTGTATAATGCCTTGGTTAGTCAAGGGCAAGTAAGTCTTTTAGCGGCCTATCAAGTGGGTGCAAAAATTGAAGAATTAGATATTTATGATTTGAATAAATCAATTGCCGTGACGAATAATCAGGATGTGAAATTGGTGTATGATTTCTTGAATAAGGGTAGTAGGAACCACTTGAGGTCTTTTTACAAAAATTTAACTAATGCTGGAGGAATGTATTCGCCCGTATACATTTCGCTAGCGGAATTTACGGCGATTGTGACTACACCTACAGAAAAAATGTAATTAATTGTCCGAAAAGTGACAAAAGTCACATGTTTAACCCTATTTTATGTAGTCATTTGTTTCATTCAAAACGCTCTATATTTCCCAATGAATAATCAAACTGATCAACATAGTCTTTTGCAAATGTTCTTGTATACCTTACTAGTAGCTTTATTCGGGCTATTGGGGTATTTAAGTTTTTCGCACATTCGTTCAACTGATGGAATTGTTGATTCTACTCAAGCGTATGTAGAACCCGATTCTAATTTCACCCATCTTTGGACGGCTCCATCGGATTGGCGCTTAATGTACTTAAAGCCAGAGGAGAAAGCTTTGGTCGAATATGGTCGTGAGTTAATAGCCCATACCTCCGAATATTTAGGACCTAAAGGATCCGTGAAGGCTATTTCCAATGGTATGAATTGTCAAAACTGCCACTTAAATGCGGGGACTCAACCTTGGGGGAATAATTATTTCGCCGTGCAATCATCCTATCCTAAGTTCAGAGCTCGTTCAGGAGCAATTGAAGATCAGGTGAAGCGCGTGAATGATTGTTTTGAACGAAGCTTAAATGGACAGCCGCTTTCTCCTGAAAGTAAGGAAATGCATGCAATTTTGGCTTATATTAAATGGTTAGGAAAGGATGTAGCGAAAGGCGTAGCACCCAAAGGTTCGGGCATTTTCAAATTGAAAGGCTTAAAACGAGCCATTGATCCCGCTAAAGGCGCCGAAGTTTACGCATCAAAATGCCAGTCTTGTCATCAAGCAGATGGGGGTGGGGTATTGGCTGAAAATGGGAAGTCTTATACCTATCCTCCGCTTTGGGGTCCCCATAGCTACAATTATGGGGCAGGGCTGTACCGGATGTCTAATTTTGCGGGCTACGTCAAATACAATATGCCATTAGGGGCTAATTACGAGAAGCCACAATTGACTGATGAGGAAGCATGGGATTTGGCAGCTTATGTGAACTCCATGCCACGTCCTGCAAAAGATTTGAGCCGGGATTGGCCTGATATCGCGGCTAAGCCTTTTGATCATCCTTTTGGTCCTTACGCAGATTCATTTACGGAAAAACAACATAAATATGGGCCGTATAAGCCCATAAAAGAGTGGATTGCGAAACACAAGAAGTCTAAAAAATAACCCGAATGAACTCGAGAAGAAAATTTTTACAAGGAGGAATCCTAACGAGTGTAGCGGCTTTATCGCCAGTTGCCTTACAGGCAAAGACCTCCATACCGAATACTAAGTCAACGAAGTCAATCGCCGGATCTGGTCAAATTACGATTTTACAAACGACTGATGTGCATTGCCAATTGCATGCACACGATGAATTGTTTTGGGAAAATAATGAGTTAACTTTTCGTAAAGCAGGTGGTTATCCACACATGGCCACAGCTTTAAAGAAATTTAAAGAGAAGAATCCTGAAAACACGATTACTTTAGATACGGGTGACATGTTCCAAGGAAGTATGCTATCTGTGAAAACAACGGGTCAAGCGTTCGTTCCTTTGTTAAATGCGATGGATTACGATTTATATCTACCGGGGAACTGGGAGGTTGTCTATTACAAAAAGAATATGCAAAAATTAATGGGAGGTTTACTGGCTCCTAAAATTTGTGCGAATATGTACCATGATTTAGGGTATGGAAAGAAAGGTGAATTGATCTTTCAACCTTACCAAATCATGCACCGCATGGGGGTTAAAATTGGTTTTTTAGGTTATACTGACCCATTAGTTCCCTTGCGTCAATCACCTTTGTATTCAAAAGGAATTATTTACACAAAACCGGAAGATAATCTAAAGGAATACGTGTCCTTGTTGCGTGAACAAGAGCAATGTGACTTTGTAATCATCTTGTCTCACCTAGGTTTATCTCAGCAAATTGCCTTGGGGAATAATCCTGATTGTCAGGGAGTAGATTATATTTTTGGAGCAGATACACATGAGCGAGTTCGTAAACCGATTCAAGCAGAATACACAAAGATTGTGGAGCCTGGTGCCTTTGGTTCATTTATTGGTAAACTTGATATTCATGTGAAGGATGGGAAAGTAGTAGGGTCCACATATGAGTTAGTGGAAGTTGATCCTATCAAATATCCAGCTGATGCGGAGATTAAAACCTTAGTTCAGGATTTAGAAAAGCCTTATAAGGAGGAAATCAATAAAGTACTCGGTTATAGCACTGTTCCGCTTTACCGCAATTTTGTGGTAGAAAATACCATTGATACAATGATTGTAGATGCATTAAAATGGAAGGTGAACGCTGACGTGGTATTATCGAATGGATTCCGTTTTTGTCCTCCACGCGTAGCCGGAAAAGATGGCAAAGTAGCCATTACGGAGGGATATTTATACGATATGTTACCCGTAGATAGTACCATTCGTACGGCGAAAGCTTCAGGCCAACAAATTCTAGATTGGTTGGAAAAAGAGATGCAGAATGTGTTCGCGCAGGATGCCTCAAAGCGTTTTGGCGGTTGGTTAATTCGTTTCAAAGGAATGCAAGTAGAATTCAAAGCTTTTGAGCGAGTAGGTCATCGCGTCCAAAAGGTAACGATTGCAAGTGCTGAATTAGATAAAAATAGACTTTATACCTTGTGTGCATGTGAACGTGATGGGGATCCCGAGGATATGTTGTGCCGCATGAAAGGGGTAAAGGAGGCTACGAATACATCATATACCTTGCACTCGATGATGAAGGAGTATTTAGCAAAATTCTCCCCTGTGACACCTATTTTACGGCACGATGCAAAGATTTTGGATGGTCCTCAAGATTTGTTGAGTCAAGTGACTGGAGTGGATTATTCCTTTAGGTAGACTTTTTAAACGAAGAGTTAAGAGTTAAGATCTAAGAGTTTAGAACGAAAAGTTATTAGGTAAGGATTTTAATTTAGAAGCTAGTCACAGTATATCTGGGCTAGCTTTTATTTTGACTGCACGTAAAAAAACCAGCAGAATATTATTTCAGCTGGCTTTTAAAAACGTGTAACACTTAGTGCTTAACTCTTAACTCTTCGTTCTTAACTCTAATGTGGCAACTGGTCTCTAAACTTACCATATACCCACGTTCCTGCAGTAGCACTTAGAATAACTACTAAGATTACGACTGCGCCAGAACCTACTTGTGCGAAAAGAGGACCTGGACAAGCTCCTGTCATAGCCCAACCGAGGCCGAAAATCAAACCACCATAAATTTGGCCCTTATTGAATTTCTTGTCGGTGAACATAATTTCCTCCCCGTGAATCGTTTTAACCTTCAATTTCTTGATTAAAAATACGGAGATAGCACCTACGACAACTGCAGTACCGATTACTCCGTACATATGAAAGCTTTGTAAGCGAAACATTTCTTGAATTCGGAACCAGGAGATGATTTCAGCTTTAATAAATACAATGCCAAAAATCACGCCTACTAAACTATATTTTAAGTTATAGTACCACGGGTGATTTAATTCTGATTCATTTACACACATGGTGTCTAATGAACGCACTTCGAAATCAGCTGGATTTGCGTGTTGATTTGTCTTATTTTCCATGTGTATTATAAGTGTAAGATGAATGGTAAAATGAAATTAGCCATGATAAATCCACCTATCATGAAACAGATGGTAGCTACTAAGGATGGCCATTGTAAGTCGGAAAGTCCCATGATTGCATGTCCAGAGGTACATCCACCTGCATAACGTGCGCCAAATCCTACTAAAAATCCGCCTCCAATCATCATGACTAAGCCACGCGTTGTGAACAAGGTTTCAAATGAGAATAATTGCACGGGAACCATGCCTGAGAAATCTGTAATGCTATAACTTGCTAATTCTTTGGTTAAATCAGGATGCACGATAACAGCTTCCCCTGAACCTAAATAGATCGTAGAGATAATGCCACCCACCAGAATTCCGCCTACAAAAAAGAAATTCCAAGACTCTTTTTTCCAATCATATTTGAAGAAAGGAATATTGCTGGGTAGACAAGCTGCACACGCATGGCGTAAGTTAGCTGATATTCCAAAGTGTTTGTTCCCTAAAATTAATAGGGCAGGGACGATAAGTCCAATGATTATTCCTGCCGTATACCAAGGCCAGGGTTGGGTGATTGTTTCCATTGTATGTAAGTTAAATTTTAGTCTTTAAGTCGCTAGTCGCTAGTCGCTAGTCGCTAGTCGCTAGTCGCTAGTCGCTAGTCGCTAGTCGCTAGTCGCTAGTCGCTAGTCGCTAATTTAAATAATTCGGTAATTTAATTCATTTCTATCAAACTCTTCACTCTTAACTCTTCACTCTAACCTCTTTGTGCTCGCTTTGGCAATCGTTCCAATCATCAAGTAACCTAACACAGCAAAATATATAATGCTATTCAGGGGTTTGCTCGTGATCGGACAGGTACCTGTCGCACAACCAATATCACGCCAGTAGAAATATCCACCAATTCCGCCGAATATTCCACCTAAGATTTGCCAAACATTATTTTGAATGAATTTCTTCATAGGTTACTTCTTCATGTGAGGAATTTTTATTGCGAGGGATAGGTACGCCACATCCTTGTGCGCCACAGCCTACGTTGAATAAGGCCATGCCTAAAAGGACGGTGCCCATGATGCCAATCAGTACATCTGATGCACGAATGGCTTCAAAAAGCGCATATCCACCTATCACTAGACGGATGATGCGCATGAAACCCCAATGTTGTGTTAGGCTTGTGATCATATTAATTTTGGTAAACTAACATGTCATGTAATCCACCTCCATTATAAACGTCAGTAAGACCAGCTTGCTTTAACAAGTTCATCGCCATGCCAGAACGATTTCCACTTCTGCAGTAAACAACGATGGGTCCGTTCATTGCCTTGAATTCATCTAAGCGTAGGGGAATAATACCCAAGGGAATATTGATGGCACCTTCGTAATGGCCTCCTGCAAATTCACCTGTTTCTCTTACATCAACAACCGTAGTTGCTGGGTTAGCTAATAAATCTTCCATGATTATAAAAGGGTTGAAGGACATACATAATCAGATACATGAAACTTGCCAGATTCTTTGATTGCTTTGAATCCACCATTGATATCAATTAAGTTATCGTAGCCACGAGCTCTTAAGGTAGAGTTGAAGATCATCGAACGGTAACCACCTGCACAGTGTACGAAGTAGGTCTTGTTTTTATCGATTTTCAACATGCTATCATTGATGAAATCCAAAGGTGCATTTTCTACATCAATCACGTGTTCAGACAAGTATTCCGAATTTTTACGTACATCGATGATTTCACCTTCACCTGCTGCGACACGCTTAAATGCTTCTGCCGGTTCGATCGATTCGATTTGATCAAACTCCTTGCCTGATGCTTTCCAAGACGCAAATCCACCTTTTAAGTAGCCAATCGTAAAGTCATAACCTACACGTGCTAAACGAGTGATTACTTCTTCTTCTCGACCTTCGTCTGTCACCAATAAGATTTCTTGTTTGATGTCTGGAATCATTGCACCTACCCAAGGAGCGAACGATCCATCGATTCCGATGTTAATCGAATTGGGTACAAATCCTGCTGCAAATGTCTGTGGATCTCGAGTATCCAAGATTAACGCGCTCGTTTCGTTTGCTGCTGCTTCAAATCCTTCTGGACTTAAGGCGTGCTGTCCACGTTCCAATACCTTGTCGATTGAATCATAGCCCTGAATATTCATTAAAACGTTCAATGGGAAGTAAGCGGGAGGAGCAACCAAGCCTGTTAATACTTCTTTTTTGAATTCCTCTTTGGTTAATGCTGGATTCAACGCATAGTTGGTTTTCTTTTGGTTACCTAAGGTATCCGTTGTCTCTTTGCTCATATTTTTGCCGCAAGCAGAACCCGCACCGTGTGCAGGATATACAATGATATCATCTGCTAAAGGCATGATTTTGTTC
This sequence comes from Aquirufa echingensis, assembly GCF_042714525.1. Taxonomy (NCBI): domain Bacteria; kingdom Pseudomonadati; phylum Bacteroidota; class Cytophagia; order Cytophagales; family Flectobacillaceae; genus Aquirufa; species Aquirufa echingensis. Next base: position 527,063 of record NZ_JBBKYA010000003.1, on the reverse strand, counting down.
CGTAATGAGTCAAATAGATGACCGGCTAAGATATCTTCTGTTAAATCAGCTTTTACTTTTTGGGCTAAATCTGGACGACCTACATCGCCAATGAACAACGTATCTCCAGAGAATAAACTAGTTTCTTTTCTGTTTTCATCGATCAAAAGGAAACATGTGGATTCCATCGTGTGACCTGGTGTGTGAATGACACGAATCGTCGCGTTTCCTAATGGGAATTCCTGGCCATCTGTTGCTGAGATGCAATCGAATGCACAAGCTGCATTGGGCCCGTAAACGATCGGAGCACCTGTTTTTGCAGATAAATCGATGTGTCCAGAAACGAAGTCGGCATGAAAGTGTGTTTCAAATACATACTTAATTTTCGCTCCGTTACGTTCTGCTTTTTCGATGTAAGGTTGTACCTCGCGAAGTGGATCGATAATCGCTGCTTCACCGTTGTTCTCGATGTAGTAAGCACCTTGTGCTAAACATCCCGTGTAAATTTGTTCTACTTTCATTTTGGTAATTATTATGCTGTGAATGTGATTATTTTATTTCATTGGGAAGGCTAATTGTTGGATTAGGATATACATCCCCATCACCAACACAAACCATCCAAAACCTACTTTTAATTTATTTCCGTCAACTTTTTTACTAATTATGTCACCTAGGAAAATACCTACAATGGCAAGGCCTGTTACGATTAATAATAAGTTCCAATCAATCACTTGATGTCCTAGGTCACCAGTAAATCCGATTAATGACTTCGCAGCGATGATTAACAAGGAAGTCCCTACAGCCTGCTTCATGGATAATTTTGAAAGCATTACTAAGGCTGGGATGATTAAGAATCCACCGCCGGCGCCAACCAAACCTGTTAAGGTACCTACTACTGCGCCTTCAATTAAGATCATCGGATAGTTAAAGACTTGTTCCTCCTCAACATAAGTACCTAATTTTTCCTTTTCGCATTGTTCACATTTTCCGCGAATCATCGAGATAGATGCAGCCACCATCAATACCGCGAATAAAACCATCATTAAGATGGATTTTGTAACAACAAATTCACCAACGGTGAAAACTTCTGCAGGAATTAAAGGAACGATAAATTTACGCGTTGCATAAACCGCTGCTATCGAAGGAATGCCGAAAATAACGGCTGTTTTTATGTTGATTAAGCCTTGTTTGTATTTAGGAAATGCCCCTACCAGGGAACTTGCTCCTACGACGAAAAGCGAATATGCCGTAGCTAAAATAGGATCTACACCAAATAAATATACTAAAACGGGTACTGTTAAAATGGATCCTCCGCCGCCGATTAAGCCCAACGAGATTCCAATAAGAAGAGAGGCGAAATAACCTATAATTTCCATGTGTGTTTTATTGTTTTTTGTTGATACAAATTTGGGGCCAATTTTATCCCTTTTTCGTGATTTTTATCACAAGACTAAAAAAAGTTATGATCAAAAGTGAAAGTTTAAAATCAGGTTATAATTGCTCATATTGACCTTATTTATGATGTATTTTTCATTTTGATAGGTTTCGCCTTGGTTGGCTTTGTGAACATACAAAGCTTGAATTTCTAAACCTTCTAAGAAATCAACGAACTCATAACTCAAATCGATATTTAATTGTGTGTAACTCGGGAGACCATACTTGTTTAATGCATAGTTCTTTACATCAGGCAATTGGAAATAACCATAACTTAATGAAGCCTTCAAGGGTACCTTGGAAAAGGAGTAATTTACTTTCCCTACATACGCATTTACATCGCCAAAACCTTCATTTCGCTCCCGCGGCATAAAAGTATAAAATGGATCACGCCCCCATTCGCGGGGCATTAAGTAACGACCCTCGCCGGTGATGCGGGTATAGTTCAGAGATGATTTCCATTTGCCCGACTCATATCCGACTTTCGTACTTATAACACGCGATTTTTGATTAGTTGAATAATAGGTTTTAGATGGATCTTCGTTTCCACCATCATTAACCGCTTGCTGTTGCGTATACTGAATTCCTGTCACCCATACTCCCCGTTTCATATCCCATTGCACCATACTCGTATTGAATACATTTTCCACAAATACATTCCAAAGTTTAAGTGAGTTTCCTTGCGGTAATTGGTGAGTATATCCTATCAGGTATACACCATTAGATTCTATGTTTCCCTTATAATTTCCTTTGGTTCCATTTACGTTCGTGCCATTTGGATAAATTCCGATTGACTCGCCTATTCCATACCAATCAACTGTACCGCGAGGGGAAATTTCATACAAGTATCCCCCTTCCAACTTATTCTTTTTGCCGGGAAATAATTCCCCATAAATCCCGCCCACCTCAGTAGGGCGCATTCTGCCATCCTGTAGATTGATGAAGGGAGTATTAATGAGCTGTTTGCCAACCGACATATGTGATGATTTCGTGAAGTTGTATTTTAAATAAAGTTCCTCCAGACGATCTAAATCATGTTTGTTGGCTAAATCCGCTAGATCAAATAAAGAGGTTTCATACCGACTGACCGTCTGGGTATATTTGTCGATATGTGTCATATCGGAGGACCCCATGTTATAGATAAAATAACCTCCTACACCCATTTGAAAGCCTTTGAATGCGGCTGTTTCGTAAAAAAGTCCTCCGCCCATCGCATTTGCGTGTGCAGCAGTTAGGTGGTCCTGGTTTTCAGTCGCCATGAAAAAGTAACGCAGGTTACCGTGTACTTTACCATGTTTAAAGGCAAAAAGGAGTGAGGTGGAATCTTCTGCGATACTTTTTTTTCCTTTCCAAAGATGAGGAGGTGAATGAATTTCTTGGTGTTGCCCCCAAAGCGATAGGCTTGTTCCTAGGCTAATGATTAATAGAAAAAGACGTTTGTTCTGCATACTGTAATAAATTTCAGCTGCAAGTTGGCTCCATTTCTATTTAACCTGCGTGATGAATATCACAGTGCTTTCAAATCAATTATCTCGATTTGATTTTTGTTGATTTTGATCTGGCCTTTCTCTGCCAATTTCTTCATGAGCCTTGAAATTACCTCGCGTGAAGAGTTTAATTCCGATGCAATATCTGTAAATGAAACCTTGATCGTATTACTTTTTAAACTCTTTTGATGCTGTTTTAAATACCACAAAAGGCGTTCATCCAAATTTCGGAAGGCGATGTGGTCAAGCGTATCCAATAATTCCTCAAAACGGGAACGGTACGTTTCTAATACGAATTGATACCATGATTTGTATTTAGACGCCCACTCATCCATTAATTCAACGGGTATGGTGAGTACCTCCGTGTCCACCAAAGCCTTTGCCATGATTTGGCTATTCAGATTGCGAGAAGCACAGGTCATGGAAATCGCACAAGCTTCACCTGGGTGGAGGTTGTACATGAATACTTCGTTTCCTTCGTCATCTTCTCGAAAAACTTTGATAATTCCTTTCTTTACCAATACCGCGGAGCGAATGCTTTGGCCTGTTTTCATGAGAAAATCATCGGCCTGAAACTTGCGAATCACGCCTACCTGTTGGATTTTCTTCTTTAATTCAGGCTCGAAGTGGGTTAATATATCTGATTCCATTTGTCTGTTTTCCAAATCCCCAGACTAAAGTCTGTGGTTATTATCTATGTTATTAACCCCAGACTTTAGTCTGGGGAATTCCTAATAAACGATTACTTTTTTCTCCCGACTACTCTCCATCGCCGCATCAATCACCCGCATGCTGTTAATTCCATCTTGTACGGAAACTGCAGGTTTGGCAGCACCGCGTAAAGTTTGGAAAACATTTTCATAAAAGGCCATGAAATTTCCCTTTTCGGAAGGAATGCGCTCAGGATTTCCTCCATCTACTTGCATGACGCCAAAATCCTGTGGGCTTTCTTGACCCCATGAATCACCTTGTGGTTTTCTTCCTGCATCTAAATCGGCCTCTTGGCGGTCGGAACGCGTTTTGATAAAACTACCCAATTTGCCATGCAATTGGAACGCAGGAACAGGTACCTTGAAATAATATCCTGCCTTCAAACGCACGCGCATGTCAGGGTAGTACAATAAAATTTCAAACAAATCCTCCACCTCAGTTCCCGGTCGCGTTTTACGCAAATCCGCAAATACATGTGTGGGATTTCCGAACAAGTGCAGGGCTTGATCGATGATGTGAGGTCCTAAATCGAAGATAATTCCCGCACCAGGTCCTGGAACTTCTTTATGCATTTTAGGAGATTTGGCTCCATTGTACCGATCAAAATGAAATTCAGCTTCTACGATTTCACCTAAATCACCCGATTCATAAACTTTTTTGACGGTTAGAAAATCGGAATCCCAACGGCGATTTTGGAAGACAAAAATATGTTTTCCCACCTCCGTAGCTATTTTTTGTAATGCTAACGCTTCCGCTGTTGAGTTTGTGAAAGCTTTTTCAACCACGACATGTTTGCCCGCTTTTAAAGCCCAGGAAGCATATTCAAAATGCGTGGGGATGGGAGTATTGACAATAATTAATTCGATATCAGCATCTTGTATCACTTCATCCAGAGAATCATACGAATGCGTTCCAGGATAAGCTTTTTGGATGTTTTTTTGACTCCGTTCATAGGAACCCACGAGTTCAAAACCGGGATGAATTTCGAGGAATGGGGCATGAAAAATGCGGCCAGACATTCCATAAGACAATAATGCAGATTGAATTGCTTTCATGGAGTAAAAATAGGAAATTTAGTGCTTTGATATACAAACCTATACCGATGAAAAAAATACTCGTTTTCGCCATATTAAGTTTTGGCGCTTTTGCACAGCAACCGCTCGTTTCACACATATACACTGCTGACCCTTCAGCGCACCTATTTCAAGGAAAAATCTTTATTTATCCATCGCATGACATCGATGCCGGCGTCAAAGAAGATGATATGGGAAGTCATTTTGCGATGAATGATTACCATGTTTTATCCCAAACCAATCCGGCAGGCCCCGTGACGGATCATGGAGTTGCTCTAAAATTAGCCGATGTTCCTTGGGCGGGTAAAATGCTTTGGGCACCTGATGCCGCAGAGGCGAATGGGCAATACTACTTATATTTTCCTGCCAAAGACAAGGATGGCATTTTTCGCATTGGCGTAGCGAGTTCGAACAAACCTGAGGGGTCTTTCAAAGCGGAGCCTAATTACATGCCAGGCACTTTTAGCATTGACCCATGTGTCTTTAAGGATTCGGATGGGTCACATTATCTCTATTTTGGTGGAATTTGGGGTGGCCAATTGCAACGTTGGAAAATGGGGCATTACATGGCAAATGATGATAGCCAACCAGCAAACGATCAACCAGCGTTGATGGCCAAAGTGGCCAAATTAGATCAAAACATGAAGGTCTTAGCTGAGAAACCGCGTGATGTACAGATTTTGGATGCGAATGGAAAAATTCTTCTTTCGTCCGATCATGACCGTCGGTTTTTCGAGGCTGCTTTCGTGCATCAATATAAGGGTAAATACTATTTCTCTTACTCAACAGGAGATACCCATAACATTGCTTATGCAACAGGTTCAAGCCCTTATGGACCTTTTACCTATCAAGGTGTCATCTTAAAACCGGTGAAAGGTTGGACAAACCATCATTCGATTGTAGAACATAATGGAAAATGGTATTTGTATTTCCACGATGTGCAATTGTCGGGTAGAACGCATTTGCGCAACATCAAAGTGACGGAATTAAAATATCGCGGCGATGGATCCATTGAAACGATCACGGCCTATTAATTAAATTCTTATATTTAGGTCTATGAATCGAATAGACCTTCCCTGGATCAATCAAATAAAACATAACAGACAGCCCGATGGACATAAAAAATCCTTCGGGCATGTTTTGATTATCGCTGGCAGTCCGGGAAAAGTAGGTGCTGCTTTATTGTGTGCACGCGCCGCATTACATGCAGGCTGTGGCATGGTGACGGCCATGATTCCAGAAGAAGGTGTGGGGCCGCTTTTATCAAACAGTCCCGAAATCATGTATCGTACGGAAGCCGATTTATCTACAATAAATTTGGAACCCTATGATGCCATTGCCTTTGGGCCAGGTTTAGGATTCTCCATCCAGGTTCGTCGAAATTTGGAGTTTTTATTGCAAAACTATGCGGGTCCTATTGTCTTTGATGCGGATGCATTGACTTTATTGGGTTCATATGAATCCTTAATTTCTCAAGTGAAACCCCATCATATTTTGACGCCGCATCCGGGGGAATTTGCTCGTTTAGGAAGTTTGGAATTTGATGCGTTGAATCGGGAAAAACAGGCATTAGAATTTGTTTCGACGTACTCTTGTCAGTTGTTGTTGAAAGGTGCACCAACTATCGTGGTGACTTCCTCGGGTGAATTATTCACGAATTCGACTGGCAACGATGGGATGGCTACGGCTGGTTCAGGGGATGTGTTGACAGGTATCATCGCCGCCCTATGTGCGCAGGAATATGCACCTGATGTGGCGGTTCGCCTAGGTGCTTACATTCATGGCTTTTCGGGCGATTTGGCGATACAAAAAAAATCGAAGGCCAGTTTGGTGGCCTCCGATTTGATTGATCATTTGAGTGAAATTAGGCTGTTAGACTAAGATTGCCTTCGCGAATTCCACGCATTTTTTAACTTCTGCTACAGCATCAGAACCTGCAGGGATATCGTATTCCAGTTCGATCGTAGCTGGGAATTTGTATTTATTTTTCTTCATAGCCGTTAAAATCTCTTTCAAAGGCGTATCACCTGTTCCCCAAACTAAGTTGCCTGCACCGTGTTCTTTCGACGTACGGTCTTTGATGTGCAAAGAGGTGATGCGATCTTTTTTCGCTTCTAATAAGGCTAATAAACTTGCTGTCGTATGTGGCGCTCCTACAGCGATGTAGTGACCCGCATCCAAGTTCATGGAGTTGTAAGGTGATTGTGCCAATGCTTCATCAAAAGCAGTATCTTTTACTTGTAAATGTGCGTGATATCCGAAATAGATACCGTGTTTTGCACCTAGATCTCCTAGACGTTGGGTTTGTTTCGGGTCTGTAGGTAATTCAACGGTCACCGACTTTGCTCCTAAAACTTTAGCGGATCGCAATGCGTATTCCACTTCAGCATCTGAATTGTTTGGGCCAAAAGCATTTGGTTTATAAGCATACACGCTGATACCAGCTTTGTCCAATTTGGCACGAACTTCCTTGAATTTGTCCATAGAAACCGATTCACGCCATGCTTTCACATCTTCTTGGTATTTTTTCATGGCTGCACGTTGCTCGTCGGTGAACGTAGGACGTGGCTGGCCTGGTACCCAACGAACTTGAACAGGATTTACTGGCTTGCCCGCATATTCTTCCACAGCATCACCCATTAATTCGGTAGCTGAAATGCCTGATTGTGTTAAATATCCAATGATTTCATCGATGGATCCGGGCATGCTTCTGTATGAATAAGTGATGCAGCCGATTTGAACGCCACCGAATTTTGAATCTGGTTTCGCTGATCCAAATGCAAATGTGGCTGGTTTGGCAAATAAAAGGCCTAATGAGGCAAGAGAACCAGCGGCTAAAAATTGCCGACGGGATTGATTGTAATTCTTTTTCATAGGTGTAAAGGTTTATAAATTCAAGTATAGGAATCCTTTTTGATAAATGTATCCTTTGGGGGGAATTTTGCGACGAAATCCCGGTGGATGTAGAGACGCGATACCTCGCGTCTATTCCCCAGGTTAAAACCTGGGGTTATTAAAAACCCTAGGCTTTAGCCTAGGGAATCCACCCGTAGCGTCTCTACATTTTTTTTATCGTGATTTTCGTACTCGGCTCAAACGAATTCACCACTTCGATCACATCCGGTTTCCAAGTAAATGTCCAGTGATGCGGGCTTTCGAAATAGCGCAGCGTGATTTCGATCGATTGGTCTTCCAAAATCCGGTAGCTACCTGCATAATCGAAGGGTGCCTTTTTACCTAAATCCACTCGGGCTGCGCGGAGCATGTATGGCCCCACTAAATTAGATTTCCCAATTCCCCAGGTTCTAAAGCCTAATTTGAAGGTATGTTGGGTAGAATCTTTGGTTTTAATGAGTAATTCAGCCGCATCTCCTTTTGTTTTGATTTGCATGCGCGCAAAATCAAACTGATTCTTTTCTAGGGTAATTGCTGCTTGTACGTTTATGAAAGGAAGTTCATTTGTAGGAGCTTCCAGCTTTCTCGAGGCATTAAATTGCTTTAATGCAGCCAATGCTTTCGGGTTTGGTGCTAAAGCTGTAGGTTGAAAAGCAGGTAATAGATTTTGCCAAACTTGGTTTAAGTCATCTGGTAAATCCTGGGATTCTGATGTAATGATCAACACCGCATCTTGTTCTGGCATCATCAAAATATACTGACCAAAAGCCCCATCTCCACGAAACGAATTATGTCGGCTCCGCCAAAATTGATAACCATATCCTTGAATCCAATCCGCATATTGTCCTGTGGCACGTTTTTCTGCTGTCGCGTCAGGTTCTTGGTCGATTTGCTTACTTGTCGCTTCTGCCACCCAGGAGGCAGGTAGAATTTGTTTGCCTTCAAATTTTCCTTTGTTGAGGTACAGCAAACCCAATTTCGCCATGTCTTCCGTTTTCACGCGAATGCCCCATCCGCCCACGTTGATACCTTTTTGGTCTGATTCCCAATCGATGCCCGTAATATGAAGCGGATCTAATAAACGCGGTTTCAAATAGGCCAAAGTCGTCTCGCCAGTCACTTTTTGTATGATGGCAGAAAGCATGTATGTCGCCAGGGTATTGTAGAGGAATTTGGTTCCTGGTTGGTTCACAATGGGATGATTCAAAAACCCACGAATCCAGTCGGGCTGCATGACAATGACACTGCGAAGGGGTTCCTTTTCGTGGCCCACCGACATGGTCAATAGGTCTTTTACGCGCAAATCCGACAGAAATGGTTTGTCTTTCAGGTCAGCATATTCGGGGAAAAATGAGATCACTTTGTCTTGAACGCTCAGTTTTTTCTCTGCTACCGCGAAACCAATAGCGGTGGAAGTCCAACTCTTGGAGACGCTATACATGGAATGCACTTTATCTCCCGCATAGGGTTTCCACCAGGCTTCTGAAACAACTTTCCCATGCCGAATGAGCATGTAAGAGTGCAATTCGTGGCGTTTGGGATCGATTTTCTCGATGTATTGTTGGATCGCTTCGGAGGAAATCCCTTCTGATTCTGGAGTACTTCGTGGTAAGGATTGCGTAAAGGCTGTAAAGGCCAACAAGCTGATTAGGCCTATTAGGAATAGTTTTTTCATGGTTAATCGGTTTATAGCAGGTTAAATGTATGAAAAATGCGGTAAATTGTTGGCTGTTTAATTCAGCTATGTCGAAAGAAATCGTTGCGCGTGTTAGTCATTTGTCGGCAGCTTATGGTGCCAGCGAAGTTTTAAAAGATATTTCCTTTGAGATTTCGGAGGATGATTGTTTGGCGATTGTGGGTCCCATGGGATCTGGAAAAACGACCTTAGCAAAGGCACTTTCAGGTCGATTATTTCGCAAAGGCGATGTTTGGTTTCAGGGATCTTTTGTTTTGTTTGTGGAACAGCAACACCATTTCAAGAATCGGAGTAATATCTCTGAGTTTTATATGCAGCAGCGGTTTAATTCCTCGGATTCAGAAGATTCCTATACCGTACGAGAAGAATTGGGCGAGTTGGATGTTGCTGAATGGGTGTCGGTATTTGGATTAGAACCCTTAATCGATAAACCCTTATTACAATTGTCGAATGGTGAAAATAAGCGTTTGCAGATTGTGAAGGCTTTGGGACAGCGCCCCGATTGGTTACTATTGGATAATCCTTATTTGGGCTTGGATGTGCAGGGGCGTGCGATTTTATCGGTAGGCTTAGCTCAATTGAAGGCCAAAGGCATTCGTTTTATTTTGTTTTTATCGGGTGGGGATGTGCCTGATTTTGTGACGAATGTATATCATTTGTCGGGTCAATATCCTATAATCCCCATGCTGAAGCATGGGGCTATAAAATATACGGATAACCCCATGCTTCAGCATGGGAAGGAAAAAAATAACCCTAGGCTTCAGCCTGGGGATGTAGGAGATTCCCCGATTGTTTCTCTACGAAACGTCACCATTCGTTATGGAACCAAAACCATTTTGGATCAATTTTCCTGGACGATCAACCGAGGCGAGCGTTGGGTGTTGAAAGGCGCCAATGGAGCAGGTAAGTCAACTTTATTGAGTTTAATTACTGCAGATAATCCTCAATCTTATTCGCAGGATATCAGTTTGTTTGGTCGGCAGCGGGGAAGCGGGGAGAGTATTTGGGACATCAAACGGAATATTGGTTATGTGAGTCCGGAAATGCATTTGTATTTCAAAGAAACAGGAACATGTTTTGCGGTGGTGGCGTCTGGATTATTCGATTTATTAGGTGTGACGCGGAAGGTGAATGCGGAGCAAACGGAGCGCGTCATGCATACTTTGAGCATGTTCGGTTTGGAACATTTAAGCGAACGATCCTTTCATACTTTATCGACAGGAGAGCAAAAGATGATTTTGATTGCTCGGGCCTTTGTGAAGAATCCGCCGCTATTGATTTTGGATGAACCTTGTCAAGGATTGGATCAGGAGCAGGTGAATTTGTTGAAAAGAGTGATTGATGAGTTTGCCGCTAGTACGGGAATGACCTTAATTTTCGTGTCTCATTATGCGGAGGATGTGCCTAATTGTGTTACGAAGGAAATGTGTTTGTAGAGACGCGATACCTCGCGTCTGATCCCCAGGTTAAAACCTGGGGATAAAATATATATGCCCAGACTTCTGGGGCTTAAGACGCGATGTATCGCGTCTCTACACTCCGTATTTCTGAATCATCGCTATCTGCCCCGCATGATAGGCCGTATGTGAAATGATTCTTCCAAAGGCTTCAGCTTTCGTCTTTGTGCCAAATTCTTTCGTGGTAATTTGCGTGGACCAATCTTCTTCAGCAACGGAAGCAATGATGCTTGCGATCGTTTGGCCTGACTCATTCAATAGGCTTTGAATCGCTGATAAATCTGTCCAAACGCCTGTGTCCTTTTGGTCAATGACCGTATGCGCGACAACCTTAACTTCAGAATGGCCAAAGACATTCTTGCAAAAAAGTAATTCCACTTCAGCAATATGCTGTAGGAGAAATCCAATGGAATTTGGTGCGCTATCTAATTTCTTGGATAAATCAGCTTCTGTAATCGTGTTGGTTACTTTACTGAGTCTAGTGCGCGCTTCGATGTAGGCGGCTTGGAGGTGGAGGGAGGTGTTCATGAGATTAGACGTTAGACTTTGGACGTTTGACTGTAGAGACGCGATACTTCGCGTCTACCCCTCAGACTAAAGTCTGAGGTTATGAAGTGAAATGATTTTGTAGAGATGCGAGGTATCTCGTCTCTACGATTAAAATGCTTGGATGATCGAAGGACTCGGTTGGCTAAACCATTTGGGCCCGTTTTCGGTCATGTACACACAATCTTCTAATCGTACGCCAAATTCCCCTGGAATCGCGATGGTGGGTTCAATGCTGAAACACATGCCGACTTGTAGGGGCAATTTGTTTCCTTTGACCATATTTCCCCATTCATGGCCATCCATCCCGATGCCGTGACCGGTTCGGTGGGGTAGACCTGGTAATTTGTATTCCGGGCCAAAGCCTGCTTTGACTAATACATTTCGTGCCGCTAAATCGACATTTTCACAAGGAGCGCCTAAAACCGCCGCCTCGAATCCCGCTTGTTGGGCTCTTTTCTCCAAATTCCAAATATCAATTTGTTTCTGTGAAGGTTCTCCAAAAATCACGGTTCGAGTGATGTCAGATTCGTATCCATCGACTTGGCAGCCGCAGTCCAACATGACCACATCGCCTTTTTGAAGGATTTGCTTGCGTGAACTTCCATGTGGGAAGGAGGTGGCTACTCCAAACGTAACCGATGCAAAACCATGTTGGGCCCCTAATTCTGTATGTTTTTGCGCAATTTTTTGACTGATTTGACGCGGGTTACAGCCTTCTGTTAAGGCAGCGATACCGGCTTGGATGGCAAGGGTCGTAATGTCATTGGCCTTTTGCATTAAGGCAATTTCTGCTGGTGATTTGATGAGTCGGCAAGTAACCGACACCGGGTCGCCACTCACTAGTTGAAATTGTTTTCCGGCCTTTTGGAGACCGTTCGAGATAAAGAAGCGCGTTTGTTCTTCGATGCCAATTTGGCCTGATTGAAAACCAAAATCTTGAATCGTTTTGATGCAGAGTTGAAATGGGTTTTCGTCTTCGTGCCAGGTGCGGACCTGCTTGCCCACTTTGATTAATTCGAGCAAGCGATCTTCCTCGAAATAAGGGCAGATGTAGGTTATTTCTCCTTTGGCGGGAATAATGACCAACATCGATCGTTCACTTGGATACCAGGCTAGCCCGGTGAAATATTGCATGGAAGTGCCCGCATCAAGAATTAATGCGACCATATTGTTTTTTTGAAGCAGCTCTTGCGCTTTACTAATGCGTTGCAAGCGTTCTTCTACGCTTATCGGTGAAGCTTCGAAAGGAGCTTTCGTATATAGGCTTGCGTTGCTCATTAGCGCAGAGATGCCAATGGAGCTTTTGATGAAGTCGCGACGTTGAATCATGGAATAGATTATTTCAGGCAATTTAATGAATTGCAAGAAAGCAAACCATAACTAGTGTCAAAATGCATTCGATTTATTTAAATTCTTGTTTTATGGCAACAAAAAAGCCCGACATTTCTGTCGAGCTTATCAGAGCCTCCTGTCGGGATCGAACCAACGACCTACTGATTACAAATCAGTTGCTCTACCAGCTGAGCTAAGGAGGCGCATTTCCGTTTACAAAAGTAGTATTATTCTCCTAAATCGCAAAACTGAATCTCAAAAAAAATTAACTTTTTTTCAATTTTTCTAATTCTTTTTCCGCCGCAGCAATTTTCTTTTCTACCTCCCCACGCAGTTTTTCGCTGTTTTTCGACTTCGCAAAGAACTCTAAGTTGTTGGTTAACACCGCAATATCATTTTCCAAAGCTTGGATTTTTTTGCGTGAATCAGCCGATGGTGCAGAAGATTCTGGACTTGCCGACTCCGTCTTCAAGGACTTCAATTCAAAGCCCCAAGCCGCTAATTGCTCCTTCGGTTGTGTTCTCGCCAAATCAATCAAGGCATTCCAAGTCTTGCGGAATGATTCTTGCATATCTTTCACGTTCTTCTTCGGTACGAATCCAATCGCATCCCAAGCTGCTTTCACCTCGCCTAAACGTGCTAATAAACTAGCATCCTTCAACATGCCTTCCATTTCTGCCAAAATAGCTTGCTTCGCCGTTAAATTTGCATCCATCTCCGCATCTTTCGCTCCTTTAGAAGCTGAACGCTTTAAGTTGAAATATGCATCGCATGCCGCTTTGAATTTGGCATAAATACTATCTTTTTGTTTCTCTGGTACATGACCGATTTCCTTCCACTTCTTCTGTAAGTCGATCACCGTTTGCGTAATCTCAGGTGTTTCGGTTCCTACCGCTACAATGCCCTCTACTTGTTCGATCAATTGCTGTTTCGCCGCTAAATTAGCCTTACGTTCCGCATCAATCTTACCGAAGAAATCACTTTTATGCTTAAAAAAGGTCTTTAAATCAGCCCAAAACTGATGGCTCACTTCTTTACCTCCCTCACGTGGTAAACCTCCTTTTAATTTGCCCCATTGCTCTTGCAAAGCCAAAACAGCTTTAGAAGCCTGGTTCCACTCCGATATCGATGTTGACTGAAAGCTTGCATATCCATGCATCAATCCTGCCAATTCCTTTTTAATCTTTAAATTTTCTTCAAATACGGCTTTATTCGCATCTTGAATTTGACGCTTCTGCTCAAACAAAACATCCAACGATTTCTTCACACGTTGCCACATGGCCTCATTTTCCTCACGGTGCGCTGGGCCTATGTGCTTGTATTCATTGAACAATTCCTCGGCTTCTTTCAATAAAACGGGCAAATTTGTCGCTTTAGCCACTGCCGCAGCTAATTTTTCTAATTTGGCTGCAATGATTTCTTTTGCCTGTAAATTCTTCTTACGATCTAGCTCGAGCAATTCAAAGAAGATAGAACGGTTCGAATAAAAACGATCTACCAAGGCATGATAAGACTGCCAAAGCGTTTGGTTCATCGGTCCTTGAACCGATCCCAATCCTTTCCATTCCTCCTGAATTTTCTTGAATGCTTTGAAACTCGCATTCACATGGGCAGGATCTCCATTATCATCTTTGTCAACTAAATCACGCAATTCATTAATTAAACGAGTCTTTCCTTCTAATGCTTTTTCTCTAGCCTTCTCCAAACCTTGAAAAAATGCTTGCTTTTCGGTCCGAATGTGGTTAATCAATTGATCTACCGCATGAACGGCCTCATCTTTAAAATCAAATCCCTCATCGGTTCCGTCATTAGCCGCTTTGAATGCTTCAATGGCCGCCTGCTTTTCCGCTTGTTTTAATTGGCTCCAAGCTTCTTTGACTTCTTTTGTGATTTCATCCACCTTTTTATAGGTTCCAGGATGGGCATGTTCCGACACGATGTCTTTGATTTTCCCAAAATACTTCAGGAAATTATCTTTCGAAGCGACCGCAAAGTCAAATAGGGGATAGCTTACTTCCTTTTCAGGTGCTGGTGCTTCCACTTCTTTGGCAAGCATTTCGCTTGTCTCCGCCGCTACGGGTGTTGTTTCCTCCACCTTGATTGGCTCGATGGCTTCGTTTTCTGCTGGATTTTGATCAGTTGTCATGTCGTCGTTGTTTGCGTTTTTAAACTAATTTTTCAAAAATACGCTCCATCGATACCGCATGGCCTAATTTTTCCTTTAGGTCTGCGATAGAAATGCGCTCTTGGCTCATCGTATTGCGATCACGAACCGTTACAGTCTGATCTTCCATGGTTTGGTAATCTACCACCACGCAATACGGCGTTCCAATTAAATCTTGACGAGTATAGCGCTTGCCTATCGCTCCTCCATCGTCGTAGGTTGTATTAAAGGCAAATTTCAGTTGATTCGTAATTTCTTGTGCTTTCTCCGCCAATCCATCTTTCTTCACCAATGGCAATACGGCCACCTTTGTAGGTGCCAATGCCGGATGAATATTCAAATAAACGCGTTGTTTTAAGCTTTCTCCTTCACCCGTCGTTTCCTCTGTATAAGCATTGCACAAAATGGCCAAGAACAAACGATCAGCTCCCACCGATGTCTCTACTACATAAGGGATGTAGTTTTGATTGATTTCTGGGTCAAAATACTGTTGCTTTTTCTTTGATAATTCTTGGTGCGCTTTTAAATCAAAGTCGGTCCGTGAATGAATTCCTTCCATTTCCTTAAAACCAAATGGAAACTTATATTCAATATCCACTGCCGCATTGGCATAGTGGGCTAATTTATCGTGATCATGGAATTTCAAGGAGTCAGCTGGTAAGCCTATTGCCTGATGAAACTTCATACGCGTTTCTTTCCATTTATTGTACCATTCCATTTCCGTGCCAGGGCGTACAAAGAATTGCATTTCCATTTGTTCAAACTCCCGCATGCGGAAGATGAAATTACGTGCAACAATCTCATTACGGAAGGCTTTACCAATTTGGGCGATACCAAAAGGTACCTTCATACGGCCCGTTTTTTGCACATTTAGGAAATTGACGAAAATCCCTTGTGCTGTCTCCGGACGTAAATAAATCAAGGACGCATCTTCCGAAACGGCACCTACTTGGGTTGAGAACATCAAGTTGAACTGACGAACTTCGGTCCAATTGGCCGTCCCTGAAACAGGACATTTAATGTTTTGATCAATGATTAATTGGCGAACCGCTTCTAAATCTCCCGCATCCAATCCTTTTGCCATCGCTTGCATTAACGCTTTCGCCTCATCTGCTTTGCCTTCATCTTCCAAAGCTGCTGCGCGCTCTTCTAACAACGTATCAGCCCGGTAACGCTTCTTGGAATCTTTGTTGTCAATCATTGGATCATTGAATGAATCCACGTGTCCTGATGCCTTCCAAGTTAAGGGATGCATGAAAATAGCTGCATCCAAGCCTACAACGTTGTCATTCAACATCGTCATGGCTTTATACCAAACGTTTTTTAAATTATTCTTTAGTTCTACGCCATTTTGACCATAATCATACACAGCTTGTAAACCATCGTAGATTTCAGATGATGGAAATACGAAGCCATATTCTTTGGCGTGTGAAATTATATCCTTAAGTGCTGAGGCGGTATCTTGTTTTTTCTGCTCCATGTAATCATTCAATTAAGCATGCAATTTACCGAAAAGAATGAAAGAGAATAGATTTTTCTTAATTTTGCGAGGTATTTTTTTTCCATGCAGAAAATCCTTTGTATTCGTTTTTCGTCCATCGGTGACATTCTTTTGACCACGCCAATTATCCGCGTGCTCAAAGCGCAATTCCCAAATGCCAAAATTCACATTGCCACGAAGGCATCCTTCGCTCATTTATGGGATGGAAATCCACATGTCGCACAAGTGCATGGTTACCAAGGTAATCTATGGGAATTTGCCGCTGAGCTTCGAAAAGAGGGTTTTGATAAGGTATATGACCTGCATAAAAACCTACGTTCGCACATGCTTTGTCTGCTGTTAGGAAAATTTCCCAAGCAGATCAATAAATATACGGCAGCGCGCAAAGCCTTTGTTCAAACGAAATTGAATACCTTGCCTGGACATCTGGTGGATCGCAATTTTGCTTCATTGGGATTGTCGCCTGATGTAAAAGGTCTTGATTATTTTATACCTGCCGCGGCGCAAGTCAAACTTGCCGATTACGGAATTAAATCGCCTTATGTGCTTTTTGCGATTGGTGCCGCGCATCAAACCAAAGTACTTTCTTATCCTAAAATGATTGAATTGATCGATTCGATAGATCATCAGGTTGTGCTGATTGGCGATGATTGGGATGAGAAAATCGGATATCGTTTAGCGACGCTTTTTCCGGAGAAGGTTTTAAATCTTTGTACGAGAACAAGTATAGCACAGAGTGCATCCTTGATCCAACAAGCCGCAATGGTCATTACGCATGACTCATCCATGATGCATGTGGCTGCGGCGCTCAAGCATCCTAATTTGTTTACGATTTGGGGAAGTACGCATCCGGGTTTAGGGTTTACACCCTACCAAACGGCGTTTACTGCGGTTGAAAATACGAATCTGGCTTGTCGGCCTTGCTCGACTCAGGGTTCAAATGTTTGTCCTTTGGGACATTTTTCTTGTCTGAATTCATTGGATTTAACGGTGCTGAAAGGTGCCGCCCAAGCATTATGAAAAACATCAAATTTGCCTTATTGCAATTGACTTGTTCGGAGGACGTGCAAGCGAACCAACAGAAAACGGAAGCTAAAATCCGAGAAGCAGCTGCACAAGGTGCTCAGGTGATTTGCTTGCAGGAATTATACCGTTCCGTGTATTTTTGTCATAAACAAGATGCCGCTTATTTCGATTTGGCAGAAGCGATTCCAGGGCCAGGAACGGATACTTTGCTAGCGCTTGCCCAAGAATTAAACATTGTCATTGTTGCATCTTTGTTTGAAAAACGCAGCAAAGGGGTTTATCACAATACCTGTGCGGTACTCGATTATGCCAAAGGCTACCTAGGTAAATACCGTAAAATGCACATTCCTCAAGATGCCGGGTATGAGGAGAAATATTATTTCACGCCTGGAGATTTAGGTTATCAGGTCTTCGATTCGAGCTATGGTAAATTAGGCATTTTAATTTGTTGGGACCAATGGTACCCTGAAGCTGCCCGTTTAACTGCCTTGAAAGGTGCGGAGGTATTAATTTACCCCACGGCTATCGGTTGGGATAATCAAGAACCAAGCAGTGAAATCAATCGCGAACAATACCAAGCATGGCAAACTGTTCAGCGCGGACATGCGGTGGCGAATGAAGTTCCTGTGATTGCGGTCAATCGGGTTGGCGAAGAAAATGGTCAAACTTTCTGGGGCGGTTCTTTTGTGAGCAATGCTTTCGGTCGGGTGATTTACCAAGCGCCTCACAATACGGAGGAAGTAGCTGTGGTTGAAATTGATTTAGATGCACAGGAACAATACCGACGTATTTGGCCGTTTATGCGGGATAGAAGGATTGATTCGTTTGGGGATATTACGAAGAGGGTGATTGATTAGTCGTCAGTCGCTAGTCACTAGTCGTCAGTCGCAAGTCACTAGTCGTTTGTGATTAGTCCGAAGTCCGGAGTCCGAAGGGAGTTGGGAACTCTTATTTCTTCACTCTAATTTCAGTGGGCAGTGATCAGTTGTCAGTGATTAGTCCGGAGTCCGAAGTCCGAAGGGAAACAATTAGTTCTTAACTCTTAACTCTTAGTTCTTAACTCTACGTTCTTCACTGTAACGTCTAACGTCTGCATTTAGTCGTCAGTCACTAGTCGCTAGTCGTCAGTGATTAGTCCGAAGTCCGTAGTCCGAAGGGAGTTGGGAACTCTTATTTCTTTACTCTAAAGTCAGTGACCAGTTGTCTGTTGTCAGAGATTAGACCAAAGTCCGGAGTCCGAATGATGGGGGAACTCTTATTTCTTCACTCTAATTTCAGTGGGCAGTGATCTGTTGTCAGTGATTAGTCCGGAGTCCGAAGGGAAACAATTAGTTCTTAACTCTTACCTCTTAATTCTTAACTCTTAACTTACAATTTCATAGAAATTGTCGCCTGCGTCTGAAATCCCTCCCCATATTTCACCCCAATCTTATGTCCCATTTCTTGAGCACGGGCTTCGATGAAAGCTAGGAAATCAGGGCTAGAAATGTAAGATGCTGGTTCGGAGGAATTAGGGTCAAAAAATTGACTCTTGAAGGCACGGATTGCGGCTTCTTTTGTTTCCCAATGTGCGGAAATATCCACAACAAAATCGGGTTTTAAATAGCGATCTTGGATGTAATGATAGACATGTTTCGGTCTCCAAGGGGCTAAACCCGTTTCGATTTTACGTAAGCCACTCAAAAAACAGGCATCAATGGCCAATTGCGCACCCTTGCCATGATCGGGATGTCGATCTTCCAATGCGTTTGCTAGCACGATGTCTGGTTGGTATTTTCGGATTGCTTGGATGAGTTTTAATTGACTTTCGCGATTGTTTTGGAAAAAACCATCCGCTAATTCTAAATTTTCACGTGCATGGATTCCTAAGATTTCGCTTGCCGCCGCTGATTCTGCTAAACGGATTTCAGGCGTGCCACGAGTACCTAATTCACCACGGGTAAAGTCGACAATCCCTACTTTTTTCCCTTGCGCAATTGCCGATACAATAGTTCCTGCCACGGCTAATTCCGCATCATCCGGGTGGGCTGCTAATACAAGTATGTCTAGTTTCATGGGCTTAGTGAATGCGTAGGCGCCTTCCTGCGCGGATGGTTGAGGTCATGCGCAAACCATTCAATTTGGCTAATTTACTCGCCGATACCCCAGCGCGTTGTGCGATGGAATATAAAGAATCTCCCGAACGGACTTTGGTCCATACTTTACGTCTGCTGCGAATTTTCTCCCCCGCACTACCATATTCGTTACGTAAGGATAAGGCACGGATGTTGAAGGTTTGGGCGGTGATTAATAAATGGTCCGACAAAGGTTCTCCGGTTCCAAAATTATATACTTGATTCGGGTTGAATGGATTTCCTTCGTAGCGTGTTTCAAAGTGCAGGTGGGATCCTGTACTCCGACCGGTATTGCCGCCTAATCCAATCTCATCGCCGGCTTTAACAAAGGTTCCTGGTTCTAAACCTTGTTTGGACATGTGACCAAATAAAGTCTCTAGTCCATTGTAATGGCGTAAAACCATGTATTTCCCATAGCCACCTCCGTCATAATTCACCACGCGAACGATGCCGTCAAAGGGTGCATAAATCGGGTAGCCTGTCTCTAAATCCAAGTCGACACCCGCATGCAAACGTCCCCAACGCGGTCCAAAAGGACTGGTTTGTTTTACTACTGCTAATGGTTGAGCCCAATTTCGACCCGCTGGTAAATTGTACAATTCCAAATCCACTGGCTCGTCGAATTCTTTGGCATTGATGTCGTATGGATCAATGCTCTTGGTATCCCAAATCGAATAATAAGAAGCAACAGAAACGAAATCTTCCGAACCCACAGGCGCATTTTCTTCCTCAATTTCCACCACCAAAGCTTCACCTTCATCAATCGATGTCGTATCGAAATTACTGATGCTAGGATTGATGATTTTCAAAGGTTCGTATTTGCGCTCCTGTAATTCAGATCCTTGAATTGCCGTCGCCGTACTTTCACTTTCTGTCCGAAAGGTCAAGGGTGGCAAATCATCCAAATCATCCTTTTTGGCCGATTTATCCTGGTATAAAGAGGAGCTAGGCTTGGATTCGATTTTGGTATTTTTCTTGAAAAGCTTTTTTTCTTGGGCATACGTGCTCAGGGTCACGAAGACCATGCACATGCCCAGAATGATTTTGCTAAAATTCATATAGGTATTTTAGTGTAAATTGTTGGCCGCCAACCATCTTTCGGCGTCCAAAGCGGCCATACAACCACTTCCTGCGGCTGTAACGGCTTGTCGGTAAGTCGTATCTTGCACATCTCCACAAGCAAAAACACCTGGAATATTTGTACGTGAACTTCCTTTTTCTGTGATTAGGTATTCTTGCGCATCCATGTCCAATTGGCCCTTGAAAATGCTTGTATTCGGTTGGTGACCAATCGCCACAAAGAAACCTGTCAAGGCAATTTCTTCGGTTGCTTGGGTGACGTTGTTTTTAATGCGAATTCCCGTTACGCCATTGGCATCACCTAAAATTTCTTCTGTTTCAGAATTCCAGTGAATGGTAATTTTTGGGTTATTTTTCACACGCTCTTGCATGATTAACGAAGCGCGCATTTGATCTCTACGTACGATTAAATGCACTTCTGTACATAAATTCGCCAAATAACTAGCTTCCTCAGCAGCGGTATCGCCGGCTCCTACGACAGCAACTGTTTGATTGCGATAGAAGAATCCGTCACACACCGCACACGCTGAAACGCCTAAGCCATTGAATGTTTTCTCGCCTTCGAGTCCCAACCATTTTGCGGATGCACCTGTGGCAATAATCACTGAATCAGCAAGGATTTCAGTTGTATCGTCAATCCACACTTTCTTCGGTTGGCTCGTAAAATCTACCTTTGTTGCCATACCATAACGCACATCGGTTCCGAAACGTTTGGCTTGGTTTTCTAAATCCACCATCATCGCGGGACCGTCTATTCCATTTGGATATCCTGGGAAATTATCCACTTCGGTTGTCGTGGTTAATTGGCCACCCGGTTGGCCTCCTTGATACATCACAGGCTGTAAACCTGCACGTGAAGCATAAATTGCGGCGGTATAACCCGCTGGACCCGACCCGATAATAAGGCACTTAATGGAATTCGACATAGGTAAAAATTGGAATAAAATGAGTCTGTAAATTTCGGTAAATAAGCTTACAATCGCAAACCTCGAATTTCTCCTTTTTGTTCCTTACATTTGTTAGATAACCTCACTTTAACGTATGATTCGTAAAAATATTACACATAATCTGACATTCTGGGTTCTGTTATCTATTCTGATTGGTGTATTAGTCGGTCATTTTTTTCCAGAAATAGCCTTACACACCGTCTTAACGGAGAAAGTCAGTTATACGTTCTTAGGTACCGAAATTTCCATCGGTAAGACCTTGAGCGAGGTGCTCTCGGGTGTTTTTATCAGTTTAGTCAAATTATTCATACATCCCATTATCTTCTTGACGATCAGTTTAGGGATTGTCAACATGGGGAATTTAAAAAAGGTGGGACGTGTAGGTGGCAAAGCTTTATTGTATTTTGAGGTCGTAACGACTTTGGCACTGATTATTGGTTTGGGCGTTTCGCATTTATTAACTCCGGGCGAGGGGGTTATTCGGTCGGAAATTGCCGGTGGTGATATTTCGAAATTTACCCAAAAAGCTGCTTCGTTTAGTTGGATGATCTTTTTGAAAGAGAATTTTACCATTCAGGTCTTAGGCTTCTCTTTGTTTTTTGGATCCTTTTTAAATTTCGTTCGCGGAAAAGTGCGTATGATTGCCGGCATGCACCAAGCGGAACATTGGGTTTTCTGGGGCTTGAAAAAGGTGATGTATTTAGCTCCTTTGGGTGCTTTGGGAGGTATGGCTTATACGATTGGTAAATTTGGAATTCATTCTTTATTACCGCTCGCCAAACTAATGGTTTCCGTTTATGCGACCATGGGAATCTTTATTTTCGTCGTTTTGGCTATCATCATGCGTAGTTGCGGAGAACGAATTACCGCATTCTTGAATTACATCAAAGAAGAATTATTGATCGTATTAGGAACCTCATCTTCTGAAGCGGCCTTACCATCCTTAATGAAAAAATTGGAACGAATGGGTTGCTCCAAATCGGTCGTGGGCCTTGTCGTTCCTGCCGGTTATTCGTTTAACCTCGATGGAACGAGTATTTATTTATCCATGGCCACCTTGTTTTTAGCACAGGTATACGGAATCCAATTAAGTTTTGAACAATTATTAACCATCATTGGCGTATTGATGGTTACGTCCAAAGGTGCTGCCGGGGTTACGGGTAGTGGTTTTGTGGTATTAGCCTCTACGCTAAGCGCCTTGCAGGTTATTCCATTGGAAGGTCTCGCATTATTACTAGGTGTGGACCGATTCATGTCGGAAGCCCGCGCCATCACCAATTTTATTGGAAACGGGGTAGCCACCATTTGGCTCGCCAAACACGAAGGAGAATTTCATCAACCAGAAGCCTAATATATAAACGTTTATGTCCACTTCATCCATTTTAAAAGAAGATGCCCTCGAATACCACGCAGGTGGGAAACCGGGGAAAATCGAAGTAAAACCAACAAAATCTACAGCAACCCAACGGGATTTATCACTTGCTTATTCCCCCGGAGTTGCCGAACCATGCTTGGAGATTGCGGCCAACATTGAAAAAGTATATGATTACACGGCCAAAGGTAATTTGGTAGGTGTTATCTCCAACGGTACGGCCGTTCTTGGTTTGGGAAACATCGGTCCCGAAGCCAGTAAACCGGTCATGGAAGGGAAGGGGGTACTTTTCAAAGTATTCTCAGATATCGATGTATTTGATTTAGAATTGGCTTGCACGGATCCCGATCAGTTCGTGGAGACGGTTGTCAACTTAGAACCTACTTTCGGAGGGATTAACTTAGAAGACATTAAGAGTCCCGAATGCTTTGAGATTGAAGATAAATTAAAGAAGCGCCTCAAGATTCCGATCATGCACGATGACCAGCACGGTACGGCCATTATTTCTTCGGCAGCCTTGATTAATGCCTTGGAGATTGTAGGGAAGAACATCGAAGATGCACGTTTTGTGATCTCAGGTGCAGGTGCAGCTGCTATTTCCTGTGTGAAACTCTACTTGAAATTGGGTGCCCGTATTGAGAATTTCTACATTTTTGATAAAGACGGATTGGTATCCAAAGATCGTACCGATTTAAATCCCTATGTCGCTCCGTTGGCGGGCCCTGCCGGTAAACTGGTGACATTAGCAGAAGCGATGCAAGGTGCGGATGTCTTTTTAGGCTTGTCGGTGGGCAATATTTTAAAGCCTGAAATGGTCGCGACGATGGCGGCCCAACCGATTGTCTTTGCGATGGCGAACCCTACGCCGGAAATCGGATATGAGGAAGCAAAAGCCGTTCGTGAGGATCTCATCATGGCCACAGGTCGTTCGGATTTTCCAAATCAAGTGAACAATGTCTTAGGATTTCCATTCATTTTCCGTGGGGCGCTCGATGTCCGCGCAACCGAGATTAACGATGAAATGAAATTGGCCGCAGCCAAAGCACTTGCTTGCTTGGCGAAAAAGCCAGTTCCTGATATCGTGAATTTGGCCTACAATGAAAAGAGCTTGTCTTTTGGCCCTGATTACATCATTCCAAAACCGGTTGATCCTCGTCTCATTACGACGGTGTCCATGGCCGTTGCGAAAGCAGCGATGGAGTCTGGCGTTGCGACAAAACCAATCACGAATTGGGAGGCCTATGAATTGCAATTAGCGAAACGCCTTGGCTTGGATAACCAAGTCATGAAGTTTATCCTGAAGCGGGCGAAGAGCAAACCGAAACGTATTCTATTCGCGGATGCGGAAAACTTGAAGGTTTTGAAAGCGGTTCGCGAGGTGCTCGACGAAGGGATTGCGAAACCCATTTTATTAGGCTCCCGCGAAAAGATTCAAGCGATTTGCGAAGAAAATCATTTGGACTTAGGGAATACCGAAATCATGGATTTCAAACATGCCGATAATGCGGACCTAATTGCGGAGTTTGCCGAACTGTTCTATGAGAAACGGAAACGGAGAGGGGTGACGCGCTGGGAGGCCAACAAACAAGTGCGGAAGAGTAATTATTTCGCCGCGATGATGCTGGAAACAAATCGCGCCGATGGCGTGATCTCAGGCTTAACGAAAAACTATCCGGAATCAATCCGACCAGCCTTGCAGATTATTGGTAAGCAAAAAGGAGTAAAGAAGGTGTCGGGTATGTATTTATTGCTTTCGAATAAGGGACCTTTGTTCTTTTCGGATACGACGGTCAACTTCGAACCGAGTGTTGAGGATATTGTCGAGATTACTGAATTGACTGCCAAAGCCGTGAAGCGATTTAATATCATTCCAAGGATTGCATTATTGAGTTACTCGAACTTCGGTTCGGCCGATGGAGCGGATGCCATTAAAATGCGTCAGGCGACTCAAATCTTGCAAGAGAAACATCCGGATTGGATTATCGAAGGGGAGATGCAAGCGCATTTAGCGTTTGATAAGGAATTACGCCAACAAAATTATCCTTTCGCTGCTTTGGGTAATGAAACGGCGAATACTTTAATCTTCCCGAATTTGTCGGCCGCTAATATTGCCTACAATTTATTGAAGGAAGCAGCTGATATCGAATATGTAGGTCCTATTTTATTGGGCTTAGGGAAACCAACGCATATACTCCAGTTAGGTGCGAGTGTCCGAGAAATCGTCAATATGGTCGCCATTGCTGTTGTCGAGGCACAATCACCTCAGTAAATTCAGAATCCTCGGCGAATTCGCCGGGGATTTTTTATTGCATCCAGTTAGCTCGTAAGTCTAATTGTTCTTTGCTTGGATTTTTAACAGATCGGATGGCTTGTCGGCTTGCTTGCTGAATCACAAAATAGGGTGCTTTCAAGTGCATCGTTTGGTAATTTCCATCAGCACCTTTACGCGCAATATCCCAAGCCAAGGTATCTCCTGGTTGAATGATTTGCAGGATTTTCTGCGTGTTCTTAACGAAGTTCTCGATGTCGGTAGGTAGGCCATTAATAGCGACCAACTCATCTTTAGCTTGCATGCCCATCAATTTTCCAAGCGAATTGATAGCTGAATTAGATTGAATGATAGCCCTTTTGGTTTCTGTGTTGATCGATAAGCCTTGCGGGTCGAAGCCCAAGGTTTTCGCATCTTCTTGTTGGTTCGCATCCCACGTATATCCCAATTGCTGTAACCAGGATTCGATGGGTAATGGCTGAGTTCCTGCTACGTAAGCTTTGAAAAAGTCTTTGAGCGCAGGGAGTTTCGTAATCTGAATGATTTTATCAAATAGCTGATCGTCCTGAAAGGATTTGGTAGGTCCAAATTCCTTGGATAAGGCTTGAAGCAACAATTGGTTATTCCATTTGCCATGGCTTAGTTGGCGTAATGTCAAATCCAACCCAAACCCGATCAAGGCCCCTTTTTGGTACACATTGGCATATTGATCCTTGTATTTCCCTAGGACCAGTTTACTCATGTTGGTAAAGGAAATATCTTGTTTGAATTGCATCTCCATCGTTTCTTTCTTTTCCTGAATGGTGCGGAAGAAAGCATCACTATCAATCAGTTTTCCTTGCAATTGCATGTGATGGGCGGCATATTCGGTCAGCCCTTCGTAGAGCCATAGGTGCTGAGACATCTTTGGATTCATGAAATCGAAATTACCAATTTCCTCCGAGTGGATGGACAGCGGCGTGATGATGTGAAAAAACTCATGCGCGCACACATCGCGAATCGTTTGGCCTAATTGGTCAATCGTCCCTTCCGGTAAATAATAGAAAGAGGAGTGGCTATGTTCCAAAGCGCCAAAACTTCCCCCTTTCAAATTATCCGAAAGTACAATGATGAAAGCATAGCGCTTCACAGGAAATTTACCTCCTAGATAATTGCGTTGCGCAATCAACATGGGGCGAATGTTTTCGGCAATTTGTTTCGCGCTAATCGTGTGGTTAGGGGAATAGACAGATACAAGGATTTGTGTGTCGCCAAATTGTAGATTGGTCGTATCCGCTTCCGAATACATAATGGGCGCGTCTACCAAACTTTGATAATTGAGACTCGTAAAAACATCCTTATTCCCTTTTCCTGTATTGACCAATGAGGTAGATCCAAATAATTGGCTTGGTTTATCAATGCTCACCTGTACCGGTAAGGTAGATAGACCTTCTACATAACCTAAAAATCCATGCACATTGAATGCGACCATCGTATCTGCTTGGATATTTGTCCCTGCGGGTTCAAAGATGTATTCGCCTTTGATTTCCGGGCTATCCCAGGTGTCATTCACCGAATAGCTGATGTGGTCGAGTAAATTGGCTTGTTCAATTAAATATTGATTGACGTTTTTTTGTTTGATTGGGAGACTTTTTCCATCCTTGGCAATGGCCTTGAAGTCTTGAATGTATCTGCCAAAATCATAATTCGAATAGGTTCCAGGAACTTGTTTAGGAAAGGAAAAAACGATGCTGTTGGACTGTTGCTTGGGTAGCGTTACTTGCACAGGAACACGGTCATGCTGAATGTGCTGTAAATCCACGTGGTAGCGAATTCCTTGACCCCAACTAGCCGTAAAGACTATACAAAACAGGCTAATTTTTATAATTAATCGCATCTTTTAATTCAATTTTTTTGATCAATTGGGTCGGAATGTAAATCATGACACTCACGAGCAACATGGTACCTAGGTTGACCAAGATCCAGGTGATGGCGTCCCATTCGATGGGAACGGCCGACATATAATAGTTCTCTGGATCCAAAGGTATCAGTTGGTAAGTCGCTTGTAAATAACAAAATCCCGCGGCCAATACATTGGCAAATCCTAAACCCCGTAGCAAGATGAAGAACCCATTCCACCAGAATATGTTTCTAATTTGTTTTTGGCTAGCGCCTAAAGCGCTTAATAAGCCAATCATGGGAACGCGTTCCATGATCAATACCCATAAGGTGGCGATTAGATTAAAGCAGGCAACGAGCATCAATAAACTGATGAAAATGATGATGTTGCGGTCGAGCATTTTCATCCAATCATAAAGTGCGGGATACAATTCTTCGCTCGTTTCTAATTTCCAATCGTGCGGTAAGGTGTTCAAGATACTTTGCGGCGAAATGGGTTTGGCCAAATGAATTTCATAGGTGCCAATGGAATCTGCCGTCCATTGATTCATTTTTTGAACCCAAGCGCGATCTGCTAATACCATGAGCTTATCCATTTCCTCGAGTCCTGTTTCATAAATCCCGCTTATATGTACTTTACGCGGCCTTTCCGGTTGGCTTAAAAAATATAGAATCAACGATTGATTGAGTTTCACCTTGAGTTGTTTCGCCAAACTCTTACTGAGGATAATATCTTGTGGGTTTTTAATCGTTGAACTGCCGACAAGCATGTTGGCTTGAATTTGCGTTTGGGGCATATCGGAGCCAATGCCTTTAATCACGACGCCTGACATATTTTCTTTGCCAACGATAATGCCCGGTTTTTGAACATGTGCTTGCAGGTGGTCGACGCCGTCAATCGATCTAATTTGCTTCTCCCATGCTAAATTTCGGGACATCGGAGATTCGGAAAGCGAGTGATTGGCAGAGATTTGTGAGACGCGCATATCGCCAGAAAAGCTGATCATCTTATTGAGAATCGCTTTTTTGAATCCGAAAAGAATCGAAAAGGCAATTAAAATGATTCCGGCTCCCAGGGCAATAGTTCCGATGCCCACATAGGTCACCGTCTTGGAAAAAGATGTGTCTTGGGTACTTCGAATTCGCCTGGCAATAAATAATGGGAAATTCACCGGTTTCTTATTTCTAAATTTTATCGGATATTTGGTCAATCTAAACCAACGCGCAAAGAAAATGGGATTGCTTCGAAACTACAAACTAATCTTCGTATTGTTTTTTGGCATTAGCCAAATCGCTTATAGTCAAGCTATTCCCGGAGCTTATCAGACGAAATCATATTTACCTATCTTACAAGGCAAACAGGTCGCACTGGTGGTGAATCATACGTCCATGATTGGGAATACGCATTTGGCCGACAGTCTTTTATCCTTGGGTATTCAAGTCAAACGAATTTTCGCGCCTGAACATGGTTTTCGTGGAACGGCGGATGCTGGCGCACACATTGATAATGAGGTTGATTCGAAAACGGGTTTAGCTTTGGTTTCCTTGTATGGAAAACATAAGAAACCTACACCGGAAGATTTGCAAGGCATCGATGTCGTGATTTTTGACATACAAGATGTAGGGACACGTTTTTATACCTATAGCTCGACGCTTTTATATGTTCAAGAAGCCTGTGCAGAAAACAAAGTCAAATTGCTCGTCTTAGATCGCCCAAATCCCAATGGACATTATGTGGATGGACCCGTTTTGGATCCCACTAAATTTGCCTCTTTTGTTGGTCTGACTGCAATTCCTATCGTACACGGATTGACGATGGGCGAGTATGCCAAAATGCTGAACGGTGAAGGTTGGCTAGCAAATAAAGTAACATGTGACCTACAAGTGATTCCTGTTGCAACATATACACATAAAAGTGTCGTGCATGTATCTATCGCACCTTCTCCTAATTTGCCCAATGATCAGTCGATCGGTTTATATCCTTCTTTGTGTTTGTTTGAACCCACCATCGTAAGTGTAGGTCGTGGGACAAATACGCAATTTCAGGTGATCGGTACACCAAACCCAGCGGCTGGGGAGTATCGTTTTACCCCAATACCTCTTCCAGGTGCGATGGATCCTCCTTTAAAAGGGCAATTATGTTATGGCAAAGATTTACGAACGGTATCTACCCGAAAACTAGGATTTAGTCTGAGCTATTTGATCGAGATGTTTGAGAAGACCGGTCGGAAGGAAAGCTTTTTTACTTCCCCTTCCTTTTTTGATAAATTGGCGGGGACCGATAGCCTCCGTTTAGCTTTGTTGGCCGGGAAATCTGAGCAAGAAATTCGTGCTGCTTGGAAGCCAGCTTTAGACGCATATAAAGAAATGCGGAAGCGTTACTTAATTTATCAAGATTAGTTTTCGGTTTTTGCCTAGAAATTGCGACCTTTGCCGTTTATTTTTAAGCAAAAGGCTTTATGGCGGAAAAAATTATTATCCTCGACTTTGGTTCTCAAGTGACGCAATTAATTGCGCGTCGTATTCGTGAGGCACAAGTATATTGTGAAATCCATCCTTTTAATCACATTCCTGAAATCGATGCTTCGGTGAAGGGGATTATTTTGTCGGGAAGTCCTTGTTCCGTACGTGAAGAAGATTCACCACGGGTTGATTTGAGCTTGTTTGGTAGCTTGCCTATTTTGGGTATTTGCTATGGAGCGCAATTATTGGCACATCAGGGCGGAGGCTCCGTGCAGAATTCAGGTCATCGTGAATACGGCCGCGCACACATGACGAGTGTCAAAGAGAGTCCTTTGTTGAAAGGCTTATCTGCCACGGGTCAGGTTTGGATGTCACACGGCGATACGATTATGGAATTGCCTGCTGAATATGAATTAATTGGTTCTACGGAGACGGTTCGCGTGGCAGCTTTTGCACATGTTTCGAAGCCAATCTACGGGATTCAATTTCATCCGGAGGTGACACACTCAACCGAAGGCAGCATTTTAATTCAAAACTTTGTATTAGGTATTTGCGGATGTGCACCTACGTGGACGTCAGATTCATTTGTGGATCGTACTGTGGCTGAATTGAAGGCCAAAATTGGTTCAGATAAAGTGGTATTAGGCTTGTCGGGAGGCGTGGATAGTTCCGTTGCGGCGGTTTTATTGCACCATGCGATTGGCAAGAACTTATATTGTATTTTCGTTGACAATGGTCTTTTGCGCAAAGATGAATTTGAGCAGGTATTGGAATCTTACCAAACCTTGGGCTTGAACGTGAAAGGTGTTAATTCCAAACAACGTTTTTATGATGCCTTGAAAGGTTTATCGGATCCTGAATTAAAGCGTAAGGCAATTGGTAAGACATTTATTGAGGTATTCGATGAGGAGGCGCATTTAATTGAGGGTGTTTCTTGGTTAGGTCAAGGAACGATTTATCCCGATAAAATTGAATCGGTTTCTTTGAAGGGGCCAAGTGCAACGATTAAGTCGCATCACAATGTGGGTGGTTTACCTGATTTTATGAAATTGAAGATCGTAGAACCCTTAGACGCCTTGTTTAAAGACGAAGTTCGTTTGGTGGGTAAAACCTTAGGGATTCCACAAGATATTTTGGGAAGACACCCATTCCCAGGTCCGGGATTAGGGATTCGTATTTTGGGCGATATTACCCCAGAGAAGGTGGATATTCTTCAAAAAGTAGATGCCATTTTCATCAATGGATTGAAGTCGGAAGGTTTATATGACCAAGTGTGGCAAGCCGGTGCTATTTTATTGCCGGTGCAATCTGTGGGTGTGATGGGCGACGAGCGTACGTATGAGCAAGTTGTTGCATTGCGTGCTGTGACGAGTGTGGATGGTATGACTGCCGACTGGTGTCATTTGCCCTATCCTTTCTTGGGTCGTATTTCGAATGAAATTATTAATCAGGTCAAAGGCGTTAATCGCGTGGTGTATGACATTTCGTCGAAACCACCTGCAACGATTGAGTGGGAATAGATTCTTTGGCAAAGCTTTAAGCTTTGCCAAAGTTTGAGGCGTTTTTCACGCCGATTCTTTTTTTTTGTATTCCTGAAGGCTTTGGCAAAGACTAAGTTCCAAGGTCTAATTGCCGCACTAAGTGCGTCTCAAACTTTGGCAATCCTTGAAGGTTTGCCAAAGAGACTAGACGCGAAGTATCGCGTCTCTACTTTTCAGCCACTAACCCCGCCAAATACACCACCGTCTCCGTCGCCTTGTTCATATCCTGCACGGAAACCCATTCTTGCCGACTGTGGAAAGCGTGTTCTCCCGCAAAGATATTCGGGCAGGGGAGACCCATAAATGTCAGACGTGAACCATCTGTACCCCCACGAATCGAACGTGTTTCTGGATTTAAGCCGGCTAAGCGCATCGCTTCCATCGCCAAATCCATGCAATGCGGATGATGCTGGAGAACCTCGTACATGTTTCGGTATTGTTCTTTTTGTTCGAAACGTACCGTTGATTTCGGATAGTTTTGCATGACCTGAGAAGCAATTTTCTGAAGTTCCTCGCCATAGGTTTTCAATCGACTAGCATCGAAATCTCGTAAAATAAAGTCTATCTGAGCTGTTTCGACATCCCCTTTAATATCGGTTGGGTGAATGAAACCTTCTTTTTCTTCTGTCGTCTCGGGGCTGCAGGTGTCTTTGGGAAGTTTGGCAACTATCTCAGCCGCAATTTTTAAGGCACTTTCCATTCGACCTTTGGCAAAACCGGGGTGTTGAGAAATCCCCTGAATGTAGATATGAAAGCTATCGGCTGAAAAGGTTTCATTTTCTAGGTGTCCACGTTTTTCCCCGTCTAAGGTATAGCCGAATTGGGCGTTGATTTTGGCAAGATTGATGTTGTCGGTCCCACGACCCACTTCCTCATCAGGCGTAAAGACAATCGTAATTGGACCATGCTGTACTTCAGAGTGTTTTACCCAGAATGCCACCGCATCCATAATTTCTGCGACTCCGGCTTTGTTGTCGGCGCCCAATAATGTCAATCCACTAGCTGTAATGATATCATTTCCAATTTGCTCCGCTAAATCAGGGTGATCATTCATTCGAATAACCACGCTTGGGTCATCCGGCAGAACAAGGTCTTGGCCCTGATAATTTCGATGAACGATGGGTTTTACATGTTCTCCGGAACAATCTGGCGAAGTGTCCATGTGCGAGCAGAAGAAAATGCCGGGAACCTCATGGCTAACATTGCTTGGAAGTGATGCATATACATATCCGAATTCATCTAATTCAGCGTTGTGAATACCCAAATCAATTAATTCCTGCACCAAAACCTTTCCTAGGTTTTTTTGTTTGAAAGTGGTGGGACTGCTAGACGAAGCAAGATCTGATTGAGTATCAATTTGTACGTATTGAAGAAACCGCTCTTGAGCGCTAAATGCGTAGCTTTTGAATAATTCAGAGATAAGAGCCATGAAATCAATATTTTTTTGAAATATGCGAAGAAAAAATTGTGATAATTAAATTTATTTTAATTGGATTAATAAAGGTAAGCAACCTTTCAAAATATCGTATTATCTTAGAGGCTTGAATTTGGTGAACAGTACTAAACTGTCTCTGAATTGCTAGACCTTATACATTATATTTATTAAGATTATGTCTCAAAATGCAGTGATCAATGTGGATGGTAAAAGTTTTGAATTACCAACTTTGGAAGGTACAGAACACGAAAAAGCCATCGATATCGCCAAATTACGTGATTTGACAGGTTATATTACCTACGATCCGGGTTATAAAAATACAGGCGCAACGAAAAGTGCTATTACATTTTTAGATGGCGAAGAAGGAATTTTAAGACACTGCGGGTATAGCATTGAAGAATTAGCTGACAAAGCTAGTTTCTTAGAAGTAGCCTATTTGTTGTTGCATGGTGAATTGCCTACTCAAGCGCAATTAGATGCGTTTGAGGCTGCTGTTCAAAAATATACCGTGGCTAATCAAGCTTTGTTGAACATTGCACAGGTTATCCCAACTTCCACACACCCAATGAGCGAATTATCTGCTTTGGTAGGTTTGATGGAAGGTCAATATTCAACGGACGAGAAAGAAGATAATATCTTACGTTTATTAGCTGCTTTGCCTATTTATGCAGCTTGGAATTACAAGAAAAGCATCGGCGAAGGTATCGTTGCTCCAGACCAATCATTGGATTATTGCTCAAACTTCTTGAAAATGATGTTTGCAAAACCAGGTGAGGCATATGAGGTAAATGCGATCGTTTCTAAAGCGATGAATAAATTATTGATCTTACATGCTGACCACGAGCAAAACTGCTCTACATCAACAGTTCGTTTGATTGGTTCATCTCATGCAAGTTTGTTCTCAAGCATTTCAGGTGGTATTATGGCCTTGTTTGGTCCATTACACGGAGGTGCAAATCAAGCCGTGATTGAGATGTTAGAAGAAATTAAAAATGCTGGCGGTGATACTGCAAAGTTTATCGCCATGGCGAAAGACAAGAATTCAGGTTTCCGTTTGATGGGCTTTGGTCACCGTGTTTACAAAAACTTTGATCCACGCGCTCGTATCATTAAAAAAGCGGCTGATGATGTGTTGACAGCTTTAGGCGTTCAAGATCCGATTTTGAAAATCGCACAAGAATTAGAGGCAGCTGCGTTAAGCGATGAGTATTTTGTTGCTCGTAAGTTGTATCCAAACGTCGATTTCTATTCAGGAATTATTTACCGTGCTTTAGGAATCCCAACGAACATGTTTACGATTCTTTTCGCTATCGGTCGTCTTCCAGGTTGGATTGCACAACACCAAGAAATGATGACGAATAAAGAGCCAATCGGCCGTCCTCGTCAAATTTATGTAGGTGCGACGCCACGTGCATTTGTCGATATCAACAAGCGTTAATCCGCTTTAAGATTTGTTAAAAAGGCCCTCCATCGTGAGGGCCTTTTTGTTTTATAGACTTTAAGGGACTAATTTTGCCAGCTATGAAGCAAATAAAACATGTCTTCCTGCTTAGCTTGTTGGCCTTCACCAGCCTTCACGCTCAAACGCAGCAAGGACTCGGAACGTTTTACCATATACGCCATTGGGGTAGTAAAACAACTTCCGGAGAACCTTATCATCCTTTTGTATTTTCAGCCGCGCATCGCTCTTTTCCTATGGGAACTTGGGTTGAGGTGGAATTCCCTAAAACAGGTAAAAAGACGATTGTTCGTGTCAATGACCGTGGACCATTTTTGCGAGGAGGGGTCATTGATGTTTCCAAAGTAGCCGCGCAAGAATTGGGTTTGGTATCTTATGGAATTTCGAAAGTGAAGGTTCGCGCACTGACAACGGAGGAATTAACGGATTCATTGAAGACCTTTTTATTAAAACGAGATTCGCTCGCGAAGGAAGAACATCCCACGCCGATTCGTAAAAAGTCTAGTAAAAAGAAAAAACATAAAAAGCGGAAAGCCAAGAAACGCAAGAAGCGTTAGTGTACGATAATCTCAATCCGACGGTTTTGTTTTCGATCTAAAGCTGTCGGATTTTTAATTTTAGGCTGGGTATTTCCAAATCCAATCGTTTTAATTCGTTCCGGATTAATCTTGTGTTGAATTAAAACCATTTTGATACTTAATGCTCTTTTCTCTGAGAGTAAAAGGTTTTTTTCAGCGCCGCCCACTTCATCGGTATGTCCTTGGATTTCGACCTGTTTGGTTGGATTTTGCGTGAGGTATATGATCAGTTGGCTTAAGCTAGGCGGTATCGAATCCAATTGCCATGCATTGGTTTCAAATTCAATGTCGTCGAATTTGATTTGCTCAAACACAATAACAGGACTTGAATCCTCAAAGGTCGAATCGGGGATGAAAATCCGCACAATGCCTAAATCTTGATTTGGTTTATTGAGTCTACGAGAAATGTAATAGAATTCTGCTTGCTCGCTTGGTGTAATTCCCGCATCATGGTAATCCGTGTTTATGCGTTGGATTGGCTTCGCTGGCTGATCGGAAATCGGGTAGGGGATTTGGTAGAAATCTAAACCGCCTAAACCTCCCTTTTTATTGCTGGAGAAGATGAAGCGGTTTTTCTTGGCTAATAGATAAGGCCCCTGTTCATCTTCCGCACTATTTATGCTCGTTCCTAAATTGACCGGAAATTGCCATTGCCCGACTTCGTCTTTGGTAGAAACCCATAAATCGCGTTTCCCAAATCCTCCCGGTCGGTCAGATGCAAAAAACAGTTTGCCGCCATCGTTACTTAGATGCGGTTGACCTTCCCAATCATGGCTATTCACTCGAAAACCTAGGTTTTTGGGCTTTGTCCACGATTCATCGATCCAGTGCGTTTCATATAAATCACAGCCTCCAAAGGAATTCGGATATTCGCAACCCGAGAAGATCATGTGTAAACCATCAGCCGAAAATGTAGGCGTTCCCTCGTTGTTCTCTTGATTTAATTCGCTGATGGGTAGTGCAGTGTCGAAATGCCCATCTTTCCAATTGGCATAATAGATTTCCTCGTCCGAATTCAATTCTTTTCGGACCGTGAAATACAGTTTTTGTTGGTTCGGTAAGAACTGAGGAAAATATTGCGTTCGATACGCGTTGATCACGGGATCCACGGATACCACTGCAAGTGAATCGGAAGGCTCAAATAAAGTCAAGAAAGGAATGAGCCAGGCCAACATACCTTAAGGGATTTGTAGGAACTTATGGGTTTGAACCGAAATTTGCCAAATTGGATTGGTTTTTACAAATTCTACGATGAGTGGATTCATGCTTGCTTGCTTAGACCATTCAGGTTGCATGTATAAATGCGCGTTCGAATTGATTTTGCTAGCCCAATCTTGCGCCCAAGCAACATCTGAGGGATGGAAAATAACCACCTTCAATTCATGTACAAACGGAAGTATGGCTGGATTCGGTTCTTTGAATTTCTTTGGGGAAAAACAAATCCAATCCCATGATCCCGTAAATGTCTCACAAACGCCAGATGTTTCAATGTGTGTGCGAAATCCGGCTGTTTGAAAAGCTTCTGTCAATGGACCTAAATCATGCATCAAAGGCTCTCCACCAGTAATCACAACTAAACGACCCGGAAAAGCGAGGGCTTCTGATAATAATGTGTCAACAGATTTAATTGGATGAGTATCTACCGGCCACGATTCTTTGACGTCGCACCAGTGGCAACCTACATCGCAACCACCCAAACGAATAAAATATGCGGCATGGCCTTGGTATTTTCCCTCGCCTTGAATCGTGTAAAAAGATTCCATGACGGGGTATTCAAAATCACCTCTTTTTAAAACCGATTTTATATCTTTGGTCTTTAATTCCATATTGGCCTAAATTGTATGTAAAAATACGGGTTGATTTGTAATTTAACTAATAAGGATTCGTTCTAATTGATGAATTCTTTTTGATGTTACATGGTATATAGATCTTTTTCCAGAACCTTTTTGTTGCTATGCCTGGGCTGTGTTTTTTGCCTTTGTTTAGCGGGATGCTGGTCGGCACGTTGCCCGCGTGCAACATGCCATGTGCGTGTGGAACATCGGCATGGGGAAAATTATTACCGACCACATGAGGCCTTGTCATGGATGTGGACTCCTCGATACAAACATGTTCGTTCCGTTTCTTATTCCGAATTAGCGACAAAATCTTCGAAACCAGCGCGTCTTTGGAATCGGATTTTTAAACCAAGTCCAAAAGTTTCAGCACAAAAGCCTAGATAATATGCCAAAAATTCATGTGGCCGCTGGGGTTTTAAACCAAACACCCCTGGATTGGGAAGGCAACTTCCAACGAATTATTGGAGCAATTCAAGTCGCGAAAGACGCCGGAGCAAATCTATTGTGCTTGCCGGAAATGTGTTTGACAGGTTATGGTTGTGAGGACCAATTCTTTTCTCCATTTACGCAGCAAAAAGCGCAGGAATCTGTACAGAAACTACTCGATTATTCCACGGATTTAGTTTTGTTGGTGGGTCTACCCATTACATACGAATCCCGATTATACAATGTCGTTGCTGTTCTCTATCAAGGCAAAATTCAGGCTTATATCCCCAAACAGCATTTAGCAAACGAAGGCATACATTATGAAGCACGCTGGTTTACGCCTTGGCCTGCGGGTGTAAGAACCAGGATTGATAACATTCCCTTCGGAGATTATCGCCTCGGTTTAGGAGAAATTACCTTCGGAATTGAGATTTGTCAAGATGCCTGGGAAGGTGAGAAGCGGCCTGCGCATGCTTTAGGGAAACGTGGGGTTTCATTTATTTGCAATCCGACTGCCTCGCATTTTTCGTTTGGGAAATCGAAGGTGCGCCAACAATTAGCTATTGAAGGTGCGGAAATTATTCAAGGGGGATATGTATTTGCCAATTTACTCGGCAATGAATCCGGTCGGACGATATTCGACGGAGATGCCTACATTGCTCAAAATGGACATATTTTAGCGCAAACGAAGCGTTTTTCGTTTCAAGATGCTCAGGTGATTGCCTGTAGTCTCGATGTACTAGGATATCCTACTGAGGCAGATGATCTAGTTTCAATAGGTGAATTGAAGAGCAAAAATGGCATAATTATTAATCCTGAAATAGACGCTTGGGAATCCTCAAGCCATATTAAAGAAGAAGAATTTTCGCGTTCCATTGCCTTAGGTTTATGGGATTATTTGCGAAAATCGTATTCGTATGGATATGTTATTTCCCTTTCGGGAGGAGCAGATTCCTCCGCGATTGCTTCTTTATGTGCTACCGCAGTTCATTTAGCCGTGGAAGAATTGGGTTGGGAAGCTGTTAAAAAGTGTTTGGCCTATATACCTTGGATTAATTCGTGTGCAAACGAGAAGGACTTGGTTGCTCAGTTGATGACGACCATCTACCAAGGAACGGTCAACTCGTCAGCAGATACCCGCGAATCTGCTGCTGCTTTGGCAGCCAGCATCGGAACGGAACATCATGAAATTGAAATTGATGGCTTGGTTCAAGGCTATCGGGGACTAATCGAACAAACAATTCAGCGTCCTTTAACTTGGGAACAAGACGATATTACGTTGCAAAATGTTCAGGCTCGTGTTCGTGCCCCAGGCGTATGGATGTTGGCCAATATCAAAAATGCCCTACTTTTAGCCACCTCGAATCGTTCAGAAGCCAGTGTGGGTTATGCCACCATGGATGGCGATACCTCGGGTTCTATTTCACCGATTGCCGGTATTGATAAAGCGTATTTGCGGACTTGGTTGCGATGGATGGAGAAAGAAGGATTGGGGGGTCAATGGCGAGTGGCTGGTTTGGCAAATGTGAACCAATTAGAGCCGAGTGCGGAATTACGGCCATTGGATAGCAAGCAAGTGGATGAGGAAGATTTGATGCCTTATCCGATATTAAATTCGCTTGAACGCTGGTCGTTTTATGAACACCAAAGCCCAGTAGCTTGTTTGGAGTCCTTGAAACAAGTTTATGGTGCACATTATAGCCGAGAACAATTGGATGGATTCATTCATCGGTTTTTCCGTTTATGGGCACGCAATCAGTGGAAACGGGAGCGTTATGCGCCAGGTTTCCATGTAGATGACTATAGCTTAGATCCCAAATCGTGGTTGCGATTTCCGATCTTGTCGGCTGGTTTAGAAAAAGATTTACCACAATAATATATATGCATTTAGTCGTTGACATTGGGAACACGGATATCGTCTGTGGGTTTTACACAGCGGAAGGCTGGCAAGTTCATTTGCGAACGCCCACGCATCAGCCTTGGACGGCTATTCGATTGGAGCATTGGATTCAAAAAGAATTGGCGGAAAAGGGATTTGAAGGGGTGAAAGTTGAATCTGTGTTGATTAGTTCCGTGGTTCCTCCTGTGTTGATTCAAATTCAAAAAGGTTTGGAACATTGGGTGGGATTTCCGGTGAAAATCATGGGCCCCGAATTGTATAAATCCTTGCCGATTGAGGTGGTGAGTCCGGATGAAATTGGTGCCGATTTGGTTGCTAACTCGGTTTATGCACATCATCATTATGACTCTGAGGTATTGATCGTGGATTTTGGGACTGCATTGACCTTTACTTTAGTTGACCAAAATGGTAAAATGCAGGGAGTTTCCATCGCTCCAGGTTTAAAAACGGCTGTGAAATCTTTGTTCTCACAAACTGCTCAATTGCCTGAAGTGCCTTTGGAGATGCCTGATTCAGCTTTAGGTTTTGATACGGTTTCTGCCATTCAATCGGGTATTTTGTGGGGATATGTGGGGATGGTGAAAGAAATGATTGCGCGGGTGAAGACAGAACGAAAAGTGGAAGTTAAAGTCATTGCTACAGGTGGGCTTTCGTCCATTTTGACTCCCTTAGAGCAATATTTTGATGAAGTTAACAAATTGATTACGCTAGAAGGATTGCGGATTATCGCACAATTATAAAATGAAAACACCAAAAGAATTAGGCTTTTATTTTCCTGCAGAATGGGAACAGCATTCATCCACTTGGATTACTTTTCCGCACAATGATCATTCGTGGCAAGGGGATAAATTAGCTGAAATGTATCCCGAGTATTTTGGATTGATCAAAGCTATTTCGCAAGGAGAAGTGGTTAATATTCAAGTTAATGATGCGGATTTAGCCCAATTTATCGAGTCTCAATATTTGGTTTATGGAATTGATGCGGCGCAAATTCGTTTGCATATTCAGCCTACGAATGATGCCTGGTGTCGCGATCATGGACCTGCGATTTTGCTTAATCAATCGAATAATGAGCGCTTAATCGTCGATTGGGGCTACAATGCTTGGGGTGGAAAGTATCCGCCCTTTGATTCGGATAATGAATCCCCAACTCGTGTAGCGGAAATTTTGGGACTTAAAAAAGTAAGTCCTGGTATAATCATGGAAGGTGGTTCGGTCGATTTCAATGGAGCAGGGACTGTTTTAACGAGTCGGTCTTGCTTATTGAATCCTAACCGGAATCCACATTTAAGTCAGACTCAAATCGAGCAATATTTATGTGATTATTACGGCGTCGAACAAGTTCTTTGGGTTTCCGATGGGATTGTGGGGGATGATACCGATGGACATATCGATGATACCGTTCGTTTTGTGAATGAGGACACGGTCATTGCGATGGTTGAGCCGAATGAGCAAGATGAAAATCATGCGGTATTGGATCAGAATTTAAAAGAATTGAAGGCGATGCGCTTACCGAATGGCAAGCCTTTGAATATCGTGGAGATTCCTATGCCAGCGGCAGTAGTGATTGATGAGTTTCGCGCGCCAGGTTCTTATGCGAATTTTTACATTTGCAATGCGGGTGTTTTGGTGCCAACTTTTGATTGTCCGCAGGATGCATTTGCTTTAGCGACTTTAGCACAATTTTTTCCAGATAGGCCCGTTATTGGACTTTCGGCGAAGAAAATCATTTGGGGGCAGGGGAGTTTTCACTGCTTGACCCAACAAGAGCCGGCTGCTAAACATGCGTAAATTCATTTATTTTCTTGCTTTGCTTTCGATGATGGCTTGTCGGCGAACGACTGTACCTTCTTCAGTTCAGGCAAATCCTGTTGTCATTACCCAAGAGAAACCACGCGAAATTAGTTTGCAACTAGCTTCCATCACGGCCTACGATATTCAAGAAAATGTGAATTTGAAGGATGAGCTTTGGGTAGAATATAACCTTGTGGCCATCAAGGAAGGTAAAATTCTGCGCATGGAAACGGCTTCACGGTTTCTGGGAGGTGTTCGACAAGGCGATAAAATCGCCTTGCATACGATTCCTGCCTTACGAATGCTATTGAATCCCGGTGACCAATTGGGTTTACAGGTTTCCCTTTGGGAGTTGGATGATTATACGAAGGATCAACATTTGTTGAACCAAGTCAATCAATGGGGAGGTATGTTGCAAGTTCCTTTAATGATGGTCGAGTGGAGTGCCGTTAGCAATCCCATTTCCTGGTTTTTATGGGGAGCGCGTTTGGGCAGTTTAGGTTTACATTATTGGTCGAAGCAAGATGGTCGGGATTTGTTGGGCGTATCGGAATTGCAATGGGATTGGTCAGCTTTGCCCAAAGGAAAGTCTACGCGATTTAAGCGCGGAAATTGGAATGGTGGGAAAGCGGGTTTGGATGCCTATCAGTATGGCTATGCTTATCGAATCCAGGTAAATGAATAAAGAATTAGGCCGGTAAATTGCAGGTTTTTGTGTAATTTTGTCGACTTGTGTGTAATTAGTTTAGAAAATGAATTTTAAGTTTCCCGTTAAATACTTACTTGGATTATGTTGTCTGTTGCCGCTTTCTTTGCGGGCTCAGCAGGATGCGCCTATTCAATTGGGAAGCAAAAAGATTTCAGCGGCCGTATTCGAGAAAGATTATCGTAGATTATTGGAAAGCGATAGCATCAAGGCGGATAATAAGCAGAAGTTTTTATCGGATTATATTGATTACCAATTGAAGATTTTAGCTGCGGAAGATGCTAAAATTCCTCAATCTGCCGCTTTTCAGGATGAATACCAAAGCTTTCGCAAGGAATTGGCGAGTCCATATCTCATCGATGGGGATAAGTCGGAGGCGCTGGTGAAGGAAGCATACCAACGATTAAAATTCGAAAAACACGTAGCTCATATTTTGGTCAAATTACCTGCTAATCCAACGACAGCAGATACTTTAATTGCCTATCAGAAAATTGATAATATCCGCAAACGCATATTGGCTGGCGAGGTATTTGAAGATTTAGCGAAGAAGTTTTCTGAAGATGATTTATCGGCAGCCAAAGGCGGAAACATTGGTTTTGTGACAAGTTTACAAACACAATATGCTTTTGAGAATGCTGTTTATGCGCTTGAAAAAGGTGGTGTTTCGGGTATTGTGCGTACAACAGCGGGTTATCATTTGATTAAGATTTTAGATGTCCGCCCGAATCAGGGAAAGATTCGTTTGGCACATATTTTGGTTTCTGTTCCCGTAAATGCTGCAACAAACTTGCAGGTAGATGCGAAGAATCGCATCGAACAAGTGCAAAAATACCTGGAGAAAGGCGATGAGTCTTTTGAGTTGATTTGTAAGAATTATTCCGAAGATCCTTATTCAAAAGGTAGAGGTGGGGAATTACGCCGCTGGTATTATTCGTCAGATTTGTCGGAAGAATTGCAAAGTAAATTATTCACAATCCAACGTTTAGGGGATTATACTGAGCCGATTCGGACGAATTTAGGTTGGCAGATATTCAAGTTATTAGACAAAAAACCTTTGTTGAGCTACGATGAAATGGCGGAGTATTTACGCCAAAAAGTAGTCACGGATCCCGAGCGAAGTGCTTTGATTCGTGCTTCCTTTATGAAGCGTGTCAAAGCAGAAAATAAGGTTGTTGTGTTGGAAGCCGCTGAAAAAATCGCAGTTGAGCGCTTTGCACAAGATCGTATTGGGGATGAATATTATTTGAAAATGCCCTTGTTGCAGGTTTCGGATAAGACCTGGACGATTCAGGATTTTTATCAGTTTATTGTGGCCCAACAAAAGAAGAAATTAAAAGCTTTGGGTTATTTACCTAGTATTTCAGAGCGGACGTGGCTAGAGGAATTTGTTGATATTCATACGCTGGAAGAGGAGGAGAAGAATTTAGAAACGAAGTATCCAGCTTTTAAAGAGCAGATGCAGGAGTTTTTTGAGGGTAATTTGTACAGTAAAATTATTGATCAGGAGATATTTGAGAAGTCATTGGATAGTTTGCGCCAACAAGCCTACTTCCAATCGCATGCGGCACAATTTACCATGCCAGCACGCGCGAAGGCTAAAATCATTGATGCGGATACGCCAAAGACATTAGCTGACGCATTGGAATTGGTTGTGAAGTCGCCATATCCGATGAATAAACGCTTACCGGATATTGGTTTTGCATTAGGGCATTCAGATATGCTAGAGAGTGCGACGAAAATTGCACAAGAATTATTCATTCTGATGGCTAAAAATCGGGATTATGTGATTGAATTAGCCGGTTATCATGATGCTTCGGAAGCGGATAGTTTGTCTGAGGCTCGCGTTAATTATTTGGTAAAATATTTAGTTAAAAAAGGAATTAGCCCAACGCGCATTATCGAGAAAGTGGAGGGAACCTTAAAACCCGTGTCTAAAACAGATAAGGCTAAAAACGCACGTGTTGCCATTAAGTTTTACTCGCAATCGATGGAAGATGTGGTAAAGCGATTTAATGCGATTAAACCGCAGAGTTTGGTGGCTGAGGAAGGTTTATTTATCAAAGGTCAAAATACGATTTTGGATGGGGTTTCTTGGGAAGTAGGGAAGCAGACGAAAGAATTGGATGGCCGACATATTTACATCGAAATTAGCGCATTGGAGCCTGAGCGTTTGAAGCGTTTTGATGAATCACGTAGTTCGATTATTCGCGAACTACAGGCGCAATTAGAGAAGGATTGGTTAACGAATTTGAAGCAACGTTTTCCCGTGGTATTACAAACGGAGGAGTTGAATCGCATTATGCAATAGAAACATGAAATATATGAAATTGAAAGGGTATTTGTTGGGATTTGTGATGCTTTGCGTTTCTGCAGGCGTACATGCGCAAGAGACAGACAAAGGTACATTGATTGATAAAATCATTGCCAAAGTGGACAATCATTTTATCCTGAAGTCGGAGGTAGAACAGCAATACAGCCAATATTTAACGAGTGGTCAGGCAAACACTCCGAATCGTTGCCAGATTTTAGAAGGCTTGGTGGTGAATAAATTGATGTTGGCCAAAGCGGAAATTGACTCTGTCATTGTCGATGAAAAACGTATTGATGGCGAATTGAATTCTCGTATGGATCAAATGGAAGCGCAATACGGTTCTGCTAAAAACATTGTAGAGGCTTATGGGAAATCGATTGTGAATCTGAAAGAAGATTTACGTTTGTCATTAAAAGAGCAGTTGACGGGCCGTAAAATGCAGGATAAAATCACGAGTGATGTGAAAATCACTCCGAAGGAAGTTGCGGCATTTTTTACTCGTATTCCAACAGATTCATTGCCTTATTTGCCTTCTGAAGTGGAAGTGGGGCATATTGTTCGTTTAGCGAAGCCAAACAAAACACAGAAGTCGGAGTTAGTTGCTCGTTTGATGGATTATCGTCGGCGGATTGAAAAAGGAGAATCC
This sequence comes from Aquirufa echingensis, assembly GCF_042714525.1. Lineage (NCBI taxonomy): Bacteria > Pseudomonadati > Bacteroidota > Cytophagia > Cytophagales > Flectobacillaceae > Aquirufa > Aquirufa echingensis. Next base: position 483,002 of record NZ_JBBKYA010000003.1, on the reverse strand, counting down.
TTTGAGGAATTAGCCAAATTGTATTCGGAGGACTTAGGAAGTGGAAAGCGTGGTGGTGATTTAGGATTCTCAAAGCGTGGTCAAATGGTCGCTCCGTTTGAAGCCGCTGCTTTGAAATTAAAGCCGAACCAAATGTCGGATGTTGTGGAATCTGAATTTGGATATCACTTAATTCAACTATTGGCGGTTCGCGGACAAGAGTATCATGCGCGTCACATTTTGATTCGTCCGGATTACCAAAAATTGGATTTGACAGAGCCGACACATTTCTTGGATAGTTTGCGTATCGTTATTCAACGCGATTCGTTGACATTTGATAAGGCAGCACGTGAATATTCAGAAGATAAATTAACGCAAGACGCGGGTGGATTGATGTTGGATATGGCCTCACGTTCCACGCGTATGCCATTCGACGGCACGATGGAGCCGGGATTGTATTTCTCTTTGGATTCGATGAAAGTAGGAACCATTTCTACTCCGATTCCTTACCGTACGGATGATGGTCGGTCGGCAGTTCGTATTTTGTATTACAAAGCGAAATACCCGCCACATTACGCGAATTTAAAGGATGATTACCAAAAGATTGCGAACATTGCGTTAACGCGTAAGAAAAACGATGCAATCGAAGAGTGGTTTTTAAAGGCCAAAGAGGATGTGTTCATCTATATCGATGATGAGTACAAGGGTTGTAATGTGTTGAGTGGAGGGGTGATTGATAATTAGGTGTGAGGTAAGAGGTAAGAGGTAAGAGGTGAGAGGTGAGAGGTGAGAGGTGAGAGTGGTGAGAGTGGTGAGAGGTGAGAGGTTCTAGTGGGTATTTTTACGTAAGGTTATCAAAGCAGATCCTAGTAGCCGTTGCAGTTCTTCTACGTCTTCCATTAATTCAACTTTGACACATTCTTCCATAAGACCACTAGCAGCTAACAAATTGAGCCAATAGGCTGTTTCCTTTGCTTCTTTATAAGCTATGGACAATTTATACTCAAAATCTTTTTTAGAAAATGCACCTCTACTCTCGGAAACATTAGCTCCAATTGAGGTACCTGACCGAAGTATTTGTTTGCTTAACACATACTCTTTATGTGTACTTACTAAGGCTTGATAAATTCTAACAATTTTTAATGCGAATTTGAACGATTTGGGATATATAATGTTAGTCTGACCCATTATTTCTGATTTATCTAGTAATTATCGTTACATAAATCCGAAATATTATAAATCAAACTGATAAGTAAGGAAATATATCAGTTAATTGAATTCACCTCTTACCTCTAACTCTTACCTCTAACCTCTAACCTAGTTTAAACCGCCACCGGCGCCTTAATCCCCGGATATGGATCATATCCCTCTAGTGTAAAGTCTTCGTATTGGAAATCTAAAATGTCTTTCACATTTGGATTAATTTTCATGGTAGGAAGAGCACGCGGAGTGCGTGATAATTGCAATTCCACTTGTTCCATGTGATTGCTGTAAAGATGCGTGTCGCCACCTGTCCATACAAAATCACCCAAGCCTAAATCACATACTTGTGCGATCATCATCGTCAACAAGGCATAGGAAGCGATGTTGAAGGGAACCCCTAAGAATACATCCGCTGAGCGTTGATACAACTGACAAGATAATTTGCCATCTGCCACATAGAATTGAAAGAAGGCATGGCAAGGCATTAAAGCCATTTTAGGGAGGTCTGCCACGTTCCAAGCACTGACAATGATCCGACGGGAATCGGGATTGGTTTTCAGTGTGTGGATGGCTTCTTTGATTTGGTCAATGACAACGCCATTGGCACCTTCCCAACTTCTCCACTGCTTGCCGTATACAGGACCAAGGTCGCCGTTTTCATCAGCCCATTCGTTCCAAATACTTACATTGTTGTCTGTTAAATACTTGATATTCGTTTCACCCTTTAAGAACCATAATAGCTCATAAATGATGGATTTTAAGTGCGTTTTCTTGGTCGTAACTAATGGAAAGCCTTCTTCGAGGTTGAAGCGCATTTGGTAACCAAAAACACTTGTTGTCCCTGTACCTGTCCGGTCGGATTTGAAGGTTCCGTTTTTTTTAATGTGCGTTAATAAATCTAAATATGCTTGCATGTTAGGCTTCGAAGGTTTGTCCGTTTAATAGTAAACTATGAGTAATTGTTGCGCTGGGTTCTAATTGAGCCGTAGCGGAGCAGTATTTGTCCATCGACATTTGGATAGCTTTTAACGCTTTATTCCCATCGATTTGGCCCGTTAATTCAAATTGAATATTGATTTGTCTAAAAGGAGTCTTCTCGGTTCCTTCAATCTTCTCTCGGTCACCTTGTACTCGGATTTGGAAATCTTCCACTACTTGGCGTTGCTTTTTTAAGATCAAAATCACGTCAATGGCCGTGCAACCACCTAATCCCATCAATAATAATTCCATGGGACGTGCACCGGCATTATGTCCCCCGATGCCCTCAGAGGCATCGATATGAACCGAAATAGGCGAGGAACCTTTGGCCTCAAAATGAAAATCTTGATCTAATCGATTTAATACTACTTCCATGTTAATTTAATTCAGTGGATTTAATTGCTTTGGTCCATAAAACTTCGCCTTTCACATTGAACAAAGTGATGGTCATTGTGCGATCTTTCAAGGGACCTGAAACCTCAATTTTTGAAAAAGCACGCTCTTGTAAAAGTGTACCTGGAACCAAAGTTTCATTGTAATCAAGTTTGACCGCATCCGCTTTTCCAGCAGTCATGGGTGAAACTGTTAAATCGTATAGCGGATAAGTGCCTGGTCTTTCCAATTTATTCAAATCTGAAATATGTCGGTCGCCAGTTAAAAATAGCACCCCCGGTATATTACGATTTTTCAATTCTTTCAATAATTGATTCCGCTCTCCTTCGTAATTCGCCATGTTTTCGAATACCTTAGCCGGGCTAACAACTTGGCCTCCATTGACGATGACTTTAAAGCTTGCCTTGGAAGAAATAAGTGCATCTAATAACCAATTCATTTGTTTCTGCCCCCAATAGTCTTTGTTGGGGTCATTTAATTCGTTGGGGGCCTTATTCCAGCGGTCATCCATTAAAAAGAATTCCACGTCCGCCCATTGGAATTTGCCCGTGATTCCCTCATTTGGGAAGATGTAATTGGGATTTCCCCAATACATTTTGAACATCTCCAAAGAGGTTTGTTTTAATGGAAAAGAGCGATCAGAGTCATTTGGCCCGTAATCATGGTCATCCCAAATGGCATAATGGTGGACATTAGCTAATAAGGGTTGCATCGATTTCACAGCACGTGCATGGTCATTGCGATGAATCATTCCCGTTCTCGTGTAATCCGGTTCACGGTAGTAGAAATTATCGCCACCCCAAAGCATGAAATCAGGTTTCTTGTCATACATCGCCGCATAAACTTCGTCGGCTCCACCGTATGGTCGGCCCGGGCGGTCCGTTGCCTCTTCATTCACATAATTACAGGTCCCAAAGATGAATGAGAACGCTGGAGGATCTTTTCTCCACTGCCAAAGTTCTTGCGTTTGGAATTCCAAGGGATAATCAAAGCTTACTTTTTTCCGATTGACCCATACTTCATATTCGTATTTTTTGCCCATGCTAACTTCATCCGCAATGATGCGTGCAATGAAAGCCTGCGATTTCTCTGTTTTGACGGGATCTGTTTTGTGGATGTTTTTATCCCCTTTTTCCCAATAACGTAAGCTTACTTCCGCCGATTTTTCTGTTTGAATCCATACGAGGACTTCCTTCATTTCGGAGTAGCCCAACATAGGTCCGCTCTTAATTTGTGCAGAGACAAATAGGGGAGCCAGTAGGAATAAGGCAATGATTATGCTTTTCATGTTCGTTCAATTAGTATCTTTGTGGCTTATAAATTTCCCTATGGCATATTATTCAATTCAGAACATTCCGTTAACCGATTTAGCCAAAGATTTTGGTACACCACTTTATGTATACGATGCCGACAAAATTAGGGAAAAAATCTTGCTTCTTCAGCAATCATTTCTTGGTATAAATTTAACGATTAAGTTCGCAGCAAAATCGAACACAAACTTGTCTATTTTAAGATTAATGCGTGCGAATGGAGTCGAGATGGATGTCGTGTCTCCACAGGAATTGGAGATGGGGTTGATTGCCGGATATGAGGGCGGACAAATTACCTTTACGCCTTCTGGAGTGCATTTTTCGGAAATTGAATATGCTGTTTCTAAGGGGGCCATTGTCAACTTAGATAATTTATCGGTGTTGGAAAAGTTTGGTCAAACCTATGGTTCGTCGCAGCCATGTTTGATTCGCATTAAACCCCATGTTTTTGGAGGGGGAAATGAGAAAATTATGACTGCTCATCCGGAGTCTAAATTTGGGATTTCGATTCATCAAAAAGCGGAGATTTTAGCGCTTGTTGACAAATATAATATTAACGTAATTGGTTTACACCAACACACGGGTTCGGATATCAAGGATGGCAAAACCTTTGAGCAAGCGGCCTCAGCGCTATTTGATTTTGCCTATGATTTCAAGGATTTGCAAATCATCGACTTAGGTGGTGGCTTCAAAGTTCCTTATTCGCCAGAAGATCCAGGCGTGAATATGAAAGAAGTAGGCCAAATCATGAGTGATGCCTTTCGTGCATTCTGCCAAAAATACGGTCGGGAATTACGCCTTTGGGTTGAACCAGGCAAGTTTTTGGTGAGTGAATCAGGAACCTTTTTAGCCGAAACGAATGTGGTTAAACATGATCCCGTGAAAACATTTGTGGGTATCAATTCAGGATTGAATCATTTGATTCGTCCCATGATGTATGGCTCATACCACTATATTTTCAATGCATCCAATCAAGATAGCTCCAAGCAAGCGGAATATCGTGTGACGGGTTATATCTGCGAAACGGATACATTCTCGTTTGATTATGCCGGAAAGCAAAATGAACGCTTATTGAATGAGGTTAAAGAAGGAGACATCATTGCATTGGCGAATGCTGGTGCCTATGGGTTCACGATGGCTTCGCATTATAATTCCCGCTTTTTACCTGCCGAGGTATTAGTTGATGGGGGAGTCGCCCGCGTGATTCGCAAACGGGAAACCATGGAGGATTTGTTGAGGAATCAAGAGTAGTAAAATAGGAAAGACGCGATAATCGCGTCTTTTTTATTTGGATATGATGAAGCTTTTTTTCCAAGGCTGAAGCCTAGGGTTATAAATTAACCCCAGACTTCAGTCTGGGGACTAGACGCGAGGTATCGCGTCTCTACAATCAAACGTCCAATGTCCAATGTCCACCGACTAACGTCCAAATTTATATTTCAATCGACTTTATATACGCCGATGGCGTAATTCCCACTTGCTCCTTAAACGCATCGATGAATTTCGATCGAGAAGCAAAACCTGCTTTTGTAGAAATAGCTTCAATGGTTATTTTTTTAGATTCTCCAGCGTTCATGAGCTCTATGGCGTAATCGATACGGATTTTTTTACGCCATTGACTAAATGTTATTCCAATAACCGTGTTGAAATAGAGTGATAATGCTCTTTCGGAGATTTTCAAATCAAATGACATTTGAGCTAATGAGAAATCCTTTTTCGTAAAGGGGAGAGTAAGTAAATAGATTTGTAATTCTTCTTCAATCTCTACATCGATTTCAAGGTGCTTCCTTTTCTTGGGAATAGCCGATTTGAATTCATTGAAAATAGTTGAATTTCCATTTTGGGGATTGAAAGAAACATTTCCGTATAGGATTTTGGGAAACAAAAACAAGAAGAAATTTTGCAAGAAAAAGCCGCCACCTGCCACAGCAAAATAATGCTGTTTGGAAGTAAATATTTGAGTATATGCGTCACTCTGAAAGTCAAAATTGATCCCTACAACCGTCAGCATATGTAATAAACTATTGCTGGAAATGATGAATTGAATTCCACAAAGTAAATAGATCCATCTTTTCAGGATTTGATGGTTTGTTGCCAATTGCCCCAAAACGGCCTTCGTTTTTCGGGCATGCCTATTGAAATAGATGAGCGAAAATATGCAATATGCCACTAAGTGCAAGGTCCTAGAAACGAGTATGGATTCAAACGATACAAATTGGAAATCTAGACTATATTTCTCTGTTACATTGATTATTTCGTGAGCGATTTTGGCTTTTTGATCGAATGGTAGCGTGGTGAATGGTAGGCAATTAATCAGGATGAAAACAGCCGGTATAAGATGTAATAGGTCAAATTTTTCTAGTCTATGATTGTCTGTTACCATGGTTTTTACATAGTAAAACAACAAGGGGCCTAGTAAATACGATAGGGGTAGAAAATGGACAAAACAAATTCCTTCCCAAAACGGGTCTTGTGTGTAATGTAAGCCATAATAGATCAATACAACCACATTACAGCATAAGAAAAAGAGTGCTAAAAAGGCATTCGACCTATTTAATGAACTCAGATAATAGATAAGAATAAAGGAAGTGAATATTCCAAACAAAGGGAAAATAATGCCCATGGTGAATTAGGTTTTGTCTTCGTGGTTCAAGATAAAGAAAATTGATAAATCATTTTGTTCCAACCCCGCAATTTGGAACAAAATCGAGCCTCATTCATGCACGAATACCTTTTTAGGTACTCAAATTGCATCTTTATCTATCTTAAAATCAAAATTCTTATGAAAAAATTAGTACTCGCATTTTTGACAATTTCAGCGTTTGCATCCGCTCAATCTACTCAAATTTCTAAGGAAGGAAATGCTGACACCGGTTTCAACTCTGGTTATAGTTTGGAACAATCGCCTAATACGAAATGGGTCTTAAATTCCATCAAAGCGTTAGAATTCATGGACACAGTTAGTTACAAATCTTTTTACTCAGCAGATGTGAAATTTCATGATAATCTGGAGGAGAAGAATTTAAACCAAAATGTGGCATTTATTAAAGCCTTAAAAGCGAATGGTATTTCTGTGAAATTTGAGAAAGTAGCCCCTATTTGGGAATATGTTCACAAAAACAAAAATATGAAAGAAGCTAACAACTACGTGATTTCATATCAATATGCTGCTTTATCAAAAGCTGGTAAAACGATTAAAGTTGTCATTAGTGCTGTTGACCTAATTAAAGATGGTAAAATAGTACAAGAGTGGCTTGCTTACGATACTGCTGGCATTATGAGCTTGTTTAAATAAAAGATTAAACGGGGCGACAGCCCCGTTTGAATTTGAATAGACGCGATTATCGCGTCTATTTTGTTTGGATATGATGGAACTTTTTACTCCCTAGGCTGAAGCCTAGGGTTATAAATTAATCCCAGACTTCAGTCTGGGGCCTAGATGCGAGGTATCGATTCTAGGTCATCAGTCCAATCGGCGCATTTCATACGCCTCAAACTTTGGCAATCCTGAAAGGTTTGCCAAAGAGACAATAGTCCAATGTCTAAAAGTCGCGATTATCGCGTCTCTATAAAACCGACCTCTTACCTCTTACCTCTTACCTCTTAACTCAATAAAGCACCCACGTATCCTTCGAACCACCTCCCTGCGATGAGTTTACCACCAAGGAACCTTTTCGCAAGGCCACCCGCGTTAATCCTCCCGGCATTACTTTCACCCCATCACCATAGAGGATGTATGGCCGCAAATCGACATGCCGACCTTCTGCATGGTCATCGATTAAACAAGGTACACGTGATAATGAAATCGTAGGTTGGGCAATGTAGTTTCTTGGGTTCGCCAAAATCAATGCCTTGAATTTTTCCTGCTCTTCTTGGGTCGATTTGGGGCCGATCAACATGCCATAACCACCTGCCTCATTCGCCTCTTTAACCACTAATTTTTCAATATTGGCCAATACATAAGCGCGATCTTCTTCTTCCGAACAAATATAAGTTTTGACATTTTGAATGATTGGTTCCTCATTCAAGTAGTATTTGATGATGCGTGGAACATAGGCGTAAATTACCTTGTCGTCAGCCACACCTGTTCCAGGGGCATTCGCAATCGCGACTTTCCCATTTTTATAAACATCAAAAATGCCTGGGATCCCAATCATCGAATCGGGATTAAAGACGGTAGGGTCTAAAAAGGTATCATCGATCCGACGGTAAATCACGTCCACAATTTGGAAGCCTTTCGTAGTTCGCATTTTGACATAACCTTCATGAACCACCAAATCCCGGGCATCCACTAATTCAACACCCATTTGTTGGGCCAAATACGAATGCTCAAAATAAGCCGAATTATAGATTCCGGGCGTTAAAACCACCACTGTAGGTTCTGGTCGGTCGCTGATGAATCGCAACATTTCCAATAACTTATGTGGGTAATCTGAAATCGGCCGAATCTGCGTTTTTGCAACGACTTCTGGAAAGGTTTGCTTCAATAATTCCCGGTTTTCCATCATATACGAAACGCCCGACGGACAACGTAAATTATCTTCTAAGATCATGTATTCGCCATCTGCTCCCCGAATTAAATCCGTTCCCGTGATGTGGATGTAAATGTTTTTGGCAGGCTTAATCCCAATGCAAGGTCTTAAAAAGTCTTTTGACGACTCAATGACTTCCGCGGGAATAATTCCGTCTTTGATAATCTTTTGATCCGAATAAATATCGTTCAAGAAAAGATTTAATGCAGTAATGCGTTGAATTAGCCCTTTTTCGATCTTCTCCCATTCCTTGGCTTCCACAATGCGGGGAATAATATCCACAGGCATGATGCGCTCGGTTCCCTCGTTTTCCGCATAGACATTGAATGTAATACCCATGGCCATCAAAGCACGCTCTGCTGATTGCTGCCTACGGGTAAATTCTTCTTGTTTTAATTGCTCGACGCGTTCCTTGAAATGGGTGTAACCCGGCCGAACTTCGCCGTTCTCTTTGAACATTTCGTCGTAAAATCCCTCGGTATCGTATTGGTCAAAAGTGAAATTCATACGCTTGTTGTTTTGATTAAATGCTTGATATGCAAATAATTTAGAATTTTAAATTTACAATTGGTCCTCAGGCTTTACGTATTTTGAAAACTTAGTCGGAAATTTCAGTTAATTACCAAAATTTTACAATTTAAACCGCAATTTTGGGCGTAATTTTGCATCATGGTCTTACTGAACTTTCTTTTTTATGCGAGTCCCATCGGGGCAATTCGAGTGGAATATACCCAACAAGGTATTTCGAGCCTTCGATTTGTCGAACACATGGGAGAGAATCACACGGATAATCCCGAGCTTGAGCAACTGATTATCACCGATTTACAAGGCTATTTTACTCAAAAGAATTATGTGTGGAAATCTGCTGTTGCCCCACATTTGGGTACTGAATTTCAAGAAAAAGTTTGGAATGCATTACATGCGATTCCTGCAGGGGAGGCCTGGACTTACCGGGATATTGCCCTTAAAATCGGCCAAGCGAAAGCCGCGCAAGCGGTAGGAAATGCCAATGGTCAAAACCCAGTTTTATTGCGCATCCCCTGTCATAGGGTCATCGGTTCCAACGGGGCGATGGTCGGATATGCCGGTGAATTATGGCGCAAAGAATGGCTTTTGAATCATGAAGGCTATGCCGGATTAAACCAACAAATGTCTTTATTTTAAGCATGGAGAACGAACAAATTGTAGATGCCCTCGAGCTCTTAGTCAAATTGTGGGATGTGCATGGCATCAACGAGTTTAAAAGCAAAAACCTCAGCTTTGCGGCACGGGGTTTAGATAAATTTGCGGGGCGCATTGCGAATTGTGATCAAGATGCGCTGTATGCCATTCCTGGGGTAGGGAAGGTTGTTGTTCAAATCGTACAAGATATTGCCCAAACAGGAACTTGCGCCGACATGGATGCCATGATCGAGCAAACGCCTCCAGGGATTCTCGACATATTAAAAATTAAAGGTTTAGGTCCTAAAAAGGTCGGAGTAATCTGGCGTGAATTGGGGATTACAGAATTAGATGATTTGTTGGCGGCCTGTCATGCCAACCAGCTTGAACAACTCAAAGGATTTGGCAAAGCGATTCAAGAAAATGTCAAAACCTATATTTTATTTCTCAAAGAAAATAGCCGCAAATTACGTCTAGATAAGGCGGGTAAATTAAGCCAACACCTCTTAGGTTTGCTTGAGCCATTATTCCCTCAAATTTCAGTTTCAGGTGAATTGAGCCGAAATTGCGAAGTGATTTCGAGCCTTGTATTTATCGCGGAAACTGCCGACATGTTCGGTGCGCAGGGGGTGATCGAGGGGATCGAGGGAATGCAAACGGATTTCCAGCAATCCTCGCCGTTTACCTGGCGCGGACATTTGGATGGGCATTTGATTCCCATTGAGATTCATTTTGCGGATGCAGCCCAATTAAGTAGTTTACAATTTCAATTAGGTTCGAATCCGGAGCATTTGGCACAGGTAAATTTTTTCCAACAGAAAAATATTCAATCGGTCGAATCGATTTATGCATCTCAAAACCTTCCTTTTATCGTTCCAGAGATGCGCGAAGGATTCAAGGAATTCGAATGGGCAGCCAAACACCAAAATACAGATTTAGTTGAATTAGGTGATTTAACGGGTTGTTTGCACAATCACTCAACTTATTCTGATGGCAAGAATACGCTTTTGGAAATGGCAGAGGCTTGTCGGGCCCTAGGTCTGACCTATTTCGGTATTGCTGATCACTCGCAATATGCGGCCTATGCGGGGGGATTGAAGGAAGAAGATATCAACCGCCAACATGCCGAAATCGATGCCTTGAACCAACAATGGACTGATTTTCAGATTTTAAAGGGAATCGAAGCGGATATTTTGCCGGATGGAAGTTTGGATTATAATGTCCGAATTTTGGCATCCTTTGATTATGTTGTTGCTTCAGTACATGCCCAATTGGTGATTGATCAAGAACGTGCGATGGGCCGACTGATCAAAGCCATCGAGAACCCCTATACGAGTATTTTAGGTCATCCAACTGGTCGTTTGTTATTAACAAGAAACGGGTATCCGATCGATACAAGCAAGATTTTAGATGCCTGCAAAGCAAACGGAGTTAGTATTGAATTGAATGCAAGCCCTTATCGTTTGGATTTGGATTGGCGCCATATTTATGAGGCGATGGATAAAGGTGTATTTGTTTCCATTAATCCCGATGCACATAAAATCGAAGGACTAAAAGACATGGAATATGGTGTTCGGGTAGGGAGAAAGGGCGGCTTATTGAAAGCCTTAACCCTAAATGCCTTACCACTGAATGAACTGAAAGCCTTTTTTGCGAAGGCCTAAAAATTGGGTTTTAATAAGTATTTCGCGTAGAATTCATCGATGATTCGGACAGCATCCGTTGGCGTATCTACGATGGAGAAGTATTCTAAATCCTCTTCATGAATATTACCATGTTGGACCATCGTCGTTTTCATCCATTCAAATAAGCCTGTCCAATATTCCGTTCCTACAAGCACAACCGGGAATTGACCTATTTTGTGTGTTTGAATAAGTGTCAACGATTCGAACATTTCATCTAAGGTGCCAAAGCCCCCCGGCATGATGATGAATCCTTGTGAATACTTCACAAACATCACTTTTCGAACGAAAAAGAAATCAAAATTGATATTCTTGTCGTGGTCAATATAAGGGTTAGGCGTTTGCTCAAAAGGAAGTTCAATATTCAGTCCTACGGAACGTCCCCGTTCACTTTTTGCTCCTTTATTGCCTGCTTCCATGATTCCGGGGCCACCACCCGTGATGACACCATAGCCATGACGGACGAGTTTCGCGGCAATTTGTTCCGCTATTTGATAATATTTATCATCGGGCTTGGTTCGAGCTGAACCAAAAATACTTACGCAAGGGCCTATTTTAGACAATTTGTCGATTCCCTCGACGAATTCACTCATGATTTTAAAAATCCGCCAAGACTCTTCTGATTTTATTTGAGCCCAGGTTTTGTCACCGAAAACCTTCTTAATACGGTCTTCATCTTCTCTCCATTGATCGGTCATAATTTATCTGTTTGAACATTGGCAAATGTAAGTGATATCGGCTTACCTTTGTTAAAATATTTGACTCCTTTTTTATGACTTTAGCAAAATCATTCGCCGTAGGTGGCGATCACGCAGGATTTGATTACAAAGATCAGTTAATTGATTTTTTAAAAGCCCAAGGAATTTCGGTAAAGGACTGCGGTACCTATTCAGCTGATTCTGTGGATTATCCTGATTTTGCGCATCCAGTTGCGGAGTCGGTAGAAAGTGGGGAGTCGACTTTCGGTCTTTTGCTTTGTGGCAGTGCGAATGGAGTGGCGATAACGGCCAACAAACATCAAGGAATTCGTGCGGGTTTAGCATGGAATGTCGAAGTAGCCCAATTGGTTCGTCAGCATAATGATGCGAATGTCCTTTGTTTACCCGTTCGCTTTATTTCCTTGGAAGAAGCCAAAGCTTGTTTGCAAGCATTTATCGATACGGCTTTTGAAGGTGGTCGCCATGCAGGTCGCGTAGGTAAAATCGCCTGCTGCTAAATTACACGTTTGTATAAATGCTTGCTCGTCTCCTTATATCGCACACGCAGATAGGGGAGGTAGTTTTGCATGCGCTTAAATTTCCCCGTTGGATCATAGATATATGTGGGTGGATCCTGGGTCATGTATTGATCCAATAGAACGATTGTTTTGAATTGATCCAATTCGTTAAAAATGGATTTGGATAGTTCCCAATTAACAAAGGGGCCCGACATCTGATTATAGCGATATGCTTCAATTTGGGGGCCTAAGACCATCAACTTTTCATTGCGAAGTGAAATCTCAGAAGCTTTGATGCGCTTATTTTCTTGCAGCTTCCAATCCCATTGAAGTGAGAAATAAGTCATTGCCAACATCAGCCAAAGCATCATTTCGCGTATCCAATATTTCTTCAATAGGAAAAAGCTATTTAAACTGAAATAAGCCAATGCCGGTAGGAAGAACAACACATTGTTACTCGATGTGGCAGGCAATGTGAAAATGGCTATGATGCTCGTAAAGATCCAAATCAAATTGGTTTGCTGCGCTTTCTGCCCCGTCGATTTAATCTTGGGATTCTCAACCACTTTCCAAAAACCGTAAATGGCAAATCCGAAGGCCGGAATATAAGCCCAGGCAATCTCTTTTAATTGCTCCCAAGCTGGGGCATGAAATTGAATGGCTGAATTTTGGAATACCTGAATCAAATAAGGGAAATTTCCATGGTAGGTGTAAACTAGTCCCGTGATGATGTTGATGATGAGAAAGCCAACAAGCACAAGGAGCATTTGTCGGATATTGATACCTGAGTAAAATACCAAACTTAAAATCCCCCAAAAAATGAACAGAAAGTAACTCGGGTAACAAAGTCCCGCCGCGCCGATGAAAAGACCAATCAAGAAAACCCGGTCATCTACATTTAAGGTACTTTGTTGTTTGACGATTTCTTGCCAGGCCAATATCAAAAAAGTCAAACCTAGCAGAGCTGCCGAGGGAATGATGAATTCTAACGAGAAATGGAAAAATACCGCATAGATGAAAAATGGCAAATAGCCCATCGGAGGCATTAATTCATAACGTTGAATGGTTCGCTGAAAGATAAATGCCTGAAGTATAATTAACCCACTTGCCCAGTAGGCATTCATGGACATGGGAATCGACATAGCGTCTAATAATTGGAAGAATCCAGCAGCTAATGGCCCTGAATTATCCCGGATATCTTGATACATCCGAAAGCCCTCATTCAGTTTTTGACCAATCAATTGATTCTTTAATTCCCAATAAAAGGGTTCGATGTCTGCCTGAACAAACAGAAATGTTGCCAATCCCCAGATCACCAACATGAATATTAGTGGAATAGATGCGTTAGAACGTAGAAATTGGAACATAATTGAATTTTGAATTCGCTAAATTACGGTGATTCCAATTATTATTGTGAAATTTGTGAGATTTTTGAGTAGAAAAGCATCGGAGCAAATATGGAAAGTAAACGTCAGCAAAAGTTTGGGAGACAAATCCAAAAGGATTTAAGTGATATCTTTCAAAAAGAATTTAGAGAACTATTCGGCAACGCGATGGTCACGGTGACGGATGTAAAAGTGAGTCCAGATTTGTCGGTTGCTCGTGTTTACCTGAGTTTTTTGTTGGCCGACGATGTCAATCAAATCATGTATTCATTATCTGAAAAGAATAAAGCCATTCGCAATGCTTTGGCAAATCGAATCCGTAAACAAGCGCGTATTATTCCCCATTTAGGTTTTTATTTGGATGATACAGCTGCTTATGCTGCTAAAATCGAAGCCTTGTTTGAGGGTTTAGTTATTCCGCCATCTGACGGAATTCCATCTGAAGAATTATAATTCGCTTTCCCGTGAATCTATCCTTATTTATTGCAAAAAGGTATTTTTTTTCAAAAAGTAAGGCGAGTTTTATCTCCCTCATTTCCCGTATTTCCATGATTAGTGTGGGAATCGAAGTGATGGCGCTTATCCTAATTTTATCGGTTTTCAATGGTTTGGAGGATTTCCAAAAAGGGCTGTTCAAAACCTTTGATCCCGATTTGCGCATATTGTCCGCGGAACAGCAGCGAGTACAATTGAATGCCTCCCAATTAGCCTCTATTCGTGCCATCCCGGGTATCGCTTTTATTAATCCTGTGTTAGAAGATCAAGGACTTATTCGCTTCGATCAAAAACAATTGGTTGTTCGATTCAAAGGGGTAGATTCCTTATTTCTTGCAGCAAATCGACTAAAGAAACAAGTGGTGGAAGGGGAGTATTTTCTAGGGGATTCCACGCAGGCTTTCGCATTCGTGGGAATTGGTGTGTTTTTGAATATGGGTATGAGTTTTGAAAATACGGTTGAACCTATTCAAGCGTGGTATCCAGATCATAATCGCCTTCGCCGTTTCTCGCTCAACGAAAACACGATTCGGAGTCAAACCTTTTTTCCATCGGCTGTCCTAGAAGTGGAACAGAATTTTGATAATCAAACTGTTATCGTTCCGCTAACATGGATGGAAGCGCTCGTGGGTTCCGAAGGGATGCGATCAGCCTATGAAATTGTATTGAAGGATGATGTCAAAGACACGCAAGTCAAGGAACAAATTAGCCAAATATTAGGTCGGAATTATACGGTTCAAACGCGTGATGAACAACATGCGCTTTTATTGAAAGCCATCAAAATCGAGAAACTATTCGTATTTCTAATCATGGCTTTCGTCATGGGAATAGCCTCTTTTACACTCTTTTATTCGCTATCGCTTTTGGTTATTGAAAAACGAAAAGACCTTCGTTCACTGATGGCCATGGGAATCAGCCCGAAACAATTGTTGAGAAGTTTCCTCTACTTAGGCTTAATCATTAGCTTTTCGGGTGCAATCGTGGGAATGTTACTTGGTTTTGTTTTGGCATGGGCCCAACAACAATTTGGGATTGTTCCACTTGGTATTCCCAATGCGTTAATTGATGCCTACCCGATTCAAATGCATGCAATGGATTTTGTTTGGACAGCCGTTGCCGTCATCATCATCACCTTTATCGCATCCATTTTTCCAGCCCGCAAAGCGGTTCAAATGACGTTTGAAATTAAGTAGTAGGCGTAAATTCTCCTTCCCACTTCGAAACCACACAAGTCGCTACACCATTTCCAGCGACTGAAGTCACCGTTCTACCCATATCTAAGAATGGATCCACACCCAATAATAAGGCGATTCCTTCAGCAGGTAAATTGAACATGGTTAAGGTCCCTGCAATGATGACAAGGGACGCGCGAGGTACACCTGCTATACCTTTGGACGTAATCATCAAGGTTAATAACATAGTGATTTGTTGCTCCATACTTAAATGGACTCCATAGGCTTGTGCAATAAAGCCCGTTGCAAAGGTCATGTACAACATCGAACCATCTAGGTTGAAACTGTATCCTAATGGCAATACGAATCCTACGATCCGTCGGCTACAACCGAATTTCTCCAAAGCCGCAATGGTTTGCGGAAATGAAGCTTCTGAACTAGCGGTCGAAAAGGAGATCAATAAAGCTTCTTTCAACTCTTTGATCAATTTCCAATAATTGATTCCATTGACTGCTGCGATAATCCACAGGATGACAGTTGTAAAGAACAAAAGTCCGCCCATGAAACAAATCATCAAGTAACCATAACTGATGAGAATGCTTAAACCTTTGTTGGCAACCACGGTTGTCATCGCCGCAAATACTGCATAAGGTGCAACTTCCATCACATAATTCACCATTTTGAAGACCACTTCAGCTAGGTTTTCAATAACATGGATTAAGCGTTTACCTGTTTCACCGATGGATCCTAAGGCAACTCCGAAGAATAGCGAGAAGATCACAATTTGAAGGATTTCATTTTCAGCTAATGCCTTGAAGAAACTGTCAGGAAAGATGTGTAAGATGAAATCTTCTAAACTCTTTGCTTTACTGGCATCAATGCCCGTTTCTGTGCCTGCGCTAGGTTTAGGCCAAGATTGTAAGCTACCCGGTTGGGTTACATTCACCACCACTAATCCTGTTACTAATGATAAAATAGTAGCAAAATAGAAGTAACCAATGGTTTTGATACCGATACGTCCCACGGCCTTGAAATCACCTAATTTGGCAATACCTACTACTAAAGTACAAAAGACCAATGGGCCTACTATCATTTTGATTAAACGCAAGAAGATCTTGGAGATCACTTGAACTTTACTCGCAATATCATGGCTCACTTCCGGGGAAAGGGTAATGAATAAATATTCACCTAGCGCGAGTCCTAAGACAAATCCAATGATGATTTTTTGCGTTAAACTTAGTTTCATATTATTGAGGTTGATGTAGGTACTTTTTATAAAGAGGTAATCGGTAAGCAATCATTCCCCAAATTAAAGGAAATAATAGCCAATCTAAAAGTTTGTAATTTGTTTGAAATTGAATTTTGTCAATTATAGCACTTTCATGAACTGAAATCGACTCGATTCGATGTTCATGGCGCCAGGTTTTAATCCCGAAGGGAACGCGGGTTCCCTCATCAACAAATACGTAAGAAGTGGCATCTGCCTGGTAAGCTGTGATTTCAGAATTCCATCGCGTTTTATACAGGAGAAAGTCTAATTCAATGCAAACTTTATCGTTGACCTGACAACCATCAAACTGGATGATTCGCGCAATGGGGAGTGGAGGTGCTAATTTAGCGAGTAGGTTTTGGTCGAATTGGCTCCAAACATAAGGTAAGGAGGCGGATACCCGACAAGTGATTTGGAAGTTCGGCATTAAAGGTGAGCTAAAAGCTTCAGTATCAATCCACCAATTGCCTTGATACCCAAGACAAGGTAATCTCCCCAATGCATGTTTGATGTCTTTTCTTCTTCTTGCTTGATATCTGCGGATTTTATGTCCTGCGCATATAGGTTAACAGGTTTCTGTTTCCTAGCAAGCGAATCTGTTTGAACACTTTTGGTTTTAGGATGCAATACGGTATACTCAACCATTCCAAAATTGCTGAACAATACGGGAGTTGTGATGAATAAAAGGATGAAACAAATTTTTCTCATTTGTTAGTTGATCTTTTTCTTAGCAGCTTCGAACTTCTGCATTTGTTGGATAATCGCTTCCTCGTTCGCTTTTTGATCTAATTTATTTTGCTCTTGATTCGCTAGAATCTTTTCTTTCTCCACTTTCGCTTCTTCTAAACGTTTGGTCAATAATTCCGTTTGACGTTTATTTGAATCTAATTCACGAATCATACGTTCTGCTGATTTTTGCTGCTTAGTTTTCGTAGCAATCAACTCATTTAAGGCCTTTTCCTGTGTGCGAACGTCTTCCTCTAAATTGATGATTTTGACAAATTCCTCTAACCAATTGCTCGCATCGCGGTATTGCTCATGGCCATTTTGAATATAGGTATCAGGTCCTGTAGCGATTGAAACAAATAATTTGGTCTTGTTTTTCTCTTCGCTCGTTTTAGAAAGCAAGGTTAAACCGTCTTTCGAAATATCTGAAATCTTCGCTTGATAAACATTAATGGCTCCACCTCGTCCTGCCTCTACTTTCCCGAATTTCTTCAAATAGTTCTTCCAAGATTCAATCACGTATTTTTCCTCTGAATTGATGTAGGTATAGAATCCTTCTTTCTTCGCTTTCTCAATTTCATCCATTCCCGTGAATACTTGACCAAAAAGGGAAATGCTTGAAAAAATTAGGACGCTTGCTAAAATGAATCTTTTCATGGAACGTTGATTTTAAGGAATGTAATGAGCAAAGGTAAATCTTTAAGGACACTTTTTGCACAAGATTAACTCATTTTTTTCTTCACTGTTTTGGATGGCAAATAGGGTGAATTCACCGCCATCTTTTATTTTTAGTTTAGTCCTGAGTGCATCGGCCTTTAAAGGAAAATTCTTCGTGCTTATGTTGGCACGAAAGTTGGGAAGATGCGCTTTTAACCAATTCGGTTGCACGGGCCCCGTAGCAATTTGTTCATATTTTTTACCTGGGAAGGCCGACTTATAAACATCTGAACTATATAAATGCGTATGCTTGCCTAATTGCCAAATTTCTTCGCCCTGTACTAATTTGAAAAAACCAGCTTTCAAAAGCGCCGGATGCGCCTCATAAATATATTCCCCCACTTTTGCTATGCGTAGGTTTGCTTCACGCTCTTCTGAGAGCTTGCCACGGAAAAATGAATTGGTCGAATTAGCTAATTCAACGATTTCAATGTCAGGATCTAAACTGGATTGCCCCGATTTGATAAATAACAATTCCTTCACTTCTTGTTGGTATGCAACTACATACACCTTTTCCACACCACCTAATTCCTGTATCGCCCTACTGATATCCAAAACAGGACTTGTTTTAATTAAAATCTTGCAAGTATTTGAAGCCTTATCCAGCAGGTCTAATACATTCGGTTGGCAGTCTTTAAACAAGATTACTTTATTCCCTTGTTGGTCCCTTCGAGCGGGATCCACATAAATCCAATCAAAATCTTGATCCAAATGATCTAAACCATTCCCTTGAATATGCGTGACATTTTGCAAGCCTAATACTAGATGGTTGTATCGCGTATGTTCCGCAAGTTCAGCTTGTTGCTCCACATAGGTAACATGATTACATGTTTGGGCAAATGCCCAAGAATCCACACCCATGCCTCCCGTAATGTCAATCAAATTCCCTTGAACAAGCTTTGCCTTGAATAGGGCTGTGGCCTCAGAGGATGCTTGTTCCAACGATATTTGTTGGGGGAAACAAATTGCATAATTAGCGGTCCAAACGGGTAGTTTTTCTGCTAGTTTTTGCCGAGCCTGTATTTGGCCTGCCAGTTTTTTGATATCCAACCCGGGATATTTTTTTGCCGACAAAGCGATACGACTCGCGTCCTGTTGTAAATGTTCCTGAATGAATTTTATTTCTTCGGGTAGAAGCATACAACAAAAATAGAATGTTTATTGTAAATTTAGCTGTATAAACTTATTCATATGTCGATTTATCAGTTAACTGTTAATAAGAAAAAGCATCGCGTCGATGTTGATTCTGATACTCCTTTACTTTGGGTCATTCGTGATGTCATCGGATATACCGGTACAAAATTTGGATGTGGAATGGGATTGTGTGGGGCTTGTACCGTGCTGTTGAATGGTTCTCCTATTCGTTCATGTTCGACTCCGGTGTCTACGTTAAAGCCAACTGATAAAATTACAACCATTGAAGGTTTGTCGGAAAAGGCTACCCACCCCGTGCAAGAAGCTTGGGTAGAGGCGCAAGTTCCGCAATGTGGCTATTGCCAATCAGGTCAAATCTTAGCTGCCTCAGCTTTATTAGCTTATAATCCAAATCCAAGTGATGAGGATATAGATACTGCCATGGCGGGAAATATTTGTCGCTGCGGTACCTATACGCGGATGCGTCAAGCGATTCATTCGGCTGCCAAGAAAATTCAGAGCACTAAAAAATCATAAACATGAAAACATCAACTTCACGTCGTGATTTTTTACGAATTAGCACGACATCCGCTTTCGTTTTGGCTTTAGGTTTTTCTTCCGACAGCAAGGGAAAGCTATTGAAAAAGGTAAGTACAACAGGGGTTCAGATTAACCCCTATATCAATATCAATGAGGCAGGAAAAGTAACCTTGTTTAATCCGCGTCCGGATATGGGACAAGGGACTTATCAAATCCTACCGATGTTATTAGCCGAGGAATTAGATATTCCTTTGGAACAAGTAGAGATTCAAATGACGGATGGTTCCGATCGTTTTGGTTCGCAATTATCAGGAGGTTCTTCATCTGTTCGTACGCGTTGGATTCCTTTGCGTACTGCTGGGGCAACGGTACGCGAAATGCTTGTGCAAGCCGCTGCAAATCGTTGGAAAATTTCCATGAACGATTGTTCAACAAAAGATGGATTTGTCATCAATAAGCTTTCTCAAGCTAAATTGTCTTATGGCGAATTAGTGGAAGAGGCGTCACATCTACCGGTACCTTCCAAGCCGAAATTAAAATCCTTTGCCGAGTTCACCCAATTGGGAAAACCATCCATGCGTCCAGATGTTCCTGCGAAAGTAGATGGAACAGCTATTTTTGGTATGGATGTACAATTGCCAGGTATGTTGTATGCAAGTATTGTGCATTCCCCAACGATCTATGGAAAGGTGCAGTCTTATGATGCAACCAAAGCCATGGCGGTAAAAGGCGTTCGCTTTGTTTTGAAAACGGAACGTGTGTTTTTCCATGGGCCTTATTCGGATTCTGGTGGATTTGACCAAAAACTAAGAGGGAAAGCTGAAGCCATTGCTGTAGTCAGTGAATCGTATTGGTCGGCATTAAAAGCAAAGAAGCTCATTCAAGTTTCTTGGAATGCTTTGGGTTTTGGTGAGACCGCGACGGAGCAATATTTCAATCAGGCCAAAGCTGCCGCATTACATGAAGGCAATGAATATAAAGATGCCAAAGTGGGTGATTTTGCGAAGGCCTTACAACTATCAGATTATAAAGTTCAGGGTACCTACCAAACGCCTTTCATGTCGCATGCACCTATGGAGCCTTGTAATGCAACGGTGTTTGTTCAAGGGGACCAAGTAGAAGTTTGGGCACCTATTCAAGGGCCTGATGGATTGGGCAATGATTTAGCCACCTATTTAGGGGTTAAGCGTGAAAATATCAAGATAAATGTCACCTTCATGGGTGGGGCTTTTGGTCGGAAAGCTGTGTTTGATTTCGTGATGCAGGCGGCCAATTTATCCAAGCAGGTAAATGCGCCAGTGAAGGTTATTTGGACACGTGAGGATGACATCCAACAAGGCCCTTACCGACCAGGCATGATTTCGGCCATGCAAGGGGGATTGGATAAGGATGGAAATGTGTTGGCATTTGAACATCGCTTGAATGGCGCATCGATCATGGCGTCTGTGTTTAAGGCCGACATGCGGAATAATCCGGATCCATGGGCAGGGGAGGGAATCAATTTAGAAGATAGTCCTTATGCGTTTCCGGCTCGTCGAAATTCATTCAATTGGATAGATCCTCAAATGCCTGTGTTGTGGTGGCGATCGGTTTATGCATCGACTAACGTATTTGCGCAAGAGTCTTTCATGGATGAATTGGCTGCAGAGGGAGAAAAAGATCCTTTGGATTTACGTTTACACTTATTGCGCGATTCGCCCAAATTTGTAGCCGTACTAAATAAATTAGCTGAAATCTCCGATTACCGTGCCAAACGAAAGCAAGGTGTTTCGATCGGTATTGCTATTGCACGTTCGTTTGCGAGTATTGTGGCGCATGCCGTCGTTGTTGATAAGCAAAAAGTTGGCGTTAAGATTAAACATGTGTATTCTGTGATTGATTGCGGATTCCCATTGAATCCGGATAATATCAAAGCGCAAGTAGAAAGTAATATCGTATATGGTTTATCCGCCGCGGTTTGTAATCAAATTACTCGGACGCACGGGAAAACAGATCAAAGCAATTTTCATGAGTACACCGTTTTGCGTCAAGGTGAAATTCCGGCCTCAACGATTTTCGTGATGCCAAGTCAGGATGAACCGGGCGGGGTAGGAGAACCGGGTTTGCCTCCAATCGCGCCGGCATTATGTAATGCAGTTTTCCTAGCAACGGGTAAACGCGTTCGTACGTTGCCATTTGATTTAAGTTCGATTTAAATGGTAGGTATTATTCTGGCTGCAGGGGCCTCATCTCGATTAGGGGAAGCGAAACAATTATTGGTTTATCAGGGCCAAAGCCTGTTAGAGCGATCTATCCGCTTGGCATTTTCTGTGTGTCAAGAAGTTTTAGTTTGTCTTGGGGCTGAGGTGGATCAATCCATTCAGATTGTGGAGAATTTGAAAAATGAATTTCCCTCTTTGTCGTATGTTCAGGTAGAAGATTGGGAAAAGGGGATGGGAGAGACGCTAGCGGTAGGATTGAAAGCAGTTGATATGAATCGTGATGTATTAGTTTTATTATGCGACTTGCCTTTTCTGACGAATGCGCATTTAAGGAACTTGACTTCGTTGGCAAATCCCAACAGAGCTATTGTCGCGTCATTTCAAGGAGTTAATTCGCCTCCCGTTTTAATTCCCAAGGCATTACGACCTTTATTCACGCATTGGAGTGGAGATCAAGGTTTGGGTAAATTTTGGCGCCAAAATCCCATGTTATGTGAAATCGTTCACTTCTCCGATAAGTTCAGGGATGTCGATGTTCCGGAGGATCGGAAATATTGGGGGATATGAGGATTAGTCGTTGGACGTTAGACGTTAGACTGTAGAGACGCGATACCTCGCGATTATTTTATAGCCCTAGGCTTCAGCCTAGGGTTTTGGGGTTATTTTATAGCCCTAGGCTTCAGCCTAGGGTTTGGGGGTTATAAATGTTCATTGCGTCCCTACATTTTTGATTTTTACCGATTATTTTTTTCGGCTCTCTTCGCGAAATTTATTACCTTTGTCGCTTCTTGCGTCGATGCAACAACATTTCTTAATTAACATATAAGCGTGGAATCTAACGAAAGCCTACCAACCGTAGAAACAGCCAAAAAATTGGGATTATTGCCTGAAGAATATGATCGTATTCAGGAGATTTTAGGTCGTAAACCGAATTTTACGGAGTTGTCTATTTTCTCTGTCATGTGGTCTGAACACTGCAGTTACAAAAACTCGATTGTTTGGTTGAAGACTTTACCAAAAGATTCACCACGTATGTTGGCTAAAGCCGGCGAAGAAAACGCAGGTTTAGTGGACTTAGGTGATGGTTTAGGTTGCGCTTTCAAAATTGAATCTCACAATCACCCTTCGGCATTAGAACCCTATCAAGGTGCGGCAACAGGAGTAGGTGGTATCAACCGTGATATTTTCACGATGGGCGCACGGCCGATCGCACAGTTGAATTCTTTGCGTTTTGGTAACATCGATTTGGCCAAAACGAAATGGTTGGTTAAAGGAGTTGTGAAGGGTATTGGGGATTATGGGAATGCTTTTGGTATCCCAACAGTGGGTGGCGAGGTGCAATTTGATGATTGCTACAACGTAAATCCTTTGGTCAATGCCTTTTCTGCAGGTATTTTAAAAGTAGGAACGCAAGCTTCCGCTATCTCTTATGGTGTAGGTAACCCGGTGTTTATCGTGGGGTCTGCGACTGGAAAAGACGGAATTGGTGGTGCAAGTTTTGCATCAGAAGATATTACAGCTAAATCATCGGAGAAATTACCAGCGGTTCAAGTTGGGGATCCTTTCCAAGAGAAATTATTATTAGAAGCTTCATTGGAAATCATCGAAGCGGGTTGTGTGATTGGTATTCAAGACATGGGTGCGGCAGGTATTATCTGTTCCACTTCTGAAATGTCTGCCAAAGGAGAGCACGGAATGATCATCGATCTTTCGAAAGTTCCTACACGCCAGGCGAACATGAAGCCATTTGAGATATTATTATCGGAGTCGCAAGAACGTATGTTGATCGTCGTAGAAAAAGGACGTGAAGCGGAGGCGAAGAAGATTTTCGATAAGTGGGATTTGAATTGTGAGCAAATTGGTACAGTAACAGATACCAAACGTTTGGAATTCTATCAAGATGGCGTTTTAGTAGCCGATGTTCCTGCGGATGATTTGGTATTGGGCGGAGGCGCACCGGTATATCACCGCGAATACAAGGAGCCTGCTTACTTCCAAGAGTTCAAGAAATTTGATATTAATTCAGTACAAGATATTCCAGCGGCAGAATTGCCAAAGGCTTTCGATTTCTTAATGAATCACCCGAACATCGCTTCGAAGAAGTGGGTGGCGGAGCAATATGATTCATCAATCGGTCGGGCGAATCGCAACACGAATGCGCCTTCGGATGCAGGTGTTGTAAAAGTACATGGTTCAGACAAGTCGATCGTGATTACGGTAGATTGTAATTCTCGCTATGTAAACGCAGATCCGGAAGAGGGTTGTGCAATGGCAGTTGCGGAGGCGGCGCGTAACATTGTTTGTTCGGGTGGTACGCCGGTGGCAATTACCAACTGCCTTAATTTTGGTAATCCATACGTTCCAGAAGTATACTGGCAATTCGTAGGAGCGATCAAAGGAATGAAAAAGGCTTGTGAGGCGTTTGAAACGCCGGTAACAGGTGGTAACGTGAGTTTCTACAATCAATCATCAGATGAAGGTCCGGTATTCCCAACGCCTACAATCGGTATGTTGGGTATCTTGGAGAAACCAGAAAACAAGATGACCTTGGATTTCAAGGCTGAAGGAGATTTAGTGTATTTGGTAGGAGAGTCTGTCAATGACATCGCTTCTTCTGAGTTCTTATATTCTTACCGCAAAGTGAAGGCTTCGCCAGCTCCGCATTTTGATTTGCCTACAGAGCAATTGGTTCAAAAAGGTATTTTGGGCTTAATCGAAGGTAAATTAATTCAATCAGCGCATGATGTGTCTGACGGTGGTGTCTTGGTTACGTTAGCTGAATCTGCTTTCCCACGTGGTTTAGGTTTCGAGGTGAAATCTGATTCAGGCATTCGTCAAGATGCGATGTGGTTTGGTGAGGCACAATCACGTGTGATTGTATCTGTTGCTCCAGCGAAGCAAGCTGCTTTCGAAGCACATTTAGCTGGTTTAGGTGTTAAGTCGACCCAATTAGGTACGGTTAAGGGTACAGATATGGTAGTTGATGGTCAGGTTGTAAGTTCTTTGGCGAAAGCTTCTGGTTCTTATTTCACGGCTTTAGAAACTGCCTTAACAAAATAATTCAAGATGAGCCGCTATGCACTGCAATTCGCTTATGATGGCGGCTCATTTCATGGATATCAGATCCAACCGAATGCACACAGCGTGCAGGCGGAATTAGAGGAAAAATTAAGTCTTTTATTGGGGGAAACAGTTGCGATCACAGGAAGCGGTCGGACCGATACAGGTGTACATGCTTCGCATCAAATCGCCCATTTTGATACATCGGTCTCTATCGATGATAATCTTATCTACCGCTTAAATCGCATGCTTTCGCCCGCTTTAACGGCACAAGCCATCTATGCGGTGGCAGATGATTTTCACGCCCGTTTTGATGCAACTTCGCGTACGTATGAATACCGAATCACGCGGCATAAGGATCCATTTTTGCGTGATTTTGCGTATTGGTATGAGGCGGATTTGGATCTGAAGGCCATGAATGAAGCGGCTCAATTACTCTTGTCTCACACGGATTTCCAGTGTTTTTCCAAAGTAAAAACGGAAGTAAATACCTTTGAATGCACCATTATGCGTGCTTTTTGGGAAGAGCAAGGGGATCATTTAATCTTTACAATTGAGGGTAATCGTTTCCTACGCGGGATGGTGCGTGCGGTCGTTGGGACGCTGATGGAAATCGGGATGGGGAAATGGACGGCGGCCGATTTACAGCGCATATTAGCCTCTAAAAGCCGACAAGAAGCTGGTCGGGCGGTGCCTGCCCATGGTTTGCATCTCGTGAAAGTGACTTATCCGGAGGCTAGTTTTGGTGCCAGATGTTCATAATGACATCCATTAAGCTAGCTGCCGATTTAATCTGAATGCTTTTGGGTTTGTAGTTCAAGCCTTTTAAGTTGTATTTCGAAATCCAAATTTCTTTGAAACCCAATTTCTCTGCCTCAGCGATGCGTTGATCGATGCGCGTTACGGAACGTAATTCGCCACCTAGGCCCACTTCCGCCGCGAAGCATTTGGAGGAATCAATGATTTTGTCTTCATAAGAGGAAACGACAGAAAGACAGGTTGCCAAATCCAAAGCGGGATCATCTACTCGAATTCCACCGGTAATATTCAAGAATACATCTTGTGAACTCAGTTTATATCCGCCACGCTTTTCAATCACAGCGAGTAGCATATTTAAGCGTTTCCCGTCGTATCCATTGGCGGTCCGTTGGGCCGTTCCGTAGGATGTGGTCGAAACTAATGATTGAATTTCAACCAATAGAGGGCGGTTACCTTCCATCAATGTCCCGATCGCGACGCCCGAAGCCGGTTCGTCTCGCTGGGATAATAGGATTTCAGATGGATTCGTTACGGCGCGTAAGCCGGAGCCCAGCATTTCGTAAATGCCTAATTCTGACGTGCTTCCAAAACGATTCTTTGTCGTGCGTAGGATACGGTAGATCATGTGTCGGTCACCTTCAAACTGCAATACGGTATCCACCAAGTGTTCGAGGACTTTCGGTCCGGCGATAGATCCTTCTTTGGTGATATGGCCAACTAGAAAAATAGGGGTGTTCGATTCTTTGGCAAAACGCATTAATTCCAAGGCACATTCGCGAATCTGTGATACTGACCCTGGGCCGGATTCGATTTGATCAGAGAAAAGTGTCTGAATGGAATCGACAATGATTAGCTCGGGTTCAAGATCCACCAAATGCTTGAAAATCGCCTGGGTATTCGTTTCCGTCAAGATATATAAGCTATCTGATTTTTTTTCCAGCCGGTCGGCGCGCAGTTTAATCTGTTGTTCAGATTCCTCACCTGTCACATAAAGGACTTTTGTTTCCGTTAAAGACAAAGCCACTTGCAACAACAAGGTTGATTTCCCGATGCCCGGTTCTCCGCCGATTAACACGAGGCTTCCCGGAACGATGCCGCCACCTAGGACCCGACTGAATTCCGTATCATTGCAGGCGATTTTTGGTAGGCTTTCGAAGTCTACGTCTTGTAATAATTTCGGTTGGGGTTTGCTTCTTGCCTGTGACGGGCTTTTCCAAACTTCCGCTGGGTGGGAGCTTACCTCGACTAATTCTTCAACAAAGGTATTCCACTCATTGCAAGATGGACACTTGCCTAACCATTTAGGCGCTTGATGCCCACAAGATTGACAGAAAAAGGAAGTTTTAGCTTTAGCCACAGGTACATTTTATTAAGCTTCAAAAATACGCTTTTCGTTTGTTTTTTCTTTTTTTTCGGTTGAAAAAGGATAATTTTACTGTTTCATTGTAAAATCCCTCAGAATCTATGCGCAAGCTTTTTCGTTTTATTCTCCTCGTTGGATGTTTGAGTAGTATCACCTCAGGTGTTTCGGCTCAATTTTTAATGCCCGCACGTAAGATCACAGGAAACTTTTTCCGACTAGGAATTAAGGGTGGTGTAACCATGGCGTCTTTAAAAACGGATAACTTGACCTATAATGGAATGAGTGATTTTGTTGTTGAAAATCTGAATGGGAAATCTGGATACACCGGCGGTGTTTACATGCGTTTGGGAAGAAAGTTATTCGTTGAGCCAGAACTTTTGGTTTCCTATAAAAATGGGTCTTTTGATATTTTAAAGACTATTTCTACTCAACGAGTACAGTTTGATGTGCATTACACAAGTTTGGACGTTCCGATTATGTTGGGCTACCGATTAGGACCTTTGCATGTGATGGCTGGTCCAGTTGCGTCTTACAGCATGAATTCAAATAATACGATTGCTGAGGCCTTAGGTACTAATTTGGGGAGTTTGCAAGCTGCGACAACCAAGGCTTATATTTCATATACGGCGGGAGCTGGAATCGATTTATTAGGTTTAACGCTCGATGTGCGTTATGAAGGAAATGTGACCGATTTGTCTAAGACGGTCCCTTTGCCTCAAGGAGTGAATTTTTCTCAAAAGGCGTCCTTATGGCATGCCACGTTAGGGATCAAAATATTATAATTTTTTATGAACGAACAGATACAAGCGATTCAAGCGGAAGTTGAATCATTTTTGATTAGCAATGAGGCTGAATTAGAGCAATTTCGAATTGCTTATGTGGGAAGAAAAGGCCGTTTGGCGGCATTGTTTGATGGGTTGAAAGATGTTCCTGCGGAGAATCGTCGGGAAGTGGGTCAAGCCTTAAATGCCTTGAAGCAATTGGCGGAAGGAAAGTTTGTTTTGGCACAAGAGGCCTTTGCTGATAGCGATTCATCTGTAAAAGTTCCGGATGATTTGACTTTAATAGATCCTGTCCAACATGGTTCAATGCACCCCTTAACGATTGTTCGTGCACGTATTTTGGAGATTTTTAACCGGATGGGTTTCTCTGTTTCTGACGGTCCTGAAATCGAAACCGATTTTTACAATTTTACAGCCTTGAATTTTCCACCAAATCACCCAGCACGTGAAATGCAGGATACTTTTTTCATCGAAAAAGGGAAGGGTGAAATTCAAGATGATGTCCTATTGCGTACGCATACGTCCAACGTCCAAGTGCGTTTGATGCAATACCAAAAGCCTCCTATTCGTTCGATTATGCCAGGCCGTGTTTTTCGTAATGAAGCTATTTCAGCGCGTGCACACTGCTTGTTTCACCAAGTAGAAGGTCTTTATGTGGATGAAGAGGTAAGTTTCAAGGACTTAAAAGATAGTTTATATCATTTCGCGAAAGAGATGTTTGGAAAGGATACCAAAGTTCGTTTCCGGCCATCTTATTTCCCTTTCACAGAGCCAAGCGCTGAGATGGACATTACGTGTTTGCTTTGCAAAGGCGATGGCTGTAATGTGTGTAAACAAGCGGGTTGGGTGGAAATTGGTGGTGCCGGAATGGTGGATCCCAATGTCCTTGAAAACGTAGGCATTGATTCGAAGAAATATTCAGGATTTGCCTTTGGTATGGGAATTGAGCGGATTACAATGCTTAAATACCAAATCAAAGACCTTCGTTTATTTACGGAAAATGACGTTCGTTTCTTACGCCAATTTAATTAACAAGAATTAACCTGACGGATTGATTCCAATCCCTTTTATTTGAGTTTTAATTTCAAACTATGCAGCATTTTCAACGCAATAATAACCTCGTCGGTTGGATTGTTTTTCTCATTTCACTTGTCACGTATACTTTAACGGTTGAACCTACCGCATCTTTTTGGGATTGTGGGGAATTCATCGCTTGTGCCTACAAATTACAAGTTCCACACCCTCCAGGGGCTCCGCTTTTCTTGTTGATTGGTCGGATGTTTTCATTCCTTGCCTTAGGTGATGTGACGCGTGTGGCCTTCTGGATTAACATGATGTCGGTTGTTTCGAGTGCTTTCACAATCTTGTTCATGCATTGGACGATTGTGATGATTGGTCGGAAAGTCTTGAACAAACCTTTTGCTGAATTATCAAAATCAGAAAGTGGCATCTTATTGCTTTCGGGTGCCGTAGGATCCTTGGTTTACGCTTTTTCAGATACATTCTGGTTCTCAGCTGTGGAAGCAGAGGTGTATGCGATGTCATCATTCTTTACTGCGATAGTCGTTTGGGCTGCGTTTAAATGGGAATTGGTGGAAGATGAGGCAAAGGCGAATCGTTGGATTCTATTCATCGCGTATTTGGTAGGTTTATCGATCGGTGTCCATTTATTGAACTTGGTTACTTTGCCTGCCTTGGCCTTATTGTGGTATTTTAAGAAGGAGGACAAGCCTACTTACAAAGGTGGTTTCATTGCGGTCATGGCTGGTTTATTCATATTAGGAATTATCAATTCGGGTATTATTCCAGGCTTGCCATCGGTGGCATTCTGGTTTGAATTGCAGTTCGTGAACAACTTAGGAATGGGTTATGGTTCTGGGGCAATTTTCTTCTTGATTTGCCTTTTAGCGGCTGTGGTTTTTGGTATACGTTATTCGTATACGCACAGCAAATTGTTGTTGAACATGGCCCTGTTTTCGTTTGTGTTTTTGTTGATTGGGTATTCGACTTATACGGTTGCCTTGGTACGTTCGGGGTATAATCCACCGATCAATGAGAATGATCCGAGTAACATTTTGAACTTCTTGAAATACTTAAAGCGTGAGCAATATGGTTCTCGTTCTTTGTTGTACGGTCCTGTTTATACGGCTCAAATCGAGGATTTTAAGAAAGGGGAGGATGTTTACAAGATGAAGGATGGTAAATATGTGGTTTATACGAATAAGCCGGAATATGTTTATCAGAAGGACCAACAAATGTTATTGCCACGTGTTTGGAGTAATTCAGGATCGCATGTGCAGATGTATCAAGATATGTTGGGCATTCCTGCAGGTCAAAAACCGAGCTTTGGAGATAACCTCCGTTTCATGTTTACGCATCAGTTGGGCAACATGTACACGCGTTACCTATTATGGAACTTTATCGGTCGGGAAAATGACTTAGAAGGTGCCTATGCGATTTCAAATCCTTTTGAGGATACGTCCAAATTGCCCGATGTATTAAAGAACAACAAGGCGCGTAACAATTACTATTATTTGCCAATCATCTTGGTGCTTTTAGGCTTCTATTTGTTGTATCGAAAGGATGAGAAGGACTTTTTGGTGACCATTATGATGTTTGTATTGTCGGGAGTTGCCTTAGCGGTATATTTAAACTCTCCACCGGCAGAGCCTCGTGAGCGTGATTATATTTATGTGGGATCTTTCTATTTCTTAGCGATTTGGGCGGGATTGGGTGTCATGCAATTAGCGGAATGGTTAACGAAATTGATCAAATCGCCGCAGGTTCGTTGGGGTTTATTAGGCGTTTTAAGTTTCTCGGCGCCGGCTATTTTGGCCCAACAAAACTGGGATGATCACGATCGTAGCGGTCGGTACCACCAAATCGATTTTGCGAAGAATCTATTGAATTCTTGTGCACCGAATGCCATTTTGTTTACGGGTGGTGATAATGATACCTTCCCATTGTGGTATGTGCAAGAGGTAGAGGGATTCCGTACAGATGTCCGTGTTTGTAATTTGTCTTTATTAGGGACGGATTGGTACATCGACCAAATGAAGCGCAAGACTTACGAGTCGGAGGCTTTACCGATTGCCTTGAAGAAGGATCAGTTCTTGGAAGGTGTGAATGATCAAATCATGTACAACGAGAGTCCGAACATTGCAGCGATGTCATTGCCTGATTTCTTGGATTTGTTGCATCGTGATAGTCCGTCGATTCAGGCGCAAACGCAAGGTGGTGAAATGATTAATACGTTCCCATCTGATTCTTTAATCATACCGGTGAATGTAGCCCAGGTGGCGAATTCAGCTTGGTTCCCGAAAGAATTTGTAGGCTTTTTGTCAAATCAATTGGCATGGAAATTACCTGCGAAAAACATTTTCAAGGGGGAATTAATCCAATTGGAAATTATCTCGAACAACGCGCAGCAGGGCTGGAAGCGTCCGATTTACTTCGCTTCGACATTGCCAGGTGATCAGTATTTAGGCTTAAAGGAAAGCATGCAGTTGGAAGGTTATGCGTACCGATTAATGCCATTTAAGATTTCGGGTGCCAAAGATGGTTTTGTGAATTCAAAAATCATGGCTGATAACATGTTGAACAAGATGTATTGGCGCGGTTTGAATGATGAAAAAATCTATTACCATGGAGACTTTTACATGGGTATTCCAAGCGTGACATTACGTTTGAGCACGTATCGTTTGGCGGATCAATTGATTCGTGAGGGAAATATTCCATTGGCTAAGAAAGTGCTTAATCACTTGGATCAGGTGATGCCAGATAAAGTTATTCCATACGATCAATTCTCTGCGAGCATGGTGAGTTTGTTGATTGAAGTAGGGGATACATCAAAAGCTTTAGCTGTAGCCAAAACGATGATGGATCGTAATGATAAAGCTTTAGATTATTATTTATCGGGTGGTATTCGTTCGCATGACCGCGATATTCAGATTGCTTTGTATGAGATGAATATTATCGCGGCTTCTTTATCAGAATCAAAGATTCCAGCCAATCAGTATCAGTCGATTGTAGCTAAGTTTGAGAAATGGCAGAACAGGTTGAAGTAAGAGGTGAGAGGTAAGAGTGAAGATGTATTTTATTTAGCCCTGGGAGAAATTCCGGGGCTTTTTTTTTGGCAAACCTTGTAGGATTGCCAAAGTTTGAGGCGAGATATCACCGATTCCCTAGGCTAAAGCCTAGGGTTAAAATCAAAGGGAATAAAAAAGGGGCTCAGAAATTCTGAACCCCCAATTCTTACTTCTTAACTCTTCACTCTTAACTCTTAACTCTTAACTCTTAACTCTTAACTCTTAACTCTTAACTCTTAACTCTTAACTCTTCACTCTTCACTCATCTACGAAAACATATCCCTCACCTTATGAAAGAACCCTTTCTCCGATTTCCCTGGCTGCGGTGCAAAGTTTTCCGAATCACGCAATTTTTCTAATAATTCACGTTCTTCCTTGTTGACTTGTTTAGGCGTCCAGATGTTGACATGAACTAATTGATCACCGATCGAATAGCCATTCAATTCTTTGATACCTTTACCTTTTAAACGTAAGATTTTTCCTCCCTGTGTGCCGGCTTCGAGCGTGATTTTCGCTTTTCCACCGATGGTTGGGACTTCCACCGAAGTTCCCAATGCCGCGTCCACAAAACTCACGTATAAATCGTAAATGACATTGTTTCCATCGCGATGTAATACTTCATGTGCTTCTTCCTCAATGACGATTAACAGGTCGCCCGCTACGCCACCGCGTGGGGGAACGTTTCCTTTGCCCGACATCGACAATTGCATATCGTTCGAAACACCTGCTGGGATTTTGATTGGGATGATTTCCTCTTCTAATACACGTCCCTCTCCGAAACACGCGTCACATTTAGCTCCTACACTCTTACCCTCACCCGAACAAGTAGGGCAGGTAGAGGAAGTGACCATTTGGCCCAACATGGTTTGTTGGACACGTTTTACCTGACCTGATCCCTGGCAAGTGCTACAAGTCTTTAAATCCGTTCCGTTTTTCGAACCATTGCCCGAACAAACTTTACACGCCACATGGCGCTTTACCTTGATTTTCTTTTCTACGCCGTTGGCGATTTCTTCCAAGTTTAATTTCAACTTGATGCGCAAATCGGTTCCTTTCCGCTGACGACGTCCGCCTCGACCTCCTCCACCAAAGAAACTTCCAAATGGACTATCATCCCCGCCGCCGAAAATATCTCCGAACTGAGAGAAAATATCGTCCATGTTCATGCCTTGGCCACCGAATCCACCACCAGCTGCTCCGCCCATGCCCGCATGACCGAAACGATCATACTGCGCCTTCTTTTGGCTATTGCTTAATACCTCGTAGGCTTCCGCCGCTTCTTTGAACTTCTCCTCAGATTCTTTGTCGTCCGGGTTCTTATCCGGATGGTATTTAACGGCCAACTTCCGGTAAGCCTTTTTGATTTCGTCTTCGCTTGCCGACTTTGCTACGCCTAAAACCTCGTAATAATCTCTTTTTTGAGCCATTGTTTGATTAATTTCCTACCACCACTTTTGCAAAGCGAATGACTTTTTCGTTTAATGTATATCCTTTTTCCAATACGTCTAATACCTTGCCTTTATCCTCCTCAGAAGGTGCTGGGTATTGCGTGATGCAATCATGAAAATCGGCATTGAAAACCTCTCCCAAAGCTGGCAATTCTTTCAATCCCTTGCTTTGAAGCGTGTTTAAAATCCCTTTAAATATCAACTGAATTCCTTCTGAAATCTCTCCCTCAGGCGCATTCGCTAAGGCACGCTCGTAATTATCGATGCTAGGCAACAAATCCGTGATTAAACCGGACGCGGCCGTTTGCAATAATTCGATACGTTCTTTGGCTTTATTTTTTCTGAAATTCTCGAAATCTGCATATAAAAGCAGGTATTTCTTTTTCATTTCTTCCAACTCGTCCGGCGCCGCCTGCTCTTCAGATGTTGAATCCGCTGTCTGCGCTTCCGCTGTTGGATCTATCTTCGTTTCGTCTACTTCCGGCTGTTCGTTTTCTTTCTTTTTCATAAGGCAAAATTAATACGGATTTTGGCTAAGCAAATCATAGACCAAAAACTATTTTCTGACAGTTTGGCATTAATTCCCACACCTTCGTAATTTTATGGCACATGAATCAGACAGCTTCGACCCATTCTCAAGTCATTAAGCGATTAGCCCAACAACACGGCTTTGCTTTTTGTGGCATATCAAAGGCTGATTTTTTAGAGGCTGAAGCCCCGAATTTGGAGAACTGGTTAAACCAGCACATGCATGGGGAAATGGGCTATATGGCGAACCATTTCGATAAACGTTTAGATCCTCGTTTGTTGGTTGATGGCGCCCAAACGGTTGTTTCTTTGGTCTATAATTATTTTCCACCTACTCATTTTCAACCTTTGTCGGATTCGTTTAAGGTTTCCAAATACGCTTTTGGTGAAGATTATCACCGCGTAATTAAGGACAAAATGCAGGTGCTTTGGGATGATTTGCAAAATGAATTGGGCGAAATAAATGGGCGGATGTTCGTCGACTCAGCGCCGGTGCTGGAAAAGGCTTGGGCAAAAATGTCAGGCATTGGTTGGGTAGGGAAAAATGCCAACCTGATTATTCCTAAACAGGGGAGTTTCTACTTCATTGCCGAGTTAATCATCGATTTACCTGCTGAACCGGATGGTCCTATTCGGGATTTTTGTGGAACCTGCACGCGCTGCATCGATGCCTGTCCCACGGAAGCGATCACGCCCTATGTGGTCGATGGATCGAAATGCATCTCGTATTTCACGATTGAATTAAAAGAAAACCTACCTATCGAATTAAATAAAGGCTTTGAGGACTGGATTTTTGGTTGTGATATCTGTCAGGATGTTTGTCCATGGAACCGACATGCCAAATCCCATGCAGAGTCGCGTTTTGAGCCTTTGCCTGAAATGCTTGGATTGACCCAACGTGACTGGGAGGATATGTCGGAGGAATTGTTCAAAAACCTATTTCGCTATTCAGCGATCAGTCGGACGAAATTAGGCGGCATTCGCCGCAACATCTCCCACGCAAAAAAAATGAGGCCATGAATATCATGACCCCTTTTTGCAAATTAAACCCTAAAGTGATTTTCTTGGGATGAATTGTAGCGCGAGTTCATGGCTACCCTTATCGTTTTCGTTAATGAGTTGAGCGGCCATTTCGCCCATCCGAATCGGCTGATTCGATAAGACGGAAATGCCTCCCACCAATATTTCTTTGAAATGCGAATCATTGAATGCAATGAGTCCCACTTGCTTTCCTATATCTAACTTGTTTGCTTCTGCGTATTTGATGGCCCGAACCAAATCCCGATCGTCTAGCGTGAAATAAATCACACCTGCACGAACATCTTCCGTTTCGAGGCCATCTAATACTTGGAAATCCAATCCATGGGTTTCGCAGAATTCACTACATCCATTAATCAGCGCCGGGTCGAAATAATCCTCCTCCGAAACAACCAAATTAAATGAATGGTACTTATTAAACAGGTTTAGTTGGTTTTCTAATAAAGCGATTAATTGCTCTTTCGGTTGCGTCACGATACTCGCGTGTGCATGCGAAATGCTATTAAAGTTTTGGTCCAATAAAATCAATCGGTCACCCGAAATCTTCTTTAGACATTTGATATTCTCCTCCTCTTCCTCAATCAAATGCGGCATAATCACATAGTAGTGGTAATTGCCCAATTGCTGAGACATGATCTCCTGAAATTGACTCGTTTTGTATTGATAGGTGTATATGTCGACCATCACGTTTTTCCCCAAGGATTCACAGAAAGAATCAAACACGACTTTGTTGGTATTTGTAATCTTACCTACCAAAAACAAAACTTTGGTTTTCGTTTTGACTTTCGCGTCTGAAATGAAATAACCCTTCCGGAAAATGGAGGTGATAACACCCATTTTGTGCAATTCCGTATAAGCGCGTTCTACGGTATCACGCGATAAATAACATTCTTCCGATGCCTCATTGATCGAAGGCAATCTTTCCCCTGGTTTCAATTCACCCATCTCGATGTCGCGCAACAACGAATTGATGAGTTGTTGGTATTTTGGCAACTTATTGTCGGCATTCTTCGCCGAAAATGAAATAAATGTCTTAACCATTTGCTTACAAGAATTAAACGGATTGCTTCGATGTTCAAAGCTTGACACAAATCTACAGGCTGGTTCATGGAAGAATTGGGACAAATCTTACAAATACATGGATATATCTTGCAAAAGGGGCCAAATGAAATGCTTGTGCAAGGATTTTATTCGGGTTAGCCCACATAAATCCGCAAGGACTCTATGAATATTTTTCTATTTTAGCTATTCGAAATGAAATATCAGCTTATCCGTTTCTTGTTATTGCTTAGTCTGAGCCTTCCAGGTTTCAGTCAGGTAACGCAGCGTTTTGAACGTTTGAGTACGGTTTCCGGGCTATCACAGAGTACGATATATAAAATCATTCAGGACCGACGGGGATTTTTGTGGTTCGCCACAGCGGATGGTTTGAATCGATATGATGGGCATTCCTTTGTTATATATCGGCATGATCCGGGGGATGCGAACGCCTTAAGTGGCAGTGATATTTCGACACTTTTGGAAGATCAAGAAGGAAATTTATGGGTTGCTGCGCGTAGTTCCGGATTGAATAAAATTAATCTAAAGACTGGGAAAATTACACGATTTTCGCATGGGCCGAAAGGCATCGATTTCTCTTCCTTGACGATTTCTTCTTTATTGGCCGTAGGGAAGAATCGGATATATGCCTCTGTCAATGGATTGGGTTTGTTGGTGTTTGATTCACAAAAAAATGTCTTTTTGCCCAAAGAATCTGAACTGAAAAATCCCTTACTCAAAGAAATTGTTAGATTGTACAAGCATTCGAATGGCTCGATTTGGATGGGGACTAGAACGGGCCAATTAATATCTTTTGTAAGCAATCATAATTATATTCCGTTTGATTTTTCCGGAAAAAGCAATGCCACAAATTTTCGGGTTCGTGCATTGTTTGAAGCTCAAAATGGGGATTTGTTAATTGGGACCGAAGGCAAAGGTTTATTCCGATTTAATCCGCAAAACCAGCAATTTCAAAATGTTTTCTACCAGGCAAGCGAACCGCTTAGTCGGCAAAATATCATCACATCGCTAGTACGTGATGCGCTGGGTAATCTTTGGATTGGGACAGATAATGGGGTTTATACATTAACGGGGGAGGATTTTAAACATGCCAAACACATTCCTTCGAATCCGGATCCTGATTTAGGGATTAGTTCGTTTTCTGTCATGAGTATGTTCACAGATTCCAATCGGAATACGTGGATAGGTACCTGGGAAGCTGGTTTGAATATCAGTTTTTTTCAGAAGTCACGCTTTTCTGTGTTACGCTATAAGCCCAATACGTTTCAAGGTTTATTAAGCAATAAAGTCACTTCACTGAGTGCTGGTGAAGATCGGGGTGTGTGGGTCGGGAGTAATGTGGGCTTGTCTTATTTTGAACATAAGGCGGGTAAGGTGGAGCACATGATCAATCAGGCGGTGGTGAATAAGCTTAATGTCACATCCGGATTTGATGTGAATTTACTTCAAGCGATGCCGGATGGTTCTGTTTGGGTATGTGCCTGGGGTAAGGGCTTGTTTCATTTTACTCCGCCGAATGATTTGAAGTCCTATCCATATCGTTTGGATGAAACGGGCATGAAATGGACTAGTTTGTTGATGGATCAAAACCGACTGCTATTGGGTTCGCAGGCCAAAGGGATTTTCGCTTTTGATTTGATAAAAAAGAACTTTTACAATCCTTTTGGCGAATTCAGTTCTCAGGAACTGAAAAACAAAAATATTAATACGATACTAAAGAGTTCGAATAGTCAAATTTGGGTGGGGACAACCATGCATGGGGTGTTTATTTATGATTTAAACAGCCACAAATTGCAGCATTTGGTTCGGACAAATTCGTCAA
This sequence comes from Aquirufa echingensis, assembly GCF_042714525.1. Lineage (NCBI taxonomy): Bacteria > Pseudomonadati > Bacteroidota > Cytophagia > Cytophagales > Flectobacillaceae > Aquirufa > Aquirufa echingensis. Next base: position 444,961 of record NZ_JBBKYA010000003.1, on the reverse strand, counting down.
ATAGTTTAAAATACAATCATATTACGTGCATTAAAGAAGATCGCCAACAACGCATTTGGGTACTAACAAATGGGGGGGGATTGCATTTGTATCAAGGGGAAGGAAAAGGGTTTCGGGTATTCACGGTGGCGGATGGTTTAGGGAGCAATACGCTGCGAGGGATGGAGGAAGATAAAAAAGGCGATTTATGGTTTACCACGAATGGGGGAATTTCCAAAATGGATGCCAACACTTTTAAATTCGTTAATTATGATGATGCCGATGGACTTCAAGGAAAGGAATTTATCATTACTGCGCATGCGAAAAATAAACAAGGTTGGTTGTTTTTTGGTGGGGTTAATGGTTTGAACTATTTAAAATCGGATAGCTTACGGATGCGTTTAGACGTTCCAAATGTCTTCCTAACAGGCTTGAAAATATTTAATAAAACGGTTCAGGTGGGCGAGGAGAATTCACCTTTGACGGAGGATTTGCCAGATTTGAAGACCTTGGTTTTGCAACCCGATCAATCCGTATTTAGCTTGGATTTTGTGGCTTTGGAATACCAAAGACCTAAAAACAACCGATATGCCTATTATTTAGAAGGCTTTGATAAGGAATGGAATTTTGTGGGGACGCAACGGACGGCGACATATACCAACTTAAGTCCAGGTTCTTACACCTTCAAGGTGAAGGCTACGAATTCCGATGGCGTCTGGGGTGAAAATCCGGTGGAATTACGGATTGAAGTTTTGCCACCTTGGTATCGTACTTGGTGGGCTTATTTGTTGTATTTTATTGGATTTTCAGCTGTTGTGTATGGTTTCATGCGGGAAATTCAGATCCGTGAAGCCTTTAAAACTGATATACGTTTGAAGGAAATTGAGAAGGAACGTATTCGGGAATTGGAGCAAATTAAGACATCGTTTTTTACGAACATTTCGCATGAGTTGCGAACGCCATTGACGCTCATTATTAGCCCAATAGAGAAGTATTTCTTGAAAAATACAACGATGCCTAAGGAGCAGGTAGGTAGATTGCAATCCATTCATCAGAATGCGCAGAAATTATTACGCTTGATCAATCAATTGCTTGATTTGTCGAAGATTGAGGCTGGGAAACAGCATCCAGTCATTGCGAAACATGACATGATTTCGCAGTTGGTTCATATTTTACAGGGATTTGAGAGTTATGCACAGCAAAAACAGATTACGTTGAAATACAACTTTCCTGTGGAAGCGCTATGGGTATATTACGATTCCGATATCTTAGAAAAGTGTTTGAGTAATCTATTGTCCAACGCCTTTAAACATACGCCGGAAGATGGTAAAATCGGTGTTGAATTGGAATTGGAACAGGTTTTTGTTGGCACGGCATCGCATGTTCGTAAAGTGACTTTGCGGGTAATGGATACCGGTCGGGGTATTTCGGAAGCGCATTTGCCACATGTCTTTGATCGTTTTTATCAAATCCCGGATGCCGTTCAGGTGGTAGGTACAGGAGTCGGTTTATCCTTATGTAAGGAATTGATGTTGTTGCATCGTGGCGATATTCAGGTCAAAAGTAAATTGGGTGAAGGAAGTGCTTTTATCCTGCATTTTCCGGTAGAATTGGAAGCTTTTGATCAGTCTTGGGTGCAAGCGTCCGTCCAACAAAAAGCTCCTGTGCAAGAATTACCTAGCCTATCCGCAATTGAGCAAGAAAAGCCCATCTTATTGGTCGTGGATGACCATGCAGAAATGCGTGAATTCATTGGGGGGATTTTTGACTCCCGTTTCCAGGTTATTTATGCGGATCGGGGCGAGGATGGTTTGGAAAAGGCAAATACTTATTTGCCAGATTTAGTGATTACCGACTGGATGATGCCTGGTATGAGCGGGATTAATTTATGTCGGGCCCTACGTCAAAACGCAAAAACCAATCATATTCCGATCGTAATTTTGACATCGAAAAGCTCTCAAGAAAGCCAAATCGAAGGTATGCAATCTGGTGCGGATGACTTTGTTAGTAAGCCATTTAACGCTGATATCCTTGAAATACGGGTTAATACCTTGTTGGAAGCCAAAGATCGCCTTCGCAAAAATTGGCAGAAACAAATGATCCAACAGGAATTAAGCGAAGGTAAAATGCCTATTTTTGAGGATGCATTTTTGGTGAAAGCAACCCAACTCATCATTGATCATTTAAGTGATCCCGAATTTGATGTCGAAGACCTTGAAAAAGGCCTTGATATGAGTAAAATGCAGTTATATCGGAAGTTGAAAAATCTAACTTCCCTTGCCGGAAACGAGTTTATTCGTTCGATACGTTTGCAACAGGCTAAAGTTTTATTAGAAGCTGGTAGTTTGAATATTTCCGAAGTAGCTTACCAAGTTGGGTTTAATGATCCCGCCTATTTTACACGCGCATTTAAAAAACAATATGGCCGAACGCCAAAATCCTTTATCAACCATGAAAAAAATTAGTGTTCTCGTTCTGATTATTTGTGCCTCTTGGGGCTTTTTAGCGCATAAAACCTTGCAGCAGATTTCGATCTATCAATTACCCGATGAATTGGCTGGCTATTTTTATGCGAATCAGGAATACTTAGTCCAACAATCCATTCGCCCGGATGTAAGACGCAAGGATGATAAACAAGAAGATGCGAAGCATTATTTAGATATGGATGCACCGATTTTTGGTTCTGATTATAAGACATCAATCCCACATGATTTCAACAAAGCCATAGCTAAATATGGCTTGGATAGTTTGCGCAAAGAGGGATTAGTTCCCTGGGAAGTGGTTCGAGTATATGGTCGTTTAGTAGAGGCGTTTAAAACAGGAAAAAGGGATTCAGTATTGTTTTATGCGGCGGATTTAGGTCATTATGTGGCTGATGCACACGTACCTTTGCATACGACGCGTAATCATGATGGGCAGTTGACCGGCCAAAAAGGCATGCATGTACTTTGGGAAAGTTTGGTACCTGAAGCGCAATTACAGGGATATGCCTTGAATCAAGTAGCTGGCGTTCAGTACATTGCTAAGCCTCAGGATTTCATCTTTCAAATTTTATTGGAATCACATGCGATGTTACCAGCTATGTTTGTTGCAGAAAAAGAAGTGCGCGCGTCTTTGGGCGAGGAGGGATCTTTTGAGATGGTGGAAAAATACGGTCGGAAGCAGCGTTATTATACCAAAGCCTTTATTCAAGCCTATGGTGCGAAATTAGGCGCTTCAATTCCGGATCGTATGCTTTTAGCATCTTCGCGTGTTGCCTCGTTTTGGTACTCGGCATGGAAAGATGCGGGTTCGCCGGCCTGGGTGAAACAAGATGTACAGGTGGTGAATGCCTTGAATCAAGAGAAGGTGATTTGGAAGAAAAATGAATTGATTAGCGCGGGACGTTTGATTTCCTTGCAAAATAAACGCGCGGAATAACATGGTTAAGGTTTTGTTGCTTTCGGATACGCATAGCTATTTGGATCCTCGTTTAGATGAACATTTGAAGGAATGTGACCAAATATGGCATGGGGGCGATTGGGGTTCGGTTGAATTAGCCGATAAATTAGCGGCTTACGGAAAGCCCATTGCAGGGGTTTATGGGAACATCGATGACCGGACGATTCGCAACATGTATCCCAAAATCAAGCGTTTTCGGGTGGAGGATGTGACTGTTGCGATGACGCACATCGCAGGCGCCCCTTCAAATTACAAACCGGATGCATTGGAGGTATTTTCCATGGGATTACCCATGATTTTCGTCTGTGGGCATTCGCACATCTTACAAGTTAAACGTGATGCGAAGCGTAATAATATGCTTTTTTTGAATCCAGGGGCGGCGGGCCAACATGGCTTTCACCCGGAACAAACGGCACTCCGATTTAAGATTGATGGTTGCCGGATATTTGACATGGAAGTCATTCAAATGCCGCGGATAAAGGTAAAATTAACGCCTGAGGAAGCAAAACTGCTATGACCCCGGCAGCGTGATTCCACGCCGCTGCGTTCTTCAATTTACGCGTTATTCACTTCAAAAGACTGATAATTTTCAAACACCGAGCCTTTCTGATACGATTTCAGAATCCATCCACCCCCCACAACATCGTTTCCTTCATAGAAAACAGCTGCTTGGCCGGGCGCAATGCCACTTACGGCATCATGGAAGTCGACCTTAATTTTATCAGCAAACTGATGAATAATCGCATCTGTTCCGGCATCTTTATAGCGAACCTTCGTTAAGGTTTCCAATCCTTCTGAAGGAATCTCGGCGTATTTCTGCATATTTAACTGGCCTACCCACATACCCGTCCGATTCAAATCCTCGATTTGACCAATGACCACCTCATTCGTTTCCTTGCGGATTTCAATTACATAAGCTGGGAATCCAAATGCCTTACCCAAGCCTTTTCGTTGGCCTACTGTATAAAATGGATAGCCCTCATGCTTCCCAATAACCTTTCCGGCAACATCCACGAAATTTCCGCCGGCTACTTGTTCCTCCAATTCCGGCAAGCGACGCTTCAAGAACCCACGGTAATCATTGTCGGGGACGAAACAGATTTCATAGCTCTCCGACTTATTTACTAAATCCACAAAACCTCGTTCCGTTGCCATCTCACGAATACGCGCTTTGGTTAATCCACCCAAAGGCAAAATGGTCCGTGCTAAACTCGATTGCGAAACGCCCCAAAGGACATAACTCTGATCTTTTAAAGTGTCTACACCTTTGGAAATTACGTAACGGCCGTTTTCTTGACGAATCTGTGCATAGTGGCCCGTTGCGATGAATTCACAGCCTAATTGGTCGGCGCGACGAAGCAATGCGTCCCATTTGATATGCGTATTGCACATGACGCAGGGGTTGGGTGTCCGACCGTCCACGTATTCTTGCGTGAAATAGTCAATCACTGAATCACCGAATTCCTCACGAATGTCTAATATATAATGTGGGAAGCCCAACGATACCGCAATGTGGCGGGCATCATTGATGGAATCCAAGGAACAACAACCTGTTTCCTTTTTATCACCCCCTGAGCTAGCATAGTCCCAGGTTTTCATGGTCATCCCGATGACCTCATATCCTTGTTCGTGTAACAAAACAGCTGCGACCGAGCTGTCGATTCCGCCGCTCATAGCGACCAATACTCTTCCTTTTGATTCCATATTCTATTACAGGTTCAAGGCCTGCCGAAAATTTCCTGCAAGTTAGGATATATTTTCCTGAAAGCGTAGTTTTGTTCTCGCGTCTAAGCATGAAATAACCCTATGTTAAAAACACAAGTTAAAGTTTCGTCGATTACCAATTTGTCAGATGCGCGCTACTGCGCAGGCATGGGGGTCGATTTATTAGGTTTTCCTATTCAAGAAATTTCCCTCGAAAAATTTACTGAAATTCGAAATTGGTTAGCCGGTGTTGAGATTGTAGGCGAGTTTTCTACGCACGATGCTGAAGAGATTAAGGCCAAAGTAGCTGAATATCAACCTGATTATCTGGAAATCGATACCAAGGTGAATTTAGTCGCGATTCAAGATATTGCGATTCCTAAAATTTTACGCGTAAACATCGATACGGATAATTTGCCAGCCGTTTTTGCAGCATCGGCTCCGTATGTGACGCAATTCTTATTGGTTGGCGATAGTCCAAATTCCTTGGATGGCATGGAAGGTTCCGTGGAGATTTGGTCGGCACAATACCCGATTATTGTGGGGCTTGAAATCCCAGAGGCAGATTTAGATGAATGGATTGATCAAAGTTCCATCAAGGGAATTGGCCTGGTGGCAGGCGATGAAGATCGTCCGGGATTTCGGGATTTTACCGATTTAATGAATATCTTAGAGAAATTAGAAACAGAATAAACGATGTTCCAAAAGATTCAACAGTATTATTCGCTTATTAAATCCAAGCTTAATCAAGGGCTTTTTTTCCTTTGGAGCTTGTTATTAATGGGTGTTCAAAAGCTTTTGGGGCAGAAGCAATATGGCCGTTTAGAGGCTGTTTGCAATCAATCTATTGCTTATTACGATTCCCAACGCGCAAAACTACAAGCTTATTATGATGCGCGTGTCGATAAAAATTCTCCCTATTATAAACCGATTGTCCGCTTATGGCGTATTGCGGGTAAAACGGTTTTGTATGTCTTGGTCTATTTATTTGTGATTGAGACGAATATCTTTTGGTTGACCGGCCAAATGCCAAGTGTCGACGACCTTCAAAATCCAAAATTATCCCAAGCGTCCGAAATTTATTCAGCGGATGGAGTGCTGTTAGGCAAGTATTTCGCGGAGAATCGCACGCCGATTCGTGATTATAAATTGATTTCACCTTATTTAGTAAAGGCCTTGGTCGCAACGGAAGATTCTCGTTTTTACGAGCATACGGGGATTGACTTTCAGGCTTGGGCAGGTGTTGCTGTGGGCATTGTAAAAGGTGGAGATCGTGGGGGTGGGAGTACAATTTCCCAACAACTTGCTAAGAACTTATTCAAAACGCGTACGAAAAAAAGCTTTACGAAAACGGGGCTTTTGGGCTATATTCCGGGTTTGAATAAATTGATTTACAAGACCAAAGAATGGGTTACAGCAATCAAATTAGAGCGTTTTTATACGAAGGATGAGATTATTCTTTGGTATTTGAATACGGTGGATTATGGAAATAATGCCTATGGGATTAAAGTGGCGGCAAAGACCTATTTCAATACCTCACCGGATAGTCTGAATATTCAGGAGGCTGCTATTTTGGTAGGTTTACAGAAAGCAACGACGACTTACAATCCGAAGCGATATGATGGAAAGCCTTTGGCAGAAAATAAGGCTTGGAAGCGTCGGAATGTGGTTTTATCTCAAATGGTTAAAGCGGGATATTTGAAGCAAAATGAATATGATTCTTTAGCTCCATTACCTATCGTTTTACATGAGAACCAAGAATCACCGTACGATGGCACGGGAAATTATTTCAAAGTTGCCGTGGCGAAATTCATTCAGGATTGGGCGAAGGCGAATGACATGGAAATTGATTTGTATCGGGATGGTTTAAAAATCACGACGACAATCGATTCGCGTTTACAAATGCATGCCGAAGAGGCTGTGGAGCAGGGAATGCGTAGCACCCAAAAATCATTTGATAATCACTGGACGGGTCAAAATCCATGGGTGGATGAAACGGGAAAAGAGATTCCAGGTTTCATCGATTCGGTTGCAAAACGGACTGAATATTACAAGGCTTTGGTTCGTCGTTATCCGAATAATCCAGATTCGGTTTGGTATCAAATGAAGCATGTGAAGCGGAAAATGTGGGTTTATTCACGTAATACGCTCGGGGAAGAGGAACAAACTATGAGTGCGATTGATTCGATTAATTATTATAAGCGATTCCTTCAAGCAGGTATGATGACCATGGATCCATACACGGGCCACATTAAAGCCTGGGTGGGCGGTTTGGACTTTAAATACTTCAAATACGATCACGTTAAGCAAAGTAAACGACAAGCTGGATCTACCTTTAAGCCATTTGTTTATACGGCTGCGATAGATGGTCCGCGGGATTTGTCACCATGTTTTACGGTTGAAGATTCGCCTTATTCCTTGGAGATTGAGGAGAATGGGGAGAAAAAGATTTGGTCGCCACACAATGCAGATGGTACCTTTTCGTATAGTTTAATGCCATTGAAGCGGGCATTAGCCAAGTCGGTGAATACAGTCACCGCGCGTTTAACCAATGAATTTGTTGGCCCTGATACCGTTGCTTATTATGCTAAAAAGATGGGGATTAAAAGTCCTTTGAAACCTGTGGCATCCATTGGTTTAGGTTCGATCGACGTATCGCTGTATGAGATGATTGGGGCATATTCAGCTTTTGTGAATGAAGGGATTCATGTGGAGCCAATGATCATAACGGAGATTAAGGATCAAAATGGCAAGGTATTAGTCAACTTTGAGCCACAAGCTGAACGGGTAATCAAAAAGGAATCAGCCCAATTGATGCGCTATATGTTGGAAGGTGTCATTCACGAAGGTGGAACGGCAAGTTCCTTATTGTGGGGTGATGGCGCCGTCTTATTGCCAGAAGGTAATAATCGTTATGCGCATAATTTTGCAGGTAAAACGGGTACGACATCTAATCACTCAGATGGTTGGTTCATCGGAATGACCCAAAACCTCATTTCAGGCGTCTGGGTTGGTGGCGATGATCGCTCGATTCACTTCCGATCGGGTGCATTGGGTGAGGGGTCAAAAACAGCCATGCCAATTTACAAACGCTTTATGATCAAGGTGGTCAATGATCCTTTGTTGGCCATGTACAAACCAACGCCTTTTGATAAATTAGATAAACGCGTGGTGAAGAAAGATTTCGATTGTGGAGGAGGAACGAGCATTTTGCCGGATTCCTTGCAGGTATCGGATTCTGAGTTAGATTCATTGAATGCCTTGATGGGGGAACCTGAAACGCAATCGGATTCGAGTACCTCATCCCCTAATTAGTATGAATAAAGAGCAAATTGAAGCCTATTTCCGTGGTCTACAGGATCGGATTTGTGCGGGAATCGAAGCAGCGGATGGAACAGGTAAATTCCGTGAGGATCTTTGGTCGCGTCCTGAAGGGGGTGGCGGTAGAACCCGACTGATCGAAGGAGGTTCTATCTTAGAAAAAGCGGGTGTGAATTTCTCAGCTGTTTCGGGGCCATTACATCCTAAGATGGTCACGAGTTTGAATGTAACGGAGGAGGTTGAATTCTTCGCAACAGGCGTTTCGATCGTGATGCATCCGATCAATGCTTGGGTTCCGATCATCCACATGAATGTGCGTTATTTTGAATTGAGCAATGGTCAATCGTGGTTTGGTGGTGGCATTGATTTAACGCCTCATATCATTATTCCAGAACAGGCGAAATGGTTTCACCAACAAGTGAAGGCATCATGTGATGGTTTTGGTCCTGATGTTTATGCCAAATACAAGACATGGGCGGATGATTATTTCTTCAACACACACCGCAATGAAACGCGCGGTATTGGGGGAATTTTCTTTGATTATTTGAAAGAAGACAAAGCTAAAACCTTTGATTTTGTGAAGTCGGTAGGAGAATCTTTTGTTCCTATTTACAGCCATTTGATGAAGGAAAACGCATCCAAGGCGGTTTCTGAGCAGGAGCGTAATTTCCAATTATTGCGTCGGGGTCGTTATGTGGAATTCAATCTTGTTCACGATCGCGGGACGAAATTTGGATTGGAAACGAATGGTCGGACGGAATCGATCTTAATGAGCTTGCCACCTTTGGCGGCTTGGGAATATATGTATGATGCCTCGGGGTATCCGGAAGGCCAACAAACCTTAGATTTACTGAAAAAGGGAATTGATTGGTTGGCATAAAAAAAGGTGAGGATTTTGTTCCTCACCTTTTTTGTTTATTTCGATTCTTCCCAGACTATCTCGAGTCCTTTGGGAGTCATGAGGAGCACGCGAGTAGGTGACGGCAATAAAACCAAACGGGCTGCTGCCGCTGGGTCTTCGATCCACTCTACTTCGACACCTTCTTTTTTGCTGATTTCGACTTCTCCGTCCGCTGTTTCTACAAATTTCTTTGCTAAATAGGCCGTAGGCAATAATACATCTGATTCTGGGCAATGTTTCAAGTGAACTTTTTCAAGGATTTCCTCTAATTGGTCACCATATTTCTCATTGAAATCATCTTCTAAATCATGTAGCAATTCCTCTACGTCATCGTAATTTTCGTCGGAATAAGACAATTTACTCAATTTCAATCGTTGCTCTAAAATGGCAATCATCGCCTCGTCAATCGTATTCATGCGGATATGTTAATTTTTTGCTTAGCAAAGATAGGAGTTTTAGTCAAAAGGCGTGGCTCTTTGAAGCCCCGATTTTTGAAAAATATTACCTTGTTGGATATAAAGTCCACTTTCAAAATTATTCGAATACAATTGACCCGTTCCCAAACCTTGCGGTAATGGATTGTCGAACTCCGCTGTAAATTGCGCAATCGCTTGCAGGCCTATGTTTGATTCCAAGGCAGATGTAATCCACCAAGCGATTCCCTGTGCTTCAGCAGCTGCGATCCAAAGCCTTGTTGCGTGGAAACCGCCCAATAAACTAGGTTTTAGAATGATGTAAGGTGGTTTTATTGCGTTGAGTAATTCTTCCCGATTTTCCACACCGATCAACTCCTCATCCAAAGCAATGGGCAAGATGTTTTGGGCACATAAATCATGCATCGCTTCCCATTGGCCAGCGCGAATTGGTTGTTCGATCGAATGTAAGTCAAATTGAGCTAGACGTTCCAATTTTTCAGTAGCTTCTGGAACGGAAAAGGCGCCATTGGCATCTACACGAATGCTTAAATCAGTTGAGTTGTAGCGAGCACGTATTTCTCGAAGTATCTCGATTTCTTGGTCAAAATCGATGGCGCCAATTTTCAGTTTGAGGCAATTATAGCCTGCTGCTAATTTGGCATCAATTTGTTCGCGCATGAACGAAGGATTTCCCATCCAGATTAATCCATTGATAGGTATAGGTGCTTCCTGAGTAGAAAAGAAATTGTTGAAATATTGCCCAAGTCCACCTTGCATCCAATCCAAAATGGCCATTTCTATAGCCATCCGCAAGGAGGGGAATGAGAAGGGGATGTTTTCCAGATACGCTGGAATTTCCGCGATGGTTCGGGGTAATTCAGGTAATTGATTAATAATCTTTTGAAATGAAGCCGAGCAATCTTCTTCAAATTCCGGACTTAAGCCGCGCAGTGGACCTGCTTCTCCGATACCCGTACGTCCATCTTGTTCGATGCGAATAAAGTAACTCGTCTTCTGTGTTAGAACACCTCGTGATGTTCCTGCTTCGAAATGGAAATTGAGTGTATGGGATTTCAATTGAATCATGCCCGCAAGTTATTATTTTCTATTGATTTGTTTATTTAGTAGTTTTAAGGAATGATTAAACGCTTGCTTTTTTATTTATTATCGGAGTTATATGGCCTGATTACTTCCTGCCGGAATTGGTTGTATGATCACAAGTATTTCGAAAGCAAGCATGTAGATCAACCGAAAACTCTCGTTATCGGTAACCTCGCAGTAGGTGGCACAGGAAAGAGCCCATTTGTGGCTTATTTAGTTCAGCATTGGCCGTTTCAGGAACGTTTGGGTGTTTTAAGTCGGGGTTACGGCCGTAAAACCAAAGGCTTTCGTATAGTTGAATCTAGCTCCAAAGCATCTGAAGTGGGTGATGAACCTTTGGCTTATAAACAACTCATGCCGGAAATCACCGTAGCCGTTTGTGAAAAACGAGTTGTGGGGGTAGAAAAATTGCAACAGGATATAGATACCTTGTTTTTAGATGATGCTTTTCAACATCGCGCGATTCAAGGGGATGTGAATTTACTGTGCACGACTTACGATAAGCCTTTTTTTACGGATAAATTAATGCCTTTGGGGAGATTGCGTGAGTCGATTGCGGGCGTTCATCGCGCGCAGGCAATCATCGTAAATCGTTGTCCGGCCACTTTAGCTGAGGCGAAACAAACGGCTTTTGAATCCTTTGGTTTGCCTGTATTTTACACGCGTGTGAGCTATGGAAACCCAATAGGACCTAATTCTTTAGTGATCAAAAAATGGCACCTCGTGGCAGGAATTGCCGATCCGATGCCTTTTTTCAAACAGGCCAAAAGTTTAGGCGATATCGTTAATCAGGAGTCTTACGCTGATCATTATGCCTTTCAAACGGCCGATTTTCAGTATTGGGAATACATCGCGAAGCAATGCCAAGACGATACGGGCATCTTGACGACGCACAAGGATTTTATGCGTTTTCAAGAACATTTGGCGGATTATCCACATTTGGCAGCACACTTATATTACTTACCCATGCAAATGGAATTTGTGTCACATGAAGCGGAATTTTGGACTTGGTTAAAGCAAAGCCTTAAGCGCTAAACATTATTTAATTACCTTTGCGCTGTGAAAATGCGGTCGATTTACCCTCTTATTGTTTTTCTGTTGCTAGCCTTGCAGGGGTTTAGTCAAATTACCAATGGGCAAATGGGTGCTTATGATCCTGCCAATGCCGGTTTCCCGGATCCGAAAACACAGAAGCAAGGTGGCCAACAAACTTCTAATAAATCGGGCAGAGCTGCCTTGGATGATTCGACCAAACAAATCTATGGCCCGCAAACCGTGCATTATTTCTTGGAATCTGATGCTGTAAATAGTGAAGTGGTTCAACGCCGCATTGATACAACGTTGACGCTATTACATCGCTATTTATATCAAGAACGGGATGGCTTTTTATCCACGAATTTAGGAAATCAAGGAACAGCTTATCGGGATATTTTCACCAAGGCTCCTAAGGTTATTGGTACCCAAATGGGCTATAATGCCTATGTGCCTTATGCTTTTCAGGCAGATCAAATCCGTTATTATCAAACTAAATCGCCATTTTCTGAAGTTACCTACAATTTGGGAGCAGGAGGGCAGACCAATCTCAATTTTGCCTTTGCTCGAAACGTGGATTCCTTGTGGAATGTAGGGGTAGAAATCCAACGATTGGTTGCCGATAAGAATTTAACAGATGCCGCGTTTAAATCGGGGGATCAAAGTTTAACCGGCCAGTGGGGCGTTTTATTGCATACCAATTTTACTTCTCGGAATAAGCGGTATCGCTTATTGGGTCACATCAATTATTTTGACCAAGGAACAAATGACCAAGGGGGAATTAAGTTAACGACGGGTCAAACACCTGCCGCCGCATTGAAATACATTGATAACACAGCTTTATTGACAGAATCAAAAACGCAGTCCAACGACCAGTTTCTGAAATTGCACCTTTACCATGAGTTTGTTGGATTTAAAGGTTTGCAATTATTTCAACGTTTAGATGTGGAAACGCGGAAGGTGAAATACAGGGATTTGGCTTTTCAGACGAATTTAGCTTCTGGGTTTTATCCTCGAACTTATATCAATTACATTCAAGCGCCAGCGAGTGATTCGCTTTACAATGAAAATCAATGGCGCTCATATAGCCACCAAACGGGTATTAAGGGGATTTACCGCCAGTTTACCTACCGGGCCCATGTCAAACAGCGCTATTGGTCGGTCTATAATCCCTTAAACACGACGACCTTAGATAAATTAGAAAATTATGTGTGTTTGTGGTTACGCCAACAAGTAGGTAAAAACCTTGATTTTCAGGCAGAAGGGGAGTATTTAATTGGGTCAGATTATTTGATGAAGGCTTCGTTGAGTTCGCCATGGTTTTGGGCAAATTACCAACGAACTTCCGTGAGTCCTACATTGGTAAATCAATGGATGTATAATACATCGTATCGTTGGAAGAATGATTTTGCCAACATTGAGTTCGATCAATTGGCCGGGGGGATTGAGGTTAATACAAAGCATTTTTATTTGAAGCCATCGGTGACTATTCAGCGCATTGGTTCTTGGGTGTATTATGATAGTCTTGCGACGGCAACACAAGCTCGCGAAGCCATTGCCGTTTTTCGTACATCACTTGCTTTGGGGGGTAATTTTGGTCGCTTCGAATGGCAATCGAATGTACACGCAAATACGCAAACGGGGCCTAATGTCATGCGTATGCCGAATTTAGTCGCAAATGCGAATTTAGCCTTGAATGTTCAATACAAGAAATTGCTTTATATGCAGTTTGGGATTGATGTGATAGGGCAGTCGGCGTATTATGGAGATACGTACCAACCGGCCATACAACAATATCACCTACAAAATCGCTATGAATTACCGGCCTTTGTGCAGGTTGATCCTTATGTTTCTTTGCGAATTAATCGGGTTCGTTTGTTCTTCAAAATGGCGAATGCGACGCAAGGATTATTGACCGATAATTATTATTCGGCATATCTGTATCCTGCTATGAGCAGAGGCTTTGCTTATGGGGTAAAGTGGCTTTTATTTGATTAATTTTTGATAAGTTTGTAGGGTATTCAAAAACCTATCAAACATGAAAATGTCGAGTCGCCGTGCATGGTTAAAAGGGATGACATTAGCCGCCCTGGGAACCGTTGCCTATTATGATTTGTCGGCCAAATCCAAACCCATTTCACTTTCATTAAGTCTTGCAGAGGAAGATGTTCTCAATCGCTGGATTGGTGGCATTATCCCTGAATCTTCGGTTCCAGGAGCTGTCAGTTTAGGCGTTCCTACGTTCGTTAAAACGATGTTGAAAGATTGTTATGAGCCCAAAGCTCAGCAAACTTTTCGTGCAGTTTTGGGTCAAATTCCAAGTTTATACAAAGGAGATTGGTCGCAAGCGAGTGGTCCTGCATTGGAAGCGTTCTTGTTTGAATTAGAACAAGGAAAACATGGTGTCGATGCGCAAAAAGCAATGTCGACCTTGAAGGGTTTGACAATTCAAGGCTATGTGACGACTGAATATGTCATGATAAATCATTTAAATTATCAGATGGCGCCCGGATTTTGGAATCCTTGCGTGCCGGTTAACAAATAAGCGATGGAAATTTTAAAACATGCAGAGAAGCGTACCTATGGTGCGATTGTAATCGGTTCGGGAATAGCAGGTGGATGGGCTGCCAAAGAATTTTGTGACAAAGGAATTAAAACCTTGGTGCTGGAAAGAGGCCGCAAGGTGACACATAATGAGGATTATCCTACGACGTTGATGAGTCCATGGGAATTTGAACATCGGGGGCGATTAACCCAAGAAGAAATCGCTGCCAATCCCGTCGTGAGTAAATGCTATGCTTTCCGCGAAGATGCGAAGCATTTCATGGTTAAGGACGCGGAACATCCTTACGAACAAGATAAACCCTTCGATTGGATTCGGGGCTATCAAGTTGGTGGCAAGTCCTTGCTTTGGGCGCGCCAAACCCAACGCTGGTCCCAATTGGATTTTGATGGTCCTGCCCGTGATGGTTTCGCGACGCCATGGCCTATTAATTACAAGGACATTGATCCTTGGTATTCCTACGTCGAACATTTTGCTGGAATTTCAGGAAATAAAGATGGCTTGGATTCTTTGCCAGATGGCGATTTCTTGCCGGCCTATGAATTAACCTGTGTGGAAAAACATTTCCAAACGGAAATGAAAAAGCATTATAACGACCGACATGTGATTGTGGCGCGTTGTGCACATTTGTCGGAGCCACGTGAAATCCACTACCAACAAGGCCGTGGCCGTTGCATGAGTCGGAACTTATGTCAGCGTGGTTGCCCGTATGGAGGTTATTTCAGTTCAAATGCCTCTACTTTGCCTTGGGCAGCGAAAACGGGTAATATGACTTTGCGTCCAGATTCGATTGTGGAATCCATCATTTATGATGAGCAAAAGGCTCGGGCTATTGGTGTTCGAGTGATCGATGCACATACGAATGAAATGGTTGAATATTACGCTAAAGTCATTTTTGTAACAGCCGCAGCTTTGAATACGAATGCTATTTTATTGAATTCGAAATCCCATCGTTTCCCGAATGGTTTAGGGAATGATAGCGGAGTATTAGGGAAATACGTGGCCTTTCATAATTACCGGGCCTCGCTTTCTGCGGAATACGAAGGCTATTTAGATACGAAAACGGAAGGTTCTCGACCTACTTCGGGTTATGTGCCACGTTTCCGTAATTTGTATAAGCAGGAGACGAATTTTTTACGTGGTTATGCGGCGGGCATGAGCGCGGGAAGAGGAACACATGCCGACCAAAATTCGGTGGGTGAGAGTTTGAAACATTCGCTTTTGAATCCGAAATTGAATACTAATTGGTATGCAGGTTCTCACATGATGGGAGAAACCATTCCGAAGGAAAGCAATCAAGTTCGTTTGGACCCCGTGAAAAAAGATGCCCATGGATTGCCAATTATGCATATGGATGTTTCTTACGATGACAATGATGATAAAATGGTACAAGATTTTATCGATCAGTTTTCTGAGATGTATCACAAAGCAGGATTTAAGAATATTCGAACACGAGATACGAAACAAGCACCAGGATTAGATATCCATGAAATGGGTGGCGTTCGTATGGGGGCTGATCCGAAGAATTCGATGTTGAATAAGTGGAATCAATTACACGCGGTGAAAAACGTATTTGTTACTGATGGGGCTTGTATGACTTCAACATCAACGCAAAATCCGTCATTGACTTATATGGCTTTGACGGCGCGTGCGGTGGATTATGCCGTGAAAGAAATGAAAAAGGGGAATTTATAGGTAATGAAGACATTTTTAAGGAAGACGGCCGAGCATTTGTGGGCACAACATAGCATTGAAGAAATGCAGGAGATTGCGGTGGTAATGCCCTCACAGCGTGGTGTACTTTACCTTAAAAAAGAATTAGCCTATTTAAGTGATCGGCCGTTTTTAGCGCCCGACTTCATGACTATTGAGGAATTTGCCCTCAAAATGACGGATTCGACCCTCATTGATCCCATTGAATTATTGTTTGAAGCCTATCATTGCTTTAAAGAAGTAGATCCTTCGGTCGATTTCGACCGATTTATGGGCTGGGGGCAGATGATGTTGAAGGATTTTGATACACTGGACATGTATTTGGTCGAGCCTTATCAGATCTTTTCCTTTCTATCTGAAGTGAAGTCTTTGGAGCGTTGGGGCGCAGAATATGGTGAGGCGGATACTGGGAAATATATTACCCAACATACCAAGGCCTATTTCAAATTGTATGACCATTTATTAGAAGTTTATGGCCGTTTGCAAGCTCGACTAAAAGACCGAGGATTAGCTTATCGAGGCATGGCCTATCGGGATTTAGCAGCTCGATTAGCCGCAAATGGAACTACAGCGAAGCAATACAAAAAAATCTATTTTGTGGGCTTTAATGCCTTGTCCAAAGGGGAGGAGGAGATTATTCGTGCCCTTTTGAAACAAGATGTTGCTGAAACACTTTGGGATGCGGATGAATATTATGTGAAGAATTCATTTCACCGAGCGGGTAATTGGCTTCGTAATTATGTTGATGCGGGATCGAATAAGTATTTAGCAAAATCTAATTTCCAATGGATGGAGCAGCATTTTGCAAAAGATGCGAAAGAAGTCGAAGTTTTAGGCGTTGCTAATCCCAGTGCGCAGGTTTTTGTGGCGATGGAATTGATTCGACAATGGCAGTCAGAAAATGGTGCGGAGGAACAAGTGGCTTTGGTGTTAGGAGATGAAAGTCTTTTGGATCAGGTATTATTGTTTGTGGGGGAATTTAAGGATCGATTGAATATTACGATGGGTTATTCATTGAAGAAAACACCCGTATTTTCATTCATTACCTTATTGGGTGAAATTCATAAACGTTCAGATGCGTCGCGTATTCCTGTGAGTCAATTTCGCAATTTGATGCAACATGCTTTCATGCAATATTACATCGACGGGCGTTCGAAAAAGGCATCTAAAGACTTAAATCGTGCTTGGCAGGCCTTGGCTGGTCAACATGATTTATATGTTTCCATGGAGGCTATTCGTGCATTGGAATCGCTCCCAGCTTTAAAATCCTTGTTATCAGGAACGAGTTTCCCGGAAATTTTAAGTCTAACGTCCGAAGCCTTTGAACAAATATTAAAGGAAATGCCCAAACAAGATTGGGGTGCAGATGCGCAGGCTTTGGTGCAGGCTCGTCGGGTGATTGATAATTTATCTGATGTCATTCATTTAGTGGATGAGGTCTCGATCAAGATTGGTTTTAAGTTGTTGTTGAATTTAGTCCAACAGCAGAAATTGACCTTTGAGGTAGCCGAACAGAAGAATCGGACCTTACATGTGATGGGACTTTTGGAGACGCGGACTTTGGATTTTGATCGGGTGATTGTATTGTCTTTGAATGAGGGGAGTTTGCCAGGTACTCGGAAACGGGAAAGTCTGATTCCGATGGACATTGCGCAGATGAATACCTTTGATTTGCCTACGTTTACCCAAGCGGATGCGGTGACATCATACCACTTTCATCGATTATTACAAAGGCCAAAACAGATCGAATTGATCTATGTTCAACCCTCGGAAAAATCGAGCGTTAAGGAAATGAGTCGGTTTATCAAGCAATTGCGTTTGGATTGGGTGAAACAAAATCCTGCTTTAACGTGGACAGAGCCTTCCGTGAGTTTTGATTTAGCTGAAAATGCACCAACAAATGAAGTTCACCGTATTGAAAAATCGTATGAAGTCATTCAGCAATTGAAAGCCAAATTAGAAACACGCGGATTATCTCCGTCTGCCATGGCCCAATTTGCCAATTGTAGTTTGCAATACTATTATAGCTATGTGTTGGACTTGCGGAAAGAGAAGCAGTATGAGGATGAATTGGGAGCTGATGTGTTTGGTACGTGGGTGCATAAAGTTTTAGAGAATGTAGATAAAGCCATTTTAGCATCGCATGACGGCTGGGTAGACCAGGCGGATGTGGCAGCTCGGATTGAAAGTTTGGATGATTTGTTGAATCAAGCCATGGTAGAAATTCAAGATCGAGAGGGTGTTTTTGAGATGGAAAAAGGTTTCAATTTCGTATTGAAAGAAGTGGCCAAAACCATTTTAACGAGTTATTATCAGTCGGAATCCATTGGGAATACGGGGCGTGTCCAATTGCTTGACACCGAGATGGATCTAAATACCTTGGTTCCCGTGAGTTTTGAAGGAGCTGACTTTTCGGTGAAGTTGAAGGGGCGTGTCGACCGATTGGATCGGGTGGATGGCGTGTATCGCATCATTGATTACAAAACGGGAAAAGTTGAAACAAAGGATTTGACGGTTGGCGACCAGGGATTAGCCGCGGCATTGGTTTCGGAGGATTTGAAGGGCAAATTATTGCAGTTGTGGTTATATAAATTTTTGTTGGCTGATGCGGTTCGTGCGCAAACGAACCCTTTGTTTGCAGGATTAGATTGGAAAAATATATTGATTGAGCCAGGAATAATTTCTTTCCGCAACTTAGGTGCTGGCGTATTATCTGTGCCAAAATTGGGTTTATGGTTTGAAGAAGGTCAAAACATGGAAGGATTCATTTCGGATTCTATGAAATTGATTCAGGCTTGGGTGGACAAGATCTTGGATCGATCGAAGCCCTTTGAGAAAACATCTGATGTGGAATCATGCCAATTTTGCGACTTCAAGGTAATTTGCCATCGGGAGATTTAAGTGTTATTTTTGTGTTTTAAAAGACAAAACATGACATTTCAAGAAATCAACGAACGTATTCATGCACTAGCTTCCCAAAAGGGCGGACAGGGTGTTTCTTTCAAATTTGCATTTCCTTCAGGCATCATTGTGGTTAATTCTGATGGCACAGTGACCAACGAAAACGTGGATGCTGATTGTACGATCGCTTCAACTGAGGAGAATTTCACAGCTTTATTAAAGGGTGAATTAAATCCTATGATGGCCGTGATGACTGGAAAAGTGAAAATTTCTGGAGATATGTCGGTAGCGATGAAGCTTCAAAACTTGCTATAATGTTATTTCAAGACACGATTGTGGCATTGGCAACCCCAGCTGGGGTAGGAGCCATTGGGGTAATCCGCTTGTCGGGTCCTGATGCGATTCCTCTTGTCAATGCTGTATTTAAGCCCAAAGACTTAACGAAACAGGCTTCTCATACGATACATTATGGTCGGATAGAAGATGCCGGTCGGGTATATGACGAGGTGGTGGTGAGTTTATACATTGCCCCGAAGAGTTATACCAAAGAAGATGTGGTCGAGATTTCGTGTCATGGATCTCCGTTTATTCAGGAGAGTATTATTCAATTGTTTGTAGAGAAGGGTGCGCGTTTGGCGCGTGCGGGGGAGTTTACCCAAAGGGCATTCATGCATGGTGCCTTCGATTTGGCGCAAGCGGAAGCGGTGGCAGATGTTATTGCGGCAGATTCAGCGGTGGCACAAGCGGCGGCTTTGCATCAATTGCGCGGGGGCTTTTCGAATGAATTAGCTGCCTTGCGGGAGCAATTGATTCATTTTGCGTCATTGATTGAATTGGAATTGGATTTCGGTGAGGAGGATGTTGAATTTGCGGACCGGAAGGATTTAGAGGATTTGGTGAACCAATTATTGGTGGCTATTCGTCCTTTAGTTGCGAGTTTCCGAGCAGGAAATGCGATTAAAAATGGTGTGGCGACAGTAATTGTGGGTAAACCCAATGCTGGTAAATCCACATTATTGAATGCTTTACTGAACGAAGAACGAGCGATTGTTTCAGATATAGCGGGAACGACGCGTGATAGTTTGGAGGATTCGTGGGTATTGGGTGGGATTAAGTTTCGTCTGATTGATACGGCAGGTTTGCGCGAGACGGAAGATGTGATTGAGGCAATGGGCGTGGAGCGAACGCAGGCTTGGGTGAAGAAGGCTCAGGTGGTGATTTATATGGCGGATGCAACGACGGAAACGGCGGCATCTATTCAGACTGGGGTAGAAGCCTTGGGAGCGATTGATATTCCGGTTATCCAGATTTTAAATAAGAAGGATCAGGTTTCATCTGAAACATTAGATGCCTTTACAAAAGAAATACCTTCGTTGATCTGTCTTTCGGCAAAAAACAAGGTAGGCTTGGCCGATTTAGAAAAAGCATTGCTCGATGTGGTGGGCTTGGATCAGGTGAGTACGGGAGGTACATTGGTAACTAATCTACGTCATTACCAACATTTACTTCAAACGCAAGAGACCTTGGAATCTGTTTTACGAGGATTGCAAACGGGATTGACGGGTGATTTGATTGCGCAGGACCTTCGGTATGCCTTACATGATTTAGGGGAGATTACGGGGCAAATATCGAATGATGATTTGTTGAAGAATATCTTTGGGAAGTTCTGTATCGGGAAATAAATAGGATTCTAATCAAACGAAAAATGCCATCGTCAGCTGAGGATGGCATTTTTTTATTCTTTCATTAATTAAACTAAGGTTTTTTTGTGATTATTTCTATGACGCCATTGGCGCCATTTTTTCCATATTTTTCATTGGCTTTTTCGCCTTTGAGGACATTCATTGACTCTATTGTTTGGGGATTGATTTTATTTAAATCAAGGTCTTTAACAATGGTACCATCTATTACGATTAAAGCTTTGATTTTTTCACTAGGAACAGAAACGAATGCGACACTATCCGCTTTCACAGATATGGGTTTTCCGTTTACTTTAGTTCCGTTAGAGACTTTTTGTGCAGTTACCGTAACCACTTTGCCATTGATCGTACTCTTGAATTCAAAATTGTTGGAATCAACCGAGATGACTTTTACGAATTTTGATGGATTTTCTGGTGGTGATGGTGGGCTTGGAACTGATGCGGGTGGTGGTGGAGGTGGCATGTCGCGTGTGGCAACGGCAAATACTTTCTTACCCGTTTTAGGATCTGAAAATATGGTAGAATCCGGTTGGATACTTACAAGAAAGTCTGTTTTAGCAGCTTTCTTAGCTTTTTTTGCTTGCGCTTGGATTTGAATGCTGCACAAGATTAATGCGCATGCTGCCATAGGTAAAACTGCTACGCGTCTTAAATAGGCAAATTTGGGATTTTTTGAGGTCGTTAATAACATAATTCTACGTTTTAGAGATGAGTAATAAAAGGAATGACTAGGGTTTAAAAATTCGTTTCCATAATGTGCTTGCAGTAGCATTTTGGCAAAATCTTGAATATCGCCGTTTTGAATTGCTTCGCGGTCGGCAATGAATTCATGGATATTTTGGAGCTCTTTGCTAATGAGCCAATGAAAGGGATTGAACCAGGCGATGGATGCGGCCAATTGGCAAAATAACCTATCGTAAGTATGCTTTTGCTTGATATGGGCCAATTCATGTTGGAATATCTTCTGCCCATGTTCACTCGACAATTCAATAGATTGCTTCCAAAACAAGAGATTCAAGAAGGAAAATGGAGCATTTTCTAGGTTGGTCTCTACGATTTCGATTCCCTGATTGGATCTAACGGGATGCGCTCGTTTGATTTGGTAGATTTTATAAATGCCCAAAGCTAAATAGGCCAATAATGTCAACGAGATACCTGCTGCAATAAATAGCCCGATTTGATTCCAATCGGTTTGTTCCACTTTTGGTTGAATTTGGATCGAATTCAGGTAAATCATGGATTGGCTGATGCTGGCTGCTTGTTCTTCGCTCACCGACAAGAAATCAAATTTGACAAATGGGCCGAAAAGACTGAGTAGGAGTGATGCCAACAAGTAAAAGCGGTTGTATTGATGCATCAACGTGTTTTTAAGAAACGCGGTGTAGTATCCAAAACAAATGCCTGAAAGGGCAATTGACTTGAGTGCATAGATGAAAATAGCTGAACTAGTCATTTTGTTTTGCTTTTAGTTGTTCGATTAAGTTCTCTAAATCTTCGATGGACATTTGGTTTTTATCCACTAAAAAGGAAACGACATTAGAGTAAGATCCTTCGAAAAAGGATTCGGTTAGACCAGCCATTCGTTGGCCTGAGTAAACTTCTTTGCTAATCAGCGCGGAATACAAATTGTTCCGATTGGGATTTGAGATTTGAACAAACTCCTTCTCCACAAGAATTTTTAATAGGGTGGCGATGGTGTTGGAATGTGCCTTGGGTTCGGGGAGTAGCTCGATGATGTCTTTCAGAAAACCACCCTCAGGTAGGTTCCAAATAACCTGCATAATTTGTTCTTCCGCTTGCGTGAGTTTTTTCATATTTTTTCTTTTGCTTGGGTCAAATGTATAACTAAAAATTTAGTTACAAAATTATTTTAACTAAATTTTTAGTTAAAAATGCAAGCGAAGAAAATTATGATTGAGAATTTCAGTTTATGGGTTTACTTTTTGATAGACTTCAAATAAAGCATCTACTTGGAGAAATGGCTCGCCATATTTAAGTTTCGCCATTGAAATTTGATTCCGAACATCAAATGTTTTAGCAAGTTTGTATTCTTTTTGCATAAGTTCGGGAATCTCTTTTTTTATTTCGGTAGCTTCTCCAGCTCTTAATACCAACCACTCTGGCTTGAGGTAATTAATTACTGCGGAATATTTTTCAGTTTTGAGTGTTTTCCTGGTTTTTACTACTTCAGGAGATGACATACCAGGAAAATCATAGGTTTTGAGGTTCGAATAAAAGCCAATATATCCCAAACACTCCATAAATACTCGATCCTTGGGTTTCGAATTTGCTTTTAACCAAAGACCGATTTGTTTCCTATTTCCCAATTCAACAATCTTTTGTTGGTATTTAATCATTCGCATTCCCAAATAAAAATTACTAAACATGAAAATACAAATCCCTATTAAACTGGCTATGGATGCATATTTCATGATTTTGAATCGTTCATTCGTAAAAAATGCTTCATATATGTCGTTTGCAATTAGGGTTAATATGATTAAAGATGGTGTTATTACGGAAGGTAAATACCAAGGTGACGGTCCTTGTCCTGATACAATATTTAAGTATAGCACCATGAGTAGGCTTGCAATTGAAAGTGCTCTTGCAATTTTGTTTGTGCCAGGAATTAACCAATAGAAAAGCGTTATAAAACTCAATATTTGAGCAATGGGTTTAAAGAGTCCCCAACCTCCAAAATTAACAGCGTAAGCAGGTAAGAATAGATTAGGGGAGCCATTAAAGTTCCGACAATAATTTATAAATGTGTCAATGAGATAGTCGAAGGAGTAAACTTTTGATTTGGCTATGATGGTATGTGGAATAGGGGTTCCATAATAATTATCCGTAATGATTAACCAGGGGCTAAATAAAAGAAAGGCAAAGCCAATCGCCTTAAAAATGTGAAATAAATTCTGACGCGTAAATCTTGTGCTATTATTAACGTTAAATATTACAAATCCTAAAATGAGTATACTAGCATAAATAAAACCATCAGGTCTGGTGAACATGATTCCTGAAAAGCAAATGGCATATCTCCAAGTTTCTGTAAGTGGGAATGAAATCAGCAAATAGATTAATAGGATTTCAAAAAATACCATGAATGCAGATTCCATGCCATTAATTGAATTATCTACTATGAGGAAGCTAAATGCAAAGAAAAATAATGTTATAAAGTAGAAAAACGTGGGGTATTGCAGCTTTTGGATGATTTTAAATAAAATGATACTCGTTGATGAGAGCACAATTGAGCAAACAATTCGATAAATCCAAATCGTAAAATCGTCTGATTGATTTAAAAATATATACTTGATGAATGCAGGGAAAAGTGTACCGATGGGAGAAGTATATGTCATCGTATATTCACCGATGTTATAAACTAAGCCATTTCCCAAAGCTAGATTTTTGGAAGCGCGATAAGTAATATACCAATCCTCCCAGCGATGATCAGTGACTATTGCAAAAAGTAGGCAGATACTAAATAATAATAAGATCCCGAATATTATGTTTCTATTCATAATTATTTGAAAAATTAAAGCCTTTTGTATAAATAAAATACGGCATCAAAGTCTAAATAAGGTTGGCCATATTTGATTTTAGCATGTGCGACATCAAGTCGCTTATCAAAAATTTTAACCAAGTGATATTGCTTTGATAAAAGATTAGGCACCTGTTTGTTGATATTCTCAATTTCAATAGGTCTAATCGAAATCCAAGTGGGTTTAAGTTCTTGAATCAAAAATCCATATTGATTTGTTTTTAATTTTTTTCTAGTTGCTACCATTTCTGGAGAGGACATTCCTGGAAAATCAAATGTTTTTAGTTCCGAGTAAAATCCAATGTATCCAAGGCATTCCATGAAAATGGTATCATGGGCGCTTTTGTGTTTATTGAGCCAAAGTCCTATTTCTTTTCTATTTCCAAATTCAATAATACGTTGCTGAGCCCGAATCATTCGCATGGCGAAATAGAAATTAGCGCCTAAAATGCCGAGAAACACTATTGGGAATAAATAAAAAGTTCTTGTTGGGATTAGACTTTTCAAATCAGAAAAAATGAAAATCCAAATGATAATCGAAGGGCCAGCAACTGCGGGTAAATACCAGGGAGCAGGACCTTGACCCGATACGATATTTAAATATAAAATCATCGCCAAGGTGGAAAATGAAAGTGATCTAGCAATAGTATTCCCCTTCCAATTAACCCAATAAAACAATGAAACTAGGCTCATTCCGCGTGCAAAAAGTCCAAATAATCCCCATCCACCGAAATTTTCACCATAGGGTGCTAAATAGATATCTGATGATCCTTTGAAGTTTTTGGCATAATTTATAAATGAATTGATAAAATATTCAATGTTATAGGTGCGCGATTTGGCAATGATGGTATGTGGCACTGGAGTACCATAATAGTACCATGTCCATAAAAACCAGGGTGTAAAAATGATAGAAGCAATAAATATGGAATAAAGAAGATTCGTTAAATTTTGCTTTGTTATTTGTGTACTGGGAAGTGTAGAAAAAATGCTAAAGCCTAATAAAATTGCACCTGCATAGATGAAACCATCAGGCCTACTGAACATGATAAAAGCAAAAATTATACCAAGTTTTGTCGGGTAATTTTGGGGTTTTGTAATAAGTAAATAAATTAAATAACATTCAAAAAACACCATAAATGCAGATTCCATCCCATTTATCGTATTATCGATAATGATAAAACTCAATGATAATAATAGGATGCCTAAGAAATAGAATAGTCGATTTAGTTTAAAAAATTCTATAATTCGAAATAATGGAAAAGAGCAGAGGGCAAGAACTATTGAACATATAATTCGATAGGCCCACATTGTTGCATCGTCAGAGTAATCAAGCAATAAATATTTTATCAAAGCGGGTATAAGCGTGCCAATGGGTGAGGTATAAGTCATTACCCTTTCCCCAATGTTGAAAACAAGGCCATTTCCCATTGCTAAATTTTTCGAAGCTCTAAAAGTGATATACCAATCCTCCCAACGATGATCTGTGACAAAAGCAAATACCATGCAAACAGCAAAAAGATAGATACTACCTAGTAGAATTTTACGGTTCATGTTGGTTTTGCTTTTAAAGAAGTTCGATTTATTAACAAAATTAATGATAATAAAATGAATCTAAAATAAAATAGAATTGAGTATTGATATAATATAACCTGTTTTTGATGTATAGCTTTGTATTAGGTAAGTCAATTTAGCATGATTTTTATTTGAAATATTGCTTAGCCTTATTCTTGTAGATGTTGATTTATTACCTACCGATAAAAACTTTGAACTCAAATGAAAATCTAGTCCATATTTGATGTGTCATCCTTATGTTGTAGTATACAATGAGATTATATTTGATTTACATATTCTTTTCAACTGCTAAATCCTTTTTCGATATGAAAAATCTCCATCACTCCAGCTTAATTATAGTGTTTTCATTAACATTATTCGGTTGCACTGAGCATTTTTTAGAGAATTCGGAAATTGCAAAACAGAAAGATCCTGATGTTATTATCGATCAGGTTAATGCGTTAGCTTCTAAGACGACACCAGTTCTTGAAGATGCTTATATTATTGTTTATAAGGATAGCACGGAAGCGACAGATGTTGAAGCTGATGTTAATGAATTGGAGTTAACAGAGAGCGTCAAGACAAAACATGTTTACAATAAAGTATTCAACGGATATTCGGCCATTTTGTCCCCTTCGGCTTTGGAAAAAGTAAAAAAGAATCCTAAAGTTGATTACATTGAAAAAGATCAGATTATTCGTCTTAATACGCAAATATCGAATCCTACTTGGGGCTTAGACCGTATCGATCAGCCTAATTTGCCATTGAGTACTACTTATACTTACTTCTCGTCAGGTGCTGGCGTGGATGCTTACATTATTGATACGGGGATTTTAGTGAATCATACCGATTTCGGAACGAGAGCAGTTGGCGGTTTTTCATCGATTGGAGCTGATACAAATTGGATAGATCAAAATGGGCATGGAACTCACGTGGCAGGAACTGTTGGAGGAGATATTTATGGAGTTGCTAAAGGAGTTAAACTAATTGCAGTCCGTGTTTTAGATGCATCCGGTTCAGGTACTACCTCGGGCGTAATTGCCGGAATCAACTGGGCGATTAATCACCATAAGGCAAATCCTGCTGTTGCTAATATGTCCTTGGGTGGCGGGGCTTCCTCAGCACTCGATTTGGCAGTTTCTAACGCCATCAAAGATGGAATTGTCATGTGTGTGGCAGCCGGAAACAATTCTGCAGATGCTGGAAGATTTTCTCCTGCGCGTGTTACATCTGCTATTACGGTAGGGGCAACGGGAGCTTATCCTTCATTAGGTTTAAATTATGATGCCATGGCTTCCTATTCCAATTATGGTTCGGTAGTTGATATATTTGCACCGGGAACTTCGATTTTATCGGATTGGATAAAGTCAACTAGTTCAACTGCTCTTTCAAGTGGTACATCGATGGCGACTCCCCATGTGACAGGTGTTGCGGCATTATTTTTGGCTCAAAATCCTACTTCTTTACCTTCACAAGTTCAGACGTATATCAAAAGTTCTGCATCGAAAAATAAGATTTCGGGTTTAAAAGGGAACACGGTTAATTCTTTGTTGTATACCAATTACTAATCTCAATTTTCTTCAAAAAATAGATAACTTGCCTGCCTATGCAGGGGAAATTTGTTACTATTCGATTTTTGAATTTTACGGGCTTTCAAGCCAAACGTCATGCTTTTGCTGAAATGGGGCGTTCGCTCGTGCAATGCTGGTCGGCACCTGGTTTATTATTCGCTAAACACTTAGGCACCGGAGCTGGAAATGGGTTTTCTATCCTTCCCAATTTTGGTTTATATGCTTGGTTGGGCGTTTGGGAATCACCCCAAAAAGCTGAGGCGTTTTTTCTTACGGATGCCCGTTGGCTTCAGTTAGCCCAACAATCAAATTCAATTTCCGGTTGGGATGCTATCCCCTTAAAAGGTAAAGGAACCTGGAATGGCAAGCAGCCATTCGATTTTTCGGATTCCATTCCTGCATGGGATGGGCCTGTTGCCGTTATTACACGGGCAAGTATTCGTTGGCATAAATCCTTATTATTCTGGTGGAATGTGCCTTCAGCCAGTAAGCATCTGGAAGGCAAGCAAGGATTAACATATGCCAAAGGCGTAGGGGAGTTTCCACTGCTAGAACAAGCAACTTTTTCTTTATGGGAATCTTCATCCAATTTAGATCAATTTGCCTATCAAAGTAAGGAGCATGCACCGATGATTAAGAAGACGAGGCAGTATGACTGGTATAGCGAGGAGATGTTTGTTAGGATGGGGGTGGTTAATCAGTGGTCAGTGGTCAGTGGTCAGTGGTCTGAAGTCATTGGGCAGTAAAAATTAAAGTCCGAAATAATACTTTTAAAAGAATTACTCCGGACTCTATGACTTTATGGTTTTAATTACAAAAGTTCTGTCGCCAGATATCTGGATTACTGACCACTGACTACAGACCACTGACCACTGACCACTGTTTACCTTATCGCTTCCACCCCCCTAGTCTTCGTTCTTATCCTAATCGCATCTTGTACATCGTAGATGAAGATTTTGCCATCACCTACATTTCCTTCGGAGGCATTATCCAAGATGACATCGATACATTTTTCCAAATTCTCATCACTAACCACACAGATAATCATCACTTTGGGCAATAATATCATCGACTTTTCAGTCCCACGATAAATTTCCGAATAACCTTGTTGGAGCCCAGCCCCACGAACAGGAACAACCGTCATACACGGAATATCAGCATCGATTAAGCCTTTTTGAATAGCTTTTAATTTCGATGGTTTTACTATGGCTTCTACCTTTTTCATATCGTTTTTATTTAGCTATTATTCAAATGTTGTATATGCTTCAACTCCAAATTCCACCGCATCAATACCCGCAGACTCCGCTTTATGACTCAAACGAATTCCCATGGTTTTTTTCAAGGCCATGAAGATTACATAAGTTAGCACAAATGAAAATACAGAAATAACGGTCACACCGATTAACTGCGTGATGAATTGCGCGCTTTCTCCTGTGATGAATAATCCATTCTTTTGAGAGAATAAACCTACAGCTATCGTTCCAAAGAAACCATTCACCCCATGCACAGCTACTGCACCTACGGGATCGTCTACCTTCATTTTGTCTACGACCACAACTGCTATATCAACAATCGTACCAGCGATGAAACCGATGATTAATGCCGAATCAGGACTAACAACATTACATCCAGCGGTAATAGCTACAAGTCCAGCAAGGACACCGTTGATGACCATTGTAATATCAACCTTCTTGTAGCGCATGAAAGTGTAAAGCATTGTTGCGATACCACCTGCTGCTGAAGCTAAGAATGTATTTGTAGCTACGGAACCAATTAAATCCCATTTGCCCACGGCCCCTAAAGTTGATCCTGGATTAAAACCAAACCAGCCAAACCAAAGGATGAATGCACCTACTGCTGATAATGTTAAATTATGACCCGGAATGGCATTCGCAGTTCCGTCTTCGTTGTATTTTCCTAAGCGAGGTCCCAAAACAATGGCTCCCGCTAAAGCTGCAAAGCCTCCCATGGCATGAATAGCTGCAGATCCAGCGAAGTCATTAAAGCCTCGTAAGGCTAGCCAACCGTTTGGATTCCATACCCAATTCGCTGCTAGTGGATACATAACCGCACTAAAAATGGCAACATAGATGGCATAAGACCACATCTTCATCCGCTCGGCGACACCACCTGAAACGATCGAAATGGCTGCAACAGCAAATCCCATTTGGATAAACCAAAAAAGCGAATTGGAAATCGTCAATCCCAAACCTAAGTCACTTTGGATAATTCCCGTATCGAAGGCCCAATAACCGTTGGATTTACCATAGGCAATGCCGAAGCCTACTAAATAAAAGGCGACCCCGCCAAACATAATGTCAATCATGACTTTGGCGATAATACTCACGGCGTTTTTCGAACGGACAAATCCAGCCTCAAGCAAGGCAAATCCTCCTTCCATTTGAAAAATTAGTGCTGCACATAAGGCAACCCAAACCGTATCAATTGCGTGTGTTAATTCCGCTTGCTGAGCAGCAAGGGTAGCAGATTCATTCATGGTTTTGTTATTAGTATATAATGCTTATTAGATGCAAAAGTAAAAAACGATTTGGAATTTATCGCAATTAACTTGAACTTTAATCTATCATATAAACCTATTCAACATGCTTAAAAGAATTAGTTTTTTGGGCCTCACTTGTTTGATGTCCGTGGGTGTTTTCGCTCAAAATCCCTCTATAATCCCCATTCCTTCCAAAGCTGTTTATGGCAAAGGAGCTTACAACTTGAATAAATCCATCATTATCGCTGGACCTAAGAATGAAGCTTTGGCCTCAACTTATGCAAATCTGACTGATAAGTTGACGCGTATTGCAGGCAAAAAAGTTCAATGGTTATACGATCAAAGTTCCGTAGCTTCCTTAGCTGCCATTCGGTTCAAATTGAATGCCAATCCAGACGCTTCCTTAGGAAACGAAGGCTATCAATTAGTTTCTGACGTAAAAGGGGTACAGATTACGGCTAATAAGCCTGCGGGTTTGTTTTATGGTATTCAAACCTTGATGCAATTATTGCCAAAAGAAATTGAATCATCTCAGGCTGTTACGGGTGTCAATTGGAAAGTTCCTTATGCCCAAATTACAGATAATCCTCGTTTTGCTTGGCGTGGAATGATGTTGGATGTAGCCCGACATTTCTTTACCAAAGACGAAGTGAAACGTTTCATTGATGAAATGGTCGCTTATAAATACAACGTTTTGCACTGGCATTTGACGGATGACGAAGGATGGCGTTTGGAAATTAAATCCTTGCCAAATTTGACGAAAAAAGGTGCTTGGAATGTGAAAAAAGAAGGTCATTTTACGAGCTTTTCGAAACCACTTCCGGATGAACCTCGCACGTATGGCGGTTTTTATACCCAAGAAGATATCAAAGAAATTATCAAATACGGTCAAGAGCGTTTTGTTAATATCATGCCCGAAATTGATGTGCCTGGTCACTCGATGGCTGCGATTGCATCCTATCCAGAACTTTCTTGTACACCTGAGGCCGTGAATTACCAAGTGATTTCTGGTGAGCCTTTCATCGATTGGTCGCACGGACATCCAGAGGCATTGCAAGATAATACGCTTTGTCCTGCCAATGAGAAGGTTTATACGTTCTTAGAAAAGGTCATGGGTGAAGTATCGCAATTATTCCCCTTCGAATATATCCACATGGGTGGCGATGAGTGTCCTAAAAACTATTGGGATAAAAATCCACAAATTTTAGCGATGCGTAAGGAATTAGGACTTAAGAATTCGCAAGAAGTACAAGCGCATTTTGTTCGCCTCTTAGAAAAAATTATTTCCTCAAAAGGTAAACGCATGATGGGTTGGGATGAAATCCTCGAAGGGGGTGGACTTCCGAAAAACACAGCTGTGATGTCATGGCGTGGAATGGATGGTGGCATTCAAGCTGCTAAAGATGGACATGAAGTGGTGATGACTCCTAATAATCATGTGTATATCGACTTGATGCAAGGCGATAAAGCCATCGAACCTCCGGTTTATAAAACGGTTCGTTTACGCGACTCATATGCATTTAATCCGGTTCCAGCGGGTGTGGATGCCAAATTGGTTAAAGGTGGACAAGCAAATCTTTGGTCGGAGCAATTATTCAATTACCGACATTTACAGTACATGACTTATCCACGTTCTTTCGCGGTTGCTGAGGCTTTGTGGTCGGAACCCGCGAACCGCAACTGGGATAATTTCGTGGGTCGCGTGGAAGCTCACATGGCACGTTTTGATGTAGCACAGAAAAAATATGCGCCGAGTATGTATGAGCCGATCATCGATGTGAAACGCAATGCAAATGGGGAGTTGACAGTTCTATTAAGCACCGAAATTTCAGGACTAACAATTCATTACAGTTTTGATCATTCGTTCCCAGATCAATTTTATCCGGAAGCGAAAGGTTCGGTTGTGGTACCTAAAGATGCGACCGTTATGAAAATTGTCACATACCGAGGAAACAAAGCCATGGGAAGAACGATTGATTTGACTGTTGCTGATATGATTAAACGAGCGAAATAAGGATGAAAAAGTTACTCGTTTTATTATTATTTGCTTTTGTCGCTCAAGCGCAAAGCTCTTTTGAAAAAAAGTCTTTTGAAACAAAAGAGGGTCAGGTATTACCTTATCAAATCCTTTTACCAAAGGACTATAAGCCCGGAAAGAAATACCCTTTGCTGGTCGTATTGCATGGTGCAGGGGAGCGGGGGACCGACAATGAAGCCCAAATGAAATATGGCAAAAACGTATTTATGGATTCGTTGAATCGGATTAATTTTCCAGCGATTGTGATTTTCCCACAATGTCCGAAAGAATCCTATTGGTCATCTGTGAAAATTAATCGGTCTACGGTTCCTACGACGTTTATTTTTGATTATTCTGCACTGATCAATTGGCCTTTGCAGGCTGTCATTGATTTGGTGAAATCCATCAAACATGATAAAAAACGTACCTACATCATGGGTCTCTCCATGGGTGGAATGGGTACGATGGAAGCGGTTTCGCGTAATCCCAAGATGTTTGCTGCCGCTTCCCCGATTTGCGGTGGAGCGGATTTAAGCTATGTGGCTAAATATGCCAAACGCGTTCCTTTATGGGTTCACCACGGCGATGCAGATATTGTCGTTCCGGTTCGTCATTCGCGCGAATTAGTGAAAGCGGTTCAAGATCAAGGAGTTGATATTCGTTATACCGAATATCCAGGTGTCAATCACAACTCTTGGGAAAATGCTTTCAAGCAGCCGGATTTACTTTCATGGATTTTCAGTCATCGTAAATGATTTTAAATCTTTTATTATTTGTTTTATCGTATTTGCCCATCGGGGTGCCCAATATATCGGGTGCCTCGACGGCTTCTACGACGAATTATCTTTCGGTCAAAAAAGGCTATGTCATGTCCTACAACGGGGCAGAAGGTCGGGCAAATTGGGTCGGTTGGACGTTGCGCGCTTCAGATGTGGGGCCTGTTGATCGTTCAGAAAGGTTCCGACAAGACGATGGTTTTCCACGCGGATTCAAGATTGTAGATGAAAAAGATTACAGGGAATCGGGTTATGATCGGGGGCATTTATGCAATTCTGAAGATCGTACTGCCTCAGAATACTTGAATGAGGAGACATTTTTGATGTCCAATATGATTCCTCAAACGAAGGAATTAAACCGAGGCCCCTTTAAATTTCTAGAAGCTTATTGTCGGAAATTAGCTATTAAAAAAGGACAAAATCTATTGATTTATGCGGGAGGAATTGGTTCTAAAGGCCGGTTGGCTTCTGGCGTCATTGTCCCGATGTATTGTTGGAAAGCTGTTTACACACCCACAGATGTCTTTTATGTTGTTTTCCCCAATGAACATGAGATTAATAAGAATTGGAAGACCTATTTAGTCAGTAAGGATAAGTTGGAGAAAATGACGGGATATCAATTCCCCTAGCTACTTTTGGCAAACCGCCACTAGCTACCTTTGGCAAACCTGTTTTGAGGATTGCCAAAGGTAAGGGAGAAAAAGTAATTCAAGAGCCATAAAACTGATAAAAAAGAAGCCCGGCTAAACCGGGCTTTTCTTATTTCAACATATATTCTGCTAGCTTCTTTGCTGCCAGGAAATTCTCGTATTCCAGCGGCGTTCTCCGGTTGTTCGTATATTCATTGTACAACCATGGGTCCCCTAATGCAAAAACCTTTCCTTTTCCTACCTGAGCCACTGCCATAACTGGATAGCCTTGTAAGGTCGCAATGGATTTCGCAGTTCCTGATAATTTCAAGGTTGTAATCTCTTTGATGTAAACCTTTTTGATCGGATTGAATATGGGATTCCCAGGCTCAATTAACACCGTTCCTTGTTCCCAGTTTCTTCCTTGAACGAAGTTTAAATTAGGCGCAACGAATTCAATACCAAAGCGACGGGCCAAAATATTGAATTGTGGAATTTCGCAATTTGTCGTATCGTTGGCCAATAAAATTAAGTTTCCGCCTGCCTTCACCCATGCCTCGATTTCGTCCGCAGCTTTGGCATTCATGTAATTCGGCTTAGCCGTTTCTTTCGGAGAATCTGGGTCAACAATAATGTAAACAGACGCGTTTTTCAAGTTTTCACGGGTAGGGGATGCGCCCAAGGTGTCCAGGGTAGCGCCCAATTGCTCAAATTGAATGCCCCATAAATGAAATCCTGAATCTTTACGATCCTCCCATGTGTAATGAAACCTTTGGCCATTCTTCGTCTCATGGTTGAAGAAATAATCCAATACCACTTTTTTGCCTTTGCCTACAGGCAATTCTTTGGCAATTTCCATTTCTAAAGAGGCCAAAATAAACGGCCCAACTCCTTTTAGATCATCTTGACGCAAAGGTTCGCTCAAATAATATTCATAGGATCCGTCGCGGTAGGGTGTGCCGCCTAAACCGCCCACGCTTACTGTTTTCTCTAAATGAATATAACCTGCGGCATCTGTTGTGATGAAGTTTTTCAAAGCTCCAGCATAAGCTTTTTGTGCGGCTGCTAAGTATGATGCGGGTAAATAGCCTTTGCGCGCTCCTTTGGCAAAAGCATAAATAAACATATTCGATGCAGATGCTTCTAAATAGTTGCCTTTCCGACCAGGGAAATTGGGTACTTGATACCAAAGTCCTGAAGCTGGATCTTGAATCTTCAGCAGAGCTGCTGATAAATTCTGTAATTGCTTTATCAAAATCTTGCGTCCTGGATGATTGACTGGCATGTAATCCAATACATCGACAATTGCCATCTCATACCAACCCATCGAACGGCCCCAGAAATTAGGGGAGTGTCCCGTCTTTTTATCTGCCCAAGGTTGCGCACGCGCTTGGTCATAGGCATGAATCAATAATCCAGTTTTGGCGTCTAAAGCGCCTTTGTACATGAGTTCGAATTGTTTTACGATGTCCGACCAATTATCCTCACCCGTGATGCTGGAATATTCGGCATAAAAGGGCTCCAACATATATAAACCGTCTAACCACATTTGGTTCGGATAACGTTGCTTATGCCAAAATCCACCATCCGCATCGCGTGGCTGCGCAGCAATCTGGGCACGTAATTTGTCGGCGGCATTTTTGTAACGCACATCGCCTAATTCTTGATACAAATACAATAACATACGACCCGTCGTGATGTTATCGGAATTGAATTCATTGAAATGGTAGGTGCGAATATTGCCCTGCTCATCCACGAAGCTATCGATGTTCTTCTTGATGTAATTAAAATACTTCGCGTCTCCGGTTCGTTGGTACATCTTTTCCAAAGCCTTGAGAATTAAGCCTTGTTCATAATCCCAACCGGCAGGTTTCCCAACCTTGACGGCGATGGAATCCGCATGCGTGTGCATGATGCTGGCCGACATCCTTTCTGAATAGTTTTGGCCTTTCAAAACAAATCCCCCTACGAGTAGGAGGATTGAGAAAATTGATTTTTTCATATTATCGTAGTGCTGTAATTTCTGCAAAATCCATGTCGGTGTAATCCTTGTTTTCACCCGCCATGCCCCAAATAAAAGAATAATTCTTTGTACCAGCTCCACTGTGAATTGACCACGGTGGTGAAATAATTGCCTGGTGATTGTGTACCCAAATGTGCTTGGTTTCATTCGTTTCGCCCATTAAATGCAATACCGCATGTTCAGGAGCAACATCGAAATATAGATAGGCTTCCATCCGACGATCATGTACGTGCGCTGGCATCGTATTCCAGACAGAGCCCGGTTCCAAAATGGTTAATCCCATCACTAATTGACAAGATTGAATGCCTTCATTATGAATATACTTGTAAATCGTCCGGTGATTAGATGTTTCTAAGCTACCCAAAACGACCGTCTGAACTTGCTCTTTGTCGAGTTTGGCACAAGGGAAAACCGCATGCGCCGGAGCTGATAAAATGTAGAATTGAGCCGGATTTTCGCTGGATTCAGAACGGAAACTCACTTCTTTGGTTCCTCTGCCCACATATACAGCGCCTAATTTGTCAATCGTAAAATCTACTCCATCTGCAGTAACGGTACCTTTGCCACCTACATTGATCACGCCCAATTCGCGGCGCTCTAAAAAGTATTCTGCACGTAATTTTTCAGGATTAGGCAAATGAAGCGTGTTAATCACGGGCATAGCTCCACCGATGATCATGCGATCATAAATCGTATAG
Organism: Aquirufa echingensis; assembly: GCF_042714525.1. Taxonomy (NCBI): domain Bacteria; kingdom Pseudomonadati; phylum Bacteroidota; class Cytophagia; order Cytophagales; family Flectobacillaceae; genus Aquirufa; species Aquirufa echingensis. The sequence continues at coordinate 408,889 of NZ_JBBKYA010000003.1, read as the reverse complement.
GTTAAATTGATGTGATCCGCAGTGAAAATACGCTCAATTAAGAAATTATCTCTGATCTCTTGATTCGTAAAAGTGGAGACTTCCTTACGGCTCGCCTCAAATCGATAGTCCATTCGTTATGTTTTTTATTTGAAAGCGCCATTACGCCTAATTCTACTGTATATTTACACGTTTTATGCCAAAAGAGTTCCCAAATAGTCTCGCACATTTCCTGCTTTCCATCGGTTTTCAATCGATAGGAGAAGCTTTGTGGCTCCATGAAGCATCTAAGGTACGCGTAAAAGCGATGCCAGGAGACAGTCAGGAAGGAGATATTTGTATTTGGGAGGATCAGTGGGTGACAAGCCAGTTAGCGATAGAAAAGCAACTCATCGCACGCGTGAAGCCTTTACGATCTGTTTTTGCCCGCGATACGCGAATAGTTCCTATCGACGCGACAGTGGCTCGCGATTTTTTGGACAAAGAACACGTGAAGGGTTTTTTGAAAGGTTCACTTTATTTAGGATGTATCGTTCCACCGCACCGTGTTTTTCGCGGGATTGAAAGCTCTTATAACTTTGAAGGAAATCCTTTATTAGCGGTGGCTGTTTTTGGTAAATCGATTACAATGAATGAGCCTGGATTAGCTGGCTGTTTATCGGGTGAACTCATTGAAATTGCCACCTTATCTAGCATCCGACTTGTAGGTGGATTAACTAAATTTCTTCAAGCCTATAAAGATCTAAATCCAGAATTGCATAATGTAATGACCTATGTGGATAAGGAATGGAACACAGGAAAGGGGTTTATGGCCGTTGGTTTTGAAAAAGTTGGTGACACGGAACCAATTCGATTTGGGACTACGCGAATAAATAAGGGTAATTTGAAATTGCGCTTTGTCTATGGAAAATAAGGTCTTGGTTCTTTTGGGGCCTACGGCTAGTGGGAAGACTTCTTTAGCCGTTGCACTGGCGAATAAACTGGATGGGGAGATTGTATCCGCAGATTCCCGACAAATTTACCAAGGCATGGATATCGGAACAGGAAAGGATTTAGCCGAATATAGAAACGTGCCTTATCATTTGATCGACAATCATCAAATTGGTGATGTATATTCTGTAGCGCATTTTCAAAAAGAAGCGCTTGATGCGATTCAAGAAATTGCTTCCCGTGGCAAATTGCCGATTGTCTGTGGGGGTACAGGACTTTATTTAGAGTCTTTGATTAATCAATTTCAGTTTTCGCACATGCCGGATTTTTTAGAAGAATCCTTGTCATATGATTTGGATTTTCAGGTTTTTGGCTTGAATCCTGCTTTAGAAGTTCGTCGGGAACGAATCTCAAATCGTTTACATCAACGCTTGAAGGAAGGTTTGGTAGAAGAAGTTCAAGCATTATTGGGGCACGGTATTTCGCAGGATGCACTCACTTGGATGGGATTAGAATATAAATGGGCCGTTAATTTTTTGAACGGAGAGATCTCTAGGGATCGATTTGAGCAAGGGCTGGAAGTGGCGATTCACCAGTTTGCCAAACGTCAGATGACCTATTTTCGCAAGATGGAGAAAGCTGGAATTAACATTACTTGGATTCCGGATGCCCTTGATTTTCAGGGGAAAAGCGATTTTGTGATAAAAAATCTGTAATTTTTTTGTGGACACACTTGTAAAATGTCCGAAAAGCACTTATTTTTGCAATCTCATTACGAGACAGAGAGTTGGCAGAGTGGTCGATTGCGGCAGTCTTGAAAACTGTTGACTGTTACAGGTCCGGGGGTTCGAATCCCTCACTCTCTACGGAAAGCGAAACGCAAGTTTCGCTTTTTTTGTTTCTAGCAATTTTGGCTAAATTCGAATATGAAATTATACCTGGTTCCTACGCCCATTGGCAATTTAGAAGACATCACCTTGCGTGCGATTCGTATTTTGGGCGAAGTAGATGCCATTTTAGCAGAAGATACCCGGACATCAGGTTCCTTATTAAAGCACCTAAATATATCCAAACCGCTCTATGCCCACCATGCGCACAATGAACATGCGGGCGTTGCCGGAATTGTTAAATTATTAAAAGAAGGGAAGTCTTTAGCGCTGATTTCGGATGCGGGAACTCCGGGGATTTCAGATCCTGGATTTTTATTGGTCAAAGCTTGTGTCGAGCAGGGAATCGAAGTGGAAACGCTTCCGGGTGCGACGGCTGTGATTCCAGCTTTAGTTAATTCAGGTTTCCCCATTGATCGTTTTGTTTTTGAGGGATTTTTGCCGCATAAAAAAGGCCGACAAACCCGATGGAAAGCCATCGCGGAAGAGGAGCGGACAACGGTTTTATATGAATCACCGCATCGATTGGTGAAGGCTTTAGAGCAAATGGTTGAGTTTGTGGGTGCTGAAAGATCTGTCATGGTTGCTCGAGAATTAAGTAAGATGCACGAACAAATGGTTCGTGGGACGGCGGAAGAGGTTTTAGCCTATTTTACGGCCCATCCGGATAAAGTTCGGGGAGAAATTGTCATTGTCATTGCCGGGAAATAACATGAAAAAGTTGCTGTTTTTGTTGTTGGTATCTTTTGGTTTACAGGCTCAATTAAGCCCACAGGCAGAAGTTTCCTTGATTACAATCGCTCCAGGAAAGGATCTGTATTCCGTTTTTGGGCATTCATCCATTTGGATTCAAGATCCGGCCAATGGCATCGATCGGGTATATAGTTATGGAACCTTTGATTTTGATACAGAATATTTCTATTGGAAATTTTTGAAGGGAACTTTGCCCTATACGATTTCGGTCAATTCCATGCAAACCATTTTGGATTATTATGGTTCAGTAGAACATCGGACGGTGAATATGCAGGTTTTGCACTTGAGTCTATCAGAAAAGAATTTAATTTTTAATCGATTGGAAACCAATCTCTTGCCTGAAAATCGGGAGTATTCTTACAAGTTCTTTTACGATAATTGTGCCACGCGCATTCGAGATCAGGTGGAAGCGGTTTCAGGAAAAGCTTATGCTTGGGATGCCTATAAGCAGATTCAAGGTAAATCTTATCGAGATTGGATGAATGTCTATTTGAATGCCAACTCTTGGGAAGCACTTGGGATGAATTTAGCTTTAGGTGTTCCTGCCAATGTGACTGCGTCAGCTTCTCAGTCTTGTTATTTGCCAGATAATTTTTTCGAAGCCACGAGATTAGCTCGACGTGGTGGGCAGCCTATCGCCGATGAACCTTTGGCATTATATCAGGCTCCTGCATCAACGGAAGCAGGTTTTGATTGGTTTGGGCCATTTACTCTTTTGACTTTGTTGAGTTTAATTGCCCTATTTTTCTCTTGGAAATCACCACGAGGAACTTATGCATTTGACGTGGTTTTGTATACCGTTTATGGCTTATTAGGCTTGTTTTTATTTTTCTTGGCTGTGGGTACCGACCACATCGTCATGGGTTGGAATCCAGCTTCTTTGGTATTGTTCCCGTTGCAATTTCCTTTGGTCTTTTGGTTTGCCAAAAATCCAGCCTGGAAACGATATAATCAGGTGATGGCCTTATTAGCTTGCGTAGGATTTTTCTGGTGCTTGACGGAATCATGGACACTGGTTTTCCCCTTGTTACCTATTCTAATTCGCACAATTTCTTTGGCTGTACGTTTAAAAGCGGTGAATAACGGATAGAGACCTTCCTAGGTATTGATTACCTTTGTTTTTTACTTCATCAAATTATGCTCAAAAAGATCTACATTTTCTTGTTGATCAGTACAAGTGTCACTGCCCAAAACGTCTTTTCACCCGCTGAGAAGCCTGTTGAATATCATCCGTTACACGTGGATGAATTTCTAAAGGCGGACGGTCATTTAGATGAAGCTATTTGGAAAAAGGCCGCAGTAACCTATTTAGATTACCAAGTTGAGCCCTTTCAAGGCAACAAAGCAAGTTTTAAAACTGAGGTTCGTATCGTCTATAATCATCAGTATTTGTACGTAGGAGCCATATTGCATGATACGATTGGTCGGAATAAATTTCGTGCTCCCAATCTAAAACGTGATTACGAATATTCGGAAAATGATCTTTTTGGCATAGCTCTAGATGGTTTTCAAGATAAACGAAATGCCTTGGTATTGCAGTCAAACGCCTATGGAGCCCAAAGAGATTTATTGTCCTTTGACGACCGACAATTTGATATCAACTGGGATGGTTTATATCGTGTGCGAACGCATCGAAGTGATACAGCTTGGGTAGCCGAGTTTGCGATTCCATGGCAAACATTACGTTATCCCAAATCTCAAAAAGATCAAGCGCAAGACTGGGGAATCAACTTTTTTCGGGTTCGCAGGTCGAGTAACGAAACGACAGTTTGGTCTCCACATCCGCGTTCGATGAGTGCTTTGCGTATGGATTATGCGGGAAAATTGATGGGAATTGTTCCTCCACCGCCCAAGGCGACCAATATTCGATTTATTCCTTATTTGCTAGGCAATTCGCACAAAGACAATGACGGCTCACATAATCAATGGAAATTAGGTGGAGAGGTTAAATGGGCGATAAGTCCCACTTCTGTGATGGATTTTACGTTCAATACGGATTTTGCGCAGGCTGATGTTGACCGACAAGTCAATAATATTTCAAGATTTTCCGTATTCTTTCCTGAGAGGAGACAATTCTTTCTTGAAAACGCTTCCTTATTTTCGGCAGGTTTAGCGCCTATGGATCAGGTGATTGGGGGATCGATGTATATTCAGCCGTTTTTTAGTCGGTCGATCGGACTAGACGCACAAGCGCAAGCTATTCCCATTATTGCTGGTTCTCGCTTCGTTTATCGTTCTGAGAAACGAAACGTGGGGGCGATGCTTATTCGTCAAGGCGAAGGGGATGGAGATCCATTTACGAATTTTGGGGTAGCTAGATATTCAGAGAATCTCGGAAATAATAGTCGGATTGGAGGAGTTTTGACATCAAAAATTTCACCGACCAACCAGCAAACAACGAGCTCTATCGACGGTTTTGTTCGATTCAATGATGTGTTATCATTCAGTGGCATGGTTTCCACGACACAAGAGTCCCAAACGGGTCAAACCGGTTTGGCAGAATATGCCCAGTTCTATTACAAGGGGAATTTTACAACGGCCTATTGGACGCACACCGTTGTAACAGATCAATACAAACCTGCGATGGGTTTTGTTTCGCGGAGTAATATTATGTCAAATTCGCAAGGCTTTGAATTTAACATCCGGAAACCCTGGATGCCTTCGATGATTCGGTTTTGGGCTCCAGGAATTTATACCGAATTCTACCATAGTTTGAAAACCGGTAACTTGGTCGAACGGCGGATTATGGGTAGTCCCATGTGGCTAGGTTTGCAAAATGGAGGTGCCATCGGGATTTATGCAGAAGTCGCACAGCAACATTTGGAAGAAAACTTTACCCCGGTTGGTATTACCATTTTGCCCGGGAATTATTCTTATGTTCGGAAAGGGATTTTGCTTGCGAGCGATCCAAGTGCTAAATATTCAGGTTCGGCCGAATATGGTTGGGGTGGCTATTATAATGGGTCGTTGCAATCGTTGGATTCTAAAGTTCGCATTGCACCTATTCCACATATCAACCTTGGGTTATCTTGGAATTGGAGCAAATTTGAGCAAATGGGGGTAGCTCGTGAAACCAAAGAAGTGAATTTGTTGATGTTGGAAACGCGTCTAGCGATTAATCCCCGCGTCCAATTGATTGGATTTTACCAAAAGAATACCACCGATGATTTGAATGCCTTGAACTTGCGTTTTGCTTGGGAATACCAGCCTTTGTCTTATGTTTATTTGGTGTTTAATCAATTGAATTATACGGGTGCCGACTTGAGCAAGCAGCACGAGCAAACATTTTTGACTAAATTGTCTTTCCTTAAACAGTTTTAAGATGGAAATCGAATTACGCAGTGATACATTTACTTTACCTACACCAGGCATGCGGGAAGCTATGTTTCAGGCACCGCTTGGGGATGATGTTTTTGGGGAGGACCCAACTGTAAATGCGTTGGAGGAAAAGGTGGCCAAGATGTTTGGCAAAGAAGCTGCCTTATTTTGCGTTTCAGGAACTCAGAGTAATCAAATTGCCATTTCAGTTCATGTGAGCAAAGGGCAAGAAGTAATTTGCGATGAATTGTCTCACATTTATTTGTACGAAGGTGGAGGAATTATGGCGAATGCGGGAGCTTCTGTAAAATTGCTTAAAGGTGATTTAGGTCGATTAACCGTTCCCCAAATTGCTGCTTCGATTTCCCCAGATGATATTCATGCATGTGAGAGTCGCCTAATAAGTTTAGAAAATACGGTTAATAAGGGCGGAGGAAGTGTCTACAGTTCAGATGACTTGCAAGCGATATCGGATTTTTGTCGGCAAACGCAAATCCCTTTACACCTTGACGGCGCACGTATCTTTAATGCCATGGCTGTGACGGGTCAAACGCCTTTGCAGTTCGGTGCCTGGTTTGATACCATTTCGATTTGTTTGTCCAAAGGATTAGGTGCCCCCATAGGCTCCGTGTTAATAGGTTCGAAGGATTTTATCAAAAAAGCGCGCCGAGTTCGTAAGCGCTTAGGTGGCGGTTGGCGTCAAGCCGGTTTGTTAGCCGCGGCTGGAATCTTTGCTTTGGATCACCAAGTAGAACGTTTAAAGGAAGATCATGCACGTGCGGCAGCTGTCGCAAAGATTTGTGCGGATTTACCTTGGGTTGATAGCATTTTGCCGGTGGTGACAAATATTGTGATTGTTCGCTTAAAAGAAGGAATTCAAGCAAATGAGCAGGTGGCTGTTTTGAGGACTAAAGGAATTCGTTGTGCACCTTTCGGGCCGCAATACATCCGATTTGTGACACATTTGAATTTTGACGATGCGGCAATGGCTGCCTTTGAAACCCAAATTAATCAGTAAAATTTCTTCGGCTTAGCCTTTATTGGAAAATGATATTCCATGCAAAGAAAAGCCTTTAAAATGTTCTTGCTTCCGGGTTTCGAAGCGGAATACAAAAAAAGACATGATGAAATTTGGCCTGATTTGGCCAAACTCCTGAAATCCGTCGGTATTCAGCACTATTCTATTTTCTTGGATGAAAAGACCTTGACGCTTTTTGCCTATTTGGAAGCGCCTGATTTAGCTTTGTTGGACTCCTTACCTGAGCATCCCGTGATGCAAAAATGGTGGAAATTCATGCGGGATATCATGTTGACGAACCCGGATAATTCACCCGTGGCCATCGACATTCCATCCGTTTTTTACTTTGATTAAGATGTACAAAAAACTTTTTATATTGATTTTATTGCCTCTAGGCATGGTGTTTGCCAAACCGAGTAAAAAGGAGGTCTTGCAAAAGATGCATTTGGCGAATCGTTATTTCCAACAAAAATGGCCGGATGTGGGACAGCCCATCGTGAGTCCCGATAAGACCCGACCATCCAATATTTGGACGCGCGCGGTGTATTATGAAGGATTGATGGAACTATATAAATTGGATCCTAAAGCTTCCGACTTGAAATACATGGTCGACTGGGGGAATTTTCATCAGTGGAGTTTACGCAATGGTGCTAAAACGCGTAATGCGGATGATCAAGCCTGTGGCCAAGTGTATATGGACTTGTTCTTGATGCAACGCGATTCAGCTCGTATCAAGCCGATCAAAGAGAATATTGATAACATGGTGGCAACGACAAAAGCAGACGATTGGTCATGGATTGATTGTTTACAAATGAGTATGCCTGTTTACACAAGATTAGGGGTGATTTACAATGATCCGCGCTACTTCCAAAAGATGTATGATTTGTATGCCTACACCAAATACAAACATGGCGGCAAGGGTTTATATAATCCTGCGGAGAAATTGTGGTGGCGCGATAAAGACTTTGTTCCGCCTTATAAGGAACCCAATGGGGCTAATTGTTATTGGTCCAGAGGAAGTGCTTGGGTCTATGCGGCATTGGTACGAACCCTGGATTTATTGCCACAAAATGATCCACATCGGGCGGAATATTTAGCTGATTTTATCGCACTTTCGCAAGCTTTGCCTGCTTTGCAACGTCAAGATGGGTTTTGGAATGTGAGTTTAAAGGATCCAACGGATTTCGGTGGTCCTGAATTAACAGGGACTTCTTTGTTTGTTTATGGAATGGCATGGGGCGTTAGAAAGGGGATACTTCCGGCTCAAAAATATCAAGCAGTCATTGATAAAGCTTGGAAAGGAATGTCAACCAGTGTGCATCCGAGTGGGTTTTTAGGGTATGTACAAGGGACAGGAAAAGAGCCTAAAGATTCCCAACCGGTGACTTTTGATCATGTGCCCAATTTCGAGGATTTTGGTTTAGGTTGTTTTCTGTTGGCAGGATCTGAGTTAATCCGCGCGAAATAAGATGCGATGGCTGCCACTCATTCTCCTTTCTTTTGCTTGTTTTGGGCAGAAGATCGACCGACGAAAAGTGGTGGAGCGGCATGTGGTTCATTTAAATTCTTCTGATACTTTAGCGTCATTATCCGTTGGTAATGGATCTTTTGCATTTACGGTGGATATCACGGGTTTGCAATCTTTTCCTACAGCGTATGCCAAAGGAATTCCATTAGGAACGCAAAGTACTTGGGGCTGGCATGCTTTTCCCAATACATCACATTTTAAGCGATCAGAGACCTATCGAAATGCCTTATATGCAGGCAGAAATGTATCCTATGCTTTGCAGGGGCATCAAAATGCTCGTAAAGATTCTGCAACAGAATATTTTCGGCAAAATCCACATCGTGTTCATTTGGGTCATGTCGGTTTTCGCATATTTTCAAAAGCAGGAAAGCTACTCGGATTAAAAGATTTACAAGGTATTTCACAGCAATTGAATCCCTATACAGGTGAAATTTTGTCTCATTTTGAGGTGGAAGGTGTACCTGTGGATGTCATTACATTTTCATCTCAAAATGCCGACGATGTACATGTACGAGTGAAATCAAGTTTGTTGGCCTCAGGACAATTACGCTTTTACCTAGATTTTCCATTTCCAAGCCAACAATTTTTAGATGAAGGTGTTCAATATCAAGCGGCAGGTCATGCGAGTCAAATACATAGATTAAATTCCAATCAATATGCTTTTAAGCATGTCTTAGATAAACTAACTTATTCAACGTATATCCGATCAAATGTTGGTTTGAAAGCAGCTAGGATTTCACCGCATTATTTTGAAGTTGTTTCAAATGCACAAAATGAAGTTGATTTACAAGTAGGCTTTGGTCAAAATACATCTGTCAGTTTTGCGCAGGCTCGTGAAACAAATCGTAAGGCCTATGTTAATTATTGGAATTCAGGTGGTATGATTGATTTTGGAAATGTGAAAGATCCCCGCGCGAAGGAATTAGAGCGTCGGATGATCTTATCCATGTATTTGACTAAGATTCAATCGACCGACACGGAACCGCCTCAAGAGACAGGTTTGACTTATAATTCTTGGTACGGCCGACCGCATTTGGAAATGACTTGGTGGCATGTGATGCATTTTGGTTATTGGGGAAAGGCTGATTTATTGGCGAAATCTTTGCCATGGTATATGAAGAATTTTAAGGAGGCTAAGGCTTTAGCTCGCCGACAGGGTTTTTCGGGAGTTCGTTGGCAGAAGATGACGGATCCCGATGGGGGAGAGTCACCCTCTTCGGTCGGCTCATTTTTATTATGGCAGCAACCGCATATAATTGATATGTTGGATTTAATCGCAAAAGATAAACCATTGGCTTTTCAGAAACGGTATTTCAAATTAGTGAATGAAACGGCCCAAGGCATGTATGCATTGTTGGTTTGGAATAAGGGAAATCAGGAATATCAATTAGGACCAGGTTTTATTCCCGCGCAAGAATCATTGCCTTATGCAAGCACGTATAATGCACCTTTGGAATTGGCTTCTTGGTATCAAGGCTTGAAAAAGGCCCAAGCTTGGAGGCTACGATTGGGATTAAAGGCAGATAAGAATTGGGATCATGTTTTAGCGCACTTTCCTGCATTGCCAGAACAGGATGGTATTTATCAAGCCGCAGCAGGAATAGGTGATGGTTTTCAGAATCCACGTTTTGTATCGGATCATCCGGCTGTTTTAGGTGCTATGGGGATGCTTGAACCCTTGCCAACAACAGATGCATTAAAAATGCGAAATACTCTGGCCAAAGTATTGAAAACTTGGAATTGGCCAAGTACTTGGGGCTGGGATTATCCCTTGATGGCGATGTCGGCGATTCGTTTGAAGGATGCCGACTTGGCCATTAATTTATTGCTCGCGCCACAAGAAAAGAATACGTATTTAGTGAATGGCCATAATTATCAGGATAAGCGTCTTCGCTTGTATTTGCCTGGAAATGGGGGGGGGGTTGACAAGTTTAGCTTTCTTAGCTCGAGGTCAAATGGGTGATAATCAATTTGTTGGCTTTCCTGCCAACTGGCCTGTTCGAGTCGAGGGTTTTGGCAAATAATTGGATATTTTGTAGTTAAAGTAGAACTTATATTCTAATTTCGCCGATAACTAACATTAATTCACATGAAAAAGAATTTACTAGGAGCTTTTGTGGGTGGTTTGATTCTGTTCGTTTGGCAGGCATTGTCCCACATGGCATTTAATTTACACGAGCCAAATCAGAAATATTCTGCAGGTCAAGATTCTGTATTGGCAGCTATAAAAACACATATTAAGGAACCAGGTGGGTATATATTACCTCGGATGCAAGATGAATTATCTATGGATCAAATGGAGTCTTTTACAAAGTCGATTCAAGGTAAACCCTGGGCGATGGTTCGTTACTATCAAGCCTATGAGACGGATATGAATTTAAATATGCTCCGTGGATTAGTGGTGAATATTTTGTTGGCCTTTTTGTTGATTTGGATTATCAATCGACTGAAGGTGCCAAGTAAACAAACGATTTTAAGTTTAAGCATTGTAGTTGGATTTATCGCATTCAGCAATATTTCCTACACGGAACACATTTGGTATCCTGTTTTTGATTTGCGCGCACAATTGATTGATGCGATTGTGGGTTGGGGACTTACCGGAATATGGCTCGGCTATTGGATGACCAAACGAAATTAAATTAAAAAAAGCCCCTGACATTGGGGCTTTTTTTGTGGAATCGGAGGGATTCGAACCCTCGTCCAAACCTAGAAACCTGAAGCTTTCTACACGTTTAGATTTGATCAATTTTCGATGCCCAACAGGTTCAGATCAGACCTTATTGAACACTTATCCGCTGGATACTAATGAACGCTTAGCGAAATCGCATTCATCGACTCTGCATGGTCGACGCTCCAGATTCCCTAGCGGCAGAGTTTGGCCGGGGTGGAACGATGGCAATTGGTTAGTCTATCAGACTAAGCAGCCATGGCATACGAAGTATTGCCAGCTATAATTTGAAGGTTTTTTTAACAGGAAATGCCTCCAACTCCCGACGTGCTTACAACCGATCTACTTAAGCTGTCAAAACCGGTCGATCCCATTGAATTGCAAAGATACAAATTAAATTAACGGTAATGCGGTCGTCGACTTAATTTCATCCATGACAAATAAACTACTGATGTGTGCTACTGATGGCAAAACCGCTAATTTTTCTTGGTAAAAACGGTTATAACTTTCCACATCAGCACTTAGAACATTTAAATAATAATCAAAGTTCCCAGAAACCAAATGGCAGGAAATAACCTCAGGAAAGGCCTTAATGGCTGCTTCAAATTCACTAAAGTTCTGACTCGTTTGTTTTTCTAAGGTTACCTGGCAATGAACGAGTAAACCCAAATTAAGCTTTTTGCGATTTAATAATCCCACGTATCCTTTGATGTATCCGTCTGATTCTAAGCGTTTTACTCGATCGTGTGTCGGACTTAAAGAAAGGTTTACCTGTTCAGCAATTTCTTTGAGCGTTTTTTGGCTATTTTCTTGAATTATTTTTAATATTTTAATATCAAGATCATCCAGTTGTTGATTTTTTGCCATAAAGTTTTCGGTTTATCAGTAATAAATTACTAAGTAAAAGTAATATTTTTTGTGTTATTATTTTTTGTCCGTATTAATTTCTTATTTATTGGTTAATGTCCAAAATATTTGTTGCTTGTGCTATATTTGTATCGTATTATACTTCATCAAAGGTAACGGCCAGCGGATTCTTCTGTTGGCCGTTCTTTTTTTAATCAACATCCTATGAATATTGCAGTCCCAAAAGAAATTAAGATTCAAGAGTTTCGCGTAGGTTTAACACCTGCCGGTGCACAAAGTTTAGTCCAAGCTGGACATTCTGTTTTTGTGGAAACCCAAGCTGGTTTAGGTTCAGGATTTGCTGACGAAGCATACGTTCAAGTAGGTGCAAAAATTTTACCAACGGCCGCTGCCATCTATGCGATAGCGGATATGATTATTAAAGTAAAAGAGCCGCTTGCTGCTGAATTCCCTTTAATTAAATCTGGTCAGATCTTATTTACCTATTTCCACTTCGCGGCCTCTCGTGAACTTACGGAAGCAATGATCCAATCAAAAGCAATTTGTATTGCCTATGAGACAGTTGAGCTAGCGGACCGAAGCCTTCCATTATTAACACCCATGTCGGAAGTCGCAGGTCGGATGGCCATTCAAGTAGGAGCCTATTTTTTAGGAAAACCGCAAGGTGGCAAGGGGAAAATGTTGGGTGGTGTTCCCGGAGTTAAGCCTGCAAATGTGTTGATTTTAGGTGGTGGTGTCGTAGGTACGCAAGCTGCAAAAATGGCTGCAGGATTAGGGGCAAATGTGACGATCATGGATACTAATTTGGCTCGTTTACGTTATTTGAGCGATGTCATGCCAGCGAATGTTGCAACCCAATATTCTACGGAATTCGCCATTCAAGAGCATTTACCACAAGTGGATTTAGTGATTGGTGCAGTTTTATTACATGGCGCTAAAGCTCCACATCTCATCAAAAAAAGTGATTTGTCACGTATGCAGCCTGGAACTGTTTTGGTGGATGTAGCTGTGGATCAAGGAGGTTGTATTGAAACATGCCAACCAACTACGCATGAAAATCCGGTTTATTTGGTTGATGGGATTCAACATTATTGTGTAGCGAATATGCCAGGAGCCGTTCCTCAAACCTCTACGCAAGCTTTAACGCAAGCAACCTTGCCATATGCCTTATTGATTGCCAATGAAGGCTGGGAAAATGCTTGTAACAAAAATGAGGCCCTGAATAAAGGCCTCACAATGAAAAATGGTCAATTATTTGATTCGGGTTTAAAATCCCTTTTTAACTTATAATTCCCAGAATTTAACACCCTTGGTTTTTAACAAGTCCAATTGTTGGAGGTTCAATTGCAATTTGAAATTTTCCTCTTGCAATTGGGCTTCTTCCAAGGTGTTTTGAATTTGATCTAATTCCAACTGCTTAATCGTTCCTTCTTTGTAGCGCGCTTCGCCTAATTGGTAAGCATATTTAGCTTGCTCGATCAATTGGTGTTGGGTTGCCAACTTCGCTAAGATCGTTTTCGTATTCGCTTCCCCTTGTCGTTGTTCGTAAGCTAATTTCGTACTCACATCCTCTTTTTGTAAAGCTATACGCTCTTGTTGAATTTGGGCGATATTTTTCTGCAATGAAGCACGTTTTCCTGAATAGATGGGCACATTTAATTTTAAACCGACCATCGTGTTGATTTTGAAATCATCTGAAAATGCGGGCACCTCGCCATTAATACGTGGCAAATAACCATTGCGTAAACCTAAGCTTGCCGCACCTGAAAGGGTAGGTGCACTCGCCTTTTCTTGCAAATTGATTTCTTGTTGGAGAATAGCATGTTCCGCATTCAATGATGCAAATATCGGATTGTTACTGATTTTCTCAGTCGATTGAATGCTACCCTGAATGGGTTTAATGAGATCTTTTACGGATTGACCTGTTTGAGTTTCCAGGTAATCTGTCAATTTGTTCAATTGCGTATCTGTCTCGCCAATCTTCGTTTCTTGATTTTGAATGCGAATGCGAAGGCTCATGGCATCCAATTGCAAAGCCTCGCCTAATTTCAATTGCTGCTCAACAATAGCTGATTGAGATTTAATACGAACCAATTCCGATTGCTGGATGCGCAATACATTTTGCAAGAATAGAATTTGATGGTAAATCGTTGCGATTTGGTAAGCGATACCGAATGCGCTTTGGTCTATTTGTGTTTTGCTTAATTGGGTTTCTAACAAGCTTTTTTCAATGGCTATTTTGTTCTTTCCCCAATCATATAGCGTCTGGCTGGCCACGAAATTCGTATTGTAATTCATGTTGGGCTGAAACTGCAAAACCGCCGGCGCTCCGCCCATCGCAAAGGTCGCTTTGGAAACAGGGTCTACGCGTGTGATCCCCGCCTCATAGGCAATCGTAGGTTTGTCCAAGGATTGTTGGATTTGTGTCTTCGTGTCACCGATTCGTAACTGTGTTTTTTGCGCCTTTAACGCAGGTGCATAGTCTAAAGCCTTTTTCACCAAAGCGGATAAATCTGCATTGGTTTGGGCTTGTAAACTAAATGTTGCAAAAATTAATAAGGCAATTTTCTTCATAGCATTAATGAGCCTCTTCACTGGCTTTTAATATTTTTTCAATTTCTTTTTTGTCTTTCTTAGGCGTTTTTATCAAGAATACGAATGGGAATATCAAGATAAAAATGATCGATACTAAACGGAATGTATCCAAATAGGCTAAATAATAAGCTTGCTTGGTCACCATCAAATCAATCTGCTTGTAGGCCATTTCACTCGCACGTTGAATTTCTCCTGTCTTCTGAGCAAGTGTCTGGCTAATGCCTTGAAAACGCTGTTGGAATAATGGATTCTCTGCTGTTACATTGGCTAATAAATCACTCCGATGCTGTGCCGCTCGCGTTGTTGCATAATTATTGGCAACTGCGATACCAAAGGCTCCGCCGAGTTGGCGAATCATATTCGTCAAGGATATTCCTGATGCATATTCATTAGGTTTTAATCCAGCAACAGCTTGATTAATCAAGGGCATTTGCAAACAAGAAACCCCGATCACACGCAGCATCTGCATGGGGAAAAAGTCCCAACGTCCCATGTCACTCGTTGATTCCCCCCCAATAAATCCAAATACAATGTAGATTAATATGCCAAAAACCATGAAGGGAAGTGGTTTGGCGCCTTTAGAAAGGGCTCGACCAATCACCGGGAATAAGAATACCCCTAAGAACGTCGGCACCATTAAGGACAAACCAGTTTCTGTAGGCGTTAATCCATTGATTCGTTGGACCATGATCGGATAAACGAATACCGACGTAAATAATCCAAATCCACCTACGAGCGTAAATATCGAGCTCATGGTAAAGGTTTGGTTTTGGAAGATATGTAAGTTGACAACGGGGTGTTTCGTTTTCAACTCGCGGTAAATGAAAGCCGCAAGGCCACCGACAAATAGAAAAGCACAGATGTTGATTAATTTGGAGTCAAACCAGCCTTCGGATTCGCCTTTTTCCAACATGAATTGTAGTCCACCTACGGCAACCATCAGGAATAGAATTCCAGGATAGTCGATTTTCATGTTTCGTCGATTAGCCCCTTCGCCTTCCTTCCGATCAATGTAAACGACCGTTAAAACGACCGCGATGATACAGATGGGAATATTGACAAGGAAAATGTCCGACCAGTGGAAATTGTCCACTAAATATCCACCTAAAACGGGACCTAATGAGGGCCCTAAAATAATTCCCATGCCGAAAAATCCGGATGCCATGGGACGCTCCTCGGGTTCAAACGCATCAAATAAGATTGCTTGAGAGGTGGACAACAAGGCTCCACCACCGATTCCTTGAATAAATCGCCAGAATACAAGCTCCCACAATCCTTCGCTCATGCCACAGAAATATGAGGCAATCCCAAAGAGAATCATGGATCCTAAGTAGTAATTTTTTCGACCAAAATATTCGCCTAGGAATCCGGTCATAGGAATAATCACCACGTTCGCAATCGCATAACTAGTAATTACCCATGCGATATCTTCGATGGTTGCCCCTAATGCCCCTGATATTTGATTCAGGGCCACATTGACAATGGTCGTGTCCAATAACTCCATCACGGCAGCCGTAATGGTGGTTATGACGATAATAAATTTGGCAAATCCTTTCGGGCGCTCCATAGAATTAGTTCAATGGGATAGAAACTTCCAAAGACATCCCAGCACGTAACATCGCTTTGTATTTCGCTAAATCAGTAATCTCGATTTTAACAGGAATGCGTTGGGTTACTTTTACAAAGTTTCCTGAAGCATTGTCTGGAGGCAATAAAGAAGTTTTTGCACCTGTAGATTCAGAGATAGATACGACTTTTCCTTTGATCTTCTCTTTCGGGAACGCATCGATCGTTAAATCAGCCTCCATGCCCGCACGCAAATGCTGAACTTGTGTTTCCTTGAAATTAGCTACAACCCAGAATGTATTGTTATCGACAATCGTCATCAAAGGTTGTGATACTTGAATGAATTGTCCTGGCTCAATAGCTTTTTTGCCAATTTTACCTGAAACTGGGGCTAATACTTGGTAATAACCTAATTTTAATTTTTGTTGGGCGATTTTTACCTCTTTGTTTTTGACCAAATTCTCCGCACGCTTCACAGCAGATTCTTGAATCGCTAATTTGGATTTTGTACTCGTGATTTCATCGATAGCACCATAATACTTGATGTTGGCTAACTCCGCTTGATCTTTCGAATCGATGTATTGTTGGTGCGTAATTGCTTTTGCTTTCTCTAATTCACTATTGCGATTTAAATCACGCTCCGCTTTTGACTTTAAATAGTCTGCCGTTTTCACTTGTGCTTGCTGTGCTGTAATCGCTTTTTGCAGACTTAGTAAATTAGCCTTTGCACTAGTTACATCAATGCGCGCCTGTTCTAAATCTACTTCCATTTCGGATAAAGCCAATTTAGCTTCCTCCGAATCTATCTCTACCAATACCGTTCCTTGCTTCACTTGCTCGTAATCGTGAACATTCACCGCTTTTACGAATCCAGCCACACGGGGCAAAATAGGCACAAAATAGGTTTCAATCTGTGCATTGTCAGTTTCTTCGTGTGTAGTCGCATGGCGATATTTCGTATAGCCGTAAAATGCACCTACAAGGACAATTGTACCTAAAATGATTTTAGGTAAGTTTTTTTTTGGTTTCGGAGTGTCAGTCATCTTGTCTAATTTGTTGCAAAGCTACATGAATTTTCAATAAAGTCAATTTGGTTGACTAATTTTTATCAGTTAAATTTGTGTTATGAATGAAGCGCGTGAGGATTCACAAATTTTTCTTTCCCGACTATTTGCCAAGTCTTATCGTATAATAAAGGCTTTGAACGCCCGTTATTTGGAAGAATTAGGCTATAATGATTTCAAGGTGGGGCATATCATGGTCATGATGAACCTAAAGGAAGAGGGGACGACTGCGGCTGAAATTGCTAAAAAAGTGCGTGTTTCTAAGCAAGCCATGAGTAAATTGGTGCAAGAATTGATTGAAAAAGGATTTTTGCAAAGCATCAAACATCCGACGGATCAACGGGCAAGTTTAATTCAAAATACATCACAAGGTGCTGCGTTCATCGCAGCCTTACATGTTTGTCGGACGAAAGTCGATCAAGAAATTTCAACCATAATTGGGGATGAAAAATTAAGTCAACTCCATGCAATCTTGGGAGATTTGATGCATTATTTTGAATCGGATAGTTTATTGGATTCTGAAAATGATTCCTTAGCGACGTCTAAACTTAATTAAAGAAGCGTTCGTGGAAGTTGACTAGAAACAATTCATGCGTGGCACGCGTGATGGCTGTATAGAGCCAACGGATATATTCTGCATCAATTTGGTCATCTTTTAAATAACCTTGTTCCACAAATACTGCTTTCCATTGACCACCTTGTGATTTGTGCGTGGTCAAGGCATACGCAAATTTGACCTGAAGCGCATTCAAATACGGGTCCTTACGAATCGCTTCTAATCGTTCTTTTTTCTTCGTAATGTGGGAATAATCCTCACATACGGAGTCGTAAAGCTTTTTGTTTCCTTCTTTTCCTAGGGCTGATTCAGCTGAATGCAAGGTATCGAGTAGTATTTTTGCCTCGATTTCTGGATGTTCCTCATAATCGCATAAACGCAAAGCAACATTCATGAATCTGAATCCATGCATTTCCTCTTCTTTCTTGATCTTAAGCACCTCCACAAAATCGCCATTGGCCAAAAATCCTGCCGGCGAATCTTCGTCCAACCAGTGATAATTGTTGCGCACAATCATAAGTAAATCACCAGATGATATTTCGTCTTCTTGATACAAAATTGTCCTTCGGACAAATTCGTTGAACTGAACGGCACTTTTATTCGAACGCGTTAACACGATGGTATCTTCTTTGCCAAATTTACGATAGGCATAATGCATCCCATCTTCCATCTTTTCGCCAGTCATGCGAAAAAAGTCTTTGAATGATGCGGTATTAAACTGTATCGCTGTGAAATTATGCGCTAATAAGCCACGTAAGTTGGTCGCATTATATAATATCCCCGAATGAATGTCTTGCCGCATGACGTCAATTAATTCATGATCCATGACATCCATGTGGAATTCGCCGGATATATAATCTTTGGAGAGGGCAGGAGATAGGCTTTTTCCAACGGGCGGTAACTGAGCCGTATCACCTACAAAGATCAATTTATTGCCTGTATGCCCATTTTCTGGATTTGTGAAAACGTATTCAATTAAATCTGTCAATAAACTGTTTTGGCCAAATTCCGATTCATCCGTAATCATCGAGGCCTCATCCACGATAAAAACCGTGTTTGTGGCATAATTATTCATTCGTTGAAATACCAAAGCTCCTGAATTCGGACTACTAACTTGTCGGTAAATCTTCTTATGGATCGTCGAAGCCTTCTTTTTAGAGTAATTAGCCATGACTTTCGCTGCCCGACCGGTGGGAGCCAACAATTGTGTTTTGTACGAAAAGCTACCTAGAATCTTGATGAGCGTAGATATGACCGTTGTTTTACCCGTTCCTGCATAACCACGTATAATGAATGTCAACGGAGCCCATTCGTCCTCATTTAGAATGAAGGTGCTTAATTTATTGAATAATTCCGCCTGCGAAGGTGTCGGTTCAAAGGGGAATTTTTGATGCAATAAAAAAGCGGGACTTTTGGTGCTACTCATAATGTGAAATTACACAATTGCATCGGCGATGGCAATCGAGTTTTCGATAGATAGAGGACGAAATACATTAATCAGGCAAATTCGTTCGTATTGGTCTAATTCATCGACTAAAATATCAGTTTCTTCAACTTGGTCTTCGACCAATAAGCGCGCACGCGTTGTGCCCCAATGCATTGGTGCTTCTGGCGTGTACCAAATACCTTCTTTTAGGAAGGCTAAATTCGCGAATGTACAATCCTGAATAATGCCATCTTTATGGAAAATCACTTCGTCTGCTTCCGGATGCGCATCTAAAATACTTTGGAAAAATCCACGCTCCGCCCATTTGAATCCATAATCGATTTCGCCGCTATCCACCAACGCGAATGTCTTAACGATTTTGGCTACATAAGGTAATACTTCGATGCTTTGCGGATCTTCATTATAGGTGATGCGCAGTCGGTGAATACCCTCCTTAGGTAATTCGATTTTCTCGATTTCCTCCTGAACATCGAATGGTTCCCATTCTGGAAAAAAGGCATCAAAGGTTTCATTAACACGCATTTGATGGTAGTCAACATGCTGGGCTTGTCCGTTCGAAATGCAAATGGTTTCTAAAAATGAGAACATAGCTAAAAGGGGAGATAAACTTTTTGAATTAATTCTTCGTATTCTTTTCGCGGATCAGATTTGATGGTAATTCCTCCTCCACTTTTAAATATCTTTTGTTGGCCTCGCTGTTCGATAAATCGAATCATGACACCTGAATCTAGATTTTTACCATCAAATTGACCCATGATTCCTGTGTAAAATCCTCGATCATAGGCTTCCGCATCCTTGATGATTTGCATCGTTGATGCCTTCGGGGCCCCAGTAATAGAACCTGCGGGTAAAAGTGCTTGTAAAATTTGGCCTAATTTACTCTGGAATTTGGGCATGATATCACCTGAAATGACTGATGACATTTGCCAGAGATTCCCCTCGTGAGTCTTAATTTCTTCAACGTATTTGTAACGATCTACATGTATGGGAAAGGCAACCTGGCTTAGGTCATTTCGAATTAAATCCACGATTGTCGCATGCTCTGCTTGTTCCTTCGGGTCATTTTGTAACATTTCAGGTCCTTGTTCCGTCGCAGATGAAGTGCCTTTCATCGGATAAGAATATATTTTTTGGTCGCGAATTTGAACAAAACATTCAGGGGAGAAAACAACAAATGCGTCTTGTACTTGAAGCTTATATAATGCGTTGGCGTTTTGAAAGATTTGAGCTAAACTCGCATCGGTTTCAATGGGCGTTTCTGCTGTTAAATTGACAAGAAAACTGTCTCCACGTTTTAATCCGGCTTGAACAAGATTGAATTTCGATTCGTATGATTCAAACGAAATGGGACTTTTAGAAAGATTGAATGAACCAGCATGCAAGGGATTTTCTTGACGAATCGAAAAATGAATTCCTAAAGCTTTGGCCTCTTCTTCCGTACCAGCCCAGGCCTGCGAGCCGTCGTAATTGATATAAAATACGAAGGGTATACCTAAGATTCCCCATGTATCCAATTGTTCAGATACTTCTGCCAAGGATACATAGGGAATGGATGGATACATCCTATAAGTAGTTTTGAGCTAATTCAAGTACTTTATTTAATCCTGCAGGATTTTGTCCACCGGCTGTTGCTAAGAACGCTTGACCACCGCCGCCGCCTTGAACTTCCTTCGCTAATTCGCGAACGATTGTACCTGCGTTTAACGATTTGGCTTCCACCAAATCTTTGGAAATAGCCAAAGCTAAACTCGCTTTGCCTTCAATTTCAGCCACCAATAAACAAAATAAAGATTCTGCCTCTGTCTGTAAATCAAATGCTAAATTCTTCAAAGCATCTGCCGTAGGAACTGATACCTGTTGGATTAGTGCCGGGATACCCGATTTTGTATCGATTTGCTTCATTAATTCCGTTTTCAAACCTCCAATTTCTTTGGCTTGATAGTTGGCAACCGTTTTTTGTAGACTATTTGCCTGTTCAATTAAACTAGCCACCGCTTTCACTAAATCCTTTGGTGCCTTTAGTAAGGCATTTAATTCCGAAATAATAGCTTCTTGTTCGCTCAAAAGCGCATAAGCTTGTTGGGACGTGATTGCCTCAATCCGACGAACTCCCGTCGCCACGGAAGTTTCTGTAATGATTTTACAAAGTCCAATTTCACCCGTTGCAGGTACGTGCGTCCCTCCACAAAGTTCAACGGAATAATTCTTGTCAAAGGTGATTACGCGAACAAAATCACCGTATTTTTCTCCAAACAAAGCCATCGCACCTTTCTCCTTCGCTTGCGCGATAGGAACATTACGTTCTTCCATTAATGGAATGTTCTCCGCAATTTTGGCATTTACGATTTGCTCGATTTTTTGAATTTCTTCGTCGGTCACTTTTTGAAAGTGCGAAAAGTCGAAACGCAATAAGGCTTCATTCACCAATGAACCTTTTTGTGCCACATGATTTCCTAAGACTTCTTGTAAAGCTGCTTGTAATAAGTGTGTTGCGGTATGATTTTGGGTGATTGTTCTCCGACGACTTACTTCGATCGATGCAATTACTTCCGCATCCGCAGCTACCTGCTCTATGCGGGCATCACTAACGAAATGAACAATAAGGTCATTTTCCTTTTTCGTATCTAAGACTTGAAGCGTAATACCTGAAGGTTTGAAGGTTAATGTTCCTGTATCGCCAACTTGCCCACCTGATTCAGCATAGAATGGTGTGGTTTCAAGAACAACTTTGTATTGTACGCCACCTTTGTTCTGTACTTTTTGGTATTTTAATACTTGAGTTACAGTTTGTGTTTCATCATATCCCACGAATGAAACTTCCTCGCCTTCGCGAACGATCATCCAGTCTTCTGCGCTTGCTCCTGCATCTTTCCGTGAACGGTCTTTCTGCGCCTGAAGTGCTTTGTTGAAGCCTGCCTCATCAATATCCAACCCTTTTTCACGCGCAATTAAGGCGGTTAAGTCAATCGGGAAGCCATAGGTATCGTTCAATTCAAACACATCATCACCTGAAAGAACTTTGCCTTTGCAATCTTCCATCAATTTGTCAAGGCGAATTAAGCCTGTCGACAAGGTGCGAAGGAAGGAAACTTCTTCTTCATAAATCACTTTAGCAACAAAAGCTTCTTGAGCAATTAATTCATCGAAAACGCCAGCGAATTGCTTGGCCAACAAAGGCACTAATTCGTGCATGAATGGCTCTTTGAAGCCTAAATAGGTGTAACCGTAACGAACGGCCCGACGTAAAATACGACGAATCACATAGCCTGCTTTTGCATTTGATGGCAATTGGCCATCTGCAATACAGAAAGCAATAGCACGAATATGGTCGGCAATAACGCGCATCGCAATATCAGCCCATTTTTCATCACCGTATTGTTTACCAGCTTTTTGTGCTAGGTATTGAATCGTTCCTTGGAAGACATCCGTATCGTAGTTGGACTGCTTTCCTTGAATCGCCATACAAAGGCGCTCAAAGCCCATTCCGGTGTCCACATGTTTATTGGGCAATGGGACCAAAGATCCATCTGCCATACGCTCAAATTGCATAAACACGTTGTTCCAAATCTCCACGACCTGAGGATGGTCTGCATTCACCAAGGATTTTCCTGACACTTTGGCAACTTCATCTGCATCACGTAAATCGATGTGAATTTCCGAGCAAGGACCACACGGACCCGTTTCACCCATTTCCCAGAAATTATCTTTCTTGTTACCGTAGATGATACGATCTTCACCAACAATCGCTTTCCAAATATCAAAAGCTTCCTGATCGAACGGAACGCCATCTTTTTTATCACCTTCAAATACCGACACATAAATGCGGTCTTTGGGTAATTTAAATACCTCAGTTAATAATTCCCATGACCATGTTAAAGCCTCTTGCTTGAAATAATCGCCAAATGACCAGTTGCCCAACATCTCAAACATCGTGTGGTGATAGGTATCGAATCCTACATCTTCGAGGTCATTATGCTTACCAGAAACGCGTAAACACTTTTGAGTATCCGCTATGCGCTTCGATGGGGGAGTTCCGTTGCCTAAGAAAAAGTCCTTAAACTGAGCCATTCCTGAGTTGTTGAACA
The DNA here is from genome assembly GCF_042714525.1 of Aquirufa echingensis. NCBI lineage: Bacteria > Pseudomonadati > Bacteroidota > Cytophagia > Cytophagales > Flectobacillaceae > Aquirufa > Aquirufa echingensis. The sequence continues at coordinate 385,628 of NZ_JBBKYA010000003.1, read as the reverse complement.
AAAGAGTGGGGTCATTTTTTGCCACTAATGGGGCAGAAGGGACGATTAAGTGACCTTTGGATTTGAAGAAATCTAAAAATTGTTGGCGGATCTCCGGTGAAGTCATGCGCTTATTTTGGTAATGGGTTGGTTTAATTCTCGCGCTTGTTTATTTTTGTTTAAACAAGAATCGCAAAATTAGTTTTTTTTGCTGAATTTTTGAATCAAATAAGGGCTTTTATGAATTTAGACAAGCAATATTATTCCATTTCCGAAGTTGCTAGCCTTTTCAAGGTCAATACGTCTAAATTACGCTATTGGGAAACGCAATTCCCCCATTTATTGCCCAAAAGAACGGGAAAAGGCATTCGAAAATACACGCCGGTCGACATAGAAAAGATTGCAATTTTAGTGGATCTCATCGATAAGCAAGGTTTGACTATTGAAGGTGCGAAGTTGGCCATCAAGAAAAACGGAAGCCCGAAAAATCCGAATCAAGCGGTGATTGACCAACTACTTGATATTCGTCAATTTTTACAAGTTATTTCGGAGGGTTTGAATTAAAACGTCTGTTACTTGGCTCGAAATAGAAATCGATGCAAACAGAATTGTTTTACCAAATTGCTTTATCGCGTATTCCACAGATTGGTGTTGTGAATGCCCGCCGACTGATGTCTTATTTCGATTTGGCATCCTCGATATTTTCTGCTAATCGTTCAGATTTATTAAAGATTCCACATATCGGCCCAGTCTTAGCCGAATCGATTTTTCAAACACATATCCTTAAGGAGGCGGAACAGATTTTAAAAACGAGTGAACAGTCGAATGTTCGGGTTTTATTTTATCAAGATGTGGACTACCCGGACCGCTTGAAACAAATTTATGATGCTCCGATTATCTTATACCAACAAGGAAATGTTGATTTAAACGTCGAATGTTTATTGGCCGTTGTAGGAACCCGTAAAGCGACTGATTACGGCAGGCGTGTTACCACAAAACTCGTAGAAGAATCAATGGGTGCTCAGGTAACATTTGTCAGTGGTTTGGCATATGGGATTGATGTAGAAGTTCATAAAGCTTGCATTGAACACCATATACCCAACATCGCTGTATTGGCGGGAGGATTTAATCACATTTACCCAGCTAAACATAAGAAATACCTCGATCGAATGCTATTGAACGGAGGGATCATTTCTGAATATCCCTTGCATGAAAAGCCGGATCCCCGGTTTTTCCCTTTGCGTAATCGGATCATTGCGGGAATGACGGATGCGACTTTGGTGGTGGAAGCTGCGGAAAAGGGTGGGGCACTAATTACCGCCGACTATGCGAATAATTACCATCGGGAGGTATTCGCTGTTCCAGGGAATTTGGATAAACTGTTTTCGGAAGGATGTAATCGGCTAATTCAGAAGAATAAAGCGATTATTTATACGGATTTTAATCAATTGTGTGAGCAAATGAACTGGGGAAATATTCCGAATAAAATTAAACCGAGTAAAAAGCTGGGTTGGTCCCGTTTGACGGAACCAGAAACGGAATTGATGGCATTGTTGTCGAAAAATGGGGAAATGCCTTTGGATGAGTTGGCCTGGAAACTACAAAAAAAGGTGACCGAAATTGCGATCACCTTGATAAATTTAGAATTCCAAGGCATGGTTAAAGCTTTACCTGGATATGTTTATCGAATTAAAGATTAAACGCCCCAAGTGCTAGGGTTCACACGCCAATCTTGTAAAGTCACTAATTGAGTGTCTGAAATGTAATCTAATTTGATTGCTTCCTCTACGAGCACATCGTAATTGGATAAAGTAACCAAAGGAATGCCTGCATTTTGGAAATTCTCATCTGCGATTCCAAAACCATAGGTGAAAATAGCTGCCATTCCCAATACTTCTACGCCGGCTTGTTGGAGTGCTTCCGCCGCCTTCAACGAACTACCACCCGTAGAAATTAAGTCTTCGATTAAAACGGCTTTTTGGCCAGCTTTGACAAAGCCTTCAATTTGATTTCCCATGCCATGTTTTTTAGGCTCAGGACGTACATAGCAGAAAGGTAAATCTAGGAAATCAGCTACAAGTGCACCTTGTGCAATACCCGCAGTTGCAACGCCAGCGATGACATCTACATCTTTAAAATAGCCTTTAATAACGGCAGAAAGGCTGTTTTTGATGTAAGTTCTAGCTTCTGGATCGGATAAGGAGATTCGATTATCGCAGTAAATCGGTGATTTCCAGCCGGATGCCCATGTAAACGGTTGGTCTGGACGTAATTGTATGGCTTTGATGCGTAATAAATGCTGGGCAACTTCTTGTGAAATGGTCAAATTGGACATGCGATATCGTTTCTAGTATATAATTACAAAAATAGTTTTTTCGGCTTATCTTATCGTTATTTAATTCTATTTTTGCCAAAATTAAATTTCCCCAATGGTCATTTTTATCGACGATCGCCCGATCAAATTAATTAATCGAAAGAAAAAACATAGCTATCCCCCGATGGAGGATTTTGATGTGATCATCGATGCGCGATTAAAGCCTGTGAAAATTTCAGATTTCAAAGGTCATACCTGTCTTTTGAATGTGAGCGTAGATGAAATGGGGAAAATTATCGAGGACTTGCATGGGAAAAAGCCTTTTGATTTTCATTCCTTATACATCTTAACGGGCATTAAGAAGGCGCTAAAAGAAAAGATTTGTTCATTGTATACAGTCATTGAAGCTGCTGGTGGAGTTGTACAAAATGAAGCAGATGAGGTTTTGTGGATTTACCGATTAGGTAAATGGGATTTGCCGAAAGGGAAATTGGAGAAAAATGAAAAGTTTAAGAAAGCGGCTGTTCGGGAAGTAGAGGAGGAATGTAATGTGAAAGCTACCTTAGTCGACAAAGTTTGTACGACTTTTCATACCTATTCACATAAAAACCAACGCATCTTAAAGAAGACCAAATGGTATGCAATGCGCAGCAAACATACAGGGAAATTAATTCCACAAGCAGAAGAGAATATCGAAAAAGTTGAATGGTTGGGCCCCATTGCCATGAATAAGGCTGTTTCGGATACGTATTCCTCAATACGCTACGTCATGATTAAGTTTCAAGAAACTCAAATTCCATCTAAGGTATAAGGCAGGTATTGATCAATTTTGCTTCCGTAACGATGTAAGTCTCGGATAATTGTCGAGCTTATGGGGGCCAAGTGAGGTGATGTAATCAAAAATACGGTTTCTAATTCCTCGTTGATATGTCGGTTTACCTGCGAAATCGAGTTTTCATATTCAAAGTCTGTTGTATTACGTAATCCACGAATGATGAATTTGGCGCCCACTTCCTTCGCAACATTGGCCGTTAAATTCTGATACGTTACCACTCGAACGGGTTTTCCATGAAAGGTTTGTTCAATGTAACCTTTCATTTTTTCCAAATTGAAATAGCGATTTTTGTTCGAGTTTTGGCCGATACCAATCACGATTTCGTCGAACAAGGTCAATGCTCTCAAGACAATGTCTTCGTGTCCTTTGGTAAATGGATCAAAGGAACCAGGGAAAAATGCCGTTCTTTTCATGATAGGGGGATATTCAATCGGATTAAATCTGCAATAAGTTTTGCATCGCTTGCTTCTGGACCATGCATTCGGATGCTTTCTTGATTCCAAGGAATGTCAAAAGTGTCGCGGATGGAATGTAAGTAATAGGCTAAAGCCAACTCGTGTTCGTATGGAAATACATTGATCAACTGAAGTCTGCCATGTTGGAAATAGGTCACATAAGCATGTTGCTCCTGTAAATACACTTGAATGCGAGGATGAATATATAATTTTGATTTCGCTATTTCATTGCCCAATAAATGCGTGTATTGAATGTTTGCCAAAGGAAATAGAATGGCTAATTGATCTTTCCAATAACTCGGAATTAAATATAAAAGTGCGGATTCAACATTAGAACAAGCTTGTTCATGCAACTCCTGGCCATCCATACAATGTTCGCCTAAGGCTTTTTCTAAAAATGCGATTCGATAAAGCGGATCGTTATAGGCATCAGGAAGCATTAAAAAAGACGGATGAATAATCTCAATGATAAGTTTTTGCACCTGACTTGCTTGTAGGTCGATACTTTTCAGGTAGTCGGACACTTGCTTGCTTGTTTGTTTCCAACTAATTAGTTCTGCATCTTGAAACCGAATACCTTGCTCACTTACTTGCAAAGGCAAGCTAATGCTAGTTTGTATTGGGTTCGTATGTAAATCAGTTTGCAAAGCTATTTTTATTCAAAGTGCCCGAAATTGCAAAAAAAATAGGACAATAGATAAAAAATAGAATTTTTTTCTAGCCTCAAAATGCGTAATTTTGCGCCTTATTTAATCCAATTCGTATGTTATCAGTATCGAATGTTTCCCTTCGCTTTGGGAAAAGAGTCTTGTTTGAAGAAGTTAATATTAAGTTTACCGAGGGCAACTGTTATGGTTTGATTGGTGCCAATGGAGCTGGTAAATCTACTTTTTTGAAGATTTTATCTGGTGAGATTGAGTCTCAAACTGGAAGTGTTTCCATGAATCCGGGTGAACGTATGTCGATTTTGAAACAGAATCATTTCGAATTCGAAGAATTTCCTGTACTTCAAACAGTCATCATGGGAAATAAGCGTCTGTATGACATCATGCAAGAGAAAGATGCTATTTACATGAAGGAAGATTTCACCGAAGCTGATGGTAACAAGGCTGCGGATTTGGAAGCGGAATTTGCTGAATTGAATGGCTGGGAAGCAGAATCAGAAGCTGCTACCTTATTAAGTGGTTTAGGTATCAAAGAGGATATTCATTATACTTTATTGCGTGATTTGAATGGCTCCGAGAAAGTGAAGGTTCTTTTGGCCCAAGCGCTTTTTGGAAATCCTGATATTTTATTGTTGGATGAGCCAACGAATAACTTGGACATCGATTCGATACTTTGGTTAGAAGGCTTCTTGCAAAACTTTAAAAATACGGTTATTGTCGTGTCTCACGATCGTCACTTCTTAGATAATGTGTGTACGCACATCGCCGATTTAGATTTCGGTAAAATTCAATTGTATGGGGGAACTTATACATTTTGGTATGAATCGTCTCAATTAGCCGCACGTCAACGTCAAGATCAGAATAAGAAAACAGATGAAAAACGGAAGGAATTAGAAGAGTTTATCCGTCGGTTCTCGGCCAATGTTGCGAAGTCGAAACAAGCGACATCTCGTCAAAAGATGTTGGATAAATTGCAAGTGGATGATATCAAGCCATCATCGCGTAAATATCCTTTCATTAACTTCAAGCCTGAGCGTGAAGCTGGAGATCAATTATTAAGTGTAGAAAACTTATCAGCTACGACAGAGGAAGGTGTGCCATTATTTTCGAATGTTTCATTTACTATCAATAAAGGCGATAAAGTAGCATTCTTAGCCAAAGATTCCTTAGCTATCACAGCTTTGTTTGATATCCTAATGGGAGAAGCGAAACCTACATCGGGTGAATTTAAGTGGGGTGTTACGACGACTCAAACCTATTTACCTAATGACAATGCGTCCTATTTCAAGGATGATTCCATGAATTTGGTGGACTGGTTGCGTCAATATTCAGTGGAAAAAGACGAAAGCTTTATTCGTGGATTCTTAGGTCGTATGTTATTTTCAGGCGAAGAAGCCTTGAAAAAATCTACGGTGATTTCAGGAGGGGAGAAGCAGCGTTGCATGTTTTCTCGCATGATGCTATCAGGTGCCAATGTTTGTATTTTCGATGAGCCTACCAATCACTTGGATTTGGAATCGATTACAGCCTTGAATAATGGAATGGTTGAATTTACAGGAACTATTTTATTCACTTGCCATGATCACCAATTGACTGATACTGTTGCCAACCGCGTAATCGAATTAGGCGCAAATGGCTATTTAGACAAATTGATGACCTACGATGAATTCATCACTGATCCAACAGTGAAAGCTCAGCGAGCTAAATTGTAGTGTTACTTATTGAATATAAAAAAAGCCTCGATGAAAATCGAGGCTTTTTTGTTAGTTAAATATTAAGAATTTTACGTTCAATTTTCGCGAAATGAAGACTAAAGACCATTCACTCTTCACTCTTCGTTCTTAACTCTTAACTCTTAACTCTAAAGGATAAACCTTGTAGAAAGGAAATTAGACTGTTGGTTCTCTACAATCTGATTTACCAAATCCTTGTTTAATTGGTTTGCTTTTGTAGCAACCACCGTGCGGATTGAGAATGAACGCAATGCGGCAGTTACCGACAAAGTTCCTTCAGCAGAATCCTTACGTCCCGTGAATGGGAATGAATCCGGTCCTCGTTGGCATTGTGCATTAATATTCACACGCGAAACTTGGTTCACGGTTTCATCAATTAAAGCAGAGATTTGATTGACATCCGTTCCGAAAATGGCAACTTGTTGGCCATGTGACGATTCGTGAATGTAATCGATCGGCGTTGAGATATCCTCAAAAGGCACAACTGGAACCACGGGGCCAAACTGTTCTTCATGCCAAACTTTCATTTTATTGTTAACTGGATATAACATCGCTGGGAAGAATAAGGACTTGAAGTTTTCGCCACCATGCTTATTAATGACTTTAGCACCATGTAATTTGGCATCTTCAATTAACTCTTTCAAATATGCTGGCTTGTTCGGCTCAGGAAGTGGTGTGATTTGTACACCTGGTTCCCACATCATGCCAATTTTCAAGGCTTCGATTTTCTCAGCTAAACCTTTGTTGAAGGCTTCTGCTAAAGATTTGTGTACGAAGATGATTTTCACCGCAGTACAACGTTGGCCGTTAAACGAAAGAGAACCTAATAAACATTCATTGATTGCAACATCCAATTGTGCGCTTTCGGTTACGATGGCAGCATTTTTGGCATCAAGACCTAAAATGGCACGCAAGCGATTTACTTTCGGGTGCATTTTTTTCAATTTATCGGCAACTTTAGAAGATCCAATCAATGTTAACACATCAATTTTACCTGACTCCATCAATTGTGGAATGATTGAATTTCCACGTCCGTACAAGGTATTAATTACTCCTGCAGGGAACGAATCTTTGAATGCCTCCAATAATGGATAATGTAATAAAGTACCGTGTTTCGGGGGTTTGAAAAGAACCGTATTACCCATGATTAACGCTGGAATCAAGGTAGTAAAGGTTTCATTCAAGGGATAGTTGAAGGGTCCCATGCACAAAACGACTCCTAGCGGTGAACGACGCACTTGGCCAATAATTCCTTCTTCAATTAAGAAGGTAGAGGAAGTACGATCAATGTCTTTCAATGCACCAATCGTATCATAAATGTATTGGACGGTACGATCAAATTCTTTTTGAGAATCTCCTAAAGACTTCCCGATTTCCCACATGAGAAGTTTGACAACCTCATCACGCTTTTGAATCATCTTTTGGGTGAATTTTTCCACGCATTCGATGCGTTGGCTTACCGACATCGATGGCCATTCGCCACGACCGTTGGAATATGCTTTTACACCTGCGTATAAAACTTCCATGGCATCTGTAGCATCTGTAATTGGGTAGGAACCAATGCGCTTTTGTTCAAAACCATTAGCTGTTTGAACATAAATAGGGGACCAAACATCTTGTGTCTTTCCAGCCCATTTACGCATTTCGCCATTGACTAAGTACTCACGTTGTTCAATGGGTTGAGTTAAATCAAATTCTTTGGGGATATCTGCCGCCTTGGGAAACAGATTTTCTAAATCACTCGCTTGCATATCGTTTGTTAAAAAATTTCTGAATGCAAATTTCTGAGATTTGCATCTTTCAAATAAACCTATGTACTAATTATTTGAATATTACAGCGATAAATTAGAAAAGCACAATATTTAAACGCTTAAAATTCAGTTTTTAAGGGGTATTTGCGGCGGATTTTATTTAATTGGAATTTATATTGCTCAGTAAAACTGTTCTCATGCATCTGCTTAAACGCACTTTCCCAGACAGCATATAAATTGCTTTCTATATTATGAAAGGCATCAGGGGCTATGTTTTTACTGATTAAATATTGATCAAATTCCATTTTTTTGCCAGTTTTTATGATAGTTCAATAATAGGAAAAAAGAGATAATGGCCAAAACACCTGATATCGCAAAGGGGATGGGGATGCGTTCTTGCAGACCTTTGTAAATTATTCCCGCAAAAAAAGCGCCTAAACCAATGCCCACTTCTAAGGCGATATACATGGTTGCCATCGCCCGACCCATGTGATTTTTGTTGGCCAAATCTGTTGTCCAAGCTGCTAATGTGGGCGTATTAAATCCCCACGCAAAACCGAACAAAATCGCTGATAAAATGACCGTATAACTATTGAGGTGGATGAGCATCACGCCCATGGAAGCGGCTAAAACAGCAGACGAAACCAAAAGAACGGGAATGCGACCATAGCGGTCAGATGTTTTAGAAAAGAAGATTCGAACTACGATGGAGGAAATGGTATAAATGGTGAAGTATAGCCCTTTATTATGCCAACCGATGTTTTTAGATATGTCGGGCAATAGCGTAATCACAACACCGGAAGAAAATGACACAAACAGCATTACCCAAAAGACGGGTAGGATATGTGGCTCAAAAACGTCAGACCAAGATATTTTAAATAATTTCCAAGAGAATTTTGATTTCATGGCCGGAGGAAGGGTTTCCTTCATACGCATCAAAATCAAGATTGAAAACAATGCAAATAGGGATGAAATCCAAAACATCTCTCGAAGTCCATAGGTGGATGCCAAATAACTTCCGATGGCCGGACCCATAGACATTCCTGTTGCTGTAAAGATACCTAGCCCACCTTGTGCTTCGCCACGTCGATTTTCGGGGATTATATCGGCTACATAAGCAGCAGTCGCTGTAGGCTTTGTTCCTGTCGACATGCCATGCAAGAAACGCAAGAATAGAAATCCCTGCACCGTATGAATCAAGGGATAAAGTCCTCCACAAATAAAACAAACAATGGATCCAAAGGCCATGACGGGCACCCGACCAATGTGGTCGGTGAGTTTCCCGGAAAATGGCCGACTTAAGCCTGCTGTCAGTGTAAAGAGTGCAATGGTATAGCCAATGTATTCTTTGCCTCCCATGCTTGCCAAATAATCAGGCAATTCGGGGATGATCATCGAGAAACTAGCAGAGAACAAGAAATTACTGAGGCTTAAAAGCCAAAATTGAAGCGTGTATATGGATTTTTGTTCCTCCATTATACTTCTTCGATTAATTCCTCAACGGCTTTTTTATTCATTCCCATTAAAAATGCTGGCAATAAAATCAAATTACAAATCATGGCCATGAGTAAAGTGATGGACACCAAAACTCCCAAAGCTTGCGTTCCTTTAAACGTGGAAGCTGTGAAAATAAAGAAGCCAAAGAACAGAATCATCGCCGTGTAAAACATGGAGACTCCCGTTTTTTGAATAGTAATTTGAACAGCTAGTTTTACGTTTTTGGCATTCTTCAACCATTCCTCTTTGTAACGTGTTAGGAAATAAATGGTTCCATCACTCGAAATACCAAAGGCAATAGAGAAGATCAAAATCGTACTGGGTTTCAAGGCAATGTGGAAATAGCCCATCAATCCGGCTGTGATGATTAAAGGAATTAAACTGGGTAGGGTGGAGATGATGATCATTTTCCAACTCCTAAATAAGAATCCCATCAAAACACAAATCAGGAAAATAGCCGTTAACGTACTCTCAATTAGGTTCTTTTGCAGGTATTCTGTTTGGAAAGCATAGATTACTGAGTTACCAGTAACTTTCGCCTCGTATACGCGTTTGTCTGATGCAGGTAAGATTTCACCTGATTCAACATCGGTGCGGAAAATAGTATCAATCTTTGGTTGGATTTCATCAAATAGCTCTTTCGTTCGAACGGTTCCCACGTCAGCCATTTGGAAACTGATACGAGTAAAACGTTTTTCTGCATCGAGGAATCCATTAAACAGATTGTTTTTGCCATTTAAGCTACTGTTGAATTCTTTGAGTTTAGCTAATTCATCTATACCTGGCAAGGTAAAGTATTTAGCATCTCCACCGCGATAAACTTGATATAAGTACTTAGTCGCCGTTAATAGGGAAAGACCTTGTGTAAATTCAGGATATTTGGCAAGCAACTTCTCCGTACGTTTCATTTTGGCCAAAATCTCTGGTGTTAAAGCTCTTCCAGGTTCATGGGCATCAATGGAAACTTCAAATGGCATAACACCTTTGAAGTGCTTTTCAATAAACTTTAAATCGGTGTAGATGGCATTGTCTTGAGGTAAATCATCTACGATGTAACCAACAGCTTGAATTTTCGTCAGTCCATATACTGAGATTCCTAAAATAACAATAATGATGCTGTAGATGAACTTTCTGTGGCCAAATACCCAAGTTTCGATATTCGTTAAAAGCCTGTTCACCCTTTTGGATTCAAAATGCGCTAAATCCTTGGGTTTGGGAGGATTAAGGAAACTAAAGAAAATGGGAATTAAGAGCAATGAAAATAGGAATGTCAACATGACATTCAATGCAGCAACAATTCCAAATTCAACTAATAAGGCTGAACCTGTGAAGGCAAATACACCGAAACCAATGGATGTAGTTAGGTTGGCCAAAAACAAGGTTCTGCCCACCGTACTTGCACTCTCAATTAACGAGGCCTCTTTATTTTGTGTGATCAGGTAAGTTTCGTGGTATTTATTCAATAAGAAAATGGCATTGGGTACACCAATGACAACGATGAGTGGAGGAATCAATCCGGATAATAGTGTGATTTTAAAACCGAAAAGAACAATCGTAGCCAAAGAAGCAACGATACCAATTAAGATAACGATCAGCGCAAAGAATACAACTTGAATCGACCGGAAAAAATAGAAGAGAATCAGTGAGGTGACTAAAATCGCCAGACCTAGAAACAAGACAAGTTCGTTCGTTACCTGTGCCGTTAATTCCGTTCGGATATAAGGCATTCCTGAGAAATGTAAGGGATGTTTTGTTTGTTTAACATATGCATCCCCTAATTTCTTGACGTTTTTAACTAATTGAATTCGACCTTTATTGTTGATCGTTTTTTGGTCCAAGGTGATTAACATCATGTGAACCTTCAGGTCTTCCGTAAACAGGAAATTGCGGTAAATAGGCAAATTCGCTAATGTCGATTTCAAAGAATCAAGCGCAATCTGGGTGCTTGTCGAATCTCCTTCGTATGCCTTTTTTGATTTGAATTGATGTGCTGCACTATCTAAATATAGCACAGGAAGACTTGGTAGGGCTAAAATCGATTTTATTCCTGCTTGTTTTTTGACATCACGGTATAGTTTATTCCATGCATCAAATTCAGTTGGCGTGAATAAATCAGGATTTTCCAGGCCAATCACCATGATGTTACCATCTTCCCCGTACTTCTTTTTGAACGATTCATACAATTGGAAGCGTTCATCCGATTTTGGAAGAATTTTAGCTAGTTCATAGCTCAATTGAATTTGGCTAGCTTCATAGACCAAGGCAATTGTCAATGCGCTGAGTGCAATTAAAATAGCAATTTTATAGGCCAAAATTTGATTTGCAATCCAATTCCAGGTCTTATTCATAAGTTTACTTAGGTTGTTCTAATATCGACTCCGCCACCAGTAAATCTTCCGGTGTCGTAATTTTAATGTTGGTATATTCTCCTTCCATCAAATGAATGTTTTCACCATTCGCTTCAACGACACTGGCATCGTCGGTAAACTTCGGAGAATAAGGTTGATTGAATGCCTTTTTGAGCGTATTCAATTCGAAAATCTGAGGTGTTTGGATGATTTTTACATCATCTCGTATTACGGATTTGAAAGCATTTTTTGATGCATCCCACATCCGGATCGAATCCTTGCTCGACACAGAAACCACGCAATTGCCTTTTTCTTGGGCTAATTGATATGCTTGATTGATAGTTGAAGGAAGAATTAAGGGCCTAACACCATCGTGAATTGCGACCCAACAATCGTCTTGAGCTCCTATGGAATCAATTCCATTTTTACTTGAATGAAAACGTGTTTCTCCTCCATTTATTATTTCGTGGGGAGTTTCAAGTTTAATTTCAGGGTATTTTTCACAGAGTGACTTCCAATATTCAATTTGATTTTCAGGAAGAACGACGATTAGCTTTGTGATTGGATCTGCAGCTTTGAATGCTTGCAGCGTATGGAATAAAATGGGTTTGTTTTGAAGAAGCAAAAACTGTTTCGCGACGGCGCTGTTCATTCGCTGACCAGTACCTCCCGCTACAATGATTGCTATTTTTTTCAAAACAAACCCTTTAAAAATGTTAGATGATTAACATCACATCGCCATAACTGAAGAAACGGTATTTCTCTTTGATCGCTTGCTTATATGCTTCTTGAACCAATTCGTATCCACCAAATGCCGACGTCATCATTAATAAAATGGACTCCGGTAAATGAAAGTTCGTTAATAAGGCCGTAGGAATCTTGAATTCGTACGGAGGAAAAATGAATTTGTCTGTCCAACTATTAATCGGCTTTAAATGACCACTAGCAGAAACAGATGATTCCAAGGCTTTCATTACCGTAGTTCCGATCGCTAAAACTTGTTTTTTGTTATCGATGGCTGCATTGACAAAATCACATGTCTGTGGTTCGATCATAAAATGCTCCGAATCTGTTTTGTGTTTGGTCAAATCCTCCACATCAACTTGGCGGAAAGTACCTAAACCTACGTGTAAGGTAATTGGAGAGAATTGTACCCCATTTAATTCCATGCGCTTCATCACAATTTTAGAAAAGTGAAGTCCTGCTGTAGGTGCTGCAACAGCTCCTACATGTTCTGCATAAATGGTTTGGAAACGCTCCCGGTCATCTTCCGTAGCTGCACGTTTGAAACGAATTTCATCCGGTAGGGGAGTCTCGCCTAATTCGTGAATCGCTTGCATCAAGGCATCATGATCTCCATCGTAAAGGAAACGAATCGTCCGACCACGAGATGTGGTATTATCGATAACCTCAGCTACAAGGTCAGAATCACCAAAATATAATTTATTGCCCACACGTATTTTACGAGCTGGATCAACTAAAACATCCCAAAGGCGGTGTTCGCGATTCAATTCACGAAGTAAGAATACCTCAATTTGAGCGCCTGTCTTCTCTTTATTTCCATAAAGACGGGCTGGGAATACTTTTGTATTGTTTGTTACTAATACATCACCATCGCCAAAATAATCGACAATATCAGTAAATTTCTTATGTTCAATGGTTTTTTCTTTACGATTCACAACCATCATTCGTGCATCTTCACGGTTTTCGGTTGGATTTAAAGCGATTAAGCTTTGAGGTAAATCAAATCTGAATTCAGATAATTTCATTCGGATGGGTTTATGTTAAAGGCTGCCAAAAGGTTTTTTGCTTAGGGCAGAAAAATTGGAATTACAAATATACACTTTTCAAGGGGGGCTTGTCAAGACATATTTTTTAAACAATTAAGTTTGTGGCTTGTTAGCATTTTAAACAACGATAAATGAAGCAAAAAATATCAGTATTTTGGTTTAGACGCGATTTACGAATTGAAGATAATCATGGATTGTATGAGGCATTAAAAAGCCCTTGGCCCGTTTTGCCTATTTTTATATTCGATCCTGCTATTTTAACGAAGCTAACTACAAAGGCTGACGCTCGCGTTGAATTTATTTTGAATGCTATTAAGGATTTACAAGATAAATTGATTGCAATAGGTTCTTCCATTCAGGTTTTTCATGCTAGTCCTTTAGAAGCTTATGAACAATTATCGGAACAATTTGATATTCAATCGATTTATTGCAATCATGATTACGAGAAATATGCAGGTATACGCGATGGATTGATTCAATCATGGGCTGAGCTAAAAGGTATTCAATTTTCTACGTTTAAAGACCAAGTAATCTTTGAAAAGGATGAGGTGCTTAGTGGTCAAAACACCCCTTACACTGTTTTCACCCCTTATTCTAGAAAGTGGAAGGAAAAGCTTGCACAAAATCCCATTCAGGTTTATCCATCTGAAATTTTATCGAATTATTTAAGCGTTGAAACTCTGTTACCATCCTTAGAAAGCTTAGGTTTTGAAAAAGCCGGCTTATCATTTCCAGGTAAAGAAGTTGCGAATCCATTAATTCAAGCCTATCATGCACAACGAGATTTTCCTGCTAAAAATGCGACATCACGTTTGTCGGTACATTTACGTTTCGGTACGATATCCATACGTTCCTTGGTAAATCAAGCTGTTGGAATTTCAGAAACTTGGTTAAATGAATTGATTTGGCGCGATTTTTATTTTAATATTTTGTTTCACTTTCCGCATGTCTCTGAAGGACATGCTTTCCGAAAGGAGTATGATCGCATGGATTGGCGAAATAATGAGGCAGAATTTGAAGCATGGTGTTCCGGTCAAACGGGTTATCCGATTGTGGATGCTGGCATGCGCGAATTGAACACAACTGGTTTTATGCATAATCGGGTCCGCATGATTGTGGCAAGTTTTCTCGTTAAACATTTGTTGATCGATTGGCGCTGGGGTGAGGCCTATTTTGCTGCCAAATTGTTGGATTTCGACTTTGCTGCCAATAATGGCGGTTGGCAATGGGCAGCAGGCTGTGGTTGTGATGCTGCGCCTTATTTCCGTGTATTTAATCCAACTTTGCAAACACAAAAGTTTGATAAGGAATTGGCCTACATCCGCAAATGGGTACCTGAATTTCAGGAATTGACTTACCCACAGCCGATTGTCAATCATGAGTTTGCCCGAGCGAGAGTATTGGAGGCCTATAAAAAAGCTTTGGATCGTTAATAAATCTTTTTGCCTTGGATTTTGTAGTCTGTCAAATCGATCGATAAAAATCCAATTTTTAAGTTGACTTCCATTTTGAAGGGAATTTGGTATTTGTCTTTGCTAATCCACAGGCGGATTGCATCTTCGTCTTTGAATAGATTATTTTTAGGCAGGACAAGAGATGTTCGGATACATTTAACAGGCCCTAAATCACTGTTGACCGTTTCGAATCCCTTGACGATAAACCAAATTTCATAAATACTGCCATCTACGAGTACTTTGGCGCTTAGTTTTTCACCGATATTCATCGTGGCTAATTCTTTGTTACGCAAATAAAAATAGCCGCCTATGAGATCTAAGGTAGCAGGGCTAATGGGTAAAATTTTGTCAACGGGCGTATTTTGAGGAGAATGTATTTTGGCTAGTCCAGAATCTTGTGAAAAATATACTTGCTCTTGCTTACGGTAGCGTCCCTCTCGTTTGCGCATTTCGGTTTTGATGGGCATGAGGGTGTTGATGTCTAAATATGCCGACCAGTAATCTTCTACGGGTGAAAAGAACTTAAGCCAAGTGACAGTTTGTCCGAGTATTTCAACTTTTCGGCAAGGGTGATTATTAATCGTTGTAATCGCGTTGCTGCTTTTGACGGAAGCCGTTGCAGCCTCAATAAAGCCTAAATGTATGCGATAGTTTAGTAACTCGTTGCCTTGGAATAGGGGTGTTTCTTGTGCGCCAACTTGAAAGTTCAGTGACAAAATTATCCCAAAAGAAAGCAAAAAAATAGACAAGATTTTTTGAAAGGTTTTCAATGGGAGCGGGGATGATGTTTTTGGTTAAATCAGAGCTTAATTTTAGTGTCAAATCTCAAATGAGATTATCAACTTATTTGATTAAAGTTTAATGTCAATTAACTATTTTTGTTAGGATTTATCGCAGGGTAAATTTAGACATTTTTAGATTATTCAAAATTATCAATAAATATAACATGGCAAAACAATCGGATGGCGCACAAGGCTTAGCAGCTGAGAAATTAAAAGCGCTTCAGACTACGTTGGAAAAATTAGATAAAGCATACGGTAAAGGAACTGTAATGCGTTTATCAGACAGTAAAGTGATGGATGTGCCAGTTATATCCACGGGTTCTTTAGGTTTGGATTTAGCCTTAGGGATAGGTGGTGTGCCTCGTGGTCGTGTCGTTGAGATTTATGGTCCAGAATCATCAGGTAAAACAACCTTAACGTTACATTGTATAGCCGAAGCACAGAAGGCGGGAGGTATTGCTGCATTTGTAGATGCAGAGCATGCTTTTGATCGTTCTTATGCGGAGAAATTAGGAATTGATACGGAGAACTTGTTAATCTCCCAACCAGATAATGGTGAGCAAGCCTTAGAAATTGCTGAGCATTTAATTAGTTCAGGTGCCATTGATATTATCGTCATTGACTCTGTTGCTGCCTTGGTGCCAAAAGCTGAGATTGAAGGCGAAATGGGTGACTCAAAAATGGGTTTACAAGCTCGTTTAATGTCCCAGGCTTTACGTAAGTTGACAGGTACGATTAATAAAACTGGATGTTGCTGTATTTTCATCAACCAATTGCGTGATAAGATTGGTGTGATGTTTGGTAGCCCAGAAACGACTACGGGTGGTAATGCATTGAAGTTTTATGCGTCAGTTCGTTTAGATATTCGTAGAGCTGGTCAAATTAAAGAATCGGCAGATTCGATTACGGGTAACCGTACACGTGTTAAAGTGGTTAAAAACAAATTAGCACCTCCATTCAAAGTGGTTGAGTTTGACATCATGTATGGAGAAGGTATCTCGAAAGCTGGTGAAATCTTAGATTTAGGGGTTGATTTAGGTGTAATTGATAAATCAGGATCTTGGTTCTCTTATAATGGGAATCGTTTGGGACAAGGACGTGATGCAGTGAAAGATTTAATCAAAGATAATCCAGAATTGATGGATGAGATTGAGGCGAAGATAAAGGAAAAAGTGAAGGGAGATGAAAGCGCTTTGTTGGATAAAGATGCAGTTGCGGCTGAGTAATTAGCCATGAATTATTGTATAAAAAAAGAGGCCTCGGCCTCTTTTTTTAGTTTAATGCGATATTGAATCGATTAAATAATTTTCGAACTGTTTTTTCAACAGATTTATCCGTTTCCATGGCTTCGGAAATGGATTGTACAGCGTGGATAACCGTGCTATGGTCTCGACCTCCAAAATGATAGCCTATCGACTTCAAGGGTAGGTTTGTGAGTTCTTTCAACATATACATGGCCACTTGGCGAGGGAAAACGGTTTCCTTCTTACGGCATTTACCTGTTAATAATTCCATATCCACATCGAAATGTGATGTGATAGCTTCAAGGATATTATCTACGCTCAACTCTTTTTCTTGATCGTTTACGATACTTTTAAGGGTTGATTTAGCAAGTTCTAAATCAATCTCTTTACGTGTTAGCGATGCTTGTGCCATGAGTGAGATAATCACACCCTCTAATTCACGCACGTTGGTTTGTATTGAATGAGCTAAGTATTCAAGTACATCAAAATTGATTTGAATACCGTCGTCTTGTAATTTTTTCTGAATAATAGCAATACGAGTTTCAAAGTCAGGTTGTTGTAAATCTGCCGTTAAGCCCCATTTAAAACGACTTAATAGACGATCTTCCATTCCTGCTAAATCGCGTGGCGCTCTATCAGAAGACAAGATAATTTGTTTACCTGATTGATGTAAGTGATTAAAGATGTTGAAGAATGTTTCTTGCGTTTTCTCTTTTCCAGATAGGAATTGAACGTCATCAATAATTAATACGTCAACTTGCAGGTAGAAATTAGTAAAAGTCTCAATGGAATTATTACGAATTGCATTTACGAATTGATTCGTGAATTTCTCTGTAGAAACATAAAGCACAAATTTATCTGGAAACTGATTTTTGATTTCATTTCCAATGGCTTGAATGAGGTGCGTTTTACCCAATCCTACACCACCATAAATCATGAGCGGGTTGAATGACGTTAAACCTGGTTTATTCGCCACTGCCATACCTGCTGCACGGCCTAGACGATTACAGTCTCCCTCAATAAATTTATCAAAAGTATATTTAGGGATTAAATAAGAATCTAATTCTAAAGAATCTAAATCTTTGAATTGAAATGGATTACTTTGAGTTTGAGCCTGCGGTGTTACCGGATTACGATACGAATTTGTATTCGTAGGCTGTTGATTCGTTGTAGGTAAGTTGAAGGTCAACGGTGGATTCTTGCGATCACCAGTGTCAACAACGATTGAATACTCCAACATGCCTCGTTTTCCTACAGTCTGATCAATAGCTTTGCGTAAAGTACTTACAAAGTTTTCTTCGAGCCATTCATAGAAGAATTGAGAGGGTACTTGAATTGTTAGGGTATTGTTGACAAAACGAAGCGGAACAATCGGGCTAAACCAGGTCGAAAATTGCTGCTCGGAAATATCCCCCCGGATGATTTCCAAACATTTGTTCCACAATTCTTTTACCTCGTTATGCATCTAATTTGTACGCGTTATTATTTTTTTTGAGTCAACAATTTCTTGGGTGAAGCTATTCCATCATAGAATGGCTGGACCTTTTTTATCAATTTTAATCGTAATGGTTGGGTACTACTAAAAACTAAAAAGTTTTTATTGAGCGGGGAGACAAAAATAGTAAAATTCGGGGGCGTTGCAAATTCGAAAAAATATATTTTCTCGAAAATAGTCGGTGTAAAATTTGGACCTAAAAATTGTTCAACAATACAGCCTCTCTAAGGGCTTTCTGCTTGAAAAAGTCAAATAAAAAAAATCTAAAAAAATTTGAATAAAAATCGTATTTGAATTGTTGATATGTGGAATTGATATCTCAAATATACTTGTAACTTGCTGGTTGTTAGTTGATTGTATTGTTTTTGTGATAAATACTTATGGATGGATGACCAAAAGCCTTTCTGGCATAATTTCGATTTTGATCAAGTTTGTCTGCGTTTGTAAGCTTTCTCCATCTAAATGATAATATATACCCGCTTGACAGTGTATTTGGATTGATTTTTTCTGTTGTATTTCGACCAATGGGTGATGTTGAATTGACTTCGAAAATAGGCTAATTCCAAGTTGGGCTTTTTGCCATAAATTGCCTTTTTGAATTTTAACTATTTCAAAAAGAGCGTCTTGCAGATTAGAAAGTGGTGAAATGAAAGCATTATTTCCAAATTGATTTGCATTCGCCACAGTGAACGAAAATAGGTTTTGAACCTCTGCTTGATTGATGGATATTTCAGTATGAGAATAAGAGCCTAATGCTTGAAAAGTTGCCTTGATGTAATTGATCAATCCTCTGCCTTTGCCAGCATGAAACAGCGCAGCAACCTGTGCGTCAAATCCAATGCCTGCGGTACAAAAGAATGCACGCTGATTCCAAGCGAGCACATCGATGTAGTCGGCTTGTCCTTTCAATGCTATATTGATAGCTTTTTCCACTTGCATCGGAATATGTAAGTGTCTGGCTAAGCCATTACCGGAGCCTAAGGGTATAATGCCCATGGGAATATTAGTTCCCTTAAGTGCATTACCTATTTCATTGATCGTACCATCGCCTCCAATAGCAATAATTTTTTGTGGATGGTTGGGAATTAGCTTTTGGACAATTTCTTCCGCATGTTTCGGGTATTCAGTAAGTAATAGCTGCGTATTGGGAATCTTTTGCAGGGTATTTATCAACTTTTGTCGATATCTATTACTTTTGTTGCCGGCGTTGGGATTGTATATAAAATAAACCATGCGGTGATTTTTATGCAATTTACCCTCATTTTAGTAAATAACGTATAATAATATGATCAAAGTAGGCGATTGCTATGAAATTGAATTTTCATTTACACAAGAACAAGTAAATGATTTCTGTAAAATTTCGGGAGATTTTAACCCGCTGCATTGGGATGAAGCCTTTGCGGCTACGACACCCTTCAAGAAGCCTATTATTCATGGAGCTTTGATTGCGAGTGTATTCTCGCGTGTGATGGGAATGGAGTTTCCGGGTTCAGGGAGTGTTTATTTAAAGCAAGTATCTGAATT
This sequence comes from Aquirufa echingensis, assembly GCF_042714525.1. NCBI lineage: Bacteria > Pseudomonadati > Bacteroidota > Cytophagia > Cytophagales > Flectobacillaceae > Aquirufa > Aquirufa echingensis. Next base: position 365,762 of record NZ_JBBKYA010000003.1, on the reverse strand, counting down.
TAAACGCCCATTATATGTAGGGCAAAGCTATCAAGCTAAGTTTGAAGTGGAATCTGTAAATCAGGTAAAGCATACTGCTGAAATCAAAACACAAGTATTTGAAATGGAGCGTGGTAAATTGATGGTGGACGGTATTGCTTCCGTCATGCATGCCGAACTTTTTTAGAAATGTTTGAACATAAAAAAAAGCCCGATGTCGGGCTTTTTTTTATTGCTAAGAAATCTCGCAAATTATTTCGCTGCGTTCTTCTTCTCTTGAACTTCAGTACGGATTTCTTGAGCCAAAGTTTTCAATTGTTGAAGACCTCCTCTAACGCGTGTTCCAGCTGCCTGGTTTCCTTTGTCGTAGAATTTTTCGAAATCACCTTCTAATGATAAAATTAGGTCTTTTACTTGTGCAAATCTGCTCATAATAATTTGAATTTTTAGGTTGTAAAAAAATTAGATTGTCTTTATTCGCTGTTTGAAGCGTTTATAAGGCGAAATTTAGTAAAATTTGAATAGCTCGCAAATTATTCTGCATAAAAAAGCCAAAAAAAAGTTCAAAAAGTGAAAAAAATGCCAAAATTTAATATTCAAGCTGTCTTAATCTTTGTAATAGCCCGATTTTAAGCGTTTTTGAACCTCAGCAAAACATGTACATGTATAATCGATATCTTCGAGTGTATGCGAAGACGTTGGAATAATACGTAACATTATTTGTCCTTTAGGAACTACAGGATAAACAACGATACTACAGAAGATTCCCATGTTTTCACGCAGATCACGCACAAGTTTAGTTACCGCATTGATATCATAATCTCCATGCAAGAATACCGGTGTTACTGGAGAGGTAGTTTCTCCAATATCAAATCCTTTCTCGATCAATCCTTTTTGTAGTGCACGAACATTCGCCCACAACTGCTCCCGTAATTCAGGATGTTTTTTAATTAATTCCAAACGCTTCATGCCACCAATAACAAATGGCATTGGCAATGCTTTCGCATAAGTTTGCGAACGCATGTTATACTTCAAATACATGATAATATCTTTCGGAGCCGCAACAAATGCCCCAATAGCCGCCATAGACTTCGCGAAAGTGGAGAAATATAAATCAATTCCTTCCGTACAATTTAAATGCTCGCCTACACCACGTCCATTTGCACCCATGGTTCCAAATCCGTGCGCATCATCTACTAATAAGCGGAAATTGAAGTCTTTTTTCATTTCGACGATCTTGTCCAGGGAACCAACTTTCCCCGACATACCAAAAACACCTTCTGTGATAACTAAAATCCCACCTCCTGTTTCTTGTGTTTTCTTTGTTGCGCGTTCTAAGTTCTTACGCAATGAATCCATGTCATTGTGATTGAACTTATAATAATCACCCATTTTAGCTTTATGAAGACGAATACCATCAATCAAACAAGCATGTGACTCTGCATCATATACGATAATGTCACGGTGGTCAACCATACATTCGATGATAGACATGACACCTTGATATCCATAGTTTAAAAGAAATGCATCTTCTTTACCTACAAATTCAGCTAATTGTCTTTCAAACTCTTCGTGTTCGTCGGTATTACCCGACATCATTCGTGCTCCCATGGGATAAGCCAAGCCGTATTTTGCTGTTGCATCTGCGTCAGCTTTACGAACCTCTGGATGATTGGCTAATCCTAAATAGTTGTTCAATGACCAGTTTAACATTTCCTTACCCATGAAAGTCATGCGAGGGCCTAATTCGCCGGTCAACTTAGGAAATGAGAAATAATGGTGGGAATAATGTGCATGGGCTCCAATGGGTCCCATATTTTTGACAACTTTCTCGAAAATATCCACTTTAAATTGCGTTTTGGTTGGTAAATACTAAATACGTAAGACAAAGGTAATTTTAAATTTTTATTATCACAATGTAAATGAATTGAGGTTTTGAGGAAATAATTACTTTAATTCGCTTTGGCTTTATTATAATGCCTCTTCATCAATAATGCAATTTCTCATGAATCGAATTTTCTCATTTATTTTACTCGGCCTAACTATTTCAGCATTTGGTCAGCAAACGATCAAGCCGCTTGTAGAAGCAAAAAATGGAATGGTTGTAAGTACCCACCCAGCAGCTAGCCAAATTGGACTCGATGTACTCAAAAAAGGTGGTAATGCGATTGATGCTGCTGTTGCTGTGAATTTTGCATTAGCCGTTTGTCACCCAGCCGCAGGGAATATTGGTGGAGGAGGATTTTTGGTTTATCGATCTGCCAAAGGGAAAGCTTATACATTAGATTATCGTGAAATGGCACCTTTGGCTGGATCACGCGACATGTATCTAGATTCTACGGGCAAAGTGATTCCAGGGAAAAGCTTTGTGGGTATTCATTCAGTCGGGGTTCCTGGTGCGGTAGCCGGCATGCAAGCGATGCACAAACGATTTGGAAAGCTTTCTTGGGCGGAATTAGTTCAACCTTCGATTGATTTAGCCCGAAATGGTGTTGTACTTACGGAGAAAGAAGCGCGCGGACTCAATCGCAATCGAACAGATTTTATGCGTTATAATCCTGGACGCGCTTATATGGTCAAAGCGGATAGTACGCATTGGGTTCCCGGAGAATTATTTATCCAAACAGATTTAGCGAAAACATTAGAACGAATTTTAGCCAAAAAAGCGCGTGGGTTTTATCAAGGTGAAACAGCTGATTTGCTTGTAAACGAAATGCAACGTCAAGGTGGAATTATTACTCATCGTGATTTGAAATCCTATCGAGCGATTTGGCGTAAACCGCTTGTGAGTCAATTTAACCAATATTCGATCATCGGTATGCCGCCGCCGTCAAGTGGTGGATTAGCGATTGGGCAATTATTTACTATGATTAAGTCATATCCACTGGCTCGTTTAGGTGCGCAATCGGATTCAACGATTCAAATAATGATTGAAGCAGAACGTCGTGTGTATGCGGATCGGGCTAAATGGTTAGGGGATCCTGATTTTGTTAAAGTTCCAGTCAAACCCTTGTTGGATGAAGCATATTTGACTCAACGAATGAGTTCCATGCAATTCGTTCGGGCGACTAAAAGTTCGGATGTTGCTGCTGGTGAATTTCCGGCCTACGAAAGTCCTGAAACAACGCATTATTCCATTGTCGATCAAGATGGGAATGCGGTGTCAATAACTACAACTTTAAATAATTCTTACGGGAGTAAAGTCTTTGTAGGCGGTGCTGGTTTCTTGCTAAATGATGAAATGGACGATTTTAGTGCCAAAGCGGGTGTTCCTAATCTTTACGGTTTAGTTGGCACAAAGGCCAATGAAATCCAACCGCGTAAACGGATGTTGTCGAGTATGACGCCAACGATTGTTACGGAAGGGAATCGTTTAAAATTAGTTGTGGGAACTCCAGGCGGATCTACGATTATCACCAGTGTGTTTCAAGTGATGTTGAACAGCTTAGTATTTGGGATGAATATGCAGGCTGCGGTCGAATATCCACGTTTTCATCATCAATGGTTACCTGATTTGACACGGTACGAGGCGAAACGATTTGATGAGGCGCAAATAGGCCGATTGAAATCAAAAATGTATGAGTTGACGCCTTCCGGCAACATCGGCTTAGTAGAAGGGATCTTAGTCCTCCCTGATGGAAAATACCAGGGAGGAGCAGATTCAAGAGGAGATGATACCGCTTTGGGTTATTGAAATAATTTAGCAACTAAAAAGGCTGCGGTTGCTGCTGCAGCGCCAATCGAGGAGACTTTCAAGGATCCAATAACTGGATTTTGACCTGTTACCTTACTTTTAAAATATCCGAAAACCAACAAAGCTAAAATGGTAACTCCAGCAGAGTATTTCAATCCATCTACGGGCTGTTCTACATAGAAATAGGGAAGTAAAGGAATAAAACCGCCCACGATGTAGGAGATGCCGATAGTTAATGCTGAATTTCGTGCTCGATCAGGATGAGGTCTTTCAAGTCCTAGTTCAAAACGCATCATGAAATCAACCCATTTGTCTTTGTCTTTAGCAATAGCTTCCACTACTATTTCTTGTGCCTCAGGGCTTAAGCCATAATCTTCAAAGACCTCACGGATCTCTTCTTTTTCTCGTTCAGGGACCCGTTCAACTTCTTCGTATTCTCTTTTTAATTCAGCCTCATAATGTTCTTGTTCAGTTTGGCCTGCTAAATAACCGCCTAATCCCATAGCGATGGAACCGGCAACGATTTCAGCGACTCCTGCGGTCGTTACGATTGCTGCAGAATCCACTGCTCCCGATAAACCTGCGGCTAGGGCGAATGGAACTGTTAGGCCATCAGACATGCCTATAACCATGTCAGTTATAAAGTCAGAACTTTTTAAATGTTTTTCGTGTAAATGGTGATCAGGTCCGTGCATAGGTTTATTTGATGCCGTGCATCATTCGTTTTAAAGGTCCAGAAGCTAAAATATATAATAGGATAGAAGCCAAGCCTGCTAAGCTGACAAACACCATAAAGAATTCATATAAGTTGTGAATTTCAAATCCCAAGAAACTAGGTAAGGCTACGCCTGCTACAACTTCGGTGGGAGGTAATAACGCACCCAATGTTCCTGCAAGTGCATATCCAGCTGCATTGGCAATAAACCAAACGCCCATCAATAAAGATGAAAAGCGCTTGGGAGCTAATTTTGACACCAAAGAAAGACCAATCGGAGAGAGGCAAAGTTCACCCATCGTATGGAATAAGTACATGACGAAAAACCAACCCACGCCTAATTTATTGGCTCCTAAATCTTTTACTTGATTAGCTATGATGAAATATCCAATCGCCAAAAGTAATAATCCGATCGCTTGTTTTGTTGGCGAATTTGGGTCTATACCAATTTTTTGCAGTCGAACCCATAAATAGCTGAATGGGAGCGCTAAAAGAATAATGAATATGGAATTGGCATTTTGAACGGAACTTGGTGGTAATTCTATTCCAAGGAAATGTAAATCCGTTTGTTGGTCTGCAATGAACGTTAGTGACGATCCGGCTTGTTCGAAGGCCGACCAGAAAAACATGACAAAAAAGGCAATAATGTACATCACCCAGATTCGATCTCGTTCGATTTTGGTCAGGGTTTTATCTGTCATGATCAAAAAGGCAAGGCTGATTCCTGAGGCATAGATGATCGGATAAATCCAGTCTTTGATCGGATTAGCCTCAGCGGTTACGATGTAAAAATGTATACCTATAACAAGTGCGACAAATAATGCACATGCAGAAAGAATCGATTTAGTTGAAAATTCCGCCTTTTCAGATTCTTCTGTGTCGACTTGTGTTTGATTGAAAACGGGTTTAAGGCCAACAGGCTCCCCAGTGGGGGATACAATGTATTTGTCTTTGATAAAATAAAACAGAATTGTTCCAAAAAGCATGGCGGAGCCAGCGGCGAAGAAACCCCATTTAAATGCTTCTACGTTGCGAATACCATCAACTTTAATGTCGCCGACTAATGGGCAAATCAACATGCCTAGGAAAGCTCCTGTGTTGATCCCCATGTAAAATATGGTGAATGCTGAGTCTAAACGATTATCCCCTTTAGGATACAGCGAACCGACCATCGATGAAATATTCGGTTTAAAGAATCCATTTCCTACGATAAGAAACAATAAACCAATCCACATGAGTGAATTGGCGAGTGAAAAGTTGTCAAGAAAAGTGCTTGCTGACCCAAAAAGGAATAATTGGCCTACAGACATGACCAAACCGCCTAAAATAATGCAATTACGGTTACCCAAATAGCGGTCGGAAACATAACCGCCCAACATGGGCATCAAGTAACTTAGTCCCAAGAAGCCCCCATAAAGAATGGATGCCTCGTTTTGTTTGAAAGCTAATGCATTTACTAGGAAAAGGGAGAGTATGGCACGCATGCCATAGAAATTGAATCGTTCCCACATTTCCGTGGAGTAGAGAACATAAAGTCCTTTAGGATGTGAAGTAGAATTTTGTGTCATGAATAGGTTGTTGATATTCGGTGGGCAAGATAAAATATCTTTGTTTAAATCAAGCAATACTTGATTGATAAAATTTCAGCTGCTGTTGGTCAGATTTGAAAAAAGATGTGAAACCTTTTTCGTAATATTGTTGGTTCAATTCGTTAACGAAAAAATTAATTCAAATCATTCATGGGTAAGATTATCGCAATTGCAAATCAGAAGGGTGGTGTTGGAAAAACAACGACAGCTATTAATCTAGCTGCGAGTTTGGCTGCATTGGAATTTAAAACACTTTTGATTGATGCGGATCCTCAGGCGAATTCCACTTCTGGGCTTGGTTTTAATCCCAAAGAAGTTAGTCGGAGCATTTATGAGTGCATGGTTGGAATCGCGACGGTTGCTGAAAGTATATTAGCAACGGAGGTTCCTTTTTTGGACATTATTCCTTCGCACATTGATTTAGTGGGAGCAGAAATTGAAATGATTAATTTGACGAATCGTGAAGGGAAAATGAAGGAGGCTTTGGCAGGAATTAAAGATCAATATGATTTTATTATTATGGACTGTTCGCCTTCTTTGGGATTGATTACAATCAACAGCTTAACAGCTGCGGATTCTGTGATTATCCCGGTTCAATGCGAGTATTATGCCTTAGAAGGTTTGGGAAAATTATTGAATACGATTAAGATTATTCAATCGCGTTTGAACCCAGGTTTGGTGATTGAAGGGATCTTATTAACGATGTACGATTTGCGTTTACGCCTGTCGAATCAAGTTGTTAATGAAGTGAATTCCCATTTTAAAAACATGGTTTTTGAGACAATCATACCTCGGAATATTCGCTTATCAGAATCTCCAAGTTATGGCATACCGGCCATTCTGCATGATGCAGATAGCAAAGGCGCTATTAGTTATTTGAATTTAGCCAAGGAGATTATCCTGAAAAATGGCCTTTTACAAACCATTTGATTTAACATTACATGAGCAGCAAGCAAGAAGCAAATAAGAAGCGGATCGGATTAGGAAGAGGTTTAGGCGCTTTGTTGGAGGATTCTGAGAATCTCCAAAGTTCTGCGCGTCAAGGGGCTGATAGTCTCGGTGGTTTGGATGGTGTTAACTTGATGGAAGAGATTCCATTGGAATTTATTGAAACAAATCCATATCAGCCGCGGGAGCATTTTGAACAAGCTGCTTTACAAGATTTAGCTGAGTCCATTCGTGTGCAAGGTATCATTCAGCCGATTACCGTACGGAAAATAGCACCACGTAAATTTCAATTGATTTCTGGTGAGCGTCGTTTACAGGCTTCGAAAATTGCGGGTTTAACACGAATTCCGGCCTATGTACGGACGGCAGATGATCAGCAAATGATTGAAATGGCGTTGATTGAAAATATTCAACGTGAAAATTTAAATGCGATTGAGATTGCACTTTCCTACAAGCGATTGATGGAAGAATGTGATTTGCGTCAAGAAGATTTAGGTGCACGTGTTGGTAAAAATCGTTCTACGGTTACCAATTACATGCGTTTGTTGAAATTGCCGCCGCACATTCAAGTGGCGATTCGTGATAATAAAATTTCGATGGGTCATGCGCGTTGTTTGATTTCCGTTGAGAATATTGAAGTCCAACAGCAATTATTTTTAAAGACGATTTCGGAAGAATGGTCAGTGCGCCGCTTAGAAGATGCGGTTCGTCAATCGGCTACCCCAGCGGCGGATGTTCCATCGACAGGTACAACAAAAGTAGCAGTCAGTGAAATTTCACAATGGCAAAAGTCTTTGACGGATTTCTTTCATGCACCTGTTTCTTTGAAAATGAATGAGCAGGGAAAGGGTGAAATGAAAATTACATTCAAATCGAAAGAGGAATTATTGAAAGTGTTAGAAGCTATTCGTTCGTAAGCTATGCGTATTCGATTGATATGCTTTTTGTGTTTGATTTTGTGCGCTAGAACAAGCTTTGGTGCATCGTTGGATTCCTTGAAACAGGTCAAAAGAGATTCGGTGAAGGTGGTGAAAATGCCTTATAAAATCATTCCCCGACAAGCTACCTTGAAATCTTTGATGATTCCGGGATGGGGGCAGTTATACAATCGGCAATATTGGAAATTGCCTTTAGTAGCTGGAGCGTTTATTACATTGGGCATGATTGCGAATTATAACCAAGTGAGGTATGCCAAATATCGGGAGTACTATTACGTCGTGTCTGTTCATCCAGAAGATCCAACATATACTCCGCCTGCAACGGTGGCTGTACCCTATGAAGATGGGGTTACGCGTGATTTGGATGTAAATCAGTTGAAACGTATCAATGATGGTTTTCGTCGGAATCGTGATTATACTTACATTGGGATGGCTTTAGCTTGGGCCTTAAATATTGTGGATGCCAATGTAAGTGCGCATTTGAAAACTTTTGACGTATCGGATGATTTAAGTATGCGCGTGAAGCCAATCATGGAATTCGACCCTTTATCACAAGGTATGGTGTCTGGATTGAGCTTATCGTTTAATTTTAAAAAATGATTTTATGAGAATTGTATTAATTGGTTATGGGAAAATGGGGAAGGAGATCGAACGTCTTGCAGCAGGACGAGGTCATCACATCGTTGCACGCATCGATGTGGATAATCAAGCGGAATTGAGCCAATTAAGCAAACAAGCTGTTGATGTAGCTATTGAGTTTTCAAATCCGGCCTCTGCGTTTGCTAATATTATGACTTGTATAGAAAAGCAAATTCCGGTCGTTTGTGGTACTACAGGTTGGTTGGAACAAAAAGCAGCAGTAGAAGCTGCAACGGCCAAAAACCAATCGACTTTTTTCTATGCTTCAAATTATTCAATTGGTGTAAATCTATTCTTTAAACTGAATAAAATTTTGGCTGCATTGATGTCGGGGCATTCGGAATATGATATTTATACGAATGAAATACACCATTTAGAGAAAAAGGATTCACCTTCCGGAACAGCTATTACGATTGCAGAAGGCATTATTGATGCTTATGCTTCGAAAACCAAATGGGTGAATAATGAAATTCCGGCAGCGAATGAAGTCGCGATTTGGTCTCAAAGGGAATCTATTATTCCTGGAACACATACGGTTAAGTACATCTCAAAAGTTGACCAAATAGAAATTACCCACGAAGCATTTAGTCGGGAAGGTTTTGCCTTGGGTGCTGTAATTGCCGCCGAATGGGTAAAAGATAAGAAAGGTGTTTTGGGTATGGATGATATGTTAAAATAAGAAATATGGATCGTATAGCATTAAAAAAGCAATTGCAAGAGGAGGGATTAATCATTCTACCTGGTTTTTTTGATCCTGCTCTCATTGGTCAGATTCAAACAGCTGCGAAGGCTATTTTTGATATTCAATTCAACCGTTTCGGTATCACAGGCGATTATTTAAGCCAAATGCAGAGCTTATTCGAGAACCATTTAGAGGAGTTTATCGCTTGCGGGAAAATGATTCAAAGTGGCTTGATTGAACTCTATCAATTGGCTGTTAATCCAGAGTTAATGAGTTTATTGAAGGATTTGGGTCTTTCACATCCATTAATGTGTACGCGTCCTGTATTATTCTTCAACCATCCATCCTTGGCTAAATCAGAACATTTTTACAAAACTCCTTTGCACCAAGATTGGACATCGATGTTGGCCTCTGATGATTCTGTTGTTGTTTGGCTACCCTTGATGGATTTGGATATCGCTCACGGTCCTGTTGTTTTTTATCCAGGATCACATAAGCTGGGGCCATTAACCGATCGTATTGAAAACGGATTTGCGGAAGTAGATTTTGACCGAACATCTTATCCTCGTGTGCAAAAAGCAATGAAACTGGGGGATATTGCTATTTTTTCAACGTTACTTGTTCACGAATCTGGTGTTATCACGAATGATGAAATTCGGTGGTCATGTCATTTTCGCTATACCAACATGGAAGATCCTACTTTTATTAAAAATGGTTTTCCACATCCTTATATCTATAAGCCTTCACAAGAATTAATTGATAAATATTTACATAAGAATTCATGAAACCAACCGAAAATCAAAAGCCTAAGCAAAAATCACCATTTAGAGAATGGTTGGATTCTGTCGTGTTTGCCGTTGTAGCGGCTACATTAATACGCTTTTTCTTGTTTGAGGCCTATACCATTCCGACACCATCGATGGAGAGTTCTTTGATGGTAGGCGACTTTTTGTTTGTTAGCAAGATGCACTATGGTGTTCGTACGCCTAAAACACCTTTGCAATTGCCATTGACTCACCAAAAGATTTGGTTTACGAATTTGCCTTCCTATTTATCTTGGTTGCAATTGCCAACCTATCGTTTGCCGGGTTTTTCGAAAGTTAAACAAGGTGATGCCGTTGTATTCAATGTGCCTAATTTTGAGGAAGATGGAGATGCGCCTTTAGATTTACGGACATTTTACGTGAAGCGCTGTGTGGCAACTCCAGGGGATGTTTTGGAAGTTAGAGACCAACAAGTATTTGTCAATAATAAGGCGATGGAAAATCCAGAAAAGATGCAACATCCTGTATTTATGAAGACCAAAGAGAATTTAGATGATGCATTTTTTGCGGAATATGGTATTCGTAATTCACCGGATGCGAGTTATGATTCAGCGGATTGGTTGCCTTTGGCAGATTCTACAAATCAATTAGCCGGTTATAAATTGAATACCTCTAAGAAACATATTGATGAGATTAAGGCCTTGCCTTGGGCAAAATCATTCGATTTGGATGCATTTAAGGATCCTAAGGGACTGACATTTATTGATATGTTTCCGCATGATACGGTTGATTTTAAGTGGAATCGTGATTTTTACGGACCATTGAAAGTTCCTGCCAAAGGTTGGACAGTACAATTAGATCGTAAAAACGTAAAATTGTATCAAGAGGCTATTATCAAATATGAAGGTAATTCTGAAATCATTTTGGCGGGTGATAAATTGTTGAAGAACGGTCAAGCCATGACTTCATATACGTTTAAACAAGATTATTATTTCATGATGGGAGATAATCGCCATAATTCTGCGGATTCGCGTTTTTGGGGATTTGTCCCAGCCGACCACATTGTGGGTAAAGCTGTGTTTGTTTGGATGTCGATTGACCCGAATAAACCCTTGTTCTCTTTAGATAAGATTCGTTGGAATCGAATCTTCCGATTCGTAGATTAATCAAAAAAGGCGCTGAATCACTTTCAGCGCCTTTTTTGTTATAAAACCTTTAGTACAAACCCTTTCAAGTAATTGCTTTCTGGGTGGAATAGGTTGATTGGATGATCTGGTGATTGTGTCATTTGATGAATGACTTGAATCTCTCTTCCTACGGCTATTCCGGCAGCTACGAGCATGTTGTAGAATAAGTCCCTAGTAATGACTTGAGAACATGAATAGGTAAATAGAAGTCCGTTTTTCTTGATTTTGCGTAAAGCCAATTCGTTGATTTTTTGATAGCCTTGCAATGCTTTGTGTTTCGCATTCATCGATTTGGCAAATGCAGGAGGATCCAAAACAATGATGTCAAATTCGTCTTCATTGGCTTTCAAATAGGGGAGCGTTTCACCTACGATCGCCTGATGATTTAGTTCCTGCATCTTATTCAATTCAATATTAGCATTAACTAAGTCGATTGCTTTCGCTGAGGCGTCCAAGGAAATGACGGTTGCAGCTCCAGCTTTCAAGGCATAAAGTGAGAATCCACCTGAATAACAGAACGTATTTAAAACTGATTTGCCTTGCGCATATTGTGCTAATAAAGCCCGATTTTCTCTTTGGTCAATAAAGAAGCCTGTTTTTTGTCCCGTAATCCAGTTGATCGAAAAGGAAATCCCATTTTCTTTTACCGTATAGGGAACTTTCACTTCGCCAAAAACAAATGCGTTTGTGCAAGTTTGCGCATATTCTGTGGGCAAGGTTTCTTTACTCTTGTCGTAAATAGCTTTGATTTTTTTACCTAATACTTTTTTAACGGCCTCAACGATTTCATCTCGATCGCGGTGCATACCGATGGTATGTGCTTGGAATACGAGTATATCCTTGTATAAGTCCATGATAAGACCAGGGCAGCCATCTCCTTCGCCATGAATTAAGCGAAAAGCGTTTGTATCCTTTAAGGGCAATAAACTGCGTAAATCCCATGCATTTTGAATGCGCTTTTCCCAAAATGTTGTTTTGGATTCGATTTCTTGAAACGAAAGTATTTTAACCGCAATACTTCCATGGTGAAAATGTCCGGTACCTAAGAATTCTTCCCGACTGCTATATACATTAACCCAGTCACCATCTTGCAGGTTAGGGCTTTGTTTTACAATTGCACCTGAGAATACCCAAGGGTGAAATCGTTTAACCGGGGCGTCTTTCCCGTGCTTTAATTGGACAAATTTTGATGCATTCATGCTGCAAAATTGCACAAATTTATTTGAAATCAGGCTCTCCTGCTTCAAGCCATGCAGAATACCATAAACTTCCGATGTGTTTGATCGATGCTAAGTAGCGTTTTTCTACCTGATTATCAAGTTGTTTGTGATATGCCTCAATGTAATGTTCTGAATATATCTTTTCTAAATTCTTACCTTTTTGGCTGTGTTTGTATTTTTGGGAATTAGGAACTCGTGCGTTTATTATTTTTTCTCCATTGAATAAATCTGTTAGCATGCCATGCGATTCTAAAACCCAATCCCATGTGCTTGTGAGTACATTCGGGATATAGGCTGCCGGCCCTATCCAATCATCAAGCTTCTCTTGGAGTAGTTCGGGTATTTGGGACTCCCAAAAGCTATGAATACCCACCTGGTTCGTTTGTTGGCCATCATAGTTGGACGTTGTATGCAGCGGAACGTGTGCATCTGCTACATAATGTCCTAATTCCGCTGATATTTTGATGATTCGAATCGTGTCCCTTGCTAGAAAAGCATATTTCAGTTGGCGGAAATACGTTTGTATGTTCCAAGGCACAATTCCATGTTTTTGAAGGGAATCTTCGGAATATACTGTGATGGCATTTTCCCAGGTTTTGTATTGTATGTCTTTGATGGGGTAACGATCTAAGTCGATGTAATGTCGGGCTGCTTCTTGATCAAGGCTATGTCTTCGCTGATCGGGTAAAACCGCATAGTTGATTATTTCATCTAGGTGCCTTTTGTACAGATTAATGAGGGGTGGGGGTAATGTGAAAATAGCCAGTTTATTGATTTTTTTGTGTGCATAGAATCCCCAGTTGGCCATGAGGGAGGAATTTATATGCAGGAGTAGGGCTAAAATTAAATATTTCATTAGGTATTTTTTTAGTGGTTGTATTGTAAAATCTAAACCTTTTGTTTACTTTTGCAATTCAATTTTACAGAAAAGAGAATTTTTTTAAAGATGGCAAATCATAAATCAGCACTAAAGCGTATTCGGGCAAATGAATCAAAGCGTTTGCGCAATCGTTACCAACACAAATCTACACGTACTTTAATCAAGAAATTGAGATTGACTACTGACAAGGCAATCGTTTCTGACTTGTTCAAGCAAGTGTCTTCTGCGTTGGATAAATTAGCAAAGAAAAACATCATTCATAAAAATAAGGCAGCTAATCAAAAATCAAAATTAGCGAAGTTGGCGAACAAAATCGCAGCTTAATCCCTTATTATCAGGTACTTGATAAACCTCGCTTCGTGCGGGGTTTTCTTGTTTATAGGCAGTACATTCGTACATGACCTATCAGAAAATTCAAGATTTATTGGAATCAGACCGACCGCGGGAGATATTGTTCTCCAAAGGGCGCGAAACGCTTCGATTGGAAGAGATTTTGGCTATATTGATTGGCTCTGGGATTCGAGATCATTCTGCTTTGGATTTGGCAAGGGAAATGCTCCGTCAAGTAGATGGTGACTTAGCTATGCTTGGTCGCTGGGGATTACCAGAATATCGTAAAATCAAAGGAATTGGCGCGGCCAAAGCGGCAGTATTAGTTGCAGCGATGGAATTAGGGCGTAGGCGGATGGATTATACAGCTAATTCAACAGTTGACCGAGTTCGACAATCTGCTGATGCGTATGATTTGCTCAAATCCCATTTATCAGATTTAGTCCATGAAGAGTTTTGGGTGATTTACCTCAATCGTGCTGCTCGGATGATCAAGAAAGAATGTATCAGTCGGGGAGGAATTGCTGGAACGGTTGTCGATATTAAACTTATACTGAAGTCGGCGATTCATTTGCAAGCTAGTAGTCTAATCCTGGCACACAACCATCCATCTGGGCATTTACAGCCTAGTGAAGCGGATAAACAATTAACGAATCGAATGCTTGCTGCAGCAAAGAGCGTGGATATGCTCGTTTCAGACCACCTTATCATCAGTGCGAGTACCTATGTAAGTTTTGCCGATGAGGGCTGGTTGTAAAAAAAGAAAGAGGGATTATTTCCCTCTTTCTTTGTAGATCTTTTGAAGTTTTGCTCCAATAACGATTGAAATCGCGAACAAAATGATAAAGAATGCTGCTCCTGAATATCCCATAGTATTTAATTATTTGTGCAAAATTAAGAATTTGTTTAGAGTAATCCTTTGGTACTCGGTAAAGAATTTAAATTTTTTATGTCGCGTTCAACCGCCATGCGAATCGTTTTAGCAAAGGCCTTGAAAATAGCTTCAATTTTGTGGTGCTCATTTTCGCCGCTAGCTTGAATGTTTAGATTGCATTTTGCTGCATCTGAGAATGACTTGAAGAAGTGAGAGAACATTTCGGTTGGCATTTCACCAATCATCTCGCGTTTGAAGCTTGCTTCCCATACCAACCAATTACGTCCGGAAAAATCCAAAGCAACTTGTGCTAAACATTCATCCATAGGTAATAAAAAACCGTAGCGATTAATACCACGTTTGTCTCCTAATGCGATTGTGAATGCTTCTCCTAATGCGATACCCGTATCTTCGATGGTATGGTGCTCATCGATATGTAAATCGCCTTGTACAGTCACAGCTAAATCTACATTTGCGTGTTTGGCAATTTGATCCAACATGTGATCGAAAAAGCCTAATCCTGTTTGATTAGCTGCTTTTCCACTTCCATCGAGATTGAGTTCAATCTGGATTTTGGTTTCGTGAGTATTGCGTTGGTGGCTTACTTTACGTGCAGGTAGTTTTAAGAAGCGGTAGATTTCATCCCAACCTGTACAGGTTAAAGCAAGGCTTTCGCTAAGTTCAGTTGAAATAGTTTGCTCGCCGATGAAAATACCTTTGGCACCTAGATTTTTGGCCAATTGTACATCCGTTTCGCGGTCTCCTAAAACAAATGAATTAACTAAATCGTAAGATCCATTGAAATATTCCGAAAGCATCCCGATGCCCGGTTTACGAGTCGGAAGATTATCTGCAGGGAAACTACGGTCGATATGAATAGCCGTGAATTCGATGCCTTCACTCGCTAGGATTTCAAGCATTTTATTGTGTGCAGGCCAAAAAGTATCCTCAGGAAAGGATTGAGTTCCCAATCCATCTTGATTGGTTACCATCACCAATTCGTAATCCAATTCTTGAGCAATTTTCTTCAAATTGGAAATGGCATTTGGGAGAAATGCTAATTTCTCGTAGCTGTCAACTTGCTGGTCTGAGATAGGTTCGTGAATAATCGTTCCATCCCGGTCAATAAACAATACTTTTTTCATAAAACAAAGGTAATGAATGCCGCGTTAATAATTAAAAAATAAGCCGATACTTATTGTATGAAATCCGTTCAGTCCTTGTAATTTTGCACTCTATGAATCAATCGTTTTACGTAATTAGTGCAGAGGAAAAGTCGGTCATTTTAAATCGACTTTCAATCTACCTCAATGAGCCTGTTGAAAAAGTGGATGAGCTTTATCCTGTTTGGGAGGCCATTATTTTAGGCGGCTTGTTGAAGCTTGTACGTAATCGTATTCGTTTCAATGCGCTCTATAACTTTATTTTACAGAAGTCGGCGCCTATTAACGACATCGAGGCTTTCCTATCCGCTGATAAGCAGAAATATGACGAAGATTTAATTTTGCGTTACGGTGAGGGGATGATGGGTATTTTAATTCCCGACAAAAAAAGTGCGATCGCGATGTTATTGTCCCGTGAGATGGGGGCGAAGAGTTCCGCTATCTTGAAGGGCTTAACCTTGTTTTTCGGCTTATATGGCTATCGCTTAAAGCAAGAAGAATATGAGGCGCTGAAAGATTGGAAGGCTTATGGCGAATATTTTTTGAGCTTGAAGCAACAGTTTTACGTGTTATGTCCTGCTAGAATCCAATTAGGGGTTTCAGAAATTTTATTGTTGTCGGACATTTTGCGAGTGGATACTGGGGCATTATTGACTTACTCCGATGAGCAAGAGCCTTTGTCAGAAGGTGGATTGTTGCAGAATTTAACAGTTAACACCTTTGTTTACATGCTCATTATTTTGGTATTGGGTGGAGGTGTTATTTGGTATACAGCTTTCAGGTCAACTGAAGAAGAAGAAACGATCGCAGAAACTGAGGAAATTATTCCGATTGATAGTTTAAGTAAGTTGAACGATAGCCTAACTCGTGCTGTTTTGGATTCTACGAAATTGCGATCTGATTCGTTAACGAGTTTAATTTGGCCTAAAGGTACTGCATTTGATGTGCCTAAAAATTCAGTGATTGTAGCCTTGCATCAGTATTTGTCAGACTCTACTCAAACGGAACCTGTTGAGCTAGCCGCAAATGAGTTGGTTTTCAACGAGCAAACTGATTTGTTGGATAAACCTGCCGACTATGTTTTTAAGCGTATGGCGGAAGGTATGAATCGCTACAAAGAGGCGTCTCTAAAGATTTTGGTGAATTCAGGAAAAGATGAACGTACATCGTTGAAGCGCGGTTTTGTGATTAAAAATCGTTTAGTAGGAGAGGGTTTGTCGCCAGCACGAATCGAGGTTAAAGCATCCGATGATAAGGCTGTTATCTTTGCTCTTTCAAAGAAGCCTGTATTAAAATAATCCAATTCATTTGCTTTCTGTTGTAAGTATGCGTACTTTTGTGGCATATTAGTACAAATGCATCCGCATAAATCGATTACAAGTGATTGTAAATCCCTTCTGATTAACGACAAAGGGCTATTAGGTTTGATTACGGATGTGTTAGGGCATCATAATTAAACATAACAATCATGAGTGAAAAAATTCGCTTTGATAGTCTTCCTTTGTCGGAAGGTATCCAAGAAGCAGTAAAAGAAATGGGTTTTGAGTTTGCTTCCCCCATCCAATCAGAAGCAATTCCTTACGTTTTAGAAGGTCGCGATGTCATCGGACAAGCGCAAACGGGTACTGGTAAAACGGCCGCGTTTGGTATTCCAATGATCGAACATATCGTACCGTTCGAAAAATTTGTACAAGCAATTATTTTATGTCCTACACGTGAGTTAGCGGTTCAAGTTTCGGAAGAAATGAAGAAGCTTTCTAAGTTCACGAAAGGTGTTTGGGTTACGACTGTTTACGGTGGTGATTCAATCGATCGTCAGATTAAGTCATTGAAGGCAGGTGCCAACATCGTTGTAGGTACTCCAGGTCGTGTCATTGATTTAATTGAGCGTCGTGCGTTAAAACTACAGCAAGCATCCATGATCGTATTGGATGAGGCAGATGAGATGTTGGATATGGGTTTCCGTGAGGATATCGAAAGTATCTTACAAGAAATGCCAAACGAACGTCAAACCGTATTGTTCTCAGCAACGATGTCGAAGCCTATTATGGCCTTGACTAGTCGTTATTTGACTGAGCCGAAATTGGTGAAAGTTGTTAAAAATGAAATCACGAACGTCAACATCGAGCAATTGTATTTCGATGTAAAAGGACGTGCGAAGATGGAAGTTACAACTCGTTTGATCGACTTTTATGCCTTGAAATTGATGTTGATTTTCTGTAACCAGAAGAAACGTGTGGATGAGGTGGTAGAAGAATTGGTTTCTCGTGGCTATGCAGCAGAAGGTTTGCATGGTGATTTGCGCCAAAGCCAACGTACACAAGTTATGAATCGTTTCCGTAATGGAAATGTGACAATCTTAGTAGCGACGGATGTGGCAGCACGTGGATTGGACGTTGACAATGTGGATGCGGTAATCAATTACGATATTCCATTAGATGAAGAATATTATGTACACCGTATTGGTCGTACAGGCCGTGCTGGTAAATTTGGTAAGGCATTTACCTTGGTTGTAGGATCTGAGCGCAATCGATTGCGTGAAATCATGAACTATACCAAAGTTAAAATTGACAAAGGTGTAATTCCATCGTTTACCGATGTTGTGGGTATCAAGAAAGGCATGTTCATTGAGCGTGTGGCTGCTACGATCAACGAAGGTGATTTAGAGGTTTTCTCTGATTCATTGGAGAACTTACAACATGCAGGTTTCACAACGGAGCAAATAGTTGCTGCTTTAGTGAAGATGAACATGGGAATTCAGAAGAACGAATTCGGGGATGAAAATCTTGAAGGAGAATTAGAGCGTCAATCGCGTAAATATGGTCGTGAGGAGCGTGGCGGTGGATACCGTGATCGTGATTCTCGCGGTGGTGAGCGTCGTGGTGGCGGTCGTTTTGATCGTGATTCTCGCGGTGGTGGAGATCGTGGTGGTCGCTTCGAAAGAGGTGGAGAGCGTGATCGTGGACCTCGCGGACCTCGTATGGATCGTGAAGGAAAACCTTACCGTAACGATGAGAACATGGTTCGCATGTTTGTTAACATCGGATTTAATGAGAAAATTTCTCCTTCGAATATCGTGGGTGCTTTTGCAGGTGAGACAGGAATTCCTGGTAATGCCTTAGGTCAAATTCAGATCGAAAATAAGCACACATACGTAGATGTTCCGAAAGAATATGCTAAAGTTGTTTTGGATAAAATGGCCGGAGCTGCAATTAAAGGTAAACGAGTGTTGGTTGAAATTGCCAAGCCTGTTTAAATGTATTTTTTTTTTTTTGAGGGGGATGTCCGAATGGCATCTCCCTTTTTTTATGCCTTTTTAAGAAAGAAATGCTGTTTGGGTGCGATGGGATTTAGCGAGATAATGCCCATTTCATATAATTCAATGCTGTGGATTGCTTGTGGCATCGCTGCTATATATGACCATTTTTGTAAGGATTCATCCGAATCTCTAATGTTTAAACAAAAAAGTAAATGATCTTTTTCAAGCATTAATTCCTCAATGCTAGGCAAATCGCTATCAATTAATTTCTTAAAATCGATTACCTGAATTTTACCTGCCGCTAATTTCAGATGTTTACCGATACCATGAATCATCGCTTCTTGAATATCGCTAGGGTTTTGTTGATATACAGGATCGATCACCTGTGTATACAAGTCAAATACGAACGGTGAATGCAAGCCATGCGCGGTTTGTGCTTTCCAGTTAAATGCGAAGCGTTGTAACATTAGTTTTGAGCAAATATCGTGGTGAGAGAAAAGGCAGGGATTTCTACTTGAAAGGTTTCCTGAGAATTTAAATTAAGAAAAGTATAGTATCCGCTCATTTTACCAAATTCTGACATCAACGGGCAGCCCGAAGTATACGTAAAAGAGGTATTGGGTTCCAAGATGGGTTGTTGGCCTACCACCCCCAAACCTTTCACTGTTTCCTCATGCAAACCCCCATCCATAATGAGCCAATAGCGACTTACGAGCTGTACAGGTTGTGTGGACCGATTTAAGATTGTAATTTGGTAGCTAAAGAAGTATTGATACGGTTTTTGGATTTCCATATCTGGGATGTGGTTTACAATGACCTCGATGGAAATTTCAGGTGTATTCAAGGGAGATATGGGTTTGATGCTATGGTAAATGAAGAGTTAAAATTACAGGATTTACTTCAGAATGACTGGAAATCGGTGTTGAAATCTACATTCCGATCCGAAAATTTTGAGAAGCTTTCGGTGAAAGTCCTTGATGTCTATCAAAATGAACTTGTTTATCCTCCTGTTTCTCAATTGTTTGATGCGCTTAATCTTTGCTCCTTCGAAAATACTCGCGTGGTCATCTTAGGTCAAGATCCCTATCATGGGCCTGGGCAAGCACATGGCTTAAGTTTTTCGGTACCCCAAGGCGTTCCGCTTCCCCCTTCCTTAAAGAATATTTATAAGGAGTTGTTTCAAGATTTAGGCTTGATGCGTTCTTCTGGTGATTTAAGTGATTGGGCAGGTCAAGGAGTTCTACTTTTGAATACCTCATTAACCGTTCGGGCAGGGGAGGCGGGTTCACATGCAGCAATGGGCTGGCCAATGTTCACAAAAGCAGTCTTGAATTTGCTGAATGCGCATGAAAGTCCAATCGTCTTTTTGTTGTGGGGTAATCATGCACAACAGTTTGCTTCTCTGATTGATGCGAATAAACATTATGTCATCAAGTCCGCACATCCATCACCTTTATCTGCGAATCGCGGCAGATGGTTTGGGTCAAAGCCCTTTTCGCAAACGAATAATTTCTTAGTTTCTCAAGGAATAGAACCCATTCGATGGGCTTAAAGTCTTTTTAATTGGCTTGGGAAATAGACAAATTGATTCGGGAATTCCGCTAAAAAGAAATTGGAAATTAGGTTTTCGATGGCCTCTTTTCTTCTTTCTTCTGATTGTGGAATCAAGCATTGAACCGAAAACCCTTTCGAATCGGGTTCTTGATGCGAGCTGATTTCAAAAACATGCGCTTGTTCGATGAAATCCCAGGCATTTAATTCCGGTACGATATGTTTGGTCAGAGCCTTGATGGCTTGGTCTTCGATTTTGTTCTCGACAAATATAGAAATGTTGTATTGGATCATGGTTTTAGGGTCTTTTGAGCAAGTGCTTGGTACATAATTTCCGCTGTGTGGAAAGCTTCTTTGTCTATGCCATCTTTGATTTGGTGCCGACAAGATGTTCCGTTCATGGCGATAATCGTTTTACTTTTAGTCGCCAATAGGCGAGGGTATAAGACTAATTTGGCAATTTGTTGGGATAATTTATAATGCTTTTTCTCATAGCCAAACGAGCCCGCCATACCACAACAGCCTGTTGGTAAAAGTTCAACCTCATAGTTGGCAGGAAAGTTCAGAACTTGTCTGGTACTACTAATTCCTGCGATGGATTTCTGGTGGCAATGCCCGTGGAGGATTACTTTTTCAGGCTTATCGGTAAATTGTTCTTGCGTAATGCGTTTTGCTTTGATTTCTTGAAACAGAAATTCGTCCACTAAGAGGCAGTTTGCTTTTAATTTCAAAGCTTTTTCACGGAGCTCTTCATTAACCAAATTAGGGATTTCATCCCGGAAGCTCAATATGGCGCTCGGCTCAATTCCGATGAAGGGGTGTTCTTCTGAAACGATGTCTGTTAAGGCTTGGACATTGGTATTGGCCAATTGTTTGGCAAAGGCAAGCATTCCCTTGGAAATATAGGTTCTTCCGGAAATGATTTGATTAGGGATTTTGACACCGTAACCTAATTCATTTAGAAGTAATACGGTCTTTTTGCCTAATTCAACCTCATTGTAATTGGTGAATTCATCCGCAAACAAATACACAAATCCTTTTTCGAATTGGTCTTGGTTGACCCGATTGCTATAACGTTTATGCCATGTTTCAAGACTCGTGAAATGTACCTCAGGAAGGCTTCTGTTCCATGAGAATCCCATGGCACTTTTCAGTAGGATAGAGCTTCCTGGAAAGTTGATGGCTAAGTTGTAGAGTGGAGCAACATAGCTAGCGAGTCTTTGGAGGATAGGGAAGTGGCCGACCATTTTAGTTCGCCACGGAATCCCTTGTTTGTCATAATGTTGTTGGAGTGTTTCAGCCTTTAATTTTGCCATATCTACTCCGGATGGGCATTCGGTTTGACAACCTTTGCAGGAAAGACATAGGTCTAATACTTCAAGTAATTCAGGATTTGAATAAGCCTCAGAACCACTTTCTGTGATGAGTTGGCGTAAAATATTCGCTCTCCCTCGCGTGCTATCTTGTTCTTTTTGGCTGGCCATGAAACTGGGACACATGGTTCCACCGGTCAATGCTGTTTTTTTACAATCCCCAGAACCTGAACATTTTTCAGCGAGGCCTAATGGACTTTCTGTTTCTGGATAATGGAAATAATAGTTTGCGGCCTCCTGTTTTTCCTTTTGACGAAAAGCTTCATCCATTGGAGGAGAATGAACAATTTTACCCGGGTTTAGGATGTTTTGTGGGTCAAACAATTGTTTGATTTCAACGAATAATTGGTAAATCTCATCGCCCATAATTTGCGGGATGAATTCGCCTCTTAGTCGGCCATCACCATGTTCTCCACTAAGTGAACCCTTGTATTTTTTTAGAATTTCAACCGTTTCCGTAAGTAGTTTCCGGAATAAAGTTTTCCCTTCTGGGCTATGAATATCTAAAAAGGGTTCAATGTGTAATTCTCCTGCACCAGCATGGGCATAAAAGGCCGCCTGCACATGATGCTTTGCTAATAAAGCTTGAATATCAGCAACATAAGAAGGTAAGTCAATGGGAGCAACCGCACAATCTTCAATGAGATTTACGGGTTGTTTAAGCCCGGTTTGGTTGCGGATAAGTCCCAAACCTGCTTTGCGGATATCCCATCCTTTGCTGATTTCATCACCATACAAAACAGGGAAGGCATAAGCCAAATTAGCCTCTCGGATCGATGAGATGCAAGTGGCGATTTTCTTATCTAATTCATCCTGACTTTCTGATCGGAATTCAACCATCAAAATGGCAGCCGGTTTTCCTTCGATAAAGCTACGGTCATCTTTGAAGTTGGGATGATTCTCTGTAAACGACAGAATAAAATCATCCACTAATTCTGATGCGGTAGGATTGGATTGTAAGGCAATGATATTAGCGTGCAGCGAATCTTGTAGGCTGTTGCAGTGTAAACATAATAGCCCAACAAACGGCTCGGGTTTACTCAGGAGGTTCAATTTGGCTGCATGAACGACCGCTAAAGTTCCCTCGGATCCAGCTAATAAAGCTGATAGATTGAACGGTTGACCTTTTGGATTAAAGGGTTGCATCTCAATGAGTGCATCGAGTGCATAACCCGTATTTCTCCGTTTGATTTCAGCCTTTGGAAATGCATTTCGGATCAGTGATTGTATCTCGGGATTATTGAGCATTCTGTGAAGCTCTCGGTAAATCGTGCCTTCTAAGTTGGTGAGTGTTGTTTTTTTATAAAACGCCTCTAAACTTAGTGGTTCTGTATGTATTTCTGTTCCATCGGATAACCATGCTCGGGTTTCCATTAAATGGTCACGGGTTGTACCCCAAACAATGGAATGCAAGCCACAGGAATTGTTTCCGATCATTCCGCCGATTAACGCGCGGTTCGCCGTGGACGTTTCAGGGCCAAAGAATAAATCCGCAGGCGCTAAATGTTTATTTAAATCGTCTCGAATGATGCCTGGTTCCACCCAAACACTTTGTTCTTTTTTATTCAATTGGATGATTTTGGCCATTTTGGCCGATATCTCCATGACAATACCATCGCCTACAACTTGCCCAGCTAGGGAAGTGCCCGCACCGCGTGGAATGATATTGGTTTTATGATTCGCCGCGAATTGTATGAGCCGTTTAATGTCTTTGGAATTGGACGGAATGGCAACGGCTGTTGGTTTTACTTCATAGACGGATGCGTCGGTCGCGTACAATCGTTTGGCCATCCGACTAGTTTGCGAGTCATTGATAAAGAGTTCTCCCTCAAAATGAATGCTTAATTGCTCGATGTCCCGCTTACTCCAATGCATGTATCTACGAATTGAATTTTAAAATTACGAAATCCAATCTTACCAACATATAACCACTCAAAGTTTCTGATGTGCAATTCATCCGAATGAACGAATTCCTTTCGTTATTAATTGTAAATTTGAATTCAAACTGAAATCTATGTTCTTTTTACGTCAAGTTTACGAGAGTTTTTTGTTTGCCTATCAGGCATTGCGGTCGAATGTGATGCGTACGACATTGTCCTTATTGGGCGTAAGTGTAGGTATTTTTGCCATCGTGGCGGTATTTACGGCCGTTGATTCCTTGAATAATAAGATTCGGAAAGAGATTGATTCCTTTGCAGGTTCTGGCGTTTTGTATGTAGGAAAATGGCCTTGGTTGATGCAGAATAATTATCCTTGGTGGAAATATTTGAATCGGCCGGAGATGAAATACACGGAATTTAAATACTTGAAAGAACATTTAGAGAACGCGGAAGCTATTGCGATTATGGATGGTGGTCGGACGGCGAATGTTAGTCGAGGAAGTAACAGCATCGATGCCAACATGACGGGAGCTTCCTATGAGTATAATCAAATTACGAGTACTCCGATTCAAGATGGTCGTTATTTCCTTCCAATTGAATCCGATAACGGATTATTTGTATGTATTATCGGTGCCAAAGTGGCTGAAACTTTAGTGGATGGTCGATCTGCAGTGGGAGAAATCATTAAGGTTAATGGAATTAAGTTTTTAGTGATTGGTGTGATTGAAAAGAAAGGGGAGGACATGTTGAATTTTGGGGGTACTCCAGATGAAAAGGTGATTATTCCATACACAACTTTTGCGGCGGTATTCCAAAAAGACAGACCTGCACCCGATATTGCAATTA
Organism: Aquirufa echingensis; assembly: GCF_042714525.1. Classification (NCBI taxonomy): domain Bacteria; kingdom Pseudomonadati; phylum Bacteroidota; class Cytophagia; order Cytophagales; family Flectobacillaceae; genus Aquirufa; species Aquirufa echingensis. The sequence goes on along the minus strand of NZ_JBBKYA010000003.1, from coordinate 341,251 downwards.
AAGCATTTAAGTCGGATGATGGTCAAACAGCCTTAGAAGGTGAGATTACGGGTATGATGCGTAGTTTACGTTCCATTAAACCCAAGCAAGAGGATAATTTCTCTGTAAATCGGTTGGATGGCTTGCAAGCATTTTTCGACGGGATTTTTGCAGCCTTGAATATCGCGGGAGCTTTAATTGCCGGATTTTCTTTGTTGGTAGGTGGCTTTGGTATCGCCAACATTATGTTTGTATCCGTGAAGGAGCGAACCAATATTATCGGAATTCAGAAGTCCTTAGGTGCTAAGAATTATGTGATTTTGTATCAGTTTTTATTTGAGGCGGTGTTCTTGAGTTTGATCGGAGGTGTTGTTGGGATAGGTTTAGTCGTACTCATTACGTTAATTCCACAAGATGCATTGCCTTTGACCTTATCAGCATCGAATGTTTTCAAAGGCCTCTTTATATCGAGTTTTATTGGGGTGTTGTCGGGAATCATTCCTGCCTGGGTTGCCGCGAAGATGGATCCAGTGACGGCCATTCGATCGAAATAAAAAAAGCCACCTGTCAGCTGACGGGTGGCTTTTTTTATGCATTGTAATTCGATATTAGATAGACAATGTCGCTAATACGGAATTCATATTACGAACAGCTTCAGCAGATTTGTTGAAAGCAGCTTGCTCGTCTTCTGTTAATTTGTAATCAACGATTTTCTCCCAACCATTCTTGCCTAATACGACAGGAACGCCTAAGCAGATATCTGATTGACCGTATTCTCCGTCAAGTGATACGCAGCAAGACATGATTTTTTTCTCATCGCGAACGATTGCCTCAACTAATGCAGCACCTGCAGCACCTGGAGCATACCAAGCAGAAGTACCTAATAAACCAGTTAAAGTTGCACCACCTACCATTGTGTCTGCAGCTACTTTGTCTAACGTTTCTGAATCTAAGAATTGGCTAACAGGTACACCGTTATAAGTTGCCAAACGCTTCAAAGGAATCATGGTTGTATCTCCGTGACCACCGATTACCGTTCCGTGGATATCATTGATTGAAACATCCATCGCTTTTGCTAAATAGCATTTGAAACGAGCTGAATCTAATGTACCACCCATACCGATGATACGGTGCTTATCTAAACCAGCTACTGATTTCGCCAAGTAAGTCATTGTATCCATTGGGTTAGAAATGATTACAATGATTGGGTTTTTAGAGAATTTTAAGATGTTTTCTACAACACTCTTAACGATTCCAGCATTTACACCGATCAACTCTTCACGAGTCATACCTGGTTTACGAGGTAGACCAGAAGTAATTACAACGACATCTGAATTAGCTGTCTTTGAATAATTATTGGTTGAACCTACTAATTTGGTATCAAAACCCAACAAAGAGGCCGTTTGAAACATATCAAGGGTTTTACCTTCAGCAATACCTTCTTTGATATCTAATAATACTAATTCATCTGCTAATTCTTTTCTAGCGATGTTGTCAGCACAAGTTGCACCTACGGCACCTGCTCCTACTACGGTGATTTTCATTGTTTATATTTTTAGGAATGATTATACTAAAATCGTCGCAAAAATAAGACATAATCGTCAAATTTCGACGTTCTTTTTAAAATCAATATTTATAAGGATAGAGCCGACTTGGAATTAGCAGCATTTTAGTATATTTAAGGATTAATTAGTGAAAATGGGAACAGAGAAAAGTTTTATAGATCGAATTATTTCATCACATTATTTTCAGAAGGCCATGGAAAAAGCGGAAGCGGTTTTCATGAAGGATAAATTAGGCATGTTAGGTCTGATTCAAAAGTCTTTGGTTAAGGTTCAGGAGATTGCGGCAACAAGTAATATTTCAGTTGTTCGGCTATTGAATCATTACATTGTGTTGTTTAGCGAATTAATTAAAGCTTATGTTGCGGGAACGTACAAGAAATTGCCTGCGATTACGTTAGTGAAAATAGTGGCTGTATTGATTTATTTTATTTCGCCCTTTGATTTCATTCCGGATGTTTTACCATTGGTTGGATTTACAGATGATTTGGCCGTCGTATTGTGGGTTGGAAAATCGATTAAAAAGGAATTAGATGAATTTGAAAAACATGTGAATGTTTGACGCCTGAATAAGGATTATTAATGACTATTGAATATATTTACAAAATTAAAAATTAGACTACAATGAACATCTCAAGTATATTATTGTTTTTAAATGGTTTAGGTGGCGGCGAATTATTGTTAATCGGCTTAGCTATCTTATTGTTTTTTGGTGGTAAGAAATTACCTGAATTGATGCGTGGACTTGGAAAAGGAATTCGTGAGTTCCAAGACGCGAAGAATGAAGTGAAAGATCAGATCAACAAAGAATTAGACGAAACAAAGAAGTAGTCTTACCGTATTTGTTTTCAATGCATAGTTGGTGAAAGCCAACTATGCTTTTGTGTTTAAAAAGAATCCCCCTTTTTTGATGAATTTAGTTCCTGTTGCCTACTCGGAAATACGTCGAGATTTATTGGCTGGCAAGCGTACATGCGTGGAAATTGTGCAAGGTCATTTAGATCGTATAAATGCTTATAATGCCCAATTGAACGCATTTTTGACGGTTTATGACCAAGAGGCATTAGCGCGTGCAGCAGAAATAGATGCTAAAATCAAACAGGGAACTGCAGGTCCTTTGGCTGGTCTGGTTGTTGGGATCAAAGATTTACTTTGCTACGCCGACCATCCTAGTCAGGCGGGAAGTCAAATATTAAATGGCTTTCAATCCACCTTTTCAGCTACGGCTGTACAGCGTCTTTTAGATGCCGATGCGATTATTATTGGACGGCAAAATTGTGATGAATTTGGGATGGGATCTACGAATGAGAATTCGTCATTTGGACCTGTATTGAATTTTGCGAATACCGCTCGCGTAGCAGGTGGAAGTTCCGGAGGTTCGGCTGTCGCAGTTCAAGCGGGAATGTGCCAGGTTTCATTAGGAACAGATACGGGTGGTTCGATTCGTATGCCAGCAGCGTTTTGTGGTATTATGGGATTGAAACCAACGTATGGTCGAGTATCTCGTTGGGGCTTAATCGCTTATGCTTCATCATTTGATACAATTGGTCCTATGGCGCATCATTTGGAAGATCTGGCCCTTGTGTTAAAGACCATTGAGGGGAAAGACGGATACGATAGTACCGTGGTGGATGATTTTGATACGTCTTATGCATCCAAGAAAAAAGTGGCTTATATCAAAGAAATCGTTGAGCATCCAAGTTTGCAGCCAGAGATCCGTGATGCATTTTTTGCGCATGTGGAGACATTGAAGTCGGCGGGCTATGAAGTTGTTTCGGTTGATTTTGCATATATCGAGCAATTATTGCCAACGTATTATGTGTTGACAACTGCTGAAGCAAGTTCTAATTTGGCTCGATTTGATGGGGTCAAATTTGGTCATCGCACGGCAGATGCCAAAGATTTAATGGAGCTTTATAAAAAGACGCGGGATGAGGCATTTGGTGAGGAAGTGAAGCGAAGAATTATGTTAGGGACTTTTGTGTTGAGCGCCGACTATTACGATGCTTATTATACGAAAGCCCAACAAGTTAGACGCCTTATTCAGGAGCGTACTTTGGCGATTTTAGCTGATGTAGATTTTATTATTTCGCCGACGACTTCGTCTACAGCCTATAAAATGGGTGAAAAAACGCTAGATCCGCTTCAGATGTATTTGGGCGATTTATTCACCGTTCAGGCAAATATTACGGGTTTACCAGCTTTGTCGGTTCCCATGGGAGAAGATATTGCCGGTTTGCCGATGGGTTTTCAGGTGACTGGGAAGGCATTTGATGAGCAGGGCTTAATTGATTTTGCTAAAATTTTCGAATAGATGTTCGTAAGGCTTTTGAGTTTTGTGGTATTGTTGTTGCTGAATCTTCCAGTTTTTGGACAGATTACAGCATCAATGCCGGCTACTCAAGATGTCAATACTTCTAAGAACTATTTTCCTACGGATGATTTAGCAGCGATTGATTCTTTGGCATCATTTGAACAAGGTTCACCCACCGCGTTTATGATTGATCCGTCGATTGTCTCATCGCGCTTGGTTAAATTACAAAATCAAATTCCATTAAATTACAATTTTCATACACACCAGTTTGTTGAATATTTCGCTTTTCGGAAAGCGGAATTTACCCAACGGATGTTGGAGCGCAGGGATTTGTATTTCCCGTTGTATGAGAAATATTTGAAGCAATATAATCTACCAGAAGAATTAAAATATTTATCCTTAATTGAGTCTGGCTTAGAATCGAGAGCGTTAAGTAATAAAGGTGCAGGCGGTTTATGGCAATTTATGCCTTATACGGCACGTGGAGATTTTGGATTGCGGGTAGACGGAGTTGTGGATGAGCGATTTGATCCTGAAAAAGCGACAGAGGCTGCTTGTAAATACTTGAAGCAACTATTCCGTGTATTTGGTGATTGGCATTTGGCTTTAGCGGCATACAATACAGGTCCAGGTAATGTGAAGCGGGCAATTCGTAAATGTGGCAAAAGTGATTTTTGGGGCATTTATAATTGTTTACCCAAACAGACGCGTGCTTATGTACCGCAATTTATTGCCATGGATTACATGATGAATTACCATTGGGATTATGCCATTCACGCAGAGAAATGGGTTAAAAAGATTCCTTTTGATACGATTCATGTCAAAGGCTATTTGAATTTAAATCGCTTGAAGCAATTTGCTTCGATTCCTGTGGATACTTTTCTGTTGATTAATCCTCATTTAATTGGGACGAACATTCCCAACGATAATAAAACGGTTGTGGTGCATATTCCAAGTTTCCGTTTTGCTTATTTCAGCTCCAACAGACAAGCTATTTTAGATTCAGCTGCTTTCGTCAGCCAAAAACAATCTGATAGTTTAGCCGCATTATTTGTGGATAAATTGGTTCAGCGACGCTACAAGGTTAAACGAGGTCAATCTTTATACGACGTAGCGCGCATTTTGCAAGTGAGTGTTTTGGAATTAAAGCATTTGAATCGCCTAAAAACGAATCGGATTAAACGCGGAAAGCAATTGGTTTACTTTGCACGCGTTCGAGAGAAAGTGATGCAAGCTGCTGTTGATTCCGCGGCTGATGTAGAGGAGCCTGTCGTTTTTAAAAAAGCTAAGAAAGCTAAAATCCGTTTTCATAAAGTTCGTTCGGGAGATACACTTTCGGATATTGCTGAACGTTATCAAGGCCTAACGGTAACCAAATTGAAAAAACTTAATCGAATGCGTGCTTCGACGACTTTACGTCCAGGTATGCGTTTACGAATTTCATAAGATGATCGCATATTTAAAAGGTAAATTAGCTCACAAAGATCGTACACATGTCATCATCGATGTGCAGGGAGTAGGCTATGAGGTTAAAATTTCATTGCAAACCTACGATGCGCTAAAAGACGGCAACGAAAATGTCCAATTATTTACGCATCTTCAGATTAAAGAGGATTCACATACCTTGGTAGGTTTTCATTCCATGGATGAAAAATACCTGTTCTTGGATTTGGTTTCAGTGTCTGGCGTGGGATTAAGTACGGCATTGGTGATGCTTTCTTCTTTTTCTTCGAGTGAGATTCGCTCGGCGATTATGAATGAAAATATTGGGCTGATTCAATCGATTAAAGGAATTGGTTCGAAGACGGCCCAGCGCGTTATCTTAGAATTAAAAGATAAATGTAAGAAAGATACCTTGTTTGTTGAGGCAGGTGCGGCATCACATGATGCATCATTTGGGGTTAAACAAGAAGCTTTAGCAGCATTAGTAACGCTAGGAATTCCGCGTGTAGCTGCGGAAAAGAATTTGGATCAATTGTTGAAGGCAAATCCGGATTCGAATGTTGAACAATTAATTAAACTCGCGCTTCGTTAATTTATTTTTAACCCTTTTTGGATGTTTTTGCACCGCATTTTTCATAGGACCCTCCAGGTAGCTTTTACGAGCTTCATGGCGATTGGTGGTTCATTGGATTTGTCGGCCCAAGTATTGGATTCAACTTTAATTCTTGAAAAAAGTGGTAAAAAGCCACGTTATCAAGTCAAGAAATCGAGTAATTTAACTGCTAAGCAAAAGTCACCTTTTGCTATTTATTCCATTCCTCAGGTTCAATCCACTACGCGTATTTCTGGTGAAAATGTTTTGCAGGAGCGTCGTTTAGGCGAATTGTCTTTGAGCCCTGTGCATAGTAAGAGTTTTTCGGATTATAGCCTCCAACAAAATAGTTTGGTGAATCGGAGTTTTTGGAATGCTTATTCCAAAAGTTTAGATGGTTCAAGTAGCGTTCAATCCCGTGGATTGTTTCCCAAAATTGAATTACCTCCTGCGATTGATCGTATTTTTGGAGGATCGGAAGTGTATTTCAAACCCAATGGAAGTTTGTTGTTGGATATTGGCTATCAAGGTCAATATGTAGATAATCCTGCGATTCCCGTACAATTACGCTATGTGGGAAATTTGTTTTTCAATGAACAGGCGCAGATCAACTTTCAAGGCAAGATTGGGGATAAGTTGAATTTGAATGCCAACTTCGATACGAAGGCGAGTTTCAATTTCCAAAATCAATTAAAGTTAAATTGGAAGACGCAGGAGGAGGATATATTACAAAACATCGAAGCCGGTAATACTTCTTGGACCTTGAATTCGCAATTGATTCCTGGGGTTCAGAATTTATTTGGTTTAAAGACATTATTGCGTTTTGGGAATTTGGATGTGACTGTTGTGGCAGCACAGCAGCGTTCTAAGCAGGATTGTATAACAATGAAAGGTGGTTCCCAAGGACGTTCTTTCGAACTTCGGGCTGATCAATACGATGAAAACCGACATTTCTTTTTGTCGACCTTTTTTCGAAACAATTACGAACGCTCTCTACAGAATCTACCTGTAATCACAAGTGGTATTACGATCACGCGTGTAGAGGTTTATGTGACGAATCGTACTCAAAGCACTGAAACCTTACGTAATCTTGTGGCTTTGTCGGATTTAGGAGAATCCAATCCCTACAGTCGGGATAAGGCCATTATGCAGCCAATTGTCGCTGGTCAAACGGTCGATAACAAAAACAATGGTATGTATGTGAAATTGACGGCTGATGCACAAATTCGTAAGTCGGATCAGGCTTCATACCAATTAGAATCTGCTTACAACTTACAGCGGGGTACTGACTTTGATATGTTGAAAGGTGCCAAACGCCTGAATGAACGTGAATTTAAATTCAATTCCCAGTTGGGTTATATCTCTTTAGTCGCACCACTTCGGAATGATGAAGTGTTAGCAGTTGCCTATGAATACACGTTTAATGGTCGGAAATATAAGGTAGGCGAGTTGACGGAAGATTACCAGGCCCGACAAGACAATGAGGTGTTGATTTTAAAGATGCTTAAGTCATCCACGATTCGAAATCACCTGCAACATCCGATGTGGGATTTGATGATGAAAAACATCTATTCCTTGAATTCGAATGGTTTGAGTAAGCAGAATTTTCAATTGCGCTTGATTTATAAAGATGATGCGACGGGGATCGATAATTCCAATCTGATAGAAGGAGAGAAGGTGAAGGATATTCCTTTGGTTAAGGTTTTAGGATTAGATAAATTGAATTTTGCTGGGGATCCTCAACCTGATGGAAATTTTGATTACATCGAGGATGTGACCATTGATTCAAAAAATGGTAAGATTATATTTCCGGTCTTGGAGCCTTTCGGGGCGAGTTTAAAGAAACAATTTACTGCTTCGGAGTCCAATTTAGTCGATAAATATGTGTTTGATAAATTGTATCGTTTGACACAGACGGATGCACTCCAACAAGCATCTAAAAACAAGTTTTTTATCAAAGGCAATTTTCAAGCGGGTGTTGGTGGAGATATTTCTTTGCCTTTTGGTGTTGAACCTAAGTCGGTGACTGTTTCTGCGGGTGGACAATCGTTGGTCGCAGGTTCCGACTATATTGTTGAAGGGCAATCAGGAAAAGTTAAGATTTTGAATGAGGGGGTATTTCAGTCGGGAAGAGAACTTAAAGTTTGCTACGAAAAACCAGATTTATTTACCAACCAAGTTCGTACCTTATTAGGGACGCGCTTAGATTATAATCTAGGTCAAGATGTGCATTTGGGGGCGACAGTTCAGAGTATGAGTGAGACACCGCCTGCCTTTTTACGACGTGTTTCAATCGGGAATGAACCGGTCAATAATACCTTGATTGGTTTTGATGCCAGTATTTTGAAGAAATCAAATGCTTTGACACGGATGATTGATGCATTGCCAATTATCTCGACAAAGGAAACTTCTGTGATCGATTTTCAAGGGGAGTTTGCCAAATTAATTCCGAATGTCAATGATCGTGTACAAGGAAATGCATTTATCGATGATTTCGAGTCGGCGCGAGTGGTCTTTAATTTAAGTTCACAACCTACGCTTTGGCGTCCAGCCTCTACACCGAAGGATTTTGTTGTTTCGAATCCACGTGACTTGAGTTCAAATTTCCGTCGGGCGAAAATTTCTGCCTACAATGTGGATGCCAGTTTATATGGTACGGGAGGATTCTCCTTGGATGTTCCTGGCTTAGATCCGGCAACAGTAAATACTTATGCCTATGAGCGTGTGGTGACCCCAAAAGGATTATTCCCCAATAAAGATTTTGCGAATAACATTACCAATTTGCCTTTGGGCGTTTTGGACGTAGCTTATTTTCCATCAGAGCGTGGTATTTACAATTTTAATCCGAATCTGACGGCACAAGGTTTATTACCTAATCCGAAGAATAATTTTGGTGCGATTACCCGAGCGATTACATCCGATACGGATTTTGATAATTCGAATGTGGAGCAAATTGAGTTTTGGTTGATGGATCCGTTTGTTTCGGGCGAATCAGGTAAAATTCGGGATGGGGTATTTAACAAGAACAATACGACTGGAGGTAAATTGATCTTTCATTTAGGAGATATTTCGGAAGATTTTATTCCGGATGGATTCTCCAACTTTGAGAATGGGATACCAGCTGGTGAAAAGATTGTATCTGGAGGATCACAAAACGTGGAGAAGACGAATTGGGGATTAGCACCGAAACGTCAATTTGTGATTAATGCGTTTGATAATCAAGGTGGGAGAGGCCAACAAGATATTGGTTTGGATGGTTTGCCCAATCAGGTAAGTGAAAACAGTTCGATTTCGGAAGCAACTTATTTTGCGGAATATTTGAATCTAACTAAGACTCGCGTTACGGATGCGAAGGCGATTTCGGCTATTCAAGCGGATCCTGCTGGAGATGATTTTGTTCATTATTTGAGTAATTCATATAGCACGACAGGTAGCATGATTGAGCGGTATAAGAATTACATGGGAATTGAAAATAATTCGCCTACGACCGATAATCCAAGTAATTCTAACGTCACAGAGGCCAATTCCATGATGCCTGATCGTGAAGATTTGAATAATGATAATACGGTGAATGAGGTGGAAGCCTATTATCAATATGAGGTTGATTTGAAACCAGGAGGTTTAGCGGTAGGCCAAGGATTTGTGGTTGATAAGGTTAATGACGGGGGAGTGGATTGGTATTTATTCCGAATTCCGATTAAAGATAAACGTAATTATACGACTCCCGCGGGTGAAATTTCGAGTTTTAAATCCATTCGATTCTTCCGCATGTTGTTGAGCCAATTCCAAGATCCGGTTGTCTTGCGTTTTGCACAATTGCAATTATCGGGTTATTCTTATCGGAAGTTTATTGGAAATTTAGATCAACGAAATGGACAAGAAATTCCGGAAACCTACGATGCGAAGTTCCGTATTTCATCTGTCAATATTGAGGAAAATGGACCTGCAAGCAAAGGAGCCAATACGATTCCGTATGTGGTTCCTCCAGGATTTGTGCGTGATCAGGATGTAACGACGATCAATAACGCACGTTTGAATGAGCAATCCATGAGCTTATGTGTGGATAATTTACGTCCAGGCGATGCGCGTGGGGTATTTAAGAATTCTGCATTTGACTTTATCAATTACAAGCGTCTTCGCATGTTTGTTTCGATGCAAAGTCCAGACCAAGTGGATGGCCAGGTTTCAGCTTTCATGCGAATCGGAACAGATTTAACGGATAATTATTACGAAGTTGAACAAACGGGTTTACGTCAAACGCAAAAAGGTCAAAGTTTAGATATTGAGATTTGGCCTCAGGATAATGAGTTTGATGTGGAATTCGAGCTATTGAAGCAGGCTAAAATTGAGCGTGACCGACAAGGGAAGTCCTTGAATGAGCGTTTCACCTTGAATATGGTTTCTTCAACGGGTAAAACGTATCGGGTAACAGTGATGGGCCGACCGGATCAAAGTGCTTCGATGGTTTTGATGATTGGTGTTCGGAATACGGCGAAAGACGGTCAAAATAAGTCTTTCTGTGTTTGGGTGAATGAGTTAAGAGCGTCAGGTTTTGATCAAACTTCAGGAGCAGCGGCCTTAGGTAAAATGGGAATTAAGTTGGCTGATTTAGGTCAAATTACCATGAACGGCAGTTTCCGGAATTATGGATTTGGTGGTGTGCAATCCAAGATATCCGATCGATCGCGGGATAATACGAAGGAATATGGCATTACGGCCAACTTGAATTTAGATAAATTCTTACCTCAGAAATGGGGCTTTAAGATTCCGTTTTATGTGTCGTATGATCGTAGGAATGTGGCACCGCAATTTGATCCACTGGATCCCGATATTTTCTTAGCGGATGCAATTAGTAAGTTCTCGACGCAGGCGAAGCGTGCGGATTATTTGAAATTAGTGGAAGACAATACGGAACGACAAGGCTTTAATTTTACCAATGTCCGTAAGGTTCGTTCTTCATTGGCAAAGCATGCCTATGTGTGGGATTTATCGAATTTTACGTTTAGTTATGCGTATTCGGAGATGATTCGGACGAATACCTTGACAGAGACTTACCGACAATTAAGTCAGCGAGGAAGTATTTTGTATAGCTATACCTCTTCTGCGAGTTTCTGGGAGCCATTTGCGAAAATGTCTTCCACAACTCAGTGGCTAGCGCTTTTGCGTGATTTGAATGTGAATATTATACCTTCTTCGATTACGGTTCGTGCGGAGATGGATCGGAGTTTTGTGAAGACACAATTGCGGAATCAGCAATTGACGACGGAAGGGGTAGCTCCACAATTTGAGAAATATTGGTTCTTTAATAGGCAGTATGCGTTGAATTGGAATTTGACGAAGAGTATGATTGTCAATTATTCAGCGAATGTGAACTCGATTATTGATGAGCCATTTGGAGATTTGGATACACAAGCCAAACGTGATTCTGTCATGTTTAATATTAGAGCTTTGGGGAGGGCAAAAGAGTTCGACCAACAAGCCGGATTAGTTTGGCGATTACCTTTACAGAAATTGCCATTAACGGATTGGATGAATGCAGATTATACGCATCGTATTGGATATAATTATTTTGCCAATTCCTTTAATATTAAGGATTCCTTGGATATTCCTTTTGGTAACATCATTAAGAATACGCGGGAACGTTCAATCAATGGGAAAGTCGATTTTGTCTCCTTATATAACCGTATTCGTGCCTTGCGTTGGGTGAATTCAAGTAATCCAACGACAAAAGATGTTGCCCGAAATCCTGGGGATGAAGAGGATATTATTATTGCGCCAAAGAATGCGTTGAAGTCGGTCGCTCGATTGTTACTCACGCTTCGTGGTATTCAAGTGAATTATTCCATGAATGAATCAACAACTTTGCCAGGATTTAATCCTTCGCCAGGTCGTTTGGGTATGAATGGAAATTGGGGTGCACCAGGATTGGATTTTGTGAGCGGGGGACAGAGTGATCAGATACGTTTTACTGCCGCGGAGAATGGATGGTTGTCCAAGAGTATCGTTCAAAATGTCCCATTTACGCAATTGCGCCAACAAAAATTTAGTTATTCAACACAGTTGGAGCCTACGAAAGATTTACGAATTCAAGTTGAAGGAAATTATAACAAAGGCGATAATTATCAAGAGTTTTTCCGTCCAACAGAAATAGGAGGTCCATTTAAGAGTCAGAGTCCATTGCGTTCGGGGAATTATTCGATGTCGTTTTTGTCCTTTATGACTGCATTCAAGGATCCTGCGGTCGTATTTGAGGAGTTTCGGTCGAATCGTGAGGTCTTGATGGCTAGATTAAATCGGACAAAGGTTGCGGAAGGAATGTATAATAAGAATTCGCAAGATGTATTGATTCCATCGTTCTTTGCGGCTTATTCAGGTGTTTCTGCCAATGATGTGAAGTATTCGCCTTTCTATGATATTCCATTGCCCAACTGGAAAGTGGATTATAATGGCTTGAATTTATTCCCGGGTATTACGAAGAAATTCAGTTCGTTCACCATTACGCACATGTATTCAAGTACATATAGTGTTGGGAATTTTGTGTCATCTTTGGAATATGGGCAGCTAGCGAATGACTTCCAAAATCTTACTTTGAATAGTCTATTATATCCATTGTCATCACGCTTTGACCCGGAAACGCATACGTTGATACCCGTATATGTGATGAGCACGATATCATTTACCGAGCGTTTCTCTCCGTTGATCGGTGTAAATGCGATTACGAAGAGTCGGGTTTCCTTGCGTTTTGAATACAACCAGGATCGTTCGGTTGGTTTGAATTTAGCGAATTCGCAGGTTGCTGAAATGGCCAATAAAGATTTAACTTTTGCGGTTGGCTTTACAAAAGCCAATATGTTGATTCCATTTAAGATCAATGGTCGGTCGGTACGTTTACCAAATGACTTGCGCTTCAACATGAATTTAACGATTCGAGATACGCGAACTTTACAACGTAAATTAGATGCTGAGACGGTTGTGACGCAGGGCTTTGTGAATTTCCAATTTAGGCCACAGATAAGTTATTCGGTGAGTGATAAATTATCAGTAACCGCATATTTTGATAAAATGATGAATAACCCTTTGGTTTCCAATTCTTTCTACCGTTCGACGGTGGCAGGAGGATTTCAAATCCGATATAGTTTAGAATAATTCCGGTAAAATTTTTGCAATCAAGCCTGAATTTAATGACCTTTGCAAGCAAAAAAATACGAACATATGAATTTCCCAGCAGATTTAAAGTATACGAAAGAACACGAGTGGATTAAGATTGAGAGTGATGTGGCGATTGTAGGTATTACGGATTTCGCACAAAGTGAATTAGGTGATATTATTTTTGTTGAGGTGGAAACTGTAGGGAAGACCATCGCACAAGATGCAGTGTTTGGAACGGTAGAGGCTGTGAAAACGGTTTCGGATTTGTTCTTACCTGTTGCAGGAGAAATTGTTGAATTTAATACGAATTTAAATAACAGCCCAGAATTAGTTAACTCGGATCCATTTGGAGAAGGTTGGGTTGTGAAAATGAAACCAAGTGATTTGGGCGACATTGATCAATTGATGGATGTAGCGACCTATCAAGCATTTGTTGGACATTGATTTTTAAAACCCTGATTTCAGGGTTTTTTTTTAGCTTATACAAACATGCGGATTTTATTTAAATCAGTTTTAGTATCAGACTCTCGCTCAAGCTTTGCTGGGAAGACGATGGATTTATTGGGGGAAAATGGCCAATGGATTCAAATCGCTTCATCCATTGAAGAAAAGGCCGATGTTGTCATTGAAGGTAATCAATTGCATTTGAGTCCTTCTGTTATCGACCTACGTGTACACAACACCTTACCTGGTGGTGAACATCGGGAGGATTGGGATAGTTTAGGAAAATCGGCCCTGAAAGGAGGCGTGTTGGATATGTTGTTGTTGCCTACGGGTTCACCGGTGCCCCAACAAGCTGATGCGATTCGGTTTATTAGCCAAAAATCAGATGCCATTTCTTTTTATCCCATGGCTCCTTTGAGCCTAGATAATAAAGGAGAGAATTTTACCGATTTATTTGATTTACATCGTGCGGGTGCGTCATGGTTTGGCCATGGAGCGGGTTCTTTGCAGCCTGTGGATTTGATGTCCAAAAGTCTTCAATACCTGCAAACCTTGCCAGTAACGATTGTTAGTCGGCCGGACACGGAGGCATTATCGCTTTATGGTCAAATCCATGAAGGATTACAAAGTACTTTATTAGGCTTAAAAGGAATACCAGTCTTGAGTGAAAGCATGAGTATCCAGCGGGATTTGGATTTGTTGCGCTATGTACGTGCGAATGCCTTTGGATTAGCACATGCTGATTTCCGACTGCATTTTTCTTGTATCTCGACCGCTGCGAGTATTGATTTGATTCAAGCCGCCAAGGCGGAAGGATTGCCTGTGACAGCTGATGTGGCTGTGCACCAACTGGTTTTTACAGAAGATGCCATTGCTGATTTTGATACAAATAAGAAAGTGTTTCCACCTTTCCGAGCGAACTCTGATTTGGAAGCTTTGTGGAAGGGCTTAGCTGCAGGTACCATTGATGCAGTTGTTTCGGATCACCATCCGGTGGAATTTGAATCAAAAGCCTTGGAATTTGATCATGCGGATTTTGGGACGATTGGTCTTGAAACATTGTTAGCCGCTTTTGTGGATGTAGCAGAAAAGCGTGGATTGACTAATTGCTTGGATTATGTTACCAGTAAGCCAGCAGCTTTATTAGGAATTCAATTGCCTGTAATTGAGGTGGGTTCTCCTATCAAAGTGGTGGTATTTGAGCGGGGAATACATCATGTTTACCAAGAAAGTGATATTTTGGGGCGATCGAAAAATTCGTGCTTCATCGGAGTGACTTTTTCAACGCAGATTAGCCATGTAATCAAGGGAGATCAAATTTTATATCAACGATGAGTGAGTTAAAAGGTATATGGCCGCGATTGATTGGTGTGAGTTTAGTATGCGTTCTATTGATGGGTGTTTACTGTTATGTTTTAACTGTTAATGGCATTATACCTTTGGCAGGTAAAAAGGCGCCGTCTTTTGTTCTTGTTTTGTTGGCTCAAGTATATCTAGCAAAAAACTGGGTAGGAGCCAATCGGGGCGCTTCGGTACATTTTCTGAAATTATTCTTGTATCAGTATATTTTTGTATTGTTGACGGCACTGATTGGAGCATTCTCTTTGTATTATTTCTACGAATCTGCATCGGGTTTAGAGGTGCTTCAAGATTACATTCGCATCAGCGTGAATGAATTAGGGCAATACAAGGATGTGATTATTAAGCAAGAAGGGAAGGAGTATTATTTCCAACTAATGCAAGGTATTCAGGGAATCAATGCATTTAGCATCGCCCGAGATGAGTTTAGTCAAAAGTTGTTTCTAGCGTTTTTGCCAAATTTGTTAATTTCACTTTATTATAAACAATAAATATGGAAACGAATACATCATCTAAAAGTTTGATTCTTATTAAATGGGGGATTATTGGTGGCTTGATTAGCTTCCTTGTATCCGTAGTTACGCAGTATTCAGGATTAGCTGAGGACTTTTCGGAAACATTGGGTTGGGTCTCGTTTTTAATAACTTTTGTAGTTAATGTCACTGTTTTGTTTTTGGCGTTAAAAGAGGTCAGAGAGCAACAAGGCGGATATTTAACTTATGGAGAGGGCTTAGGAAGTTCTACATTATTAGGTGCACTGTGGGGACTTGTGGCGGGTGGTTTTAACTACATTTACATCAATTTTATTGATAATGCGGTTATTCAAAAACAGATGGATTTAGCGCGCCAGCGACTTGAAGATCAAGGTATGTCGGAGAGTCAAATTCAAGATGCTGAAAAGATTACGAATATGATGCTAGGTCCTGGTGTTCAGTTTGTTATGGTTGTTGTTGCCACCACTTTCTTTCTATTTGTTTTAGGACTTATTGTTTCAGGTATCATGAAGCGTGAAAAACCGATGTTTGACGAATAAGCATGCTAGCAATCATCCGAAAAGAGTTAAGTCATTTCTTTAGTTCCTTTTTGGGATTAGGCATTATGACGGCTTTTTATGTCTTGATGGGGATTTATTTGTGGTGGTTGGATGGTAACATACTCGATTATGGATTTGCAGAAATGCAGGTTTTCTTCGATTTAAGTCCTTGGTTTTTTCTCTTTTTTATACCAGCCATTTCGATGCGTTCTTTTGCGGAAGAGTTTGAGATGCGCACTTTCGATTTATTAAGAACCTTGCCGGTTTCCATGAATTCAATCGTGATTGGTAAATTGCTGGGTACATTTATCCTGGTATTGATCATATTAATTCCCACAGGTATTTTCGTTTATTCGATAGGCCAACTCGGCAGTCCTGAGGGGAATTATGATGCTTCTTTGATAATTGGTGCTTATACCGCTTTAATATTGCTTTGTGCTGTGTTTATTTGCTTGTCTACTTTAGCTTCTGTGCTTGTTTCCAAACAGTCCTTAGCCTTTGTCCTCGGTTTAGTCTTTAATTTCGCTTGTTGGCAAGGCCTGCAAGAAATTCCTGCGATGGAAACCTGGTCGGTGTATGCACATTACCAACAAATGAGCAAGGGCGTCATCGATGGCAGTAGTGTCCTTTATTTCGTGGGAATATGCTCGATCTTAATCGGATTAATTCGCTTGCGATTGGATTTGAAATTTGCTTAAGCCTTGTAGTCGGCAATAGCGAGTTGATCCGTACATAAATTTATTTCCGCTTGTTCATTGGAAGCGATAAGAATCAACTTATGCCTTTGGCTTTCCAAAGCTCTGTAAAACCAGTTCTTTGCCGTTTCATCCAAATTGGAAGTAGGCTCATCTAAACACAAGATTGGTCTGTCGGCAGCTAAAGCAATTCCCAACTTTACTTTTTGGCGCATTCCGGATGAGAAATTCTTAATGTATTTCGTTTCGGATGGGCGTAGGTCGATGAAGGATGAGAAAGCTTCGAAATCCCAACGAGCTGTAAGAAAATCAATTTGAATCAGGAAGTTTAATAATTCGGGTAGTGTGAATTCTTCGATTAATTCGGAATATGGAGCAGCGAAGCTGATTTGCTTGTTGATATCTTCCGATAGGCCTTCAAATTCAACCTTGCCTTTATTCGGTAGGCTATATTGGGCAAGGGTTTTTAGGAGGGTAGATTTACCTGCACCATTTTGACCTATGATTGCATAGGATTTACCTGATTCAAATGTATAGGATAATGCCTTGAAGACCCATTCCTGGCGGAATTTTTTGTGAATACCTGTGGCAATGATCTTCATGGGAGCCATTTTATCCTTTCATAATTCCACGCTCTGAATTGCGAATAAAATCAACGATTTCGTCGCGGTAAGCAGATTGAGGAATATTGGATTCGATTTGATTCAAAGCTTCTTGGTTGTTCAAGCCTTTTAAATATACGTAGCGGTAGATGTCTTGGATTTCAGCAACTTGTGCATCATTAAATTCTCGACGACGTAAACCTACAGAATTAATGCCAGCATAGCTAAGCGGTTCCCGACCAGCTTTTGTGAAAGGAGGGACGTCCTTGCGAACTAATGAGCCACCGGAAATCATGACATGTCGGCCAATCGATGCAAATTGATGTATTGCTGATGAGCCACCAATAATCGCAAAATCACCTACGGTCACATGTCCTGCCATTTGAACGGCATTAGCTAGAATACAATTATCACCAATGATGCAATCGTGTGCCACATGGACATAAGCCATGATTAAGCAGTTTTTGCCGATAACCGTTTTTTGTTTGTCGGACGTACCCCGATTAATCGTGGCACATTCACGAATGGTTGTATTGTCACCAATTTCTGCCGTGGTGATTTCGCCACCAAATTTCAGGTCCTGTGGAATCGCTGAAATAACGGCTCCAGGAAAAATACGTACATTTTTACCGATTCTTGCACCGGGGAAAATAGTTACGTTGGATCCAATCCACGTACCTTCACCTATTTCTACATCCTCATGAATAACAGAAAAAGGATCTATGCTGACATTAGCAGCAATTTTGGCATTGGGATGTATTACAGAAAGTGGTTGACTCATAATCAAATACCTAAGATTTTCTAACTAAACTAGCCGTCATTTCAGCTTCACAAACTACTTGTCCGGCTACGTAGGCCTTGCCAATCATTTTGGCAATTCCCCGACGAATTGGAGCAGTTAATTCACATTTGAAGATAACGGTATCACCTGGAATGACACTTTTACGGAAGCGGCAGTTTTCGATGCCCACTAAGTACGGCCAATAATTCTCAGGATCCGGTACAGAGCTTAATACGAGGATACCACCTGTTTGTGCCATGGCTTCTACCTGCATAACTCCTGGCATTACCGGGTTGTTCGGGAAGTGACCCATGAAATAATTCTCATTCATGGTTACGTTTTTAACGCCAACTACGCTGTTATCATCCAGGTAAATGATTTTATCAATCATTTGGAAAGGATAACGGTGTGGTAATAATTCGTAAATCCGTTCGTGCGAACAAATAGGAGGTTGTTTTGGGTCGTAAACAGGGACATTGTTTTTCTCTGTTTCCAACATCAATTTCTTGATTTTTTTAGCCAATTCAACATTGGATGCATGACCTGGGCGTGATGCCAAAATCTGTGCTTTGATTGGTCGGCCTACTAATGCCAAATCCCCCATAACATCCAACAATTTATGGCGTGCCATTTCATTGTTGAAGTGTAGATTCGTATTGTTTAAGATACCTACTTCCTTGGAAATGGATACTTTGGGTTTGCCTAAAACTTCAGATAAATGTGCTAATTCTGATTCTGAATAGTCCTTATCTGCGATCACGATGGCATTATTTAAATCTCCACCCTTGATTAAACCCGCTTTATATAAGGCTTCAAGTTCATGCACGAAACAGAAGGTACGGCACATAGAGAAATCCTTTTCAAATTGAGAAACATGACTTAAGTTGGCATGTTGGCTCGACAAGAATTTCGAGTTATAATCCACCATTACAGCGATGCGGTAATCATTTAGTGGTAATGCGGCTAATTCGATTCCTTTGTCTAAGTCTTTGAAACGAACCTCTTCGGTTAATTCAAAGAATTTACGGTGCGCTTCTTGTTCAACAGGTTCTGCATCTTTTAATGCTTCCACAAATTTGATGGAAGATCCATCCATAATCGGTGGTTCAGGGCCATCTAATTGGATGAGAATATTATCAATTTCAAGACCTACCAAAGCTGCTAAAACGTGCTCAACGGTGTTGATACGGGCACCATTGTGCTCAATCGTTGTTCCGCGGGATGTATCTACGACATAGTCTACGTCCGCATCTGCAATCGGTTGGCCCGGTAAATCCACACGCTGAAATTTAATTCCGTGATTAGCTGCCGCGGGTAAAAAAGTCATATTGGCTACAACGCCTGTATGCAAACCGACTCCGGAAAGCGTGACAGATTTAGAAATCGTATGTTGCTTATTATTCATAAGAAAGGGTACGCTTATTTAATTTTATTAATCTTTTCGAATAGCTCCGGCAATTGTCGGATTAATGCGCTACGTTTTAAATTGTCAACATTATTTGTTGCAGGAAAACCACCCATGGTTTGACCTGGCGTTTTGATTGATTTCGTGACGCCGGATTGTCCCGTAATGATGGTTTTAGGTGCGATGCTGAGGTGACCAGCAATGCCAACTTGTCCGCCGATGAGGCAGTTTTCACCTATTTTTGTAGAACCAGAAATCCCCGTTTGTGCGGCGATGGCGGTATTTGCGCCAATCTCCACATTATGGGCAACCTGTACTAAATTATCTAATTTAACGCCTTTGCGAATGAACGTAGAACCCATGGTTGCCCGATCAATCGTGGCATTGGCACCAATGCTTACATCATCTTCTATGACTACATTTCCTAACTGAGGAATCGCTTTGTAGGTTCCATCTGCTTGAGGAGCATGACCAAAACCATCTGCACCAATGACCGCATTGGCATGGATAATGACATTGTTTCCAATAATCGTATCCTTGTAAATAACTACGCCAGGATAAATGATGCAATTGTCGCCAATATGTACATTTTTTCCAATGCTGACGTGGTTATGTATGCTATTATAATTACCAATGCTTGATTGCGCATCAATAAAGGATAAATGGCCTACAAATAGATCTTTTCCTACTTTTACGCCATCCGCAATATGCGCTGTTATTCGTATGCCTGTTTCCCGTTCCGACATCATTTCTTGGTACTTTTGCAACAAGATGGTAAAAGCCACATAAGGCTCTTTCACACGGATAAGTGTTGATTTTACGGGAGATTTTAATGCCAAATCAGTTGATACGATGACTGCCGTGGCGTCCGTTTCGTATAAATAAGATTCGTATTTGGGGTTGGAAAGGAAAGAAATGCTTCCTGTTTTTCCTTCTTCTATTTTATCGAATCCCGTAATGCATTGAGTTCCGTCGCCTTCTACTGCTCCTTGAATCATGGTCGCTATTTGGTCAACGGTAAACTTCATATAGGATAATTCGAATTTAGAATGTTTGTGAGTTCAATACACCTTGCAAATATACGCTCTTTGGGCAACAAAAATAGTATTTTTTCACAATCTTACTTAGGGCTTGTATGGTTGGGAGGTCAGATGCCTCCGTTAGCTCGACCACTTGACCTAGTTTATCGACGATTTTAATCGTGTTATCCCCTTGGACATAGGCCGAATTGCTTGTGGACCCTTCGATGACAAAATAGGATAATTCTTCATCGTTGATTTGCAGTGTTGATTTGATTTCTTCGGAGATCTCCGTGCGTTTTGACTTGGGAAGCGGTTGGCTGCCGAGTTTACACGTAAACAATTTCCGACTCAAAAAGTGGGAACATAAAAGCGACAAGATTTTATCGTCAGCATCTTTCCAGGTTTTTATAGCAGCCCAAACATCATGGTCATCTAAATCCGTGAAGGCGATTAATAGGTTAGGATCGGCGGTGAATTCTTCCCAGGTATATTCTTTGCTTAGGAATTGCATCAATGCTTTTGAACAGCTCAGTGGTTTATCTTGGTTAATGAGGTATTTCGCTCGACGAAGAATTTGAATCAACATCGTTTCTGCTGCGATGGCTGTTTTGTGTAAGTATACTTGCCAATACATCAAACGGCGCGCCATCAAGAAATTTTCAATCGAATAAATCCCTTTTTCTTCCATGACAAGATTCTCGTCTTGTAGGTCAAGCATACTTAATAAACGCTCAGAACCAATGAAACCCTCACGAACCCCCGTGTAGAATGAATCGCGAGAAAGGTAGTCTAGTCGGTCAACGTCCAGTTGGCTCGAAATCAACTGATGAAAAAACTTTCTCGGATAGGAATCGTCAAACATGGAGATTGCTAAACTCAGTCGGCCTTCAAAATGTTGGTTCAGTTTCTCCATAATGAGATTTGAGATCTCTTCGTGGTGAACATGATTCAACAATGTATATTCTAATACATGGGAAAATGGGCCATGTCCGATGTCGTGAAGTAAAATGGCAATCTCAGCAGCTTCCATTTCGGCATCAGAAATCGCATAACCTTTGGCCTTTAAATTATTCAATGCCTCATCCATGAGGTGCATGGCACCGAGCGCGTGGTGGAAACGTGTATGATGTGCACCGGGATAAACAAATTCGGCGAGGCCTAATTGTTTGATTCGCTTCAAACGTTGAACGAATGGATGGTCGATCAGTTTGAGGATGAAAGAGTTATTGATTTTAATGAAGCCGTAAATCGGATCATTGATGATTTTGGTAGGAAACATGGTAACGAGCTAGCGTTTTTTCAAGCCTTAAATTTAGAAAATATTCACTCCAAATTAGTTCGAAAGCAATAATTAATTAATTTTGCATCACATTAGGTCAAGCTAATGCGGACTTGTAGCTCAGTTGGTTAGAGCATCTGACTCATAATCAGGGGGTCCATGGTTCGAGCCCATGCTGGTCCACAAAGACACTCATCTGAAAAGGTGGGTGTTTTTTTTTGGACGTTGGACATTGGACTGTGGTCTGTAGAGACGCGATACCTCGCGTCTAATCTACAAAACTAATAACCCCAGACTTCAGTCTGGGGCTGTAGACGCGAAGTATCGCGTCTCTACAAAATGGGATTCAGATACGAAGTATCGCGTCTCTACAAAATGGGCATATTATAGTTTAATTCTTAATTCCAATTTCCCCCCCAATCCCAATTCTACAATCTTTTGCAAGTTCGAAATACGCACCTCTTTGATGTCATTTTCTATTTTGGAAATATAGGACCGGGTGCTGCCTACCTTCTGGGCTAATTGCTCTTGCGTTAAACCTGCTTTAATTCGGGCGTCATGAATGAGGGCGCCAACTTTAAATTGTTCGTATCCGCGTTCAAATGCCTCTCTTTTTTTTGTTCCTTTCGGGCCATAATGCTGCGTTGTGAACTGATCTAATGTGGTGGTATTAGGATTCGTTTTCATAAGCTTGTTTTATTTTAATGGCTTTTTCTATTTCTTTTTGTGGCGTTTTTTGCGTTTTCTTTTGAAATCCATTCATCAATACGATTAAATTTCCTCGGTCAAAAAAACAAAAAATGCGAAAAATGTCTGATCCAAAATGTATTCGTATTTCATAAAGACCAATTGTTCCCACCATGTATTTTAAATAGTCTGAAGGTACTTGATGGTATTCTTCTATCAATTTTAGAGTCCACATTATTTTATCTTGAATTTTTGGCCGTTGTGCATCAAAAAACTCACGATAATAATGATTGTATAAAATGACTTGTCTGATTTTTTGCATCGCAAGTTACATTATTTTTGTTGTACTAAAGTGAAACTTTTGATAATTATTTTTTTAGGACTTGGAGACAAACTTAGTTCTAGAAGATGGCTTTTTTGTCTAGTAAACTGATAATATAGTCGTTTGACGTTGGACGTTTGTATGTAGAGACGCGATACCTCGCGTCTAATCCCCAGGTTAAAACCTGGGGTTATAAAATGTTTTGACGTTGGTCGTTAGACTTTGGACTGTAGACTGTAGACTGTAGAGACGCGATACCTCGCGTCTAATCTATAAAACTTATAACCCCAGACTTTAGTCTGGGGTCGTAGACGCGAAGTATCGCGTCTCTACAAAATGGGATTCAGACGCGAGGTATCGCGTCTCTACAAAAAGGAATTTAGACGCGAAGTATCGCGTCTCTACAAATAGCCAACGTCTAATGTCTAATGTCCAACGTCTAATATAACACTCCCAACGCCACCGCCGCCGCGGCCATCAGCATCATCGCGATGGTTCCCATCACATTCAGGTAGCGGGTATTTGTATATTCACCCATGATGGTTTTATTATTGGAAATATGTAGTATGATCCCGATCAACACAGGTGCAGTCACACCATATAAAATTGCAGTATAAATTAATGCTTGAATAGGGGAGATTCCGATGTAATTCATGGATAGGCCTAATAACAATGATATCATGATGATGACATAAAAGCCTTTGGCCTCATGGAATTTTTTGTCGAGACCTTGTTCCCAACCAAATGTCTCCGCGTATATGTAAGAGAGTGATCCACTTAATACAGGGATGGCTATTAAGCCTGTTCCAATGACACCTGTAGCAAATAAAACATAAGCCAAATCGCCCGCCAAAGGTTTTAAGGCCATAGCCGCCTGTTCCACCGTGTCGATTTGATGAATGCCTGCTCCATACAAAACCGTACCCGTTGTCAAAATGATAAAATACATCACAAAGCCCGAAAAGCCCATCCCGAAATCCACATCCTGTTCCATTGCATGAATCAAGCGCTTATTCACCATCAAATACTTTTTCTTGTGTTGCATTTCCTCCACTTCCACGGATGCCTGCCAGAAAAATAAATAAGGTGAAATCGTTGTTCCTAATATCCCCACGATAATGGCCAAATAGGCTTTGGAAAATTCAAATTTGGGGATAAAGGTAGATGAGAGAATTTGGGCAAAATCTTGTTTGTAAAGAAAAGGGACAACAAAATAGACCAACATCACGATGCAGAGGTATTTCAGCGTCGAGGCAATTTTTTGGTAGGGTAAATAGATGATGAGACCTAGCAAAATGATCGTAAATAGAACACTGAAATAAGTCGCTTCAATTTGGGGAAATAACAAATTTCCCACGGCACCCATGCCTGCAATGTCCGCCCCAATGTTCATGATAATTGCGGGTGTACTAAAAATTAACATGACATAAAGCACAGGTTTGGAATAATGTTTCTTCAGTGTTCCCGTCAATCCTTGTGAGGTCACCATTCCAATTCGTGCGCACATTTGTTGGATCGCCGCCATCAAGGGTATCGTAATGATCGTCGTCCAAAGTGTCATTAGCCCAAATTGAGCCCCCGCTTGCGAATAAGTTGCAATGCCTGAAGGATCATCATCACTCGCTCCCGTGACCAAACCGGGCCCAACAGATTTCCAAAATCGCTTAATCTTTGTTAGTAGGCTCATACTTTTGTATTGATTTTTGTCAACTCCTACGCAGTTTAATGATATTTTCCTATTTTCGTGTTATGCGTAAACATAATTTTAGTCCTGGTCCCGCGACCTTACCTGCTGTCGTTTTCCAACAAGCCGCTGATGCACTCGTCGATTACAATCATTCTGGCTTAAGTATCGCTGAAATTAGCCATCGGGCGCCTGAATTCATGCAAATTATCGAGGAAGCTAGTGCGCTTGTTCGTGAATTATATCAATTACCTGATTATTTTGAAGTTCTTTGGTTACCGGGTGGTGCGAGTTCGCAATTGGCCGTCGCCCCCATGAATTTATTGGGTCTGAACGATTCCATGGCTATTGTGGATACGGGTTTTTGGGCGCTGCGTAGCATCGATGCCGCGCGTGAATTAGCGCAGGTACATGTTTTAGCTTCTGCGTCAGAAACGCATTATGATCGTATTCCAAAGGATTGGACTTTGCCTGCTGATGCCAAATACCTGCATGTGGTCTCCAACGAAACCATCGAAGGGATTCAATACCATCAATACCCAGAAGTGGATATTCCGTTGGTGGCGGATATGACCTCCGACTTCCTCAGTAAACCCTTGGATGTAGATCGATTTGGAATCATTTTCGCTTCTGCACAGAAAAATTTTGGCATTGCTGGAATTACTTGTGTTTTGGTGAATACCAAAGTGCTGCCTTCCAACAGTGATCGCAAAGTCCCTACGATTTTTGACTACCGAACGCATATTCAAAATCAATCGCTCTATCATACGGTTCCAACATTTCCAGTATATGTAGCTCTGTTGATGTTGCGCTGGATAAAAGCGGAAGGTGGTTTGGATGAAATGCAAAAAAGATCAATTGCGAAATCGGAACTACTCTATACTGAAATAGATCGTAATCCCTTGTTTGAGGGAATTGCTGTCAAAGAAGACCGATCGGTGTTGAACGCTTGTTTCCGAGCGATTAGTCCGGAAATCGAAATCCAATTTTTAGCACATTGTTCAAAAAACAATGTGGTGGGTATCAAGGGATTTCCAACTGTAGGAGGATTTCGTGCCTCGATGTACAACGGCATGAACATCGAAAGTGTTGAACTGCTCGTTGATTTAATGAAAAATTTTAAACCTGAATTATGAAAATTATCATTGCCGGTGGGGGAATAGGTGGTTTGGTGACGGCAATGCGCTTGCACCAAGATGGCCATGATGTGCATGTGTTTGAATCGGTCAAAGAGGTGACTCCGCTCGGGGTGGGTATCAATTTATTACCGCATTGTGTTCGGGTTTTGACGAATTTGGGTTTGCAGGATAAGATAGCGCAGATTGCCGTGGGAACGGAGGAGTTGGTATATGCAAACCGACAAGGCCAGTTTTTCTGGTCGGAGCCCCGCGGAAAGCATGCCGGTTATCGTTGGCCGCAATTTTCCATTCACCGTGGGCATTTTCAGGTTTTGTTGTGGGAAGAAGCCATGCGCGTTTTGGGACCGGATAAATTGCATGCCAATGCGCATTTGCAAGATTATGAAGATTTGGGCGATCAGGTCAAAGCGACTTTTGTCGAGAAAGAATCAGGTGAACATTTAGCTGAGGTTGTTGGGGATATTTTAATCGGTGCCGATGGAATTCATTCCACTTTGCGAAAGAAATTATATCCGGATGAAGGCGGCGTAGTATTTTCGGGCAATGTTTTGTACCGTGGCACGGCGCGTATGAAGCCCTATTTGACGGGAGCTTCCATGGCGATGATCGGTTCGATGAAGCAGAAAATGGTGATTTATCCGATTTCGAAAGAATTGGATGCGGATGGAAACCAACTCATCAATTGGGTTGCCAATTTGCGTCAGGCATCTGGAAAGGAGATAACGGTTCGTGATTGGAATCGTACAGTAGGGAAGGAGGAATTATTGGAAATATATCAATCTTGGCAATTTGATTGGATCAATGTGCCTGAGATGATTGAAAATACCCATGGCGGAATATTCGAATTTCCGATGTCGGACCGCGATCCGTTGCCTCGTTGGTCTTTCGGTCGGGTGACCTTATTAGGTGATGCTGCGCATCCGATGTATCCGATTGGCTCAAACGGCGCATCACAGGCGATTTTGGATGCGGATGCTTTGGCATTAGCCTTACAAAATCATGTTGATGCAATTGAGGCATTGAAGGCTTATGATTCGGAACGTGTGCCTGCGACGGCTCAGGTGGTGTTGCAGAACCGACAAAAGGGTCCTGATTTTATCATGGATTTGATGGAAGAACGTTTTCCAAAGGGTTTTCAGGAAGGCGAGGTTCCGCATGCCGAGTTGGCCGAAGTGATGGCCCACTACAAGAAAGTAGCCGGATTTGATGTAGAAACCTTAAATGCCAAAGCCTGATGGAATTGAAATTATTTTTAGAAGCGGAGATTGTGTTGGGTGAAGTTCAAGATTTAGGAGCTCGAAGAATCGTTCGTGTGATGGGCGGTAAGTTTTGGTCGGAGGAATTAAAAGGAACGATCTTAGAAGGTGGTGGAGACTGGCAACAGATTCGTGCGGATGGCGTGGTAGAAATTGATACACGCTATACGTTGAAAACAGATGATGGAGCATTGATCTACTTAACGAATCAAGGATTGCGTGATGGAGGATATATGCGGACTTTTTCGCGATTTGAGTCTAACGATGAACGCTATACTTGGTTGAACAAACGCTTGTTTGTTTCGGATGGGGCAAAGGTGGATGGAGTGGTGAAGCATTCCTTCTATGAAGTCTTGTAGAGACGCGATACTTCGCGTCTTTTTCCCCAGGTTAAAACCTGGGGTTATAAATATTGGTCGTTAGTCTTTGGACTTTAGACTTTGGATATTTTCTCTTTGGCAAACCTTTCAGGATTGCCAAAGCTTGAGACACATGAAATGTATCTATTTCCCCAGGTTAAAACCTGGGGTTATAATAA
Source organism: Aquirufa echingensis (assembly GCF_042714525.1). Taxonomy (NCBI): domain Bacteria; kingdom Pseudomonadati; phylum Bacteroidota; class Cytophagia; order Cytophagales; family Flectobacillaceae; genus Aquirufa; species Aquirufa echingensis. Next base: position 313,966 of record NZ_JBBKYA010000003.1, on the reverse strand, counting down.
TTTTAAACTCAGGCTTTAGCTTGGGGATCCTTAGGCTAAAACCTTGGGGGGGTACCTCTTAACTCTTACCTCTTAACTCTTAACTCTTAACTCTATTTACCTATGAAACGAATTGAATTTATTAAATCTTCAGCCCTTTTGGCATTCAGCGGATCGCTGTTGAATTTTCAAAAGGCAGATACGGGCCTGACCAACTGGGCAGGCAATTTGCGCTACCATGCGAAACAGGTTGTATATCCTACAACTGTTGATGAATTGCGAAAAGCGGTGCTGGAAATTAAGCAAGGAAAAGCTTTAGGTTCGAAGCACTCGTTTAATACAGTGGCGGATACGACGGAGACTTTGATTTCTACTTCCAAATTGAACAAGGTTATTTCTTTGGATACAGTTAAAGGCCTAGTTTGGGCAGAAGGGGGTATTAAATATGGTGATTTGGGATTATGGATCGACCAAAGAGGCTATGCCATTCATAATTTAGCTTCATTGCCCCATATTTCGGTTGCGGGTGCTTGTGCAACTGCGACGCATGGTTCGGGTGGGACGACAGGTAATTTATCTACGGCTGTTGAGGCCATCGAGATTATGAAGGCGGATGGTACCTTGATGATGTTTGATAAAAGTAATCCCAAATTTTACGGTGCTGTGGTGAATATTGGGGCATTGGGAATCGTGACCAAAGTAGCTTTGAAGGTATATCCACGTTTTGAGGTGACACAGGAAGTGTATGAGAATTTGCCGATGTCGGCTTTGAAAGGAAATATCGATACAATTTTTGGTTTGGGATATTCCGTTTCCATGTTCACACATTGGCTGGACCAAAACATCAACCAATTATGGGTCAAGAAAAAGGTAGAAGGAACATTCAAACCGGGACCTAAAACGATTTTGGGTGCGACGGCTGCTACGACCAATTTACATCCAATTAAATTAAATTCCCCGATTAATTGTACAGACCAAATGGGCGTTCCTGGTCCATGGTATGAGCGTTTACCGCATTTCAAGATGGGTTTCACGCCTAGTAATGGTGCTGAATTGCAATCGGAGTTTTTTGTGCCACGCAAACATGCCTATGAGGCTTTGTTGGCTTTGGAAAAATTGCATCCAGAAGTATCTCCCATCTTATTTGTGACAGAAATTCGTAGCATCGCGGCGGACGAATTATGGTTGAGCCCCGCCTATAAACAAGACGTCATCGCCTTCCACTTCACGTGGAAACCCGAAACGGAAAAAGTGATGGCTGTTTTACCTAAAGTAGAGGCGGCATTAAAACCGTTCAATTACATGCCGCATTGGGGTAAAATCTTCACGATAGCACCGGCAGATTTGCAAAGTCGCTATCCGAAATTTAAGGATTTTGTGGCTTTGGCGAAGGAGATGGATCCGGCAGGGAAGTGGAAGAATGGGTTTTTGGAGCGGAATATATATTCCTAGACATTGGTCGTTGGACTGTAGAGACGCGATACCTCGCGTCTATTTCCCCAGGTTAAAACCTGGGGTTATAAAATTTTGGTCGTTTGACATTGGACTGTAGATAGTAGAGACGCGATTCCTCGCGTCTATTTCCTCAGGTTAAAACCTGGGGTTTTTTATTCTTAACCCCAGACCTTTAGTCTGGGGAATCGACGCATTTCATGCGTCTCAAACTTTGGCAATCCTGAAAGGTTTGCCAAAAAGCAAACTTCCAACGTCTAATGTCTAACGTCCAGTGTCTAAAGACGCGAAGTATCGCGTCTCTACAAAGGTTTGCCAAAGAGCAAACGTCCACCGTCCACCGTCCAACGTCTAATTTCCTACCTTACCCAATACCAAATGATACCTGGAGCCGAGTTTGTTGAAGTTCCTCCCCCGGCATCGCTTAGCCAGGGAGCAGGAGAATAATTTACATTATTTGAAATTAATGTTGCCCACCAGTTTCCTGTACCACTTGAATTTGTATAAAATCCTGTTCCAGAACCTGCTGTATTACTGCGAAAAGGCATTCGCTGTGCAAATCCATTGTTATTGGTGGTATAATTCCAAGAGCCAAATTTGACCGTATTGGTGATGTCCGATTGCGCATTGCTCGTGCTGACGAAACTATATGCCTGATTTGCTGTGAAAATACCTCCGTAACTATTTCTAGTACCTGCATCAAACATGAATTGAAAGCCTGTTGAACTTTTTTTGATGTAATCCGCCCAACCAATAATCGAATAATTTACCGTTGCTGTATTGATGATATCTGCATTGATTTTGTAAGGCATGTCAGTATTGAGCGCCATGGAATTGGCATAGGTCCAAGCGGCATACGACGAGTTCTTTAGGATCAATGTCCATCCTCCACCATCTGTCGTCATGTCGGCATAAATTTCTACCGGGTTTCCACTGTTGATGTTCGCATTCTTAATCCAATAAAATCCATCGGGAGAATTGGGATAATCTTGCTTGATTTGATAGGCACTTGATGATGCCGTCTCCGGGCTTAATCCCGAATTATCAGGGTAGAAGCGTTGTTTGGTCGAATTAAAATTATTAGTGATTTCTGCCTGCGTTAATTCCCGGTTATAAACTTTAAAGCTAGCTACGTTCATGTTCATTTTCCAAGAGGCATCCCCACGCCAGCCTGAGATACGACCGGCGCCTGAATTGAAATTGGCATTCGCAGTACCAAACGCGCCTTGTTGTTGGGCCATTGTTTCACTCACACCATTGACATATATTTTATTATTGGTTTTAGCACCTGCGTTCATCACAAATACGAAATGCTTCCAAGCCCCCTCTATACCGAGTGTATTCGCTCTGGCATAGGAAATTCCATATTGATCACCTGCAGAAGTATTATATCCGATGTTACCGTTCTCTGTCCAAACATCATAATAATTAAAGCCAAAATACATGGATCCATTAGGCAAATTCAGCGAATTTGTTTTCACCCACATTTCCACTGTGACTACATTGGTTGAACCAATGTTTGCCGCAAAATTCGCATAACTAGATGTCCCATTAAATTCAATGGACCCGCCATTCGCTGCATTATAAGAAGTTGAAGTCAAAGTAACATTCGAACCATTTCCAGATAAATCAGTCCAGGTCGTTCCCGAACCAGGATAGCTAACAGGATTGGCTGCATCTAAATGAAGGACCAAACCCGAATTAGATAGACAGGTAATTGTCACACTTCCGTCTCCCGTGGTATTGGGTGTCCCAAAACTATTGTGTCCATTCGTTGATTTGGACGAACCTCCTCCACCTCCACCATTGGCAGATCCTCCTCCAGCACCTCCGCCACCGCCAAAAAATCCTGCGCCTCCACCGCCTGCGCCTTGCCATCCCGTGCCAATTCCCCCAAAACCTCCGTTTATATTGTTTCCATCGCCACCATGCTGCGCTGGGGCATTATCATATGCAAAACCGCCCACTCCCACGGCTGTAGGGGTAGCACCATAGCCAAATTGATACCTGCCAGATACTAGGTAACTCAGTCCTCCCACGCCATTCGCTGCAGTTCCCGAAGTCGTGTTAAGCGCATTTCCTCCTGTATATCCTGTTGTTCCACCCGTTCCTGCGCCTCCGCCTCCACCACCAGCCACAATGAAAGCATTAGAATTATTGGGGGTACTAGATGAAAATACCCCAGATAATCCACCGCCTGCACCACCATTACCAGCGGTATTGGTAGCAACACCACCTGCACCCGCGAAACCGTATTTGGCAGTTGCCGATTGGCCTGGAAATCCACCTACGACAATGTATAAAATTTGTCCAGGAGTTACATTTAATGTGGAAGTGATATTGGCTCCCGCACCGCCCGTTTGGCCTCCGCCTCCAGTACCACCTTTTGCTCCGATCGCATTGACTTGGATAGCGGTAACCCGATTAGGTACAATGAATTGCTGGATTGCTCCTGTATATGCAAAATTGTAAATGTGCGTGATATTGGGCTTTTTCAATGCAGCCTGCATGCCAATATTCTGAGCAAACAGAGATTGGCTATGAAAAATGATAAAAGATAATATAGTTAGAAATCTCCGCATTAATATAAGGTGTCACCAAAGACAAAACCTGTCGTTGTACTATTCATCACTAAACCAATGACGCTATTTGTCGCCCGAGAATTCAAACCATTTGCCGAATTTAACGTAATCCCAGAGGCACTAAGAGTCAGCGTACCTGCACCTGTCTGAATAAATTGACAGTTGAAACCAATAGGCAGGGTAGGTACCGTAATAACCACATTGGACCCCGAACTGATAGTAAAGATTTTATTATTATCAGCTGAGCTCAATGTAAAAGCAGCAGTTTTGGAATTGTCGATGACTAATCCGCCTGCGATTTGAACCCAAGCGGATCCATTGTAAAAATAATAACCCGGAACTACGTTGTTTGGGATGGAACCCGCTGTGGCCGTATTGTAGATCAATAATCCGGCTACGGGTGAAGCAATCGTCGAAACATCCGTTGCACCTGTCAAGGCAATGCGAGGAGGGAGAAAGCCTTTGTTGGTGGCATAGACCTCCAACTTCGCCGATGAGTTGGGAGTGGTAGTACCAATACCCGTTTGAGCATAGGTCCCTAAACTAATGAACAATAATGTGATGCTTAGTATTTTCATGTTATCTAATCCAAATTTGATGCAAAGTACTATTAGCTGAGTTCCCAGGATAATCGTCCACTTCCCAGCGTGAACCACCTCCACGGATCCCCCAGTGATACGTTCCATTTAGCCAAAATGGAAATTCCGTCATGGCAGCATTACCTTGATTTGTAAAATAACTCGCTGAACTGGCAGGTAAATAAGACGAATGACCCGTTAGCGCCGTATAATTCCCAGCTGTCCCAATTCCTGACATGCTCCCCGTTCCTGTAAGAAAGTAATTCATCGTATTCGTGTGTGAGGTTTTAAAATGAATCACACGCGTATGTGCCGAAGTTTTGGCATAAAAGCGTAATTCGCTGAACGTAAATGCACTCAAATAGGTGTTCGAAACATTCCCCCAAGTTGAGGCAGATGCAGATTCATCGGTTCCTAGGGTAGTTGAGCCTTGCAAAGGCAAGGAATTTGTTTTGACTACTAAAGCTGGATTGGTATTTCCGGCATGTAAATAATTCAAGACCAAAGTCCATCCACCACCATCTGTTGACATATCGCAATAACAGTTAGTCGATGGGTTAGCCCCCGCGTATCCGTCCGGGTCGATGACATAGATGCCCGATGTGGCCTGTGGGAAATTGGTTAGTATCTCATGGCAGGATTTAAAAGGATAGTCGCGCAATAAAACGCCAAGCCGCATGGTGGCATATACATAAGACGTTAATGGTGTCACGCGTACGTAACGTGCATACATAACATTCGCGAAATTATTGTAGACTTTGGTGGTTTGGTCACTATTCATAGTGAAGTTTGTCGCTGCGGGTACCCAATTGATATTATCTAAACTGACATCCACTTTTGCCGACGTTACCCACTGTGCGGCATTAGCTCTACCTTGCGAAACTATTCCCTGCACCCAGCGCGGACTTTTTAAGTCATATTGTAAATAATCTGTCCCACTATTGGCCGTTCCTGCCGACCATCCTTGTCCCGAATCAATCCATGGGGTATTGTGCGTTATTCCAAAGGAATCATTGATGTAAACACTGGATGCCGACCAGTTCGTCGAGAGATTAAAGGACTCCATTGAGGGAGACGCGTTCATAATCGTCGCCGCTATCCATTTACTCGAAGTTCCAGTTAAAGCTAACTTTCCAGTTCCTGAAAAGATGATTTTGTTGGAATAAACGGGATTGATATTATTCGGAATGTTCACGGTATGCCCATCCATAATGGTCGCCGTTCCCGTCAGGTTTTGCGGACTCGTCCATGTGCCCGTATTTGTAAACGTGCCCGTACCAGCACTGTTGGTCGTTGTTTGCGCCCAAAGTGTCGGTGTTAGTATCCAGCAAAAAAAGATAAATCCTAAGGTTTTCATCAGTTATGAACGCTACCTGCCGTAGCGCGCTCGGGTTGCATTGTAATTGGTTAATATTTCTGCTTCCGTTAAGGCCCGGTTATAAATCTGTAGCAAAGGTATACTGACATTGCTAAAGGTACCTCCATACCCCCAAAAGGCTGCTCGGGATTGACCAATTAAATAGGGATTATTCGTGGTATTTTGAGTTCTAGGTAAAACAAAGGGTTTGGAAGTATTCATTGACCATGCGCTCGTATTCCACTGATAAACGGATGCTGCAAATTTACCATCAAAGCAAATTCGGACGGAGGTGTTGGAATTGTCGTAGGTATAGGCCACAAAATGCCAGTTTCCATCGAATAGGGTCGTGGCAGCAATCGGATAAATCAAATCACTTCCCCAAAAACAGACACCAATGCCTCCATTATTGGTTGGTGGATAGGAACCTGCCCCAACGCCAGCACCATTCGTATAAACTAATACCAATTGTTCCGATTTGTCATCTGTAACGGCTCCTTTGTCTAATAAGATCGTATTTTTATTGGCCGTCGACTTATACCAAACCATGACCGTCCGTGAATTATTTCCGCTTGTGGATGGAATCGCAACGCCATTAACATAATCATCCACACCATCAAAAGTAACAAATCCTCGATTTGAGATATTATAGCTTGGCCCATTGGTTAGTGTACCATGATTCGTGGAACTGGATAAATCCCTCCAGGTTGTAGAAGTACCATTGTGCGATATAAGATTACCTGCATCTAAATTCAAAACTAATCCATCCGATATGCTAGGTGTTGATTTAATGATAGCTCCCATACGCATGGTAATGTGACCGTTCCAAGCCGTCGGATTGAGTCGAATGAACCTTGCGTAAACCACGGAAGGAAAAAGTACGGTAACCGCATCGGTTGAATTTGTGTTAATGGAGGCTCCAGTTAGCACATTCGTCCACGTTGTCCCATCTAAACTGACATCCACATTGGCCGTTGTAACCCATTGTCCACCGTTATAGGCACGACCTTGCGTAACTAAACCTGTCATATAAACTGGTACGGGATAACTTAATTGAATGTATTGGCTTGTATTGTTCACTTGTGCCGACCAGCCTTGTGGTGAATTTAAATAGGGAGTTTGATGCAATGCAAGACCTGTACCCGGATATGGAGCATTCTCATAAAAGGGGTCACCAGCACCTGTAGAGCCTGTCGTATAATTCCATGAGCTGGTCACCGACCAATAGTTTGGGGTCGAGTTTGTCGTAGGGCTATGGACAAAAGTGTTCGTGGTACTTGCCGTTCCTGGTGTCCATTTACTTGTATTATCCGTTAAAACCAATTTCCCTGTCCCGTTGAATATGATTTTATTCGTATTCAAGGTAGTTGATGTATTTAAAGTAATAGTATTCCCTGTATTGATTTGCAAACCACCAAAGAGGTTGGGGTAATTCGAAACCGTTGTGGAATTTAATGTCGTATTGTTAGCTGATGCCAACGAAAACGCGATGTCATTATTATGCACGGCGTATGTGGAATAAACACCCGTATAATCCGATCCAGCTGGGAAATCCGCACTGATTTCGACGACAAAACCTGCTACTCCGGAATAGGTATTGGGTAAATCATTCCAACACGTATTACTATTCCATTTTCCTACGGCATAATCTTCCGAGTGGTTTGCGCCATTGGGTTCTCCGGTACACCAATTATTATATTGTCCATCGATATTTCCAGCCGTAGGTCCATTTTGTGTTTTCAAGACCGTACCCAATTCCGGCCCCGCATCGATGACCCAGGTTCCATCCGTGACGGCATCCGTGATGGCTAGCCAAACATTTGAACCAGAAATATTCGTATTGATAAAATTGTTTTCTGCATCGGATGTAACCGTGACCATGTAGCCTGTTTTTCCCTTGAAACTGTAGGTGGCTGCATTCGTTTTGGCAGTAGCATAGGTTATATTTCCTGCGACATAGCGATAAAAGTGTTTATTCGCCGGATTGTAAACATAATTGGCATCATAGCCTGAAGCCTCTACATTGATTTTAACAGCCGTTTTTACTGCACCCATGGATATTGTCATGGCAGCAAGCGCCGTATTGACGTTGGTCTTAGTTCCATAAAATACGATGCTCGTAATTCCCGTCCACAACGTATAACCTGTATTCAAGGTTAAGCCTGTTGTAACAGGTAAGGAAAATGTTGCTCCATTATGGTATTCCAAACTAATGGATACCAAAATTTGGTCTGTCGTGTTTGCCCAGTTCACCACAAAATCCCCCGCGTCCACATTGCTGGCATTCGCCTCAATGGTCAAGGGCGCAGGTGCTGTGATCATTTGTCCCCAAACGCTCAGACTACAAATCCATAAACATATCCCAAAGAAATACTTCATCCTAGCGTGCTTGTTTCTTCAATTTTTTGACTTCGCGTTTTAATTGTTGAATTTGTTTTTGTTGGGCCTTCACTGCCTCCACGAGTAAGGCAACTATCTTGTCATATTGTACGGATTTAAATCCTTCTGCTGTGTTTTCTGTTTGGACAATTTCAGGTACAACTTTTTCAACTTCCTGAGCGATGAAACCCATCGTACGTTTTTCGGAGAACATGCGTTGTGGGAAGGCCGAGGTATTCCAGTTGAAATTCACGCCCCGCAACTGCATAACTTTGGCCAATGGATTTTCAATAGGGGAGATGTCTTTCTTGAAACGGATGTCAGAAGAACCAGCGATTGAATTTGCGATAATGTCGCCAGTTACCTGTAACCGAACGGTAGGTGCAATATTTCCTAATCCAACAAACCCATTTTCTTTTATGCTTAAACCAGTTGTTGCATCTGAGCCATTAAAAATTCGAAAACGTGCGTTGGCTAAGTTATCTCCATAGGTATCTATGGTCCAATCATTTGTTGGTCCAGATAATGATTTTTTTAGGGTAATTTGACCGCCTTCATTTGAAGCACCTTGCGGATTGATGGTGATTTCACCGGAAATGGTACCTCCTGCATTACCTACGGTTAGGGTTGATAATGGTGCAGAAGTTCCAATTCCTACATTTCCCCCCAAAGGATTAATACCTAAAAAATAATTGGTGCCATACGTTTTATTCCGAGCCTGCATCCAAGCAAACGTAGACGTACTACTCAAACCAAAGTCCAAGACATGTACAGCAGGGGATGGCCCACTCAAACGTAAATTTCCGTTTGCAGTCGTTCCACTCGATAAAGGATCAGCGGTCGCTGTTTCCACCTGTAATTTATTTACGGGTGTCGTGGTACCGATACCCGTTTGGGCTTTTGCTCCAAAGCTTAAGCCTAAAATTGCGAAAATAAATATGCGTTTAAAGTCCATGTCTTGCTTTGTCTTTATTAAAGTTATTCGTGATTTCAGCTTGCGTAAGTTCACGGTCGTAAATTTTAAATTTGGTGATGTACATCTGTTGCATGTATGCATTGTCATTGGCCCAACAAGCAATTCGGCCAATTCCCCCATTAAAATTGGTATTAGCATTTTGAATGGTCCCTGTTCGTAGAGCTAACGTTTGTGAAACCCCATTCACATATATCTTATTGGATGTCACCGAACCTGTATTCATGACGAACACATAGTGTTTCCAAGTATTGACAAAACCACTGGTTTGGGTGGAATTTATACCATAGAGATCTCCACCTGCCGTATTGTATCCCAAACCACCTCCCGTGGTAAATACGTCATAACGGTAAAAGCCAAAAAACATGCCACCAGATAGCGTAGTTGGCTTTACCCACATTTCAACTGTAATAGTAGAAGTCCCATTTAATCCACAGCTAAAATTTGAATAAGCAGTACTAGCCCCATTAAAATACATGCTTCCACTCGCAGTTGCATTGTAAGACATGCCTGCTCCAATATCCCCTGATTTGGCATGTCCCGATATATCATTCCAAGCGGTTGCCCCTGAAGTCGCCAGAGAAGTTGTATTACCTCCATCCAAATAAAACACTAAATCATAATTTGATTTCTCTTGTTGGTAAATTGAATTCACCTCCCCATCTCCCAAAGCCGCTGAAAAGAATTTTACATCGGCCAACAAAAAACTCCCATAAGCACCTGATCCCATGTGTGTGCCATCATATGCTGCTATACCAAAATATTGAGCAGCCGTATAACTGCCCATGTGTGGACCCGAACGCGTATAAGTTGCTGTACCTACTAATGTATTGTCTAAATAGGCTTTGACTTGTGTTCCTGTATATACCAATACCACATGGTGCCATTCATTGAGTGTAACAGTAGTGGCTGTGGTAAGAACGGTGTTTTTGGGCCAAACAGAAAATTTTAAATATCCTGCTACCATCTCAATATCTGAGGTATGATAGCCGCCTCCCGGTATTGTGTTATCTAAATCAGATACGACAACTCCATTAAGTGCTGTGGGATTAAACCAAAGGCTTAAGGTGAAAACTCCTGATCTCGTACTAGGGCTCACGGGTGAGTATGCGTTTTTAAAGTCTCCTATTATCATGTATTGGGAACTTCCCGCAATAAAACGAAGGTAACCCGGATCAGAGAAATAGGTAGGACTGTTTGCGAGACTTGCACTTACCGCATTCGTCGTTGTGCTATACACCGTTGTGCCTGATCCAGGGTAGGAGCTTGATTTACTAAAATCATAATTCACATAGAGATTATTTTTCGATACATTTCCTGCATAGCTCGGCGAATAGAATTGCGCCAGCAAGACAGAAGGTATCAGTAAAAATATAATCAGTATCCTTATCATTAATTTCCTAATTCACCTGATATAACCACAATATTACTTCCCAAATGCAAGACAGTCGCAATCGCATATTGGCCTAATGTTTTCGTATAGGAGTTCCGATTGATAATTGTCACCCCACTTGCAGCAGCAAAGGTGATTTGTCCCGCGCCATATTGCAAGACCATGCAGTTGAAACCCGTAGGTAAACCTGTCGGAATCGTCACAGTTATCGCGGAAGCAGCGTCCGATTTAATTACTTCTGCATTGTCGGTAGCAGCAAGGGTATAAGCAGCTGAAATAGAAGAAATCGTTGCTCCAAAACCCGATAGAGTATTGCTGTTTGAACCTAAGACATTCCCATTTAAATCTATCCGCATACGTTCCGTCCCAGCGGTACGAAAGACGATGTTATTGTTCATATCGGCTGTATTCGAAAAACCTGAAATATCAATGGAAGACTGTGCAGTTGTTGTTGTCCCCCCCCCCGCGGAAAGTCGCAGAAAGCCATCATCTGCTCCATCTGCTTGGACTGTTCCTGTTGCGGATCCTACACCACGAATTTCATAATTCCCAATGCTACTGGTATTAATGGCGGGTCTTGTACCACTATTTGTGAATCCATCGTAGATTCGCATGCCACCACCCACAAGATTCAATTTCGCAGTAGGCGAGGAGGTACCAATGCCCACATTACCTCCCAAAGGATTTAATGCCAAATTGTAATTCGTACCATAGGTCTTATTTCTTGCTTGAATCCAAGCAAAATTACTCGTATTACCTAAGCCAAAATCCAAAACATGAGCCACCGATAAACCACTCAGACGCAAATTTCCATTGGCTGCAGAACCACTTGTAGCGGGATCTGCCGTAGCCGTTTCTACTTGGAATTTATTCACGGGAGCTGTTGTACCTATACCTGTTTGAGCTAATAATTTTCTATTTTGGAAAATTGCTAATACAATAAGGAAAACAGTTAATAGCTTTTTCATATTTGTCTCATAAAGACTTTTATTAATGAATTGTCGAATTTGGAAAATATGACAATTGTATTTTAGAACAATGCTCGTAAGATGATCCAGTTGGTGCCTGTTGATATCGCCTTTATCCAGTTATTTGACGGTTCAGTTCCAATGTTTAAACCAGTTGCAGATGTCGTTGTACTATCTGAAATTAAGTTACCTGAGGTGGCTGCTACTGCTACAGTTACACTTGCAATATTCTTAATTGTAATTTCACGACCTGCACCTGCTGCTGATGCGCTTGGTAATGTAATTGTTTGACCAGAAGTAGATCCAGAAAATACAATAAGATTGTAATTATCGGTAGCTGCCATGGTTGCAGTCGCAGATATTGACGAAACACCTCCATTACTATTTGCTGACCAAGTTGCTAAACCATTTGCATCGGATATTAAAACTTTTCCTGCTCCTTGGGAACCATCTACTACTGTTAGTGTCCCTGTTAATTTTGAATTACCTGTAATTTGTAATTTATAATCACCGGCATCGGTTGTACTTCCAACAAGGACTTCACCGTTTAATGATGTCATAGTAGTTGATGCATTACCTATCACCGCCGTATTTGATCCTAAACCTCTACCTTGGTATCCAATTACTATAGCATTACTTTCACCACTTCCAAGAGTTCGCGCATCAGCTCCTATAATGACTGAGGTATTCATTTGCGTATTACTAACAGAACCAATACCGATTTTTTGACCAGCCTCGTTACCAATACTTACATTGGAAGATCCACTAGTCATATCCGCTAATGCGAAAGTTCCCATCACAGTATTGTAAGCTCCGGATGTCATGGCTGATAACGTTGCATTCCCGACAGCCGTATTTCGTAGGACATTACCTGAAGTTGCGTTATTCATTGCGCTGATTGAACCACTGCCGATGGCCGTATTCCCTGAGCCAACTGTATTGGCAGCCAATGTATTGTAACCTATTGCGGTGTTATCTGTTGCATTGGTATTAGCAGCCAATGCATTTGAACCGATTGCAACGTTTTTATCCCCAGTTGTAGCTGCCGCTAGGGTTGAGGCCCCAATCGCGATGTTTGTTGACAATGAGGCTAGGCCTTTACCAATTTTCAAACCATTGATATAGGAGTCTTCAGCAACATACATTGATTTGGCAACACCCAAACCACCTGAGACAATAACTGCCCCCGTTGTTGTGGATGTACTCGCAGTCGTATTTGCAAAGGTTTTTATCCCCGCAAAGCTTTGTGCTGAGGTAGTAACGACACCACCATTGGTGCCATCTGCAGGCGCTAAGTTGAGGACATTGGAAGTGATACTAGCTCCATTGGCTGTAGAAGATGCTGAAATAGCTCCTACACTCGTCACCGCACTTGACGTCGACCAGGCAGGTGCTCCACTGACTAAAGTTAGGAATTGTCCATCTGTCCCTTTGGCCAATAAAGTTGTCGTACCTGCAGCAGTTTGATAAGGGAGCGATCCAGCTAAACCACCGGCAATGTTCGTAGCTGTTGTAGCAGTTGCTGCATTTCCTCCAATATTTAAATTCGTAACCGGCGTAGTAGAAGTAACAACTAAAGGTGCAGTACCTGTGGCAACGGTTGATGTCAACTGACCTGTAACACTTAAACTTGTTCCAGTTGCGGCGCCGATAGTTGGCGTTACCAAGGTAGGAGAGGTAGCGAATACCAAAGATCCCGTTCCTGTTTCATCAGAAATGACTCCCGCTAATTCAGCAGATGTTGTAGCTGATAAAGCACTTAATTTATTTGTTGTATAAACTCCATTCGTTACTGTGGCAGCATTGCCTGAAATGGATCCCACAATCGTTGATGAAAATGTTTTAGCACCTGCTATAGTTTGTGCGGTTGTTAAATCCACAAAGTTTTGTGTTGCTGAACCTGTACCTCCGTTGGCAATCGGTAAAATACCCGTTACACCCGTAGTTAAAGGTAAGCCCGTTGCATTGGTTAAAACACCTGATGCGGGTGTTCCTAGGGCTGGTGCCGTAAAAGATTTATTGGTTAACGTTTGGGTTCCCGTTAAGGTAACTAAGTTTCCAGATGCATTTACATCTGCCCATGAAGCCACACCATTCGCATCTGATGTTAAGTATTTTCCAGCAGCCGCCCCAGTAGGTAATATTAAAGCAGGTATACGTACTTGGCCATAATTATTTAATTGCATGATTTGTGTGTCTGTCGTACCATTGTTATAGTAATAGGTCAAATTTTCTAACGTGCCACTGTTTTGGTTCGTCATGATTTTGAAAGCTTTCGAACGGAAACTCAAGGTCATCGTTCCACCACTTAAATCCGCATCATACTTTAATGGGAAGTCGGCATTCGTATCGCCAAAAATCTGGAACTTTGACGTAGGGGCCGAAGTAAAGATTCCTAATTTATTATCCGTACCACTGTAATGAATGGCTGAATTAGCTAAATCTAAATTGGTAAATGATCCTGATAAGGCTGTTGCAGTTGTACTAACATTCAATGGGCCATTTACAATCACAGAACCTAAATTGCTGACAGTTAAAATGTCGGAAGTTCCTCCGCTGTTCATATATGAAAAATTCAAGTCGGTCGCAACGCCGGAATTGTTTCCGGTACGCATCAACCAGCCTGTAGCACGGTAACCTAGTTTTAATGTATTGTTACTGTTGGCATCGACATAGTACTTTAAGTTGTCAGCGGATTCCGTTCCAATTTGAAATGTAGCAGAAGGTGTACTGATACCAATACCCAATCGCGCATTGGTATTATCCCAAACTAAATTTGAACTTGTACCCAATGCGCTTGTTCCATTACCAAACGTGATTTGACTCGCACTAATGCTCGCCAAACCTGTACCACCGGCTGTTACCGGTAAAGTACCTGAAGTGACCGCTGTTGTACTTGTCGTATATAATGCACCACCACTCGTAAAGGAAGTTAATCCCGTACCACCGGCACTCGTAGGTAATGTACCTGTCGTTAATGCCGACGTGCTCGTTGCATACATGGCACCACCACTATTAAAGGATGTCATTCCTGTACCTCCTTGATCGGTCCCCAACGTTCCAGTACTTGTCAAACGCTTCGATGCGTCTGTGAAGACTCCTTTGGTAGCTGTTAAAGCTGATAGGGTTGTAGCGCCTGTAATCGTAGCAGTACCACCGATGGTTGTGTTACCGGTTACTGCTAAGGTTGTTCCAATGGTACCCGATCCACTGATATTGAAATCGGTGCTAGCTTGTTGGGTCGTTCCATTGATTACATAGTTCGTCGAACCGGAAGGTAAATCCGCTGCAACTAAGCTTCGGAAGCTTGGTGCTGCGGCTGAGGCTCCAGAAGTAGGACCTGCAAATACGAGATTTGCGGCTACGGATGTTACCCCGGTACCTCCATTGGCAACTGGCAAAGTACCTGTGATATCAGAAACGGCAACTCCCGCCCAAACTGGTGCTGCAGCAGATGTTCCATCACCGCTTTGTGTCAAGAATTTCTTAGTTGCAGATGAGTTACCTGCTAATAAGGTTGTTGTGTTCGCTGCGCTTTGGTAAGGTATTGAACCTACGGCACCCCCGTTCAAGTTAGTTGCTTTACTCGCTAAACCAGTTAAGTTGGCCGTAATTGTTCCTGCCGTGAAATTGCCACTGGCATCACGAGCAACGATGGCCGAGGCTGTATTCGCATCGGTTGCTGTTGTGGCTGAATTGCTTACTTTCCCTGCGGTAGCGATTGTCGCCAATTTGGTATCAGCAATCGCAGCAGATGCATTGATGTCGGCATTTACAATCGTTCCATCGGCAATCTTTGCAGATGTAACCGCATCGTTATTGATTTTGGCAGTCGTTACTGCACTGGCAGCGATGGCGGGAGAAGCGGCAGTTCCTGTTAGGTCACCGGCCAACTGTATTTTTCCTTTCGTCGTAGCATCAGCATCTGGCGCGCCGGAGGTAATGCTAGCGTCAACGTATTCTTTGATGTATTTTACTGCTGGGTATTTTGTTGTAGATGCGGCATCTGCAGCAACGTCAGTACTTAAATTGGCTGTGGATTGTGCTCCCAATGCGGTTAATGCGGCTGCCGCAGTAGTTGCCCCTGTACCTCCTTTCGTGATGGGCAATGTTCCTGTAATGGCTGCTACGGGTAAGCTGCTGGCATTACTCAAGTCAATTGCTGATGGCACGCCCAAATCAGGTGTGATTAACACAGGGCTCGTTAATGTTTTATTGGTCAAGGTTTCCGTTCCTGCCAATGTTGCTAAGGTTCCCGTAGCACCTGGCAATGTAATCGTTGTTGTTCCTGCGACTGCTGGTGCTGCTAAGGTTGCTGTACCGGATGTTGAACCAGCAAAGCCAACGCTCGTCGCGGATGACACACCCAAGGTAGGTGTTACTAAAGTAGGAGAGTTCGCAAATACCAAAGCCCCTGAGCCTGTTTCATTCGTCACGGCTGTGGCTAAGTTTGCGCTGGTAGGTGTTCCTAAGAATCCACCTACGCCTGTTCCTAAATCGGATACGTCTGCAATAACCATAGATCCCCAAGCAGGAGCAGCAGATGCGGAACCTGTTCCAGTTTGTGTTAAGAATTGTTTGGTGGCTGAAGTACTTCCGGTTAAAAGCGACGTTGTATTAGCTGCCGATTGATATGGTAGCGCCCCTAAGGTTCCTCCGTTGATGTTGCTAGCCTTAGATGCCAAACCTGTTAAGCTTGCGGTGATGGTACCTGCGGCAAAATTGCCACTCGCATCACGTGCAACAATAGCTGAAGCTGTATTTGCATCTGTAGCTGTTGTGGCTGAATTGCTCACTTTTCCTGAAGTAGAAATGGTGGCCAATTTCGTATCTACAATAGCGGCCGATGCGTTGATGTCGGCATTTACAATCGTTCCATCAGTGATCTTAGCTGAATTAACTGCCCCATCGTTGATTTTAACCGTTGTAATGGCATTGTCGGAAATGACCGGTGCCGCAGCAGTTGTCCCTGTTCCGGCTAAATCACCGCCTAGTTGAATTTTACCTTTTACGGATGTTGAGGCATCTGGAGTTGCGGACACAACACTTGCGTCAACGTAATTTTTGATGGCTTGAACAGCTGGATATTTAGTTGTTGATGCAGCATCTGCAGAAATATCTGTACTTAAGTTGGCAGTCGCTTGTGCACCTAATGCCGTCAAGGCATCTCCAGCAGTTGTTGAACCTGTTCCACCTTGAGCAATACTTACAGCTGCGTTTGTTGTTAAGATTGTAGCTGATGCATCTGGCAGGGTAAAGGTTTTTTCTGCTGTGGTTGGTCCTGTGAATTTCGTGAAACCATTTCCTGTTCCGCCATAAGTGGATGCGATAATGCCGGTCAAAGCTGCAGAACCATCAAAACTGTTTCCATAGATGTTTCTTGCCGTGGCTAATGTAGTTGCAGTACCTGCATTTCCGCTGATGCTTCCTGTGATGGTGGATGAGAAAGTTTTAACTCCAGCGATGGTTTGCGCGGTAGTTAGGTCAACAAAGTTCTGTGTTGCGGATCCTGTTCCCCCATTGGCGATGGAGATAGGACCTGAAATTTTGGCATTTGTGATACTTGCATTAGCTATGTCCGCCGTTGCGATTGTTCCATCAGCAATTTTCGCAGAAGTAATGGCATTATCTGAAATCACCGGTGCTGCTGCCGTTGTTCCCGTTCCTGCCAAATCACCTCCTAATTGGATTTTACCTTTTAATGTCGTTGTGGCATCCGCAATGGTTGCAGCTGCTACGGAATTGTCGACGTATTCTTTGATCGTTTTAACGGCTGGGTATTTTGTTACCGAAGCAGCATCTGCAGATACATCGTTACTCAAATTGGCTGTCGATTGCGCACCTAAATTCGTCAAAGCCGCAGTTGCAGAAGTCGCTCCAGTACCCCCATTTAAAATGGCTACGGTTCCTGTGACATTAGCCGAATTACCTGTAATGTTTCCATTTACTTTCGATCCAGAAACTGTAGCAATTTTAGCATCCGTTACATTTGCATCCGTGATTTTAGCCGTCGTGATGGCATTATCGGCAATGTCTGCGGTTTCAATTGTCCCATCGGCAATTTTCGCACTTGTCACTGCGCTTGTTGCGATGGCAGGAGCAGCTGCTGTACCTGTTAAATCGCCGGCCAATTGTAATTTACCTTTGATTAAGGCCGTTGCATCTGCAATGGTTGCTGCGGCTACTTGGTTGTCCACATATACCTTGACCGCGTTCTGTGTAGGGTATAATTGGTCACTGGTTCCCAAGGCTGTGGCTGTCGATTTATTGCTTGTGTTTTCTTTGTTCGCCAATGCGGGTACGGTAGGAGAACCTGCTGTACCGCCCAAATCACCGGCTAATTGAATCTTTCCTTTGGTCGTTGCATCTGCATCTACGATCGTAGCTGAGGCAATTGCACCTTGAACGAAGGCTGTTGTCGCCAAGGCTGTCGAGTTATTTGCCGGGCTTTGTGTTACTGCCGTTGTTCCTGAAGGTAAAGATGGTGTTCCCGTGAAAACAGGGGAGTTTTTGTCCGCCTTCGCGTCAACTGCGGCTTGCAAGGCGATGCCCATCGTCGCTTGATCCACATAGGTTTTAATGGCACGTACAGATGGATATTTCGTATCCGATGATCCATCTGCTGCCACGTTCGTCGATTTGTTGCTTGTATTTTCTTTGTTGGCCAAACCGGGTACCGTTGGGTTGGTTGCTGTTCCGCCTAAGTCCCCGGTTAATTGCACTTTTCCGGATGCCAAAGTCGTAGCATCAGGAGCTCCAGACGCAACGGCAATGCTCACAGCATTATCTACATAGGTTTTAGCGGCTTTTTGTGTTGGGAATAAGATATCAGATGGGTTACCGCCACCTAAATCTGTTGCCGAGGATTTATTTCCAGCTGATTCATAAGTTCCACTCAAATTATTTACTGTATTGGCTGTAGCTTCCGTTAAATTACGAACGGAGCCAATTTGTGAACTTAGATTGTTTGTCGTATTCGTTAAATTATTAGCGGTTGTATTTATCCGATTATCGTGATCTGTTAATGTATTGTTGATGTTTGTAATATCTGCTTTAACTTTCTTATCAAGCGCATCAATGGATTGATTCACCACAAGAAATTTCCCTTCATTTGTCGCTTGATTATCCGCAATTGCTTTGGTATTGGCAGCCACAGAAGATTTCAATGGATCTAAATCTTTTGGTACCAAATAACCCGTGTCATTGTTGAATTGACTTAGGTTTTTAGGTGAGTTACGTACGTTTTTGTAGTCCACGGATTCTGCATACAAGGCGTATGGCGTGAAGTTCAATTTTTGATTGCTTACGGTCGTAAATTTCGATCCTCCATCGAAATTGACCGCTACGATCATAGATTTTAATTCGGAATCCCAAACAATGGAATCAAAGGTGCTATACTTACTTATCCCAGTCGCATTGCTGCTGTTGGAGGCCGTTGACGCACCGGTTCCCACGGTCAAGGAAATAAGACCGAATTCGTCCGTGGTCGTTTGTTGGATCTCTTCATAATCTACGCCTGCCGATGTTTTTAGTGTGAATCGAACCCACACTTTTCCATTGGAAAGTGGTTGGCCAGTCACATTGACACCGGGCACTTCGATGGTTTTGGGGTCGAGGATGACTGCTTGGTAATTCAGTCCCTTTTTCTGGCCAAATGCCGCGAATAAACTTAATTGTAAAACAATAAGGAGGAGTAATTTTTTCATCGTTTTAATGCCCGTTTTAGGGGAGTATTTAAAGAACTAATTGGGTAAAATAGACTTAGAATTTTGAAATTTTAAGGCCGATACTTAGGCTTGTAGGTGTAAAATTTAAACTTGGTTTTCCTTCGGTCCAACCGTGGAGCGTCGTATTCTTTTGGTAAGAAATGAACATGGAAGTCTTGTCCGTAAGCAATTTGTGAATCTCGATGTTGTAGCCGAGCATCATGTGAATCGGGCTGAAATTTTCATTGTCTGCCAAATTGTAATTGATGTTTTTACTGTTGCTTATCTGAGTTTGAACACCAGTAAATAATTTCTGTGCACCTAAATTTCCTTGTACGGCAATGGAAAAACCTTTGTAGATTTTGAGCTCTGGTCCAAAGGCAGCATGCAGTCCAATGAAATTTGTTTGGTAATTCAGGATGATGTTTTGGATGTCACCGGTGGCGTTGAATTGATTGATATTCACCCCCAATTCGTAGCGAAATAAACTGGCGATTTTCGCGAGCTTTTGGTGGTTACCAAAGAATATAGCTGTCTTCGAAAACTTGGAAATCAAGTCGGTGGTATCTACCAGTTCTTTGTTGTATCGGAAGGAGGCATGCACGCCACCAAGCGGTTTGATGTAATCAATAACATCCCCCGTTGAACTCTTGTATTGGTAGTCGGTGCTATTTAAACCCACCGTCCATTTCCAATGTTGCGCTTGAATTTGTATGCTTACACACGCAAATAATGCAATGAAGTATAAATTTTTAATCATTATTATGTATTCTTAGAACCATGAGAATTTCCCATAATTCAAAATTAACATAGTATAGTCAAGCACTATTGGAATTCAAGCGGTACATGTCCTAGTTTTCGAAATTCGGACACATTTATTAAGCGGTAAGAGGGGAGAGTTAAGAACTAAGAGTGAAGAGGTAAGAGTTTAGAGATGCGAAACTCGTTGCTGTTTTCTCTTTGGCAAACCTTTCAGGATTGCCAAAGTTTGAGACGCAATACTTCGCGTCTATTTCCCCAGGTTAAAACCTGGGGTTTTTTATTCTTAACCCCAGACTTTAGTCTGGGGATCTCCCTAGGCTTTAGCCTAGGGTTAAAAAGCATTTTAATTCTAAGGTGTAAGGTTTTTAGGCGTACCTACAAACTTTACCTCTTACCTCTTCACTCTTAACTCTTCACTCTTAACTCTTAACTCTTCACTGAAAAAGCTACCACCAAGTTCCCCTTCGGCGTCCCCAACTTCGTCCCACCGCATGTCACAACGACATACTGTTTTCCATTGACCATGTAGGTGGATGGTGTTGCAAAGGAGGCAAAGGGTAAAGGATAACTCGCCAAAAGTTTTCCCGTGGCGGATGCATATATACGAAGGGTGGCGTCTTTGGTAGCGGCGATGATGAGTAAACCACTTTTTGTAATAATGGGCCCACCGTAATTTTCGCCGCCTGTGATATCATGTATTCCTTGGTTAGCGAGAGATGGTTCAGAACCGAAAGGGATTTTCCATAAATAGTTACCTGTGTTCATATCGATGGCATTCAAGGTTCCCCAAGGGGTGCTCAAACCCGGAAGACCATCTGAATCCAAGAATTTGTTGTAGCCACTCATTTGATATGGAACAATCGCGGGTGAATTGGTGGATGCTACCTCTTTGGAAGCTAATCCTTGTATGTATGCGGCGATCGCATTTTGTTTTTCTGGACTGATGTGGCCAAAACCCGGCATCATGCCTTTGCCATTCCGTATGATTTGTGCAATGTATTTGGCATCCCGCTTTTTTTCGATTCCCAATAAACTTGGGTAGCCTGACGCCGGGTTTCCTTTTCGATCAGTTCCATGGCAATTCGCACAGCTTTGTTGGTATAAGCCTTCGCCACTCGTCGAGTTACCTGCTTTGTTTTTGACCATTTTCTGTATCCAGCCCATTTCATTGCTATTGATGTACAGAATTCCTTTTTCGGGATCAGCACCCGCGCCGCCCCATTCGCCACCACCGTCGAAGCCAGGAAGAATTAACGTCCCTTGTTCACTTGGGGCATCGTACCAAGCTCTTTTTAACTTGCCTAAAGTAGCGGAAAGTTCTTCCTTGTTTTTGGCATAAGGACTCACGTCACTCGGTTTGATCTCATTCGATAAGCGGGCGTAGGGTTTAGGTAAAACGGGGAAAGGTTGTGTTGGCCAAACATGTTCGCCCGGTAATCCTGTTCGTTCTACCGGGATTTCTTTGATGTCGAATAAGGGTTTACCCGAAACGCGGTCAAAGAGAAATACGAACCCTTGTTTCGTGATTTGTGCAACGGCATCGATCCGTTTCCCGTTTCGGGTGACGGTAATCAAATTCGGTGGCGCAGGTAAATCTCGATCCCATAAATCATGGTGTGTCGTTTGAAAATGCCAAAGCCTTTTTCCTGTCCGCGCATCCAAGGCAAGTAGGCAATTGGCATATAAATTTTGGCCTTTCCGATTCCCTCCCCAAAAATCATAACCCGCCGATCCCGTAGGTACATAAATTATTCCACGCTTACGGTCCACTGCCATTCCGGCCCAGTTGTTCGCCGCGCCTGTGTAGGTATTTCGATAGGCATCTTTCGGAAATGTCGAATAGCCTTTCTCGCCCGGATATGGGATGGTATGAAAGCTCCAAACTAATTTACCCGTATTTATATTAAACGCACGAATGTCACCCGGTGCCGCATCTGCCCCCTCAGATAATCGCAAGGGCATGACGATGACGTCGCCCACAATCGTCCCAGGAGTATTTGAAATGATGAATTTGTTTTGTGCGATGGCTGGTAAGCCCGTATGCAAATCCACCTTCCCATGATCTCCAAATGTTTCAATAGGCTTTCCCGTTTTGGCTTCCAAGGCCCAAAGATTAGGTCCAGCCGTATATAAAATGCGCCCATCTGCATAGCTCAAGCCACGCGATGTGCTTGCCCAGTTTTTTAGCGGATCCCCGAAGCGCCAAATCTCCTTGCCCGTCGCAGCATCCAATGCGAAGGCTTGCACGGATGCGCTGACACTATAAAGTATACCCCTTACTGTAATGGGATTTGCCTGCATTTGTCCTGAATCGGGTAGGGAGTATGTCCAAGCGACCTTCAGGTCTTTGGCATTGCTTTCATTAATTTGTGTCAATGGTGAAAAATGATTGCGGTCGGGGCCACCTAAATACTCCGACCAATCTTGATCTGTTTCAGATGACCAGGCGAAGAGTAGAAAACTTAAGCTTAGTGTGAGGGATGCAATTATTTTCATGTTATAAGGTTTTGGCTTTCCTATGGGGGACAAGGATGGTTGTTTTAATTTGTCAACTTACATTCGTAGATTGCTTTGAAATCTAAACCTTGAAATTTATGAAAATTCTATTGCAGAAAGGCTTATGGTTGCTCTTTTTTATGGCGCCATCTGTCCTGTTTGGTCAAATTTCAATTCAACGGGTCCTCGTTGAGAATCAAGTGAATCCACATGGCATTGGTTCTCTTGTGCCTCGATTCTCTTGGAAATTAGCATCGATTCAGCGGAATGTGACTCAGAAAGCTTATTCGATCCAAGTGAAAGAAGGAAGTCAAATTGTTTGGAACTCCGGTAAAGTTTCATCCAATCAATCCATATTTGTTCCTTACGCCGGTGCTGCTTTGAAATCAAATCAAGCTTATCAGGTTGCTGTTCAGGTTTGGGATCAGTCGGACAAAGCCAGCGTAGTTTTTAAGTCTAGCTTTGCTACGGCATTTTTGAATTCTTCGGATTGGAAAGCAAAATGGATCAGTTCGGGTATTGCGGCTGATACGGTTGACGGGCGCATTCCGCTTTTCAAGAAATCATTTGTTGCCTCTAAAAAAGTGAAACAAGCCCGTTTGTTTATTACCGCTCGGGGTTTGTATGAGGCTTCGATTAATGGGAAGCGAATCGGCGATGCCTATTTAACACCGGGTTGGACGAGTTATAATAAGCATCTGCAATATCAAGTGTATGATTTGACATCCGATATTAAAAATGGACTTAATGAATTGGATGTACTCTTGGGTTCAGGTTGGTATCGTACACGCATTGCATGGGAAAATAACAAGAATTTTTATGGGGCTCAAACGGCTCTTTTAAGCCAGTTGGAGATTACCTATGCCGATGGATCAACAGAAACCATCGCCTCAGATGCGTCTTGGAAAGCCACTTTAAGTTCGATTCTTGCATCCGAAATTTACGATGGCGAAAAGCAAGATTTGCGCATCAAGCCTGTTCAAGGGACGCCTGTGGTTGAAACGTCAGCTTCATTCGATGTGTTGCGTGCCCAAATCAATGAACCGATTCGTAAGCAAGAACAGGTTGCCGTTAAAAAGGTGTTACGTACTAATTCAGGAAAAGTGATTTTGGATTTTGGTCAAAATATCGTGGGTTGGGTTAAGTTTCGGGCGAAGGGGCAAGTAGGCCAACAAGTGAAATTTTACCATGTGGAGATGTTGGATAAATTTGGAGAGCCCTATTTTGCCAATTTACGTTCTGCCAAAGCGCAAGCAAGCTATGTACTTTCCGGTATGCCTGAAATCATTGAGCCACATTTTACGTTTTTTGGATTTCGATATGTCCAGGTGGAGGGATATGATGTTAAGCCCGAAGATTTCACGGCTATCGCTTTGCACTCGAATATGGAGTCGACGGGTTCCTTTGAAACAAGTAACCCTTTGTTGAATCAATTGCAATCGAATATTCGTTGGGGCCAAAAAGGGAATTTCTTAGATGTTCCCACGGATTGTCCACAGCGCGATGAGCGTTTGGGATGGACAGGTGATGCGGAGGTGTTTTCTAGAACGGCGGCCTTCAACTTTAATGTGAATCAGTTTTTTGCCAAATGGCTGAAAGATGTTCAGGCGGATCAGGCGCCCAATGGAGCTGTTCCTTTCGTTATTCCCGATGTGTTGACGCGTACCACAATTGGCAAAGAAAATACGCAATCGGGAGCTGCGGGTTGGTCGGATGCCAGTATCATCATACCGTATAATGTATATACGAGCTATGGCGATAAACAGGTTTTGGAGAATCAATACGCGAGCATGAAGGCTTATTTGAATTATGTGCGGGGTGCTGCGAAAAATGATTTGTGGAATACGGGTTTTCAATTTGCCGATTGGCTTTCATATCGAGTGGATGATTCTAAAGGAATGATCGGACAGAAGTCGGCGGTTACCGACAACTATTTAGTTGCGCAATGTTTCTATGCTTACAATACGCAATTGATGATTAAAGCGGCGCGTATTTTAGGTGAAACGGAAGATTACAAAGAATGGGAGCGCTTATTAGATCGAATTAAATTGCAGTTTCAAAAGGAATTCATGACGGCAAACGGGCGTTTGATTTCTGAGACACAAACGGCTTACATTTTGGCATTGCAATTTGATATGATCCCTAGCTCTTTACGTGAAGCTGCTTTAGCTCGTTTGGTTAGTAACATTGAGGGATATAAATATCATTTAACAACCGGTTTTTTAGGTACGCCATTTTTAAATCCTGTATTAACGCGTTTCGGTCGGAGTGATGTGGCCTTTAAATTGTTGTTACAGGATACTTATCCGTCGTGGTTATATCCCATTAAGGCGCATGGGGCAACGACCATTTGGGAGCGTTGGGATTCAATGAAACCGGATTCGACATTTCAAGATCCTGGGATGACCTCCTTTAATCATTATGCCTATGGGGCGGTTGGTGATTGGATGTATCGGACGATTGGGGGTATTGATACGGAAGAATTTGATGGTGCTGGTTACAAACAAAGTGTCATAAAGCCTGAATTAGGAGGAGGATTAAGCTTTGCCAAAACAAGTTTGGAAACTCCTTATGGAAAAATTTCTTCTGATTGGCGATTAGATTCGGGGGTATTTAGGCTTCAAGTAGAAGTGCCTGTGAATACAAGTGCGAGTGTTATATTGCCTGCCTTTGGTCAAAATCGGCGAACATTAGATGGGGTGGAAATCTCAGGTGATCGTGTGCGACTTGGATCAGGAACTTATTTATTTACGATAAACTAACAGATATTATGGGTGCTATTTTAGGATTACTTTTTCATTCTTTGGGCGGTTTTGCTTCCGGCTCATTTTATATTCCTTATCGTAAAATCCATGTATGGTCTTGGGAAAGTGCTTGGTTAGTAGGTGGGGTGTTTTCTTGGTTGATTGTCCCGATTGTAGCGGCTTATTTGACCATACCGGATTTTATGAGCATCATCCAACAAGTGGATTCGGATGTGTTTTTCTGGACTTTCACCTTTGGCGTTTTGTGGGGCATCGGAGGCTTGACATTCGGATTAGCCATGCGCTTTTTGGGGATGTCATTAGGGATGTCGATTGCACTAAGCTTGTGCAGTATTTTTGGCGCCTTAGTTCCGCCGATTTACCGTGAATTTGCAGGAGTTTCAGGAGATACGATTTCACACATTGCGGGTAGCACGGGAGGTCAAGTGGTCTTGCTAGGGATCTTGGTCTGTGTTTTTGGTATATATCTGTGTGGCAAGGCGGGGATGATGAAGGAAAATGAATTGTCACAGGAGCAAAAACAAGAAACGATTAAGGAATTTAGTTTAACTAAAGGTTTAATCGTGGCGACCATTTCAGGCCTTTGCAGTGCTTGTTTTAATTTTGGTATTGAGGCAGGGAAAGATATGGCTGGAGCGGCGGTTGCCAAAGGCTGTGATCCTTTGTTTCAGAACAATGTTATTTTTATTGTGGTATTATGGGGTGGTTTTCTGACCAACTTCGTTTATTGCATGTATTTGAACTTCAAGAATAAGTCTTTTGGCGATTATGCGGATTCGGCGGCACCTTTGCGCATGAATTATACTTTTGCCGCTGTGGCGGGTACAACCTGGTTCTTGCAATTCTTTTTCTACGGCATGGGGGAGAGTAAATTAGGAAATGGGGCGAGTTCTTGGATCTTGCACATGGCAACCATTATTTTAACTTCCAATTTCTGGGGAATCTACTTCAAGGAATGGAAAGGTGTTTCGAAACAAACGATGCGTACTGTCATTACGGGTATAGTCGTGATTTTGGTTTCTGTATTAATCGTAGGTTTAGGTAATTCAATTAGCGAATAAGTTGATTTCATTGATTCATATTGACGAGTTTTCTTCCACGCCCAAATACCGGCAGTTGGCCAATTCCATCATTGAAGGCATCCAAGCGGGTAAAATCAAGCAGGGGGATGTCTTGCCGTCGATCAATGAATTGAGTTTCGAGCATTATATCTCGCGGATAACGGTAGAGAAAGGATATAATTATTTGAAGTCCCTGGGAATCGTGGAATCTGTGCGCGGGAAGGGATTTTTCATTAGCGTCGGCAGCGTCCCGGCTAATTTTCGCATATTCCTCTTATTCAATAAGTTATCGGTTCATAAAAAAATGATTTACGATTCATTTGTGGCCTCTATGGGGCCTATGGCGGGTATCGACTTCTATATTTACAACAACGATTTTAATCTTTTCAAGCGAATCATCACGAAACGCGAATTGGATTATTCGCATATCGTTATCATTCCGCATTTTATGGAGGGGGATTCCATCGCAGTAGATTTCATCAATTCCCTCCCGAAAGAAAAGCTCATCCTTTTAGATAAGTTATTGCCGGGTATTCAAGGGTCCTACGGAGCCGTTTATGAGAATTTCGAAAAGGATATTTATCAAACCCTGCTGCAAGCAAAAGATGCCTTAGCGAAATATCATACTATCCAGTTGGTTTTTCCAGCATCTAGCTATTACCCCAAAGCCATCGTCAAAGGTTTCGAACATTTTTGTCGGGACTATGCCTTCGATTTCAAAGTTTCCGAAGAGGCCCAACCGGAAAAAGGGACAGCCTTTATTACGGTCATGGAGGACGATCTGATTGAATTATTAGATCAAATCAAACAGCAAGGATTAAGCCTAGGAAAAGATATTGGCTTGATTTCATACAATGAGACCCCGATCAAGCGTTTGTTATTCGATGGGATTTCCACGATTTCAACGGATTTTGTCAAAATGGGGGAGTTAGCAGCAGATTTGGTCAAAACCAATGCACGCAATAAGATTGAAAACCCCTTTTCATTTATTCAACGATCTTCCTTGTAATCTGTGGTATTTACCAAATTTTATTTGGTGTATTTCCAATTTGATGCCCTGAATCCTTTGCATTATTGTAAAAAAATCGGCATTTTTGTAGCTTAATTTTATTGAAAGCGCTTAAAAATTTAAATAATACGAATGAGCAATTCTCCAACAACCTTATTTGATAAAGTATGGGATTCCCACGTGGTTCGGAAAATCGAAGATGGTCCGGATGTTTTCTTTATCGATCGCCATTTTATCCATGAAGTAACAAGTCCAGTAGCCTTTTTAGGTTTGGAGCAACGTGGAATTGGGGTGATGTATCCAGAACGTACGTTTGCTACGGCGGATCATAATACGCCTACGATCAACCAACATTTACCGGTGGAAGATCCTTTGTCGGCCAATCAATTACAACAATTAGCCACAAACTCTGCCAAATACGGTATTTCACACTGGGGATTAGGAGATCCTAAAAACGGTATCGTTCACGTGGTTGGACCTGAAAATGGAATTACGTTGCCAGGTTTTACGATTGTTTGTGGAGATTCACATACGTCGACACACGGTGCATTCGGTGCGATTGCTTTTGGTATAGGTACTTCTGAGGTGGAGATGGTTTTATCATCTCAATGCATCATGCAGCCGAAGCCTAAGAAAATGCGTATCAACGTAAATGGTCAATTAGGAAAAGGAGTTACGCCAAAAGACGTAGCTTTATATATCATTTCAAAGTTAACGACTTCAGGTGCAACGGGTTATTTCGTTGAGTATGCGGGTGACGTGTTTGAAAATATGAGCATGGAAGGCCGTATGACAGTTTGTAACTTGAGTATTGAGATGGGTGCTCGTGGAGGTATGATTGCTCCGGATCAAACGACCTTTGATTATATCCAAGGCCGACCATTGGCTCCGAAAGGCGCTGATTGGGATACGCAATTAGCGTATTGGAAAACATTGAAAACTGATGCTGGTGCTTCATTTGATGAAGAAATCAATTTCAAAGCTTCCGATATCGAGCCAATGATTACCTATGGTACGAATCCAGGTATGGGAATGGGTATCTCAAAACATATTCCAAAAGCTTCTGAAGTTGAAGGTGGTGTTGCTACCTACGAGAAGTCTTTGGAATACATGGGATTTGCAGAAAATGATTCGATGATAGGTAAGAAGGTGGACTATGTGTTTATCGGTTCTTGTACAAATGGTCGGATTGAAGATTTTAGAGCTTTTGCATCGATTGTGAAAGGACATAAAAAAGCTGATCATGTGACAGCATGGGTTGTTCCAGGTTCTCATATCGTGGAAGCACAAATTAAAGAAGAGGGCATTTTGGATATTTTGACGGAGGCGGGATTTGTGTTGCGCCAACCGGGATGTTCAGCATGTTTAGCGATGAATGATGACAAGATTCCTGCAGGTAAATATGCAGTGAGTACGTCGAATCGCAACTTTGAAGGACGTCAAGGTCCTGGATCTCGCACATTATTAGCGAGTCCTTTAGTAGCTGCAGCAGCAGCAATTACTGGGGTTGTAACAGATCCAAGAGAGTTTTTATAAGATTTAAATTAGAGCAAGATGGCTTACGATAGTTTTAGTGTATTGAAAAGTTCAGCCGTTCCGATGCCTATCGAGAACGTAGATACAGACCAAATCATCCCTGCACGTTTCTTAAAAGCGACGGAGCGTAAGGGTTTTGGTGATAATTTATTTAGAGATTGGCGTTACGATAAGAACGACCAACCCAAACAAGATTTCGTATTAAATAACCCAACTTATTCAGGTAAGATTCTCGTAGGAGGCAAGAACTTTGGTTCAGGTTCATCTCGTGAGCACGCTGCTTGGGCGATTTATGATTACGGTTTCCGTTGTGTGGTTTCATCTTTCTTCGCGGATATTTTCCGTGGGAATGCGATCAATGTAGGGATTTTACCGGTTCAGGTTTCTCCTGAATTCTTGCATGAGATTTTCACTGCGATTGAAAAAGATCCGAAAACGGAATTAGTTGTTGATTTGCCAGCGCAAACCATCACGATTTCAGCTACGGGTGCATCGGAATCTTTTGCGATCAATGGCTACAAGAAACACAATTTGTTAAACGGTTTTGATGACATCGATTACTTACAAGCGATGAAGTCGGAAATCGCTGATTTTGCCTCTAAGCGATAAGATTCATGCGCCACATTGAAATCATGGATACAACCCTCCGGGATGGTGAACAAACCAGCGGGGTATCTTTCTCGGCTTCTGAAAAGTTGACCATTGCTCAATTGCTATTGACTGAATTAAAGGTTGATCGTATTGAGATTGCGTCCGCACGTGTATCAGAGGGCGAATTTCAGGCGGTGAAAAAAATTACTTCCTGGGCTGCTCAGGCGGGCTTTTTAGACCGGGTGGAAGTCTTAACGTTTGTGGACGGTGGTACATCGGTGCAATGGATGATGGATGCAGGTGCCAAAGTCATGAATTTGTTGACCAAAGGTTCCTTGAATCATTTGCAGCACCAACTCAAGAAAACGCCGGAACAACATTTTGCTGAAATTCAAGCAACGATTGAATTGGCGAATTCCAAAGGTTTATTGGTGAATGTCTACCTAGAAGATTGGAGTAATGGAATGCGTAATTCGAAAGAATATGTCTTACGTTATTTGGATTTCATTACGCAATTACCTGTTAAACGTGTGTTATTGCCGGATACTTTGGGCGTTTTGACCTATTGGGAAACAGGTGAATATATCAAGGAATTGGTTGCGCGTTATCCTAATACACATTTCGATTTTCATGCACATAATGACTATGATTTAGGAACTGCGAATGCGCTGGAAGCGGTTCGTAACGGTATTCATGGTTTACACTTGACGGTGAATGGCATGGGCGAACGAGCTGGAAATGCTCCTTTGGCATCCGTTATTGCTGTTTTGAATGACTACCAAAAAGATGTGAAGACATCCGTTTGTGAAAAGTCACTCTATTCAGTTAGTAAATTAGTGGAAACCTTCTCGGGTTTCCGTATTCCGGCAAATAAACCGGTTGTAGGGGAGAATGTATTTACCCAAACAGCAGGAATTCATGCGGATGGGGACAAGAAAAATAATCTGTATTTCAATGAGTTGATGCCGGAGCGTTTTGGCCGTGAGCGTAAATACGCCTTGGGTAAAACATCGGGTAAAGCGAATATTGAGAATAATTTAGCTGCCCTAGGCATTCAATTGTCTGATTCAGATTTGAAGAAAGTAACGCAGCGTATCATTGAGTTAGGCGACCGCAAGGAGGTTGTTACTCAAAATGATTTGCCATACATCATTTCAGATGTCTTGGATTCAGATGCGATTGAGGAGCGTGTGCAGGTATTGAATTATGTATTAACGCATTCCAAAGACTTACGTCCTTCAGTAACCCTGAAAATTTCGGTTGATGGGGAGATCTTCGAGGAACATGCGCAAGGGGATGGTCAATACGATGCGTTCATGCATGCCTTGGCTATCATTTTTGAGAAAAACGGGCAGAAATTAGCTCAGTTGACGGATTATGCGGTGCGCATTCCGCCAGGAGGTGAGTCTGATGCATTATGTGAGACCATTATTACGTGGAATCATGGTGGCAAAGAATTGATAACAAGAGGTCTGGATTGTGACCAAACGGTGTCTGCCATCAAGGCGACCCAAAAAATGTTGAATTTGATTTAATAAACATATCATGGCAAAAAAACATATCTTAATCGTTCCAGGTGATGGAATTGGACAAGAAGTAACCGAAGTAGGTAAAAAAGTATTGGAGAAAATTGCGGCGAAATTTGGCCATGATTTCACCTATGATGAGGCTTTAATTGGCCACGTTGCGATTGAAGCTACGGGTGATGCGCTTCCAGCAGAAACTTTAGTAAAAATGAAAGCGTCTGATGCGGTACTTTTCGGTGCTGTAGGACATCCAAAATATGACAATGATCCTTCTGCAAAGGTTCGTCCTGAGCAAGGTTTGTTGAAAATGCGTAAGGAATTAGGCCTTTA
This sequence comes from Aquirufa echingensis, assembly GCF_042714525.1. NCBI lineage: Bacteria > Pseudomonadati > Bacteroidota > Cytophagia > Cytophagales > Flectobacillaceae > Aquirufa > Aquirufa echingensis. The sequence continues at coordinate 282,523 of NZ_JBBKYA010000003.1, read as the reverse complement.
TGCGAATTTACGTCCGATCAAATTGTTCGATGAATTATTGTCGGCATCTAGCATCAAGCCTGAAATCTTGAAAGGAGCAGATATTTTATTCTTCCGTGAATTAACGGGGGATATTTATTTCGGCGAAAAAGGCCGCAAAAACAATGGAGATACAGCTTATGACGTTGCTGAATACAGCCGTTATGAAGTTGAGCGCATTGGTCGCAAAGCATTTGAAGCAGCTCGTACGCGTAAGAAGCATTTAGTTTCGGTAGATAAGGCCAACGTATTGGAATCATCACGTTTGTGGCGTGAAGAAATTCAAAAATTGGCATTAGAATACCCAGATGTAACTGTTGAATACCAATTCGTAGATGCAACAGCGATGTTGTTAATCAAAGATCCAAAGCGTTTTGATGTGGTGGTTACGGCCAACTTATTTGGAGATATCTTAACGGATGAGGCTTCTCAAATTGCAGGTTCGATGGGGATGTTGGCATCTGCTTCTATCGGTGATGGAACGGGTGTTTATGAGCCGATTCACGGTTCTGCGCATGACATTACGGGTAAAGGATTAGCGAATCCAATGGCATCGGTATTATCTGCAGCTTTATTGTTGGATATTTCCTTCGGTATGAAAGCTGAGTCGGAAGCTGTGATTAATGCCGTAGATCAGGTGTTGAAGAAAGGTTACCGTACAGGTGATATCGCTGATGCGTCTACCGACAAATCGTTGATTTTAGGAACAGATGCGATTGGTGAAGAAATTCTTAAATTGATTTAATCAATTCATCTTTTATTTTCTAATTTTAAGGCTTGCGACATATTTCGCAAGCCTTATTTTTTTGTCAGATGCGTTTACTCATTTTATTTCTTTTTGTTTCTTTTGGGGCATGGGCCCAACAAGCTATTCAAGTAACTGATATGCTCAAAATCAAAACGGTGGGGAAGCCGACGTTTTCACCAGATGGTCGGAGTTATTTATTTACTATGACTTCCGTTGTAGATGATCCCGATGTGAAAGGGGATTTTGTTTACCAGACACATTTATATGTGGGTGAAATGGAAACTAAAAAGAGTCGGCAATTGACATTTGGTAAATATTCTATTTCAGGAGCTACTTGGAGCCCTGATGGTAAATCCATTTTATTTACGCGTGATTTGGGAAATAAGTCGCAGGTATATCGCTTGAGTTTGTCGGGCGGAGAACCATTGGCATTGACAAATTCGCCTGTGGCGGTTCAAAATCCATCGATATCTAAACATGATGGTCGCTTATATTATCAATCCGGAATATCCTTAAAGGACTTTTATTCGGATACCTTGGTCAACCCACATCGCTTGGTTCCATCCTGGAATTTAGAGAAACCTAATGTGGCTAACGCTGCATTTGTATCCAAGGCTAATCCAAATCCGAACGGTACTTTAGAAGAAGTTCGTGCATATTTAGCACAGAATGAAAAGGATAAAAAGGCCAAAGTGATTAACCGATTGCAGTTTCAAGAAGAGATGACAACATCAGGAGAGATCCAGTTATCAGCTATTTATTCTATGCCTTTGCATGAAGGGGCAAAACCCGTAATGTTGAATAATCCTTTACATCGTTGGTTGGACTGGGAGCAAATCAATGAGTCAGAGTTCTTAGTTATTCTCCCCGCTGATTCGTTGACACATCCGGACAAGGTCTTAGAGAGTCAAATGGTTCGTTATGACTCTAAAACAAAAACCTATAAGTCGGTCTTGATCAAACCCGGCTATCGCTTTTCAAATATATCCTTAAGTACTTCAGGCGAAAAATTAGCCTATTTTGAATCCAAGGCAACGGGAGTTTCGAATCCCGTTTTAAAAATTTTAACGTTGGCAACGGGTCAGATACAGGAAGTAAAAATGGATCGTGTGATTACGCAGGTCAAATTTGCTGCGCCAGATGCATGGCTATACTTAACGGTGCAGGATCATGGTGCGGTTACGTTAATGGCTTATTCCATTCCCAGAGGTGAATTTGAAACATTGACTTCCACGTCAGATGGGGTTTTGGGTTTTGATCAAGAAGGCGAGGAGTTGATTTATGCGAAGACCTCGATTGATAATCCGTCAGAACTTTATCGCATGTTTGATAAGAAAGAGGCAGTACTTACAGATTTTAATACAAATTGGTTAAAGGATAAATTAATTACCAAAGCGGATAAGCATACATTCGTGAATAAAATTGGTCAAACGATTGATTATTGGGTAATGAAACCGGCTGGGTATGTAGCGGGTAAGAAATATCCCCTAGTTGTTGAAATACATGGAGGACCTACTGCGATGTGGGGAACAGGTGAAGCTAGTATGTGGCATGAGTTTCAGTATTACACATCCAAAGGTTGGGGTGTTGTGTATTGCAATCCCCGGGGTAGTGGAGGATATGGTACACCATTTATGGCAAGTAATGTGAAGGATTGGGGAGCAGGACCGATGTCGGATGTGATGCAGGCGACTGATTTAGCTATTAAGGAAGGTTGGGCGGATACCACACGTTTAGCAGTCACAGGAGGTTCTTATGCGGGATATTTAGTTGCTTGGATCGTGGGACATACCAACCGCTTTAAAGTTGCTGCATCACAGCGAGGTGTGTATGAATTGTCTACATTCTTTGGAGAAGGTAATGCTTGGCGATTGGTACCGAATTATTTTGGGGGTTATCCTTGGGAGAAGGCAACACGTGCTATTTTGGATCGTGAGTCGCCGATGACCTATGTTTCGCAAATTAAAACGCCATTAATCATCTTCCACGGCGAGAATGATTTACGGACGGGTGTCATTCAAAGTGAGATGTTATATAAGAGTTTAAAGCAAATGGGCAGAACCGTGGAATATGTGCGTCATCCAGGTGCCTCACATGAGATTACCCGTGCGGGTAATAACCGGCAGCGGATTGATCAGATGTTGAGGACGTGGGAGTTTTTTGCGAGATATTTAAATCAGTAGTCAGTAGTCAGTGGTCAGTAGTCAGTGGTCAGTGGTCAGTAGTCAGTGGTCAGTAGTCAGTAGTCAGTAGTCAGTGGTCAGTAGTCAGTAGTCAGTAGTCAGTAGTCAGTGGTCAGTGGTCAGTGGTCAGTAACCAGCGATTAGTTGACAGTATTCTAATTAACTTTTCTGACCACTGACTACTGACCACTGACCACTAACTAAAATACCTCCAATCCTCATTCCCCTTCACCTTCAACAACGATTGATAGATTAACTCTATAACCGCCTCCATATCGCTTTTGGCAATGGTTTCCACGGTTGTGTGCATGTATTTTAAAGGTAGTGATATCAAAGCTGACGCAACGCCTTCTGTTGCATAAGCGAAGGAATCTGTATCCGTTCCTGTAGAACGTGAAACGGCTTGGCGCTGGAAATCGATGTTGTTTTCTTTGGCCACATCGATAATGAAATCACGCACATTATTTTGTACGGCAGGGCCATAGCAAATCACTGGACCTTTGCCACATGACATATCACCTTGGGTTTTCTTGTTGTACATGGGCGATTGTGTATCATGCGTCACATCGGTAATGAATGCCAAATCCGGTTTTAATCGGCGAACAATCATTTCCGCACCGCGTAATCCAATCTCTTCTTGTACCGAGTTTACCACATAAAGCGTAAAAGGTAATTGAATGTTATTCTCTTTCAATTTACGCGCTACTTGCGCGATCATATAGCCTCCAATGCGGTTGTCTAAGGCACGGCCCACTAAATATTTGTTATTTAATTCCGTAAGACCATCTTCAAATGTTACAACCGTTCCCACGTGAATGCCCATTTCTTCTACTTCCTTCTTGTTCGCAGCACCGCAGTCGATGAATATATCGTCAATCGAAGGAGCCTTGTCTTTGGCTAGATCGCGCACATGGATGGCAGGCCAACCGAAAATTCCCTTTACGACTTTTTCTTTGGTATGAATATTCGCACGCATGGAAGGAGCGATTAAGGCGTCAGAGCCTCCGTTCCGACGAAGAAATAAATATCCGTTGTCATCAATGTAATTGACGAACCAAGAAATTTCATCGGCATGCGCTTCAATGACTACTTTATAAGGCTGTCCGGGATTGATAACACCCACGGCTGTACCATACGTATCGATAATTTTTTCGTCGATGTAAGGTTTAAGGTAGTCCAACCAAATTTGTTGGCCTGAAGATTCAAAGCCTGTAGGCGAAGCATTGTTTAAATAACTATATAAGAAATCGTTAGCTGTTTTAGACATAATCATCATTTTTTAATTCCTGCAAATTACAAAACTTTATAGATGAATTTTATAAAAAATCGATTCAAAATCTAGGTTATTTTTGTGTATTAAACGATTAAAATCGTATTTTTGGTAGATTTTCATGGTAACATGTATTTAAAAATAGATTGATGAAGAAAATAGCTGTATTTACCTCAGGTGGTGACGCTCCCGGAATGAATGCGTGTATTCGTGCAATTGTGCGTGGTGCTGCCTATCATGGAGTAGAAGTTTATGGAATTATTCGCGGATACAATGGTATGATCAAAGGGGATATTATCCCGTTAAATTCACAGTCCGTTAGCAATATTATTCAACGTGGTGGAACGATTTTAAAATCTGCTCGTTCAAAAGAATTTATGACAACAGAAGGCCGTCAAAAAGCCTATGATAAGTTACAAGAGTTAGGGATTGAAGGCCTCGTAGCGATTGGTGGAAACGGAACTTTTACGGGAGCTGAGATATTCTTTAATGAATTCAAAATTCCAACGGTAGGTGCACCTGGTACCATCGATAATGATTTATACGGAACTGATTATACAATTGGTTATGATACGGCTGTGAACACGGCTTTAGATGCCATTGATAAAATTCGTGATACGGCAGATTCGCATGATCGTGTGTTTTTTATTGAAGTAATGGGCCGTGATTCAGGTTATATTGCTGTTCAATGTGGTATTGCGGGTGGGGCGGAAGCTTTAATGATTCCGGAAAATTTAACACCGGTTGATGAAATCGTTACGATATTAAACAATGGTTTTGCTAAGCAAAAATCATCTTCCATTGTAGTAGTTGCTGAAGGTGACGAAGAAGGAAATGCTCAAATTGTTGCGAAAAAGATTCGCGAGAAAATGGGTAACAAAATCGATATTCGTGTAACGACTTTGGGACACATTCAACGTGGTGGTATCCCTACAGCACAAGATCGTATTTTGGCATCTCGTTTAGGCTTAGGTGCTTTGGAAGGCTTGTTACGTGGCGAGAAAAATGTGATGGCTGGTGTGATTAATAATCAATTGGTTTACACGCCATTTCATGATACAATTACCAAAAAGAAGCCCGTTTCAGAAGATTTAATTCGCATGGTGGAAATTTTGTCTACTTAGGCATAACCCATGATTCGATAGATAACGAATCCAAACATCTCTCTAACGAGTACAGATAATTTATAAAGTTCTCGCTCAGAAGGAATAATACATTCAAGGACACCTAATTGGGTGTCCTTTTTCTTGCTATCAACCGAATAAGGAATTACCTGAATTCCTTGTTTGCTAAAGCACGCCATCGAACGACGCATGTGGTAAGCTGAAGTAATCAATACTGCTGGTTGTTTCAATGCCAAAGAATCGATGATTGCTCTACAATTTCTTGCATTTTCGTAAGTATTTTTTGCCTGCTTTTCCATGATTATTTTATCGGCAGGTATTGCCATCGCGACTAATATCCGTTTGACTTGTTCCGTTTCATTACTTTGGTCGATCTTGAGGTTTCCAATCGATGTATTTCCACCCGTGATCAGAATTTGGTCGACCATTCCTTGTTTATACAATAGGGCAGCTTGCATAAAGCGATCCGCACTTTCTCCTACATTGATTCTACTAGGATCCTCTTGTGGCTCGCGAATCATTCCTCCGCCTAAAACAATAGCTAGGGGATAATGATTTTTTGCTTGTGTTTGAGGGATTTCGTAAGCGGAATATAGTGAATTGACAATGAGTGTATTGGAACCTAAAATCAACAGACTAATCAAGAAAATTCCAGCTATCGTTTTTATTTTCTGCCTTTTTGTAAATGCAATGAGGCATGCGGATAGAATAATCCAAGTAATTGGTAAAAGTAAAAAATCAATTATTTTAGATAGCGTGAAAAACATTGTATTTTTGAAATTAAGATTATTAAAATTAGCCTAAATTTTATGAAAGTCCTCTTATTCGTATTGCTTCTTTTTGTTGGTCTATTTAGTGCTAAGGCACAGAATATTGCTTTTGAAATCAAAGGTAAAATCAAGGGTCTGCAAAATACCGAGGTGTATTTGGCGCATTATTTTGGGGCGAGCCAACAAGTTATCAAGGATACGGCACAAGTTGATAGTAGCGGTCGATTTGTTTTTAGCGGTTCAGAAACTTTGGATGAAGGTTTATACCTTGTTTCCTTTAATAAGAATAAGTATTTTGATTTGGTGATTGGCAATGCGAATTTTTCCTTTGAAACAGATACATCGGATGTTGTAGGCCAAATGAAAATTCAGCAAAGTCCTGAAAATGAAGCTTTCTATGCATTTCAAAAAGATATGACGGCAGCATATTTAGGCTTGCAAGGGAAGCAAAAGCCTGAACAATTACGTACCGAGATGGCTAAAATTCAAAAGAAATGGATATTTGATCACTCGAAATTATTTGTGTCAAAATTGATTCAGGCTAGTTTAGAACCAGAAATTCCTGCTTATTCAAAACCAGTGAAAACTTCAAAAGATAGTAGTGATTTATACAAGTTTCAGTTCACGTATTATAAAAAGCATTATTTCGATAATGTTGATTTGAATGATGAACGATTTATCAGAACGCCTTTTTTACAGAAGAAAATTGACAAATATTTTGAAGACCTCGTGGTTCAAGAATCCGATTCGATATCGAAAGACGCCGATCGATTATTGGCTGGAATTAAGAACCAAGCCATGCGGAAGTATGTCGTTTATAAAATTGCTAGTACCTATGAAAATCACAATGTCGTTGGGACGGATGGTGCATTCGTTCATTTAGCTGAGAAATATTACATTGGGGAACCGCAAATGTGGGATACAACGACCGTTCGAAAGATGAAAGAACGAATTGCAATTATCAAACCCTTGTTAATCGGGAAGCGTATTCCTGAAATGTTTTTAACAGATCCTTCGGGGAAATTGTTAACTACGTCATCAATACAGGCGAATTATACGATTCTATTTATCTACGATCCCGATTGTAGCCATTGCAAAGAAGAAACGCCTAAATTATTGAAGCAAGATGCTTATTTTAAATCGAAAAATATTGCCGTATTAGCAGCTTGTTTGGTGCGTGATAAAGTGATGTGGAAAAAGTTTATCGAGGAGTTTAAGATTCAAAACTGGAAGAATGGTATCGATATACATATCAACGCGAAAACAGGAAAGGAAGAATACTATACCGATTTCCAAAAGACCTTTGATGCTTACGCCACGCCGGTGGTTTATATATTAGATAAATCGAAAAACATCATTGGGAAAAGAATTCCTGTCGATAAGATACAAGACTTCTTAAAGTTTTATGAAGGCAAGCGGAAATAATTAACGCTGAATGCGCATTTTGCTTTTCGGCTTTTTACCTTTTTTTAGGTAGCGCTTATGCTTGATTCGAGGCTTAATGCGATATTTCTTTTTGTATTTAAGACGCGTTTTTTGATAGAATTTTTTGCTGAACTTCGGCGTAGTTTCTAATTCCAATTGGTGGTAGGGGATAAGCATCAGCTCATTTTCAAACCCAATGATTTTAATCTTCACTTTGGCTAAACCCACTTTTCGAAGATTAATTTTCTTAGCTGCCGCTTCTGTTAAATCAATGATACGTCCTCGTTTATAGGGCCCCCGATCATTAATACGAACAACCACACTTTTTTTATTGTAGATGTTGGTTACCTCGACTAAGGTATTAAACGGAAACAAGCGGTGAGCAGCCGTGTATTCTGTTTTGCGCAATAATTCTTGATTGGCCGTTCGCTTATTATAAAAGGATTTTGAATAGAAAGATGCGATGCCATAGCTTTCATCACCAAGTTCCTGAGTAAACCCACGAAAAGGGCTCAAGGAGGCAAATAAAAGGATTATTACTAGGATTGTACGCATGCGTGTTCAACTAAATTCAATTCAAAGTTTGACTTTTATTGTGGGAATTAAAAATATTGTTAAAATAATGCAATAAATTCTTGCTGTAAGGACTGAAAAAGCATTCAATATCTTTGAGTGAATAAGAAATAATAGTAGATTTACACATTGTCAAACCAAATTACATTTACAGTGGAAGAAAGAGATAGAGAAGAATTGTTTTCAAAACGAATCCGTGCAGGTAAAAGAACTTATTTTTTCGATGTAAAATCTACCCGTTCACAAGATTATTACATAACAATCACAGAAAGCCGTCGGCACCAAAAAGAAGATGGTTTTGTTTATGAAAAACATAAAATGTTCCTATATAAAGAAGACTTTGACAAATTTGTAGAAGGCCTTAATGAAGCTGTTAATCATGTGAAAACCGAATTGATGCCCGATGTGGATTTTACTCAGTTTAATCGCGACGAAGACGAATTTGGAGGGACTGACCTGAAGTGGGAATAAGATATTCGATTATTTTTGAAAAGCCTCTGAGAAATCGGAGGCTTTTTTCATTTTTAGCCGTATTTTTGCAGCTTATTAAATTTATATATGGGATTAACTTGTGGAATTGTTGGCTTACCTAACGTAGGAAAATCAACTTTATTTAGTGCAATATCTTCGAACAAAGCTGAAGCGGCCAACTACCCGTTCTGTACGATCGAGCCTAATGTGGGTATCGTTACGGTTCCAGATGACCGATTAAATGTATTAGCTGAATTCGTTAAGCCAAATCGTATTTTACCAACCGTGATTGAATTTACAGATATCGCTGGTTTGGTGAAAGGTGCTTCTCAAGGTGCAGGACTTGGCAATAAGTTCCTTGCGAATATTCGTGAAGTGGATGCAATCATTCACGTAGTTCGTTGTTTCGAGGATGAAAACATCATTCACGTAGAAGGCCGCGTGAATCCAATTTCAGATAAGGAAATTATCGACATGGAATTGCAATTGAAAGATTTGGAATCAATCGATAAGAAAATTCAAAAAACTGAACGTGCTGCAAAAAATGGTGACGCCAAAGCAAAACAAGAGTTTGCCGCTTTGCAACAGTTTAAAGCAACACTGGAAGAAGGAAAATCGGCACGTACCGTTGTGATGGATGCAGATTTACGTGAGGTTGCAGTTGGCGATTTATGTTTGTTGACAGACAAGCCCGTAATCTACGTTGCCAATGTGGATGAGGCTTCTTTGACGAAAGGAGGTAATGAATTTGTAGATGCATTACGTGCAAATGTAGCAGCGGAGCAAGCAGAAGTTATCGTTGTATGTGCAGCATTAGAAGCCCAAATTTCTGAAATTGAAGATGTAGAGGAGCGTCAAATGTTTCTAGATGAATACGGTTTAACGGAATCAGGTTTAAGCAAATTGATTCGTAGTTCTTATGCTTTGCTTAATTTGATTACCTACTTTACGGCAGGTGTTCAAGAAGTTCGTGCTTGGACAATTCAAAAGGGTTGGAAAGCTCCGCAAGCGGCTGGTGTGATTCATACCGACTTTGAGCGTGGATTTATCCGGGCGGAGGTGATTAAATTTGCCGACTACCAAACCTATAAAAGTGAAGCGGCTTGCAAAGAAGCAGGTAAGCTAAGTGTTGAAGGAAAAGATTACATCGTTCATGATGGTGACATCATGCACTTTAGATTCAACGTTTAATTGATCGAGTTGACTCTTTGATACCCGATTAATTCATCGTATCGCTTACCTGGTTTACGTAGGTATACAAAGATTTCATAACTATTTTCGGTTTGAGCATAATTCCCTTCTAAGTAATTGGAAGGGTTTTTTGTTTCAAATCGGTAATTGTAAATTCCTTGTTTCAATTGAATGCTAGCCTCATATATCCCTGTGCTTTCATTGTAATGCATTTCATTTTCAGTTGTTTTCTGAAACTGATTAAATGCCCCGCAGACATAGATTGGTTCCAATTGTTTAGTGGCTTTTAAGCGAAAAGTACATGTGACATAATCAGCATAAAGCGGATTATTGGCATTTTCGTAGTTCTCGATAACATACGCACCATTGCTGTCATTTCGCTGTACATACGCATAGTTCCCTTGTGGGTTTTCTAATTGGGTATATAAACGCGTTTCGTTTTCCTTAACATCCCAATAATCGATGAAACTTAATTTTTGTTGCGTACTTCGAAGGTCAACTAATCGATATTCGTTTCCGCCAGCGATGGCTTGCTCGTTTTCATAGGTTGGGAAACTAATGCTCTGTTCCATCGGATTAATGATTCCTGTTGGCATTTTCGGCAGTTGATTTTGAATGATTTCATTTTGCTTTACATAGATTTTTAGATCCTCCGCCGCATTTAGCATGAGTCCGTTTGGGTATTTTAGTTTTATGTCTAGGTTTTGATGTGTACTGCGTAATGCATTGCTCCGACCAAATCGAACTTGGGTAGCAACGGTCAATTCCTGTGAATATACACAAAAGCGCTGCGTGAGGATCGTATCCCTTTTGGCTCGATTATATAACATGACTACATAATTTCCTGCCAGCTTTACACGTGGTAAGGCTATTTGATAATGCCGATAAGGTACTTTGGTACCCATGGAAGCTTGTGAATCACGGACTGGGATATCATTGAAATCCTGAAGAAACTCGATGTCTGAAAGGGGTGAAGCCGTCCAGTCCGACTGGCAATGAATCACACGCAAATAGAGCGAATTACGATTCTGCAGGGATAAGTCATCCAGCAATAAATAATTCCCTTGAGCGCTAATGTCAAAACTCGGCTGTGCCTGAATGAGCTCATGCGGAACTAACTGACTTAGATAAACACTCTTAATTTTCGGATCAACAATTCGATTTTGTAATTGCCCTATTGCAGTTAATTGGAATGAAATCAATAAAACGATGAATAGGGCGCTTCGCATATTAGCCAATTAATAACTCCCATTCGGCAGTTGTTTCTTCAAGTTTCACTTGCACCGCATGGCGTTTGCTTTCCAAAGCCTTAAGCTCATCAAATTTTGAGTCCGCAGCTACGCTGGCCATCTCGTTTTCAATCTGCTCAATTTCCTGTTCCAATTCCATGATTTGATTCTCCAACTTCTCAATAGCCTTTGCTGTATTTTGATTGACAGGTTTATGTTCAACGGGAGCTAATTCTGGCTTTGGCTTAGCAACAACCGCTTTGGCAGTCGATTGATTCGTAGGTCTGCTTGCCATCCAAGTCTCATATTCATCGAACGAACCTGGATATTCTTTAATCTCATGATCTTCGATGTACCAAATCTTATTCGCAATATTCGAGATGAAATAACGATCGTGGGAAACGACTACGTAAGTTCCTTCGTATTGTTGCAAGGCTTGGATTAAGATATTCACCGACTGCATGTCCAAGTGATTGGTCGGCTCATCGAGTAAAAGGAAGTTGGCCTCCGAAATCAATACCTTCGCCAATGCCACGCGGGATTTTTCACCCCCAGACAATACCTTGATCTTTTTGAATACTTCTTCTCCAGAGAACAAGAAACAGCCCAAGACACTACGCAATTCCATTTCGGTTTTCGTAGTACCTGTTGCCTTTAATTCATCGATTAAGGTATTTTCTACGTTCAAACTCTCTAATTGATGTTGCGCAAAAAAGGATTCAATCACATTGTGACCTGTTCTACGCTCTCCTTCAATTTGTTCAGTACCAGAAATGACACGTAATAAGGTCGATTTCCCTTTACCATTCGCGCCAATCAAAGCAATTTTATCTCCTCTGTTAATCGTAGCAGAAGTTTTTTTCAAGATAACCTTTTCGCCATAGGCTTTTGAGATATCCTCTAAAAACAAGATAAAACGGCCAGGTTCTGTCCCAAAATTGAATTTGAAATTTACCTTCGCTTTTTCATCGATGACATCATCAATAATGTCGATCTTTTCCAATGCTTTTACACGGGATTGTACTTGACGCGATTTGGAAGCCTTCGCTTTAAAGCGCTCGATAAAACGTTCCGTTTGACGAATTTGAGCTTGTTGGTTTTCAAAAGCTCCCTTTTGTATTTCGTTACGCAAGGATTTTTCCTCCGTGTAATAGGAATAATTTCCAGGGTATAAAGTGATTTTTGCACCAGATACCTCAGCAATATGATCAATCGTACGATCTAAGAAATAACGATCATGGGAAACAACCACAATGGCGCCTTCGTAATCGTGAATGTAATTTTCTACCCATTCAATCGACGGTAAGTCCAAGTGGTTGGTCGGCTCATCGAGTAATAATAGGGAAGGTTTTTGTAAAAGTAATTTGGCCAACATCACCCGCATACGCCATCCTCCAGAGAAAAGTCGCAAAGGCCGATTTAAATCATCCGTATTGAAGCCCAATCCTTCCAGAATTTCTTCGGTTTTAGACTGAATCGTATAGCCATCTAAACGTTCGAATTCCTCTTGTAATTTGGCAAGTAAATCCACATCCTTGTCCTCATAATTTGTTTCCATCTTATATAAGACTTGGTCAATCTCCTTCTGAAGTTCTAGTTGGCGGCCAAACGCCTGCATCGCCACCTCCAAAATACTATCATCCGTTTGGTAGGAGAGTAGATCTTGATTTAAAAATCCGATGGTACAATCGCCCGACTTCGAGATATTCCCTCCATCTGGTGTGTATTCACCTGAAATTAAGCGAAGCAAGGTTGATTTACCTGTACCATTCGCCCCAATGAGGCCAATTTTCGCTTTAGGTTTGATGTGAAGATTGGCTCCTTCGTATAGGGCCCGACTACCGAAATAGAAATTTAGATTGGATATTGATAACATGAATGCAAAGATAATCGTTTATCTTCAATCCACAGGTCTATCAGGCCAAACGATTTCGTGCATTTGCTCCTCCTAAATGTGGGCAGGCTAACAAGTCATTGAAATTATCATAAGCAATCGGTGTTTTGTGATATCCGTAAGCTTTGGATAAAGTCATTGTTCGGTTGTTGTCGCCCATCGAAAGTTCGATGTCATCCATCGTCATTTGGCAAGGATGCTCATAACCACAGGCATGTGTGATTTCAGCTATTTCTTTTACTAAGGTGTAATGATACCGGTAATAACGCTCACTTTTTAAGGTGATGTCAATCCCAGCTTGTAACCATTTATTGGAAGTTGCAATCCCCGTAGGGCAATGATTGGTATGGCATTTTTGAGCCTGAATACAACCGATGGACATCATGGCTTCGCGGGCGATATTGATGGAATCGGCACCCATGGCGAAGGCCAACAAGGCTTTTTCAGGGAAACCTAATTTCCCGGAAGCAATGAAATAGATCTTGTCGGTCAAATCATGGCGCTGAAATATCTGATAAACTTTAGCAAATGCAAATGTAAAAGGCATTGATACGTGATCCGCAAAAGCGTGTGGTGCGGCGCCTGTTCCTCCTTCGCCACCATCAATCGTGATGAAATCGGGTCCTTTGCCTGTTTTAGCCATATATGCGGCTAGTTCTTCCCATTGTTCTAATTTTCCAATGGCTGATTTTACACCTACAGGCAAGCCAGTTTCATTGGCCATGGATTCGATGAAATTCACCATTTCTGGGACATTGCTGAATTGCGCATGGAAAGCAGGAGAGATTGCGTCTTTGCCCATGGGAATATGGCGAATTTCCGCAATTTCTTGGTTGATTTTCGAGGCTGGCAACATGCCTCCTTTACCAGGTTTAGCGCCTTGAGACAATTTTAATTCGATGGCGCGAAGCTGTGGATTCTCCTCCACTTTTTGCTTCAATTTATCCATCGAGAAAGTTCCATCTAATTCTCTTACACCAAAATAGGCCGTTCCGATATTCAAAACAACATCTGCGCCAAACTGGTGATATGGAGATAATGAACCTTCTCCCGTATTGTGGTAGCAACCAGCTAATTGGGCTCCTTTGTTTAATGATTCAACGGCTTTTGCCGAAAGGGAACCATAACTCATTCCTGATATATTGACAACCGAGTAGGGTCGAAAAGGTCTTTTACGGTTATGGTATTGCCCGATTACCTTTGTTGCAGGCAAAACGCCAGGGTTTTTCTTGCTTGGATGATTTGCTGGAGGATTATAACCCATCATGGCATTCTTGATGAAGATATAGCCCGGTGAATTAAAGTCTTGATCGGTTCCAAATCCTTGTAAGTTATTCTCGTTTTTGGATGAGGCATAAATCCAAGAACGTTCTTGTCGGTTGAAAGGTAATTCTTCCCGGTTATTGGCAACAATATATTGTCGCAATTCAGGACCTATTTGCTCGAGCCAATAACGTATATGCCCAACGATAGGAAAATTATGTGTGATGGTGTGACTTTTTTGAACGAATACGTCACGGATGATAACGGCTACTAAAACAATTCCGACCCAGAACCAAGCTGAGTTTACCCATTGATTGATTTCCATTTGTTGATGATTTTAGAACAAATTTGATAAATTTTTCCCAATTCTTATTTTTATCTTTGTTGTTAAATTTTGTTATGCAAGTAGACTACAAACAACTCAAGCAATTTGTCAGTTCCGTTTTTGAATCCATCGGTTGCCCAGAGCAAGATGCGGATTTAGCGGCGCATGTTTTAGTATCAGCGGATGCCAGAGGAATTGATTCGCATGGCGTGGCTCGATTAGCAGGATATGTTCGCTTATATGACAATGGGCGCTTAAATCCGAAACCTCAAATTCAAATCTTACATGAGAGTCCTTCAACTGCTCTAGTAGACGGGGATCGTGGTTTAGGACTTGTTGTGGCTCCCAAGGCGATGGAAATTGCCACGGAAAAAGCAGCGATTGCAGGAACGGGTTGGGTTGCGGTACAGAATTCTAATCACTTTGGTATAGCGGGGTATCATGCCATGAAGGCTGTGGAGAAAGATATGATTGGCTGGGCCATGACACATGCTGCTCCTTTAGTGACGCCAACTTTCTCTCGGGAAAAATTATTGGGTACAAACCCAATTGCTGTGGGGATTCCTGCCAACGAAGAACCTGCTTTTTTAGCTGATTTCGCCTCTACGGCTGTGGCTTATGGAAAATTAGAGATATTGCAACGCAAAGGTTTAGATACACCTTCGGGTTGGGTACAAGATAAAGATGGTAATCCCTGCAATGATGCCTTTGCGATTAAAAATGGGGGAGCCTTATTGCCTTTGGGAGGTGACCGAGAACATGGGTCTCATAAAGGATATGCCTTAGGCGCAATTGTGGATATTTTATCCGGAGTTCTTTCTGGGGCTAATTTTGGTCCTTGGGTTCCTCCGTTTGCTACGGCTGGTTTTATGCAAGCAGGTGAAACGGTGGGAAATGGAACAGGTCATTTTTTAGGTGCAATGCGCATTGACGCATTTCGACCGGCAGAAGCGTTTAAAGACGATATGGATAAATGGATCAAACGTTTCCGTGCTGCTGATGCGGTTGAAGGACAGAAGGTTATTATTCCAGGTGATCCTGAACGTGAATTAGAAAAGATACGTCTGCATGAAGGGATTCCGTTATTGGATCCGGTAGTTGCCGACTTAAAAGGCTTAGCGAGTCGTTTTTCATTAGATTTTAATATTGCTTAAGATGGTTTCAAATAAAAAAATCAAGATTTTTATCCTTGTGTTTTCGTTGGTGACAGCGATGTTCTCGTATTACGTTTGGCAAATTTTCAAAACGCCTAATTTTAATGTGAAAGGAGATTCTTATGCCATTTTAATTCCCAAAGGAGCTGATTTTAAACAAGTCTTGGATAGCTTAGATAAACACGATGTTGTTCGGGATAAATTAAGTTTTCGTTTCTTGGCAAAGGTGTTAGGGGTTGCTGAAAAAGTGAAGCCAGGTCGCTATTTGGTAGGACCTGAAACAGGTAACTGGGAATTATTGCGAAAGATGCGCAACGGCCGACAAGATGCCTTACGAATTACCATCAATAACTTTCGTTTAAAGGAAGACATCGCGGGAAAGTTGGGCAAGCAATTACCCTATGATTCTACCTACATCATGAAAATGTTGGATTCAAGTGCAATTACCGAGCAATACGGTTACAGCCCTGAAACCATCGCATGTCTATTCATACCGGATACCTATGAGGTATTTTGGACATCATCTTTTGATAATTTCATGAAGAAAATGGAGAAGGCAAATAAACGTTTTTGGAATAAAAAGCGCGTTAACCAAGCGTCAGCTTTGGGAATGACGCCTATTCAAGCGGGTATTTTAGCTTCGATCGTTTATGGTGAAAGTAAGGAATCAGCTGAACAAGCTCGGATTGCGGGTGTTTATTGGAATCGTTTTCGTACAGGAATGCCACTTCAAGCGGATCCAACGATTGTTTTCGCATGGAAAGACTTTACGATAAAACGTGTGACAGGAAAGTATACAGCTATTAATTCTCCATACAATACGTATCGGAAAGTAGGCTTACCTCCAGGACCTATTTCAATTCCTCCGGTGGATGTTATTGATAAAGTATTGAATTTAGAGAAACACGAGTATCTTTATTTCTGCGCGAAAGAAGATTTTTCTGGCTTCCATAATTTTGCCAAAACTTATCCAGAACACATGCAAAATGCAGCCAAGTATCAAGCTGCCTTAGATGCTCGTAAAATTAAATAAGATGTATTCACACGCTGTTAAATACCGAGTTTGTTATGCGGATACCGACCAAATGGGCTATGTCTATTATGGGAATTATGCGCGTTTGTATGAAATTGCTCGCGTGGAAACGCTGCGAAGTTTAGGCGTTAGCTATAAATCATTGGAAGATAATGGCATAGGTCTTCCGGTGGCAGAACATTATACCAAATTTATTGCTCCAGGTTTATACGACGATGAGTTGACTGTTATTTGTCAGGTTGATATGTTGCCTACGGCTAAAATTGTCTTCTCTTACCGGATCAAAAATGAGGCGGGTGACTTGATTAATGAAGGGAAGACAACTTTGGTTTTTATGGATTTAAAGACGAAAAAGGTCATTAAGGCACCTGATTTTATTATGAATGCATTAATGCCCTATTATTCTATATGAGGAAAAATTTACTAGATGAGATAAAGCAGATTTGGCGTGAATACGAAGAGCATTATGTACTCGTTCGCATCATCTCTATTTTATATCAAAAGGTTTTTCAATTTGATATTGATGTGCGTGCGGCTGCCGTAGCTTATAATTTTACCTTAGCCGTTTTCCCTACGATTATCTTTCTATTTTCTTTGCTTCCTTATTTGCCCGTAGAGCATCTGGATTACAAGATTATCAGTTTCATCAAGGCAACAGTGCCTAAAAATTTACAAAGCGATTTGACTGAATTGATTACAGAAATCGTGAATAAGAAAAGGGGAGGAGTCGTTTCTTTTGGTTTCTTTTTTGCGCTTTATGCGAGTACAAGTGGAATTATGGCCTTAATGCGCTCATTTAATTTGACGTATAAGACAAGTGAGAACAGAGGATTTATTAAGGAACGACTTGTAGCGGTAGGCTTAAACTTCTTGTTGACTTTTGTTTTGATTACTTCCTTTATGGTCTTTATTTTAGGTAATTTTGTTGTTAAATATTTGGCCAAAGAGGGTATTTTAGAATACAATTTTACGTTCTATCTGACGAAGGTTTTGACCTATTTTGTCATCTTCTCGGTCTTCTTCTTTACGATTTCATTGATTTATTATTATGCGCCTGCGATACATAAACGTTGGAAGTTTTTCAATGCAGGTTGCATAACTGCCTCTATTTTAACGATTTCTATTTCGAATTTATTCTCTTATTATTTAGTCAATTTTGCCAGTTATCATAAGGTTTATGGGTCCATTGGCTCACTGATTGCCTTAATGGTTTGGTTGTATTTTGTTGCCTTGATTTTGATTGTGGGTTTTGAAATTAATGCGAGTATCGACCAAGTTAAAATTGAGGAGTTGGAGGACGAGCAACAAGGCTCCGATTTCTTTTTAAATTTTTAAGATGGCAGCTGAAATCAAAAAAATATACGACAAAAATAATTCGCAAGAATTGATAGATCAGGTTGTCAAATTGCTTGAAAAAGGCGGTGTGATTATTTACCCGACTGATACCATGTATGCGATGGGTTGTTCAATTCAGAGCCAACAAGCTGTTAATCGTATTTGCGAAATCAAGCAGATTAAACCTGCTAAAAATCGCTTTAGTTTTATTTGTGCGGATTTAAGTTCGATTGCGAATTTTGCCAAAGTAAGTGACTTTGCCTTTAAATTATTAAAACACTATTTACCCGGCCCATATACATTTGTTTTGCCTGCTAGTTCAAAGGTGCCTTCTGTTCTTGTTCAAGGTAAGAAAACAGTAGGTATTCGAATACCTGATTATCAACCCATATTAGACATCGTGAAGCAATTGGGCCATCCCTTGTTGACGACAACATTGCCACAGGACGGTTTGGAAGTAGAAGAATATACAGATCCTAGTCTCATCTTTGAACGCTACGAAAATCAAGTTGATTTAGTCTTAGATGGTGGCTATGGTGGACACTTTCCTTCATCAGTCATCGAAATTTCTGAAGATAGTGTCGAAATTATTCGAGAAGGTGCTGGTGATGTAAGTGACTTCGACTAATTACCATTTAATTAGCGTGGCATCTGGTTTTGTGTGTTTCCAGCGACGATGCGACCATAAATATTGTTCGGGATATTGAACAATGGATTTCTCCAATCTACGCGCAAAGCGTTCGATAATCTCTCCTTTAGGTAAATCGGTGTAATCGGGATTAGCGATAGGTTCAAAGCTCATGATGTATTTTCCGCGTTCTTTACGGATTAATTCCACAAAAACAACCGGGTAATTATAGTCCCTAGCAAATCGCTCCATACCGGTAAAAAAAGCGGTATCTTGATTTAAAAAAGTAGTCCAATACGCTGATTCAGGTTTTTGGGGTGCTTGATCAGCTGCTAAACATATACCTCTTGCGATGTCTTTTCTTTCACGTGTAGCCAAAATGGATTCGCGTTTTTCTAATAATGTTACACCTGGAAACCTACTTCTCACTTCCATTGTAAATTGATTAAACGCCGGATTGTTCAGTTTTTGATAAACAACATCATACAGGTTTTTGGATAAGGCGAGTCGGTGAATAGCCCATTCCCAGTTACCTTGATGTCCAGCTACAAGTACAACGGGCGTTCCTGCTTGTAAGTAATCGGAAATAAAATGTTCATTAACCATTTGAACGCGGTCCAACATCTCTTCTTGACTGATGGATACACCGTAAAAGAATTCCACTAATTGGTCAGTTAGATACCCATAAAAACGAAAGCTTAATTCCTTGATTTCCTTGGGATTAAGATTTGGGAATGCGTGGAAAATATTTTTGGTAATAACTTCTTTTCGGTATCCGATGATGTAATAAAAGACCCATTTGACACCAGTAGCAAGTGTGTACAAAATGAAAAGTGGCATGCGGCCTAAAAGCTTGTAAAAAAACATCATGGCTAGTTTGTCGAGTTAATCGCTGATATCTGCTATTTTTGCAAATATCCACTTATTTTTTGAATGCACATTGATATTCAGTATTTACCTTCTTTAGAATATTGCGCGCTAATTTTTGCGGAACCTCAAATTGAATTTGAAGTTTTTGAGAATTTTCCCAAACAAACCTATCGCAACCGAAGCTATATTTTAGGGGCCAATGGGGTGGAATTATTGAGTATTCCCATTATTCAAGGTGCCTCTGGAAAGCAACTCACGAAGGACGTTCAAATTGACTATTCACAAGATTGGATCAGAAAACATAAAGGAGCGATTCAAGCGTCTTATGGTAAGGCTCCTTTTTTTGAACATGTCGAGCCATTTATCGATCAGATATTTGCAAAAAAAAGTAAATTTTTAGTAGATTTAAATATTCAATTTTTAAATACAATTGCACGTTTTTTGCAAAAAAAACCTCAGTTTAGCTTCACAGAATCATTTAATGAAGCGCCTGAAAATTCCTTTTGGAATGTAATTGATTCAAAAAAAGAATATTCCTCGCGAAATATTTACGTTCCTGTTGCGTATAGACAATGTTTTGGCACGGAATTTGTTGCTAATCTGTCCGTTTTAGATTTAATTATGAATTACGGAATTGAATCGCGTGAAATATTACAAAAGAGTTTGAACAAATAATGGCTTAGGTGCGTTTTGAATATTATTAATTAGGGAAATATGGAGGCTAAGTTTTCAAATAAGGTAAAAGAAGTAATTGCATTAGCTCGTGAAGAGGCCTTGCGATTAGGACATGATTACATTGGTACCGAACATTTAATGTTAGGTATCATTCGTGATGGTGAAGGACCAGGTATTGAATTATTACATAAATCAGGCGTTTCTTTGGATCAATTGCGCCAGAGTATTGAACATTCTACGGCATCGACTAGTCGTTCGAATTTTGATAAGCAAAGCATGTTGAACATTCCTCTGACGAAGCAAGCAGAGAAAGTATTGCGTTTGACATATCTAGAAGCAAAATATTTCAAAACGAATTTAGTGGGTACGGAACATTTGTTGATGGCTATCTTACGCGATGAAGACAATGTGGCGACTCAGATTTTGGAGAAATACCAAGTTCATTATGATTTAATCAAAGAAATGGTGGAATTCCAATCAAGCAATTCGCAAGATAATACCCCAAAAGCAAGTTCGGATACGGATGATTCTGATGACGATAATCGTCTGTTTGGTGGTTCGGGTTCAGGTGCGCAAGGCGGTTCAAGTAGTTCTTCAACAGCAAAAGCGGGTGAAAAAAGTAAAACACCTGTGCTTGATAATTTCGGTCGTGATTTAACCAAAATTGCTGAGCAAGGGAAATTAGATGCCATTGTTGGGCGTGAAAAAGAAATTGAGCGTGTTGCGCAGATTTTATCTCGTCGGAAAAAAAATAACCCCATTTTAATTGGTGAGCCTGGTGTAGGTAAAACAGCTATCGCTGAAGGTTTAGCGCTTCGCATCATTCAAAAGAAAGTCTCACGTGTGTTATTTGGCAAACGAGTTGTTACCTTGGATATCGCTTCGTTGGTTGCAGGTACGAAATATCGTGGTCAATTTGAGGAGCGTATGAAGGCCGTGATGAATGAATTGGAGAAGTCGACTGATGTAATTCTTTTCATTGATGAATTACATACGATTGTAGGAGCGGGTGGTGCTTCAGGTTCTTTGGATGCTTCCAATATGTTTAAGCCTGCTTTAGCGCGTGGCGATATACAAGTTATTGGTGCGACGACGTTGGATGAATACCGACAATACATCGAAAAAGATGGTGCTTTGGCCCGTCGTTTTCAAACGGTGATGGTTGATGCCACAACAGTTGATGAAACCATTGAGATTTTGACCAACATTAAAGATAAATATGAAGAGCATCATCATGTGATCTATACGCCTGAATCGATTGAATCAGCTGTTAAATTATCTGATCGCTATATCTCAGATCGTTTCTTGCCGGATAAAGCAATTGATGTGATGGATGAAGTAGGTGCTCGTGTTCATATTTCCAATATTCAGGTTCCTGCTGATATTGTTGCCTTGGAGAATCAAATCGAGGTGGTTAAGAAGGAGAAGAATCAAGTGGTTAAGTCTCAGAAATATGAAGAGGCTGCGCAATTACGTGATCGCGAGAAGAAATTGATTGATCAATTGGAATTAGCGAAGACCAACTGGGAAGAGGAATCGAAAAAACAGAAGTTTACAGTTACGGAAGAGCATGTAGCGGAAGTTATTGCTCAGATGACCGGTATTCCTGTCAATCGTGTCGCTGCCAAAGAAGGAGAGAAGTTGCTTCAAATGGAGCAAGAATTGACTAAACATGTGATTGGTCAAGGTGATGCGGTGAAGAAATTAGTGAAAGCTATTCAACGTACTCGTGTAGGTTTGAAAGATCCGAATAAGCCGATTGGCTCATTCATTTTCTTAGGACCTACAGGTGTAGGAAAGACAGAAATGGCTAAGGTTTTAGCGACCTATTTGTTCGATAAAGAAGATTCGTTGGTTCGTATCGACATGAGTGAGTACATGGAGAAATTCAGTGTATCTCGTTTAGTGGGAGCGCCTCCAGGCTACGTTGGTTACGAAGAAGGTGGACAATTGACGGAAAAAGTTCGTCGGAAGCCTTATTCAGTAGTTCTTCTGGATGAGATTGAAAAAGCGCATCCAGATGTATTCAATTTATTGTTACAGGTATTGGATGATGGCATTTTGACGGATGGTCTAGGCCGACGAGTTGATTTTCGTAATACGATCATCATTATGACCTCGAACATTGGAGCCCGTGATTTGAAGGATTTTGGATCGGGTATAGGTTTTTCTACGAAGTCACGTGTTGATAATATGGAAGAGCAGGCTAAATCAACGATTCAAAATGCCTTGAAGAAAGCTTTTGCTCCAGAATTTATCAACCGTTTAGATGATATCATCGTGTTTAATTCGTTAGAGCGCGCAGATTTACACAAAATCATCGATTTGCTTTTGGTGAAATTGATGACGCGTTTGGCTAACTTAGGGTTTGCTGTGGAATTGACAGAAAAAGCGAAGGATTTTATTGCTGATAAAGGATATGATCCTCAATATGGTGCGCGACCATTAAATCGGGCAATTCAAAAGTACTTAGAAGATCCTTTAGCAGAGGAAATTTTAAAAGGTGAATTAGCTGAAGGTGAAGTAATTGAGGCTGATTTTATTGCCGAGAGTGAAACATTAACATTAGTTAGAAAGAAGAAATAATACACAATAACCATTTATTACATGCAATTAGTACAAGGAAAAGTCGTTTTAGTAACCGGAGCTTCACGCGGAATTGGTCGGGCAATCGCTAATCAATTTGCACAAGCTGGCGCAAATGTTGCGTTTACCTATTTGTCATCTGTTGAAAAAGGGGAGGCTTTAGTTAAAGAATTAGAAGCTTACGGAATTAAAGCGAAAGGTTATCGTTCTGATGCATCTTTGTTTGATGCAGCTGAAGAATTAGTTAATTCAGTCGTGGCCGATTTTGGACAAATTGATGTACTGATTAATAATGCGGGTATTACGCGTGATGGTTTATTGATGCGTATGACTGAAGAGCAATGGGATGAAGTGATTCGTGTTAATTTGAAATCTGTTTTTAACTTGACTAAGGCGGTGATTAAGCCAATGATGAAAGCTAAATCAGGTTCGATTGTTAACATGACATCTATTGTGGGAGTAAAAGGAAATGCAGGTCAAGCAAATTATGCTGCCTCTAAGGCGGGTATCATTGGCTTTACGAAATCGGTGGCTCTGGAATTAGGATCTCGTAATATTCGTTGCAATGCTATTGCACCAGGTTTTATCGAAACGGAGATGACTGGTGAATTAAATGAAGCGACAGTAGAAGAGTGGAAGAAATCAATTCCGTTGAAACGCGGTGGTGAGGCTTCAGAAGTAGCGAATGTTTGCTTATTCTTAGGTTCGGATTTGTCATCTTATGTGACAGGTCAAACCATTCAAGTTGACGGTGGCCTTTTAACTTAGTATTTAATAATTACATAGCTAGCCTCAATTTTGCTTTGGCATGATTGAGGCTTTTTATTTATGCGGAATATTCTCTTTTTATTGCTTCTTATATTTGTTGCAGCCTGTAAACGTCAAGCGCTCGTTCAGGGTACACCTGCTCAATTTCAGTTGGCAACTCCTGCTGTCCGTTCTCAAACGGTGGCAATTAATTTCTCGATGCGCTATGATAGCTTGTTTCGTTATTTTCAATTAGCACCTGGCAAGCTATTATTTGATTCACAGAAACAAGAAGGGTTAGATTTTCCGTTGCAAATGACACTATTGCAACAACCTCGATTACAAATGGGTTCGAAAGGAATAACTAATTTTGAGATTCCTGTTAAAATAGATGCCCGTCCGAATATTGCAGGAATAAATACAGGTTTAATTCAAGCCAAGAGTAATATTTCTTTGGCTTTCCATTGGAATTGGCAAGATATCAATCACCATCAGTTGGTTGTACAACGCTTGAATTATCAATGGTTAGCTAAGCCTGAAATGCACGTGCTTGGTTTTCCAGTTCAGGTTCAGGGCATTGTAGACCCATTGATTCAGCGACAATTGCCTGCTATGCAAGAAAAGGTTGCCGAGCGTTTGAATCAAGCATTAAATCCGAACTCCTTGACTAATTTGTTGAACCGCGTTGACATGAATTATTCAAGTCCGCTAGGGCAAGTGTCTTTGCGATCTTCCGATGTGGATGTACATGATTTAAATTTTAATTCATCAGGTATAACAGGTAAATTATTGGTTCGATCAGCCCTGATACTTGGAGAATCTGTCATTAATCAGCCCAACCGTTGGCTTGAGATGAAGGATCAAAATCAAGCGCTTCCTTTTCAGGTATCGTTAGATTATGATAAATTATCGGGGCTTATCAGTCAATCACTGCACGCCAAACCTGCTAATATGATGATTCGCGGTGATTCATTAGGACTTCATGTGCAAGTTAAAGGATTAGGTACATCGGAAGCAATTGCCAATATGATTATTGTTCCTGCGCTTTTAGATTCGAGTAAAATAGGGTTGAATGTAAAGGGTTTTCAGGTGGAAGGGGTTCCATTTTTCTTGCGTGGACATGTTAAGCGTAAGGTTTTAAAGGCATTAATGGCTTATTCTTGGTCTTCATCGGAAGCTTTAAATCTACTCAATCAAAATACTTGGGGCCTGGGTTTGTCAAACGGAGAGCTTCGAATTCAGCAGTTGACGTATTCGGATAAAGGTTTGGGAGTTGTGGGTGAAATACGGGGAAATTGGGAGCTAAGAAAATAGTCGTACTTTTGTGTTGAGAAAATAAACCATCTTATCGCTTTTTAAAGAGGAAAGTCCGAACAACAAAGAGCGCCGTGCTTCTTAACAGGAAGGGGAATCGCAAGGTTCTACAGCTAGTGCCACAGAAAATTACCGCCTTTCGGGGTAAGGGTGAAAAGGGGGGGTAAGAGCCCACCGCTAATTTGGTGACAAATTAGGCATAGGTAAACCTCACGGGTTGCAAGATCAAATAGGCTGACTGTCGAAAGACAAAAGGGTTGCTCGTCCGATGTCAGTGGGTAGATTGCTCGAGCGAATGCGTGAGTATTCGTCAAGATAAATGATAAGAGGGCATGCAAATGCTTACAGAATTCGGCTTATCGGTTTATTTTCTCATTTTTCTTTTTTGTATTCTAGGTTAAAATCCTTATTTTTGCAGACATTTTTATTAACCGAGGGACGAGATCCTTCACAAACCCATATATAATGGCTGTTAAAATTAGATTAGCGCGTCGTGGACGCAAGAAGTTAGCAATGTTCGATGTTGTTGTTGCAGATGCTCGTGCACCTCGTGACGGTAAATTCGTAGAGAAAATCGGAACATACAATCCTAACACCAATCCAGCAACAATCGTTTTGAATGAAAAACAAGCGATCCAATGGGTATTAAATGGTGCTCAACCAACTGATACAGCGCGTGCAGTACTTTCTTCAAAAGGTATTTTGTATGCAAAACACTTACAAGTAGGTGTGTTGAAAGGTGCGTTGACACAAGAGCAAGCTGATGCGAAATTTGAAGCTTGGAAAGTAGAAAAAGCGAAGCAAGTAGAAGCAAGCAACACGAAATTAGCTCAATCAAAAGCTAAGTCGAAAGCATCTCGTTTAGAGGCTGAAGCGAAAGTTTCATCTGCGCGTGCAGAAGTAATTGCTGCTAAAAACAAGGTAGCTGATGAGGCAATCGTTGCTAGTGTTGTTGAAGCAATCAATGCTGCTGACGAAGAAGCTACAGGTGTAGAAGTTGACGAAGTAGTAGCAGAAGCTCCTGCAGTAGAAGAAGCGCCAGCTGTTGAGGAATCTGCACCAGCTGCAGAAGAGGCTCCGGCTGCTGAAGCAAGCGAAGAGGCTGCTGCTGAATAATTTTTATTAATTTTAAAGAATCATACAGATTTGTTTATCAAGTTTGTATGATTTTTTTTTGTACCTATGGCAAAGACAGAATATTTTGAATTAGGCTATCTCGCAAAGCCACACGGATTAAAAGGCGCATTTCATGTGTTTATGGATGTGGATGATCCTTATGAATACGAAGATTTGGATGCAGTATTTGTCCAACAGGGCAATGAGATGGTTCCTTATTTTATTGAGGATTTACAGATTCGTGAGAATTTGAACTTGATGAATTTGGAAGGGATTGAATCCTTAGATGCTGCGAAAGAATTAGTAGGTTCTAAACTATTTCTTCCAGTGGCCATGTTACCCAAACTGAAAGATGACCAGTTTTATTACCATGAAATCGTCGACTATCAAGTAAATGATGAGGTATTAGGTGCTTTAGGAACTGTCAAGGAAGTTTATTCAACCGGAGCGCAAGATGTGATTATTATGATATACCAAGGGGTGGAAGTTCTCATTCCGCTAACGGATGAAATTGTACCTAAGGTAGATAAACATAATAAAGTAATTATCACCCATTTGCCTGATGGGCTATTGGATGTTTATATGAATGAGTCTTATGATGCGGATTGATATCATTTCGGTGGTTCCCAACTTAATGTCGAGTTTTTTCGAATTCTCGATATGTAAGCGTGCAGCAAATGCAGGGCTCGTGGAAGTTGTATTACATGATTTACATGATTTCTCTACCAAGAAGCATAAACAGATTGATGATTATCCGTTTGGGGGTGGAGCTGGAATGGTAATTGCGATTGAACCGTTGACGCGCTGTTTAGACCAATTGATGTCAGAGAGAAACTATGATGAAGTTATTTTCTTTTCTCCCGATGGTCTTGTGCTAAAGCAGGGTTTGGCGAATCAATTAAGCCTTTGCCAAAACATGATTTTTATCTGTGGACATTACAAAGGAATTGACGAACGGGTTCGTGAGAAATATGTAACCAAAGAGATTTCGATTGGGGATTATGTTTTATCTGGCGGTGAATTAGCGGCTGCTGTTACGGCTGATGCTATTATTCGTTTGATTCCGGGTGCAATAGGGGATGAGAGTTCTGCTTTGACTGATTCTTTCCAGGATGGATTATTGGCACCTCCCGTTTACACGCGTCCCGCTTCTTTTGAGGGCATGGATGTTCCTGAAATACTTCGTTCAGGTAATGACAAATTAATTGAGGCATGGCGCCACGAGCAAGCAGTTAAGCGCACAATGGAACGCCGACCAGATTTGTTACATGATTAAGCAAGCCTCCATAACACCACGTGTGATGATCGCCTTAGGGCTTTTGTATCTCATTTGGGGTTCCACATTTTTGAGCGTGCGTATTTTATTGGATTACTTACCCCCATTAGTCATTACCTTTTCTCGGAATTTTACAGCGGGATTTTTGCTGTTACTCTGGTCCGTGCTCGGTGGACATTGGAAGAAGATGTCGGCCAAACATTGGCGCGTACATTTGCAAGCAGGTATTTTGTTAATATCGCTTGGCAATGGTTTTATGTCCTTAGCGGGAGGAATCGTTCCCTCAGGATTTTCCTCAGTTTTTATGGCTTTGGGACCCTCACTCTTAGTATTATTTTTTTGGTTGGATGGTCGTAAACCAAGTTTTCGAAAAGCGCTAGCAACAGGCATAGGCCTATTCGGTATTGTTGCTTTGGCCTCGCAGAAGTCGCTTGCCATTCAAGGCAAAGAACAAGATTTTTTGTTGGGGATTTTCTATTTATCCGTTGCGGTACTCGCCTGGAATATAGGCGTATTTCGTACCCAAGTGACAGGTGCTAATACTTATCATTTTACGCAAGTCTGTGCGATTCAAATGCTTTTTG
Source organism: Aquirufa echingensis (assembly GCF_042714525.1). Classification (NCBI taxonomy): domain Bacteria; kingdom Pseudomonadati; phylum Bacteroidota; class Cytophagia; order Cytophagales; family Flectobacillaceae; genus Aquirufa; species Aquirufa echingensis. The sequence goes on along the minus strand of NZ_JBBKYA010000003.1, from coordinate 254,721 downwards.
GAGCCTTCGTCGTATCCATCATAAGTTATGCGCATGGCGACTTTCAAGTAGTTAACGTTATGGAATTGCCTTGGAAAGCTTGGTCGGTATTTTTTTATTTAGCTTTGATTGGCAGTATGCTAGGCTTCTCCTTATTTGGCTATTTGTCAAAAGCCTGTGATGCGACATTGGTCGCAACATACACCTATGTGAACCCCGTTATTGCATTAATTTTGGGTAATTTAATTCTGGATGAGTCTTTAAGTATTGGATTGCTTTTAGCCAGTTTCCTGATTCTATCTGCAGTTGTGTTAATTACGACAGAAAAAACCAAAACGAATTAAGTATGAAATATCTTTTGACAATTGGACTTATGATGACATTGATTTCTGCGCAGGCCCAATCCCCTCAGGCATTATATCCAGGAGAAATTCCGAATTATATAGCAGGACCCAACACGGAAAGTGCTACGATTACGGGCGGAATTTTACGTATTTCCAATGTTACAGATCCTGTATATAAAGTCTACCTTGCACCTGAAAATCAACAAGCCAAGAAACCTTTAGTGATTATATTTCCTGGTGGCGGATATCGAATTCTTGCAGCATCTCACGAAGGAAGTGATATCGCACGAAAATTGAACGAAATTGGTGTGCATGCAATGGTGGTTCATTATCGATTGCCAGATAGCACGCGGCAGGTGGAAAAGCAATTTGCGCCTTTGCAAGATGCCCAACAAGCGATTCGGGTAGCACGCCAATCAGCTAAACTTTGGAATGTAGATTCAACAAAAATTGGAGTAATGGGTTTTTCTGCTGGTGGTCATTTAGCAGCTAGTGCAGCGACTCATTACCAGACGGACTATACGAAAATCAATGATGGTCAAAACTTACGGCCTGATTTCCAATTATTGATTTACCCTGTGGTAACATTCCGTTCTTACAGTCATTCAGGATCTGTGAATAGTTTATTGGGGAAAAATAAAACAGAAGAGTTTTTGCATTTGTTCTCCAACGAGGAACAAGTGAATCCTATGACACCTCGTGCATTTATTGTACATGCTGCTGATGATGGTGCCGTTCCAGTAGCGAATGCACTTAATTATGCAAGCGCTCTTGTGACCAATAAAGTCCCCGTGGATTTACACATCATGGCCAAAGGCGGTCACGGGTTTGGATTAACTAATAAGACAACAGAAGAATATTGGTTTGATCGTTTGGCTACTTGGTTTAAAACGTTCTAATTGATTTCTCTTTTTTTCATCAAGTAATAAAAAGGAATACCGGCTAATACAATTCCCAAACCAATAGAAGAGGGCACCGTTTTGGTATAAAGGAGATTTACAGAGATGAAAAGCAGTAATCCTAAATAAACCACAAACAATATTTGGTCCTTTATTGCTAATTTTTCCTGCATGATTCGTTGGTTGAATACGGCTAAAACCGTTAAAAAGTAGAACAGTAGAATAGCGAAGACTGTAAAATCTAACAAGCTATTATACGAACCAGAAAAACATAGTAAAATGGCCCAAACGCCTTGAATGATTAAGGAATAGGCTGGGGCATTATTCTTATTGACTTCTGCGGCTTTTTTGAAGAATAATTTGTCGTGTGCCATTGCTTCGAACAATCGACCTCCGGCTAGAATAATACCATTATTGCATCCGAACGTGGAAATCATAATCAAGATAGCCATAACAAGCGCCCCCACATTTCCTAAGACGGTTTGAAGAGCTGCCGAACCTAGTCGGTCCTGACTCGCGAACATGATTCCTCTTAAATAGCTCGTTGATCCATTCGGATCCCCTTGCAAGGGTAATATGGCTAGGTAGGCAATATTGGTTAATAAATACAATGCGCAAACAAGAGCTGAACCATAAACTAAGCCTTTTGCAATGGTTTTCTGTGGATGTTCAAAATCTTGGCTGGCAAAAGTAACATTGTTCCATGCGGAAGAAGAAAACAAGGGGCCAATCATTGCTGCCCCAAAGATGCTGAATAGGGTCGTAGTAGATACATATTCCACTTGATTTGTAACTGGATTCAGCGTATTCCCCTCAGCAAAGAAGTTGGCGAAATGAATCCATTCATTTTGAAGCCCAACGAAGAGTCCGATGATAATAATGAGGATGATGGCTCCAATTTTGGTAACTGTAAATACATTTTGAATAATAGCTGCGAATGAAATTCCTTTCAAATTAGCACCTGTCAAAATAACAATTAACAATGCGGCCAAAATTTGCTGCGTTGTGATAAATGAACCTAACAAAGGAATATCGTTGATATAATCTGGCCAGATGAATCCCGTGTATTTGGCGAAGGCAACAGCAACTGCGGCAATTGTGCCTGTTTGAATCACTAAAAAGGTAGTCCAACCAAATAGAAATCCGGTTAATGGATTATAAGCTTCTTTTAAATAGATGTATTGTCCGCCCGTTGCTGGGAATTTACTCGAAAGTTTGCCGTACGCATAAGCGCCCGTAACAGTAAGAAAACTTGTTAGAATCCATGTGCCAATCCACCAAATAGGAGAGGTTAACGAGCGACCTACTTCAGAACTGACCAAAAAGATTCCGGAACCTATCATCGAACCCATTACTAAAAGGGTTGCATCTGTCGTGTTTAATTTCTTGCTCATATTGGGATTGTGCTAATAATACAATTGCTTGAATTCTTTTAATTTTTCAAAGTTGCACAAATTTTAAACGGATTTTAACCCACTTTTTAAATAATTATAAAATGTAATCGTTTCCGTAATCGTTTACGGAAAAAAATTAAATAAAATCATTGAATTTTAATATCTCGCTTGTTTATATTAGAGCATGTATGATTGTGGCAAATGAGCTCACTTTCATTAATTAAAAGAAAAGTACAAATCCATGATGATGAGTAAAAAAGTGATTATTGATGAGGTAGCTATTTGGGATCAATTTCGTGCCGGTGATCAGAGAGCTTTCACAGAATTGTATCAACATTTTGTTCAGCCTTTATATTCTTATTCTATGGGGGTTACCGCCGATAAGGAATTAATTAAAGATTGTTTGCATGATCTTTTTGTTGAGTTGTGGCGGAATCATGCGACAATCGGGCCTACAACCAGTGTGAAGTATTATTTGATGGCCTCCATCAAGCGGAAATTAATTCGTCATATGGAAACTCAAATGAAGAATCAGGTACATCATAGCAATTACATGATTGATTTCACCGAAGCGGATCATTCGCAAGAAGCCATTTTAATTAAGTATGAAGAAGAGATTCGTGCAAACAAGCAACTGACTGTTTGTCTGAATATGCTTAGTAAACGCCAAAGAGAGGCTATTTCTTTGCGCTTTTTTCAAAATATGGATACTGATCAGATTTCAGATTCGATGAAAATTAATCCACAATCTGTGTACAATTTGATTTTTGGAGCATTGCGCGTAATGAAAGAAGGGTTGATGCGGGAGCGTGCAGTTGCATAAAATTGCATAATTGCAATTATTATTTGAGTAAATCGGTGTTGTGTACTGCTTTATAGGGTTAAAGCTAGAACTACATTGATGTCAAAAGATTTAAAAGACAGTTTACTGCGACGGAATGATTACCGTAAACGTTTATGGAGACTGTTTTTAAAGAAATTCTCTCAGAGGAACTGGTTACTTCAAAGGGAAATGATAATTCAACAAAACCAGCTTAGTCACGATGAATGCGAAGCGTTGTGGGCTAAGATTAACTTTACTTTGCAAACCTTAAACTAAAATTTTTCTAACCTATGAGAAAACAATTACTTTCCAAGGTTCTTTTTAGCATGTTTTTCGTGCTAATGGGAATTCAAATGCTTGCTCAGGACCGAACGGTTACTGGACGAGTGACTGCCTCTGATGATGGATCAGGTATTCCAGGGGCTAGTATTTCGATTAAAGGTACTTCTAAAGGTACATCTTCAGACGCTGATGGTAATTATAAGATTACTGTTTCCGGTTCGTCTGTTTTGACTTTTTCATCGGTGGGTTTTAATTCACAAGATGTAACTGTTGGAAATAAATCTCAAATCAATGTAGCCTTAGCTGCTGATACAAAAGCATTAACTGAGGTGGTTGTTGTAGGTTACGGTACCCAAAAGAAAAGCCAATTAACGGGAGCAATTTCTTCAGTAACCTCTAAACAAATCACTGAGATGCCTATCACTAACCTTGGTCAAGCGATGCAAGGTCGTGTTGCGGGTGTCGACGTAGCGCAATCAGGTTCAAAGCCAGGTACAGTACCAAAGGTTTTGATTCGGGGTCGTCGTTCATTCAATGCGGGTAATGATCCTTTATATGTTGTTGATGGTATCCCATTATCAAGTGGTTATGAAGATATGAACCCGAATGACGTTGCTTCGATGGAAATCTTAAAAGATGCAACGGCAACAGCTATTTATGGTGCTCGTGGTGCGAATGGTGTTGTGTTAATCACAACAAAACGTGGTTCTAAAGACGGTAAAACAGTTATTTCGTATGATACTTATGTAGGTTCTACACAAACGTTGGATAAAATTAATCTATTCACTGGTGCGGAATATGCTGAAATGAAGCGTGAGTCTCGTCGTACAATTGGTACTTATAAGGATGCAAATGGTAATCTTGTACCAACTGGAGTAATGGATGCTTATGCAGATTCAAAATTGTTTACTGCGATAGAATTAGATGGTATTTCTAAAGGTCGTACGACGGATTACCAAGATTTAATGGTTAAAAAAGGTTTCCAACAAAATCACGCGATTGGTGTTCAAGGTGGAAATGAGAAAACACAATTCTCAATCAATGCAGGTTATTTCCAAGATAAAGGTATTATTGAAGGTTTAGATTTTACTCGTTATTCCATGCGTGTCAATGTTGATCACCAAGTGAACAAAGCCTTGAAAGTAGGAATTTCTTCTTATGGCATGTATGGTGTTACGAATGGTGCAAACTTAAACCCATATGGTTATTTGTTATCTCAAAACCCATTAGCGCGCGCATTTGATGATTCAGGAAATTTAATTTTCCAACAAACAGATGATGCTTTGTTAACGAACCCATTGAATGAGATTGTTAAAGGTGCTAAAATTGATGAGACTAATAAATACCGTATTTTTAACAGTATTTATGCTGAATTACAATTAGCAAAAGGTTTAAAGTACCGTGTGAACTTTGGTCCAGATTTTACGATTTCACGTAATGGACGTTTTAACGGTGCGTTAACAAATGATATCAAAGGAGGAAATCCTACAGCAACGACGGATAATCGTTTCGGTTTTAACTATACGTTGGAAAATATCTTAACGTATAACAAGCAAATCAAAGATCACAACATTGCAATTACAGCTTTACAGTCTATGCAACGTGATAATTTTGAGCAATATACACAAAGTGTAATGGGTGTTCCAGTTGAAACGCAATCCTTCTACAACTTAGCGAATGCTTCTTCTATTCAAGGGGTAGGTTCAAACTTGATTCAGTGGACAATTGCTTCTTACATGGCTCGTGTGAACTATGACTACAAAGGTAAATACCTTTTAACAGTGACAGCTCGTCGTGATGGTTCTTCTCGTTTCGGTGAAAATACGAAGTGGGGTAACTTCCCAGGGGTTGCTTTAGGTTGGAATTTACACCAAGAGAACTTCATGAAAGGTTTAACTTGGATTGATGAATTGAAGCTTCGTGCTTCGATGGCACAAGTAGGTAACCAAGGTCTTTCTCCTTACCAAACACAAGGTTTAGAAGGCAGAACTTCATATGCTTGGAATAATACTGCTGCTTATGGTTACCGTCCAAACACTATTGGTAACGCAGATTTGAAGTGGGAAACTTCTACTTCGAAGAATATTGGTGCTGACTTTAGCTTATGGAGAGGCAAAGTTTCAGGTTCAATTGAATACTATCAAACAAATACAACGGATTTGTTATTGTCGGATCAATTGCCAACTTCAACTGGTTTTGCAGCCGTTACACGTAACGTAGGTGAGACAAAGAATACGGGTATTGAAATGTCGTTGTCGACAGTAAACATTGATGCTGAAAATGGTTTCAAATGGAATACCGACTTCACTTTCTATAAGAATACAGAAGAAATCGTTTCTCTTTACAATGGAGCAAAAGATGACGTAGGTAACCGTTGGTTTATTGGAAAGCCATTGAACTCATATTATGATTACCAATACGCAGGTATTTGGCAGACAGCTGAGGCTGCTGAAGCTAAGGCGAAAGGTTTCGCTGTAGGTCAAATTAAAGTAGCGGATTCAAATGGTGATGGTAAAATTACTGCTGATGACCGTGTTTTATTAGGTTCAGATGTTCCAGCTTGGACAGGTGGTATGACAAACCGTTTCTCTTACAAAGGATTCGATTTATCATTCTTTATCTTCACTCGTCAAGGTCAAATGATTGTTTCGAAGTTCCACCAAAACTCGAACTACTTACAAGGTCGTTACAACCAGATCAAAGTGGATTACTGGACACCAAACAATCCAAATGCATATTATCCACGTCCTAACTTTAACCAAGAGTTCCCAGCTTATAATACAGCGATTATGTATTTTGATGGTTCTTTCATTAAGGTTCGTAATATCAACGTTGGTTACACGTTCCCAGCTAAAACGGCTAACAAGTTAGGTTTATCTTCTTTACGTGTTTATGCAAGTATCCAACAACCATTTATCTTCTCGAAATATCGTAGTAAGGAAAACGGTGTTGACCCTGAAACCTCAAATGGAAACGTTGATAATAATGTTACACCAGCAACTCAGGTTACGACATTTGGTTTAAATCTTAAATTTTAATCTCCGAAATAATGAAAAGTTTATATATCAAAAATTCACTTAAAACGTTAGGTCTTGCCTCTGCGATTATGCTGGGTACTGCCTCTTGTAGTGATTTATTAAAGGAGACTGTAGTATCTTCCATTAGTAATGACTACATCGCTACGACTCCTGGCTTCATTGCTGCGACGAATGCGGCTTATACTCCATTACGTTCATTTTATGCAACGGAACGTGGGTTAACTATGTCTGAATACGGTACAGATATTTATTCTGCCGGTGCGGATGGTTCTTATAAAGGTTTTCATTTTTATGATTCACAATTAACTTCTTCGGTAGTTATATTAGCTGAGTTATGGGATGAGACTTACAAAGGAATCAATACCATTAATGCGGTTATTGATCGTGCTCCTTCGGTAACAGGTATGTCAGATGCTGTAAAAGCTCAACGTGTAGCTGAAATGAAATATTTGCGTGCGCATTACTACTTTATCTTGGTTCAACAGTTTGGTCCTTTGGATTTACGTTTGAAGGAAACGACAGGTCCAACTAAAACTGCAACACGTGCAACAGAGCAAGCTGTTTACAAGCAAATTGAGGCTGATTTATTGGCAGCGATTCCTGCATTGGAAAACAAGAAAGCGTCATCTGATTTTGGTCGTGCTACGAAAGCTGCCGCTGAAAATTTGTTAGCAAAAGTTTATTTGACTCGTGCGTCATCTAAATTTGCTGAAGCAACTGATTATGCGAATGCAGCAACGTTATGTAATAATGTAATCAATAATTATGGCTTTAAATTATTGCCAGATTTTGATCAAGTATTTGATCAAGCGAATCAAGTTAATGATGAGGTGATTTTCTCTGTTCAATACACGAATGATCCATTGACAAATGGTTTTATTGATAACCAAGGAAACAAGTTGCACTTATACTTTGGTATGCAATATGATGTTCAACCAGGTATGCAACGTGACGTAGTAAATGGTCGTCCATTTAAGCGTTTGAAGCCAACAACTTATTTGTTGAATACTGTTTTTGCTGATCGTGTGAATGATACACGTTACAAGAAAACGTTCAAAGATACTTGGTTGTCCAATAAACCAGGTACTTACAATACCACGTTTGATGGTTCTAAAGCTACGGTTACTTATAAAGCAGGGGATACTACGATTTATATCCCAGGTTATGAAATGACATTAGCTGAGCGTGCTGCGAAGAAATATCAAGTATTGGTTCCAAGTTTGTACAATTATGCATTGTTCCCAACTTTGAAGAAATTCTTTGATCCACTTCGTCCAGATATGACTTACGAAAATGGTAGCCGTGATTATTTCGTTCATCGTTTGGCTGATACTTATTTAATGTTGGCTGAAGCTTCCGTTAAGTTAGGTAAGCAAGCAGAAGCGGTAACAGCAATCAATGCAGTACGTGTTCGTGCGGCAGCAGCTGGTAAAGCAGAGAACATGAAAGTTACTTCTGTAGACATGAATTTGATTATGGAAGAGCGTGCTCGTGAACTTGCAGGTGAGCAAACACGTTGGATGGACTTAAAACGTTGGGGTAATTTAGTTGAGCGTGTTAAGTTATATAACTCAGATGCCGCAGCTAACGTTGCTGACAAACACTATGTTCGCCCAATTCCACAAAAACAAGTGGATTTGTCTGAAAACGGAGGTTTTCCTCAAAATTCAGGATACTAGTTTTAATTTGATTTCTTTATATTGTAATAATTCCGGGGAATATTTCTCCGGAATTTTACTTTAATCCAAATTGTATGTTACGTATATTATCGGTTTTTTGCCTATTTATTTCCATAAGTGCTTTTTCGCAAGATCGCGTGTCTTTTGTTAAAAAAGTGGATAAAGTTGATGTTCTTGTAGGAGGGAAGTATTTCACTTCTTATTTTTTTCCCGGGGAAAGCCAATTGAAAAAAGCGGTTCTGTTTCCTATCTTATCTGCACAAGGAACAACGATCACCCGTGGGTTTCCGATGAGTCCACGAGCTGGTGAACGCGTAGATCATCCACATCATGTAGGTATGTGGTTAAATTACGAGGATGTGAATGGCTACGATTATTGGAATAATTCCAATAGCATCGTTGAGTCTTTAAAATCGCATAAGATGGGGACTATTCGTCATGAGAGTATTTCGAAAATGACTGAAGGCAATTCAGGTTCACTTCAAGTTACTGCAGCTTGGATTGATGATGATGGTAAAGGAAAGCGTGTCTTAGATGAATCAACGACCTATGTATTTTCAGGTTCAGGTGATTTGCGCATTATTGATCGGATTACTACGCTTAAAGCGGTTAGTGATGTTGTTACCTTTAAAGATGTGAAAGATGGTATGTTCGCACTGCGTGTGGCGCGCCAATTGGAAATTCCATCCAATAAACCGGATGTTTTTACCGATGCGCATGGTATAGAAACCAAGGTGCCTGTGATGGACAATACGGGCGTTACAGGTAATTATCATAGTAGTGAAGGAGTCGAAGGTGAAGCAGTTTGGAGTACGCGTGCCAAATGGATGAATTTAACTGGTAAAATGGATAACCATTCTATTAATGTGGCGATTTTAGATCACCCATCCAATGTGACTTATCCTAGTTATTGGCATGCCCGTGGTTATGGCTTATTTGCTGTTAACCCATTGGGTTTGAGTGTATTCAGTAATGGTAAAGCTTCCTTAAATTATACCTTGACAAAAGGAGAGACGATTACCTTCCGGTATAGGACAATTATTGCCGACAGAGATTTAACAAAATCAGAGTTAGATGCTGCGCAGGCTAAATTTTCACGGGAGGTTAAATAATTCGTAATTCAAGAAAATACTTGTATTTTTGTAGTGCATTGGGGCCATTCGTGGCCCTATTTTCTTTTTAAATATGAAGTTACAATTTCTAGGAGCAGCCAAACAAGTTACAGGTTCGATGTATTTGTTGGAGCTCGAAGATGGATATAAAATTCTCATTGATTGCGGAACCGATATGGAGCGATCCATTGATTTTGAAGTTCCTTATGAACCTGCACCTTTCTTTCCATTCGATCCATCATTGATTAATTTGGTGGTGTTGACACATGCGCACATTGACCATTCTGGTAATATTCCCATGCTTTATCGGGAAGGTTATGAAGGTCAAGTGCTTTGCACCCCACCAACGGCAGAATTAGCCGCACTTTTGTTGATGGATTCAGCGAACCTTCATCTTCGCAAATTACGTGCAGCGCAAGGTGAGAGTAGAAAGAAGCATAAACAAATGGACCGATTATTACGTCGGGGCGATTTGTATTTGCAAAAGGATGTGGAGGATTCGATGAGTAATTTCGTTACGCTACAATTCAATAAGAAGTTTGTTATCAAACCCGGTCTTGAATTAACCTTTATTCCTGCAGGGCATTTATTGGGTGCCGCACATTTGTATTTCTCCGTTACGGAAGGCGATCAAACAAAAACGCTTGGATTTAGCGGTGATATAGGTCGCTATGATTATCCTTTGCACATTGATCCATTCCCAATGCCGGCTTGTGATTATTTAGTATGTGAAAGCACATATGGTAATCGTGTGCATGAGGATAAGGTTGAGCCGATTGATGCTTTGGCCAAAATCATCAAAGAAACTTGCTTAGATAAACCGGGTCGTTTAATTATTCCTGCTTTTTCGGTGGGTAGAACTCAGGCGGTACTTTATACGTTGAATCGCTTAATTGAAGAGCGAGGATTTCCCGCGATTCGTGTTTTTACGGATAGTCCCATGGGAAAAAGTTCTACGCGCATCTATTCTAAATATTTAGCTTATTTAAACCCGGAAGCACGCGCATTTCAAAAGGAGTACGATGACTTATTCGATGTTGAAAACTTAGTATTTCTACAAAGCGAGAAGGAATCTCGCGCTATTCGTAATTACCATGAACCTTGCATCATCATTTCATCTTCCGGAATGATTTCGGGTGGACGGGTCGAGCAGCATATTGCGGATAATATCTCTAATAGTTATGCTACGATTTTATTAATTGGTTACGCTGCCGAAGGTACTTTAGGACGCCAATTGATGGAAGGTACGGATTTGATTCGTGTCAAAGACCGTGAATACCGCGTGAATGCGCAGATACGTAAAATTGATGTGTTTTCTGGGCATGCAGACCAAAAAGGATTATTGAAATTTGTGGCAAATCAAAAACCTGAGCACTTAAAAACGGTATTTTTATCGCATGGTGAAGAGGAAAGTATGTTAGAATTTAGAGATGAAATTAGACGTTTAGGATTTTCAGACGTTATTTTACCAGAGAAGTCTGAGACTTTCACACTTTAATCTTTAATTTTGCATTTGTAATTTGACATATCAGCATGAGAACATTATTAGAATTTGAAAAGCCTATCGCAGAGTTAGAGGATAAATTGATCGAGATGCGCAAATTGGCATTAGAAAATAATGTAGACGTTTCCGGTGCTGTAGCATCCCTAACAGATAAAATTTTAGAATTGAAACAGGAAACTTTTGCTAATTTAACTCGTTGGCAACGTGTTCAATTATCACGTCATCCCGATCGCCCATATACATTTGATTACATCGAGAAGATGTGTACTGAGTTTATCGAAATTCACGGTGACCGAAATGTAGCTGATGACAAAGCGATGGTTGGTGGATTTGGAAATATCGATGATGAATTTTCAGTGATGTTTATAGGCCAACAAAAAGGGCGTAATACCAAACAGCGTCAATTACGTAATTTTGGTATGCCTAATCCGGAAGGGTATCGTAAGGCTTTACGTCTTATGAGGATGGCCGAGAAATTCAATAAACCTATTGTATGTTTAATTGACACTCCGGGTGCTTTCCCTGGTTTAGAGGCCGAAGAACGTGGTCAAGGGGAAGCGATTGCACGCAATATCCGTGACATGTTTATGTTAAAGGTTCCTGTGATTTGTGTCATCATTGGTGAAGGTGCTTCCGGTGGAGCTTTAGGTATTGCCGTAGGAGATAAAGTATTGATGATGGAAAATACCTGGTATTCTGTTATTTCACCTGAATCATGTTCTTCGATCTTATGGCGCAGTTGGAATTATAAAGAGCAAGCAGCCGAAGCATTGAAATTAACAGCAGAAGATATGTTATCCAACGGCTTAATTGATGGAATTATACCAGAACCCTTAGGTGGAGCTCATTTAGATCCTGAAGGTGCTTCAGCTAAATTGAAGGCTGTGATCAAAGAGGAACTTGCCAAATTAGTAAAAGTGGATCCACAAGAACGCATCATGGCTCGTATTGAGAAATTCGGCCAAATGGGTGTAGTTGTTGAATAAGTTATGAAAAAGCCTCATGCGCTCGTCTTTGATTTAGGTAACGTTTTGTTGCCCATTGATTTAGATAAGACCTATGAGGCTTTTGCTTTACTTTCCTCGCAGTATTCAGCTGCTGAAATTAAACACATTACGCAAGAGGAAGAACTTTGGTCTTCTTATGAATCAGGATTTCAAAGTGATCAGGAGTTTGAAGCGTTTTTAGTCGACCGATTACAATTAGTCTGTACCTCTGAGCAATTTCATGATGCTTTCAATGCATTATTATTGCAGTTTGATTCTTCCGTTTGTCAATATATTTCCGGTCTGAATACTTCATTTCCCATCTATTTATTAAGTAACACAAGTAGCATTCATTCTCGTTTGTTCTTAGAGCGGGATTTTCCGAATTATAATTTATTTGATTCTTTTACACGCATTCACCTTTCGTTTGAGATGGGTATGGTTAAACCCAATGTTGCTATTTACGAGCAGTTGGTTACCCACAATAATTTACAGGATCATCAAATTGTTTTTTTTGACGACAATGTGCGAAATGTAGAATCAGCCCGCAATTATGGTTGGGATGCTGTTTTGATTAATCCCAATACTTCATTACACCAAATTCAAGAACATATTAAAACCTTATGTTAGTTTCAAGTCCCATTTTTGACTTTTTGTTTAAGGCTTCCGGATGGAAACTTGTGGGAAATATTCCAAGAGATTTAAAGAAAACAGTTGTGATTGTTTGTCCGCATGCTACTTGGAAGGATTTCCCAATTGGCTTAGGTGCTAGATCATTATTGAAATTACCTATTTTATATTGGGGTAAGAAGGAGTTGTTTGAAGGGCCTTTTGGAGGAATATTCTCTTGGTTAGGTGGTTATCCGGTGGATCGATCGAAGAATACGAATTTAGTGGGATCAATTGTCGACATCTATAATAGCAAAGAAACCTTTCATGCCGTATTGGCTCCGGAGGGTACACGTAAAGATGTAGATAAATTAAAAACGGGTTTTTATCATATTGCTGTTCAAGCAAATGTTCCTATTATGATGATTGGATTCGATTATGTTAATAAAGAAATTAAGATCCGAGATCCTTTTTATCCAACGGGTGATTTCGAAGTTGATAAAAAAGTAATTGCCAACTATTACGCTACAATACCAGGTGTTCAAAAATCTTGGATAAAGAATTATTTAGCCGATTGAGCAGCTTGAACAATTAAATTTGCCGTTTTTTTTGAGGCTCCAGCGGGACCAATTAAATTGGCTAAATCTTCATAGTTGGCTAATTGTGATATTCTTTCCACAGAATCGTTTTGCATAAGTTTATGCATTTTCAATTGGATATGTTGGCTAGTGAATTGAACTTGAATCAGTTCGGGTACAGCCAACTTATCTAATATGATATTAACAAGCGAAATGAATTTGATTTTTACGAGCAATTTGGCAAGCGAGTAAAATAACCAATCGGTCTTATAAACAACGATTTGCGGAATCTTAAACAATGCCGTTTCTAATGTCGCTGTTCCTGACGTTACTATGGCAACCTGTGCATGACTTAAAATGTCATAGGTTTTGTCGTACAATACGCGGATAGGGTAGTGGGCATACAATTCTTTCCAATCTGAAATTCCAGCTACAATGAAATTAGTTTTAGGATTTTCTAATGCCAATTGAGCAAAAACGGGCAATGCACTTTTTATTTCTTGCTTTCTACTTCCGGCCAGAAGGGCTACGTAGGGTTTTGTTATTTCTTGCTCGGTAAGAAAGTTTTTAGAAGGTGTAAATTCTGCTACAGCGTCTTGTAATGGATTTCCAACATAATGGGTTCGAATTCCTTTTTCTTGAAACATGGTAAGCTCAAATGGAAAAATGACATATAATTCATCTATCCATTTTTTGATATCTTCAATTCGCCCTTTGTTCCATGCCCATACTTTAGGTGCAATGTAAAATTGCGTGTGAAATCCTTTTAGTTTAGCTATTCTAGCGGCTTTTAAATTGAATCCGCCATAATCGATGAAGATAATCGAATCCGGTTGGAATTCAGTGATTTGATTCCCGAATTTTGTAAATAAACCTTTGAGTCGTTGGATGTTTTGTATAACACCTAATAGACCCATGATGGCTAATTCCTTGTGATGAATGAGGATTTCGGCTCCTTCAGCTTGCATGCCATCGCCTCCCCAGGCCTTTATTTCTGCTTTAGGGTCTATCTGCTTGATTTCACGAATCAAATTGGATCCATGTAAATCGCCTGATTTTTCCCCTGCTAGAATAAAGTATTTCATCTATTATTGTTCTCCGAAATATTCGACTGAATTCTTATTCGTTTCGATTAAATGCAATTTGTGTAAGGTAGCCGTTTTGGAATTCGCCAAAATTTGAGGAGCTAATATCTTCCAAAATTCCATGATGAGGATTTCGCAACTCGCTAATTTTCCTTCCATAAAATCAACATCCAAATTAAGGTTTTTGTGGTCAACCTTGTCAATAATTTCTCGCTTGATTAAATCTCCTAAGGTTTTTAAATCAAATACAAATCCTGTATCTGGATCTGGAATACCTTTTACGGTGACGATTAATTCAAAATTATGCCCGTGCCAATTGTTATTAGCGCATAAGCCAAATACTTCTTGATTTTTTTCTTCTGACCAAGCTGGATTGAAGAGCCGGTGAGCGGCATTAAAATGTTCCTTGCGGATTACGTAGACCATTGTTTTCAGTTTGTGTGAAGGATGCCTGGGAAAACAGTAGCAGACTATCCAAATATTTGACAAAGGTACAAAAGCTATTCAGAATATGCGTAAATTTGTTGCTTAAATAGCTTTATTATGATTATTGTTACTGGTGCAGCCGGCTTTATTGGCAGTTGTTTAATTGCCCGATTAAATGAATTGAATTTCAATTACATTGTCGCCGTAGATGATTTTTCCTTTCCGGAAAAGAATAAAAATTTGGAAGGTAAAAATATCATGGAACGTGTCGAGCGTACAGAACTCGCAGCTTGGTTAGATACTAATTACCAAGAGGTTGAATTTTGTTTCCATATTGGCGCCCGGACGGATACGACAGAATTCAATAAAGCAATTTTTGACGAATTGAATGTGGACTATTCCAAAATGCTTTGGAATAAGTGTATTGATTATCAAATCCCTTTGGTTTATGCTTCATCGGCTGCTACTTATGGCTTAGGTGAATTGGGTTATGATGACAATGAGGCTTTGATTCCTCAATTAAAACCGTTGAACCCTTATGGGGACTCAAAAAATGATTTTGACATTTGGGCACTTAATCAAGAAAAGAAGCCGTTCTTTTGGGCGGGTTTAAAGTTCTTTAATGTCTATGGGCCAAATGAATACCATAAAAGTCGGATGGCATCTGTGATTTGGCATGCTTTCAGACAAATCAACGAAACAGGTAGTTTGCGATTGTTTAAATCGCACCGACCTGATTATACTGATGGCCAACAAATGCGCGATTTTATTTATGTAAAAGACCTTGTGTCCGTTTGTGTATTCCTAATGGAGCATCGTAAAAATTCGGGTATTTATAACCTAGGTACGGGTATTGCTCGTTCGTTTAATGATTTAGGGAAATCTACATTCGTAGCGATGGGTAAAGAAGTAAACATTAATTACATCGATACGCCTGCCGATATTCGCGATAAGTACCAATATTTTACGGAAGCGAATATGAATAAATTGAAATCCATCGGCTATGATAAGCCGTTTTATACCTTAGAGGAAGGCGTGAAGGATTACGTCCAAAATTACCTTATTCCTGCGAATTATTGGTAATTTTCTTAAGGCCTTCTTCAATGAATCCTTGCCCATAAGCTAATAGTTGAATATTAGCAGCAATTAGGCCTAAAAGACTCACTTTTAGGCTTTTAGTTTTTAATAGGGCATCCAAGAAAATGGCCATCCAATACATGAAAAGTCCCGCAAATAAAATATTCCCAATTGGGGGTATAAGAATGTTCAAAAGAACGGTATTCCAAAAATAGATGAAATAGCAGGCTGGGAAGAAATGTACCCACTTTAGTTCAGCAGGGAAGAATCGCGATATGTTGATGCGTGCTCGACCGAAAAAATGAATTTGTTTATAAAATTGGCTAAAGCTTGTTCTACGCTTATGATAAATAAAGGCTTCCGGAATTAAGCCGGATTTAAATCCAAAAGAGATACACCGAATGCTGAATTCGATATCTTCCCCCATGCGGGTAATCTTAAAACCTTGTGTAGCTTCCCATACTTTACGTGAGATCCCCATGTTAAAGCTACGTGGGTGAAATTGGCCCCCTACATTCTTTGCCTTTCCGCGTATACCTCCTGTAGTAAATAAGCTGGTCATGGCAAAACTTATCGCCTTTTGCACCGGGCTAAAACTCGGATGATCTTGGTCAGGTCCGCCAAATAAATCGAGTTGGTCCCGATGAATACCCTCATAAACAGCCTGTAAATAATTGGGCTCAATCAGTGCATCGGAATCTAATATCACGAAAAAGTCTCCCTTAGCACGCTCAAATGCATAGTTGCGCGCAAATCCTTGACCTCCATTTTCTTTGACGAAATAGGAAATGTTCAACGATGAATGATATTTTTTTACGATGGTTTTTGAATCTTCGACAGAGCCATCTTCAATGATAATTACTTCGAAATTCGAATAATTTTGTTGAATCAAACATGCCAATAACTCATCCAATTCTTGCGGACGATTGTAGACTGGAATGATGACGCTGAAAAACATATTTAGGAAAACATTTCAGTTAAAGTTGCATCACTCGCAGCTAAAATTTTGTCAATTTCTTCATCACGGATGGCGTCAGAAATAAACCAAGATTCGAATTGAGAAGGAGGTAGGTATATTCCCCTACGGAGCATCCCTTGAAAATATTGACCAAATAAATTCAAATCCGCTGTTTTGGCGTCATTGAAATTGTTAACTGCATTTTCCGTAAAGAATAGCGTAAACATAGAACCTAATTGGTTGATCGTAAAACGCTTTCCTACTTTTTCCAATTGCGATTTAATTCCAGATGCCAATGCATTTCCCTTCTCAGCAAGTCGAATATAGACATCTGGGTCTTCTGTAATTAAATTTAACATCGCTAAGCCAGCTGTTGTAGCTAACGGATTACCACTTAATGTTCCAGCTTGATACACCGGTCCGGCTGGAGCAATCATATCCATGATTTCAGCCTTGCCTCCATAAGCACCTACAGGTAATCCTCCACCAATGATTTTACCTAATGTGGTTAAATCGGGCTGAACTCCACAAACACCTTGATAGCCACTTGCCGACTGGCGGAATCCCGTCATAACTTCATCAAAGATTAACAAAGCGCCATGTTGGTCGCATAAGCTACGTAAACCCGCTAAGTATCCTTCAGCAGGAATAACTAAACCCATATTGCCAACAACCGGCTCTACGATGACTGCAGCGATTGCACCTGGATTCGAATCAAATAGATTACGTAAGGAATCTAAATCGTTATAAACAGCCGTTAAGGTATCTCGAGCAGTTGACACCGTGACACCTGGACTATCTGGAGTTCCTAAGGTTGCAACGCCTGAACCTGCAGCAATTAAAAAGGAATCACCATGTCCATGGTAACAGCCTTCAAACTTGATTATTTTATCTCTTTGGGTATAAGCACGTGCTAAGCGAATCGCTGCCATCGTTGCCTCTGTTCCTGAATTAACTAATCGTACTTTCTCGATGGAAGGAATCATCGAAACGATCTTCTCCGCAATCAATACTTCTTTTAAACTAGGTGCTCCAAATGAAAAACCATCTGATAAAGCCTCGCGAACAGCCGATTCAATTGCTGGATGAGCTTGTCCAAATAACATGGGTCCCCAAGAACCAATTAAATCAATGTATTCGTTACCGTCAACATCTTTTAAATAGGCTCCATTGGCGGATTGAATAAATACAGGGTTTCCACCAACAGATTTGAATGCCCGAACAGGGGAATTAACTCCCCCCGGGATTAAAGTTTTAGCCTTCTCAAAATAAGTGTTACTTAATTTACCCATTATTTTTTCTTACCTTTTTTTTGATCTTCAGCTGCTTTTTGTTGTTCTTCCATGGTCTTCAATTGTGTTTGAAGATAGGTTGAGAAACGAGATTTCTTAGCTCCACCACCTGCTTTGATTTTCGCACGATTAGCTTCTAGTAATGCTTTGATTTTATCTTCATTCACAAATTTGCGAATCGCTAATTGTTGGCCAATAGTCACCAAATTGGAAATAAAATAATAGAAACTCAAACCAGCAGGGAAGGAGTTCATGACGAACATAAAAATGACTGGCGTTACATAAGCCATCATCTTCATGTTGATCGGTTGGCCTGGTTGATCCGGTGTAATTTGATTATTGTAATAACCGTATGCTAATTGCGATACAGTCATTAACAAACAGAATAAACTGATGTGTGAACCATAAAATGGAATATTGAATGGTAGATTCAAAATAGAATCATAAGTCGATAAATCTTCTGCCCAAAGGAATGATTCTTGACGTAGATTAATCAAGTTGGGGAACAACATAAATACCGCCATAAGAACTGGCATCGTTGCTAATACGGGAATACAGCCGCTTAATGGATTAACGCCAACTTCCCCATACAACTTCATTGTTTCTTGTTGAACGCGTGCAGGATCATCGCCGATCTTCTCTTTGATGGCCGCGATTTCAGGTGCCAAAATACGTGTTTTGGCCATTGAAACATACGATTTATATGTCAGGGGCAAAAGGGCAGTTTTGATAATTAATACCAATACGATAATTAAAAGTCCATAATTGAAGATGATACTTTCTAAAAATCCGAATAAGGGTACGAAGATGTATTTTGTAATCGGCAACAAGAAATCGTAGCTCAATTTAACGTTCTTACTGAAAGACGGCGCTACGTTCTTGACAATGGAATAATCATTTGGCCCAAAGTAGAATTTGAAACTTGATTTACCTGAACTTAAATCTCCCATGGGTGCTATTAATTGAGCATCCAATGTTTTAATCGCGACAGTATCCATTGGGTTGGGTGTCGCAGTTAAATTGGCTTTGGTAAATAAGGTACCCTGTGGAACTAATCCCGCTAAGAAGTATTTCTTTTTAAACGATACCCATTGCAAAGACTGACTAAGGTTTTCATTTGTAACGGATGTAGGATTTTCACTTAAATAGTCAAATTCTTCATCTTCCGTTAATAAATAATTTATCGTGGCCTTACGCTCTTCTTGTGCATCTTTCTCGGTTTGTGTAACGTTTTCCTTCCAATGAATGAAGTATTCATTTCCTGTTAACTCGGGAGCAATTGCTTTAGCGTCAATTGAATAAGCTAATTCATAACCTGATTCCGGCAATTGATATGATTGCACAATGTTTTTCCCATTTGGCAATGTACTAGTGAAGCTTACTTGGTTTTTAGATTGAACAACTTGATAAACTAATTTACCTAGTGATAATTTCTTCCCATTTGTTGGGATTTCTACATCGAATAAGTCCTTTTGCGCATCAAATAGTACGATACCATCTTTTTTACCAAGCGTATAATTCTTATAACTCTTGTAATTTTTCAATTGTACGGATACTAATTTTCCACCAAAGTTGGAAAGCGTAACTCGCAAGTTTTCATTTTCCAATGTATACAACTGCTCTTTCACTTGTACACTTGAATCTGCAACAACAGCTAAAGCTGAATCGGTTTTGGTCGTAGCTTTTGTTGGTTTCGTTGCTACAACTTCTTTTTTCGGTTGTGCAGTTTCTTTGGGTGCAAAGAAATATTGATAGCCAAGTAACATGGCCATAATAAGCACTATCCCTGAGATTGAATTCTTATCCATAATGAATTATAAGACTACTTTGAGTTTTTGATGAATGGTACAGCATGTTGGTATGCTGCTTTAATAAACTGAACAAATAGGGGCGAAGGTGCCTCTACGGTTGATTTGTATTCCGGGTGAAATTGAACACCCACAAAGAATGGGTGATTCGGTAATTCAACGATTTCAACCAAATTCGTATCAGGATTGATACCTGAAGTAATCATTCCTGCCTGGTGAAATTGATCTAAATAATCGTTGTTGAATTCATAACGATGTCTGTGTCGCTCTTGAATCAAGGATTTTCCATAAATTTTAAAGGCGTTTGTGCCTTTTTCAATCTTGCAAGGATATGCACCTAAACGCATCGTTCCTCCTTTTTCGGAAACATCCTTTTGC
Organism: Aquirufa echingensis; assembly: GCF_042714525.1. Taxonomy (NCBI): domain Bacteria; kingdom Pseudomonadati; phylum Bacteroidota; class Cytophagia; order Cytophagales; family Flectobacillaceae; genus Aquirufa; species Aquirufa echingensis. Next base: position 234,470 of record NZ_JBBKYA010000003.1, on the reverse strand, counting down.
GAATGCATTAGGTCAATTACTGGGAATGGCGTTTCTGGATTCATTTCAAATGAATGTGCGTCTTCTAAGCCAACAACATTACGAGCAAATTCAATAACCGCGCATTGCATACCCAGGCAAATTCCCAAGAATGGAATATTGTTTTCACGTGCATATTTAACTGCATTGATTTTTCCTTGAATTCCACGTTCTCCAAATCCCGGAGCCACAAGAATACCATCTAATCCAGCTAATGATTCCTCAATATTTTCCTCTGCAGTTTCGGAAGAAATCCATTTAACATTGACTTTAATTTCATTGGCAACACCAGCATGAATAAATGCCTCTGCGATTGATTTATATGAATCTTTTAATTCAACGTATTTACCAACAAGCCCAACGGTAATTTCAAATTTTGGATTTTTTAACTTGTCCAAAAACTTTGACCAGGCAGCTAGGTTAGAATCCTTATCGTTGTATATATCTAATTTGTAAAGTACGCGGCTATCTAAACGTTCCTCTTTCATCAACATAGGAACATCATAAATGGTCTCTGCGTCGCGCGCTTCGATAACATCTTGCTCAGATACGTTACAGAATAAACCAATCTTGCGTTTCATTTCCTGAGGAATTGGATGTTCCGTCCGACAAACCAAGATATCTGGTTGAATACCTGATTCCGATAACTGTTTTACGGAGTGCTGAGTCGGTTTAGTTTTTAACTCTCCCGCTGATGCCAGATATGGAATAAGTGTTAAATGAATAAATAAGGTGTTTTTCTCACCCAAATCCCATTTCAATTGACGCGCAGCTTCGATAAATGGCAATGACTCGATGTCACCCACGCAACCACCAATTTCAGTGATAACGATATCAAATTTCCCGGTTTCACCTAAGATTAAGATATTACGTTTGATTTCATCGGTAATATGAGGAACGACTTGAACTGTCTTTCCTAAATAATCACCTTTTCGTTCTTTAGTAATGACATTATGGTAAACACGACCCGTAGTAATGTTATTAGCTTGACTTGTAGGGGTATTCAAGAAACGCTCATAATGGCCTAAGTCCAAATCTGTTTCAGCACCATCATTTGTCACATAACATTCTCCGTGCTCATATGGATTCAATGTGCCTGGGTCAATGTTAATGTAAGGATCAAACTTTTGAATGGTGCAAGTTAGCCCTCTTGCTTGTAATAATTTGGCTAATGAAGAGGCTATGATGCCTTTTCCTAATGAACTTGTTACTCCGCCCGTAACAAAAATGTACTTCGCTTTTTTATTATTCCCCTTGCCAGACATTCTTTTGTTTTGTTTATTGGTTACGGGAAACAAAGATACGAATAATAACCACATCGAATTAATCCTATTTTTATTTTATCTTGCATTGTAGATAGTTTTTTTAAGATTTTATGTCCCTCCAACTTTATTCTGCCTCTGCTGGTTCAGGCAAAACCTATACGCTGACTGTTGAGTATATCAAGTTGGCCTTACATGCTTACGAAAGTAGGGGCTATTTCCGTCGGATTTTGGCAGTTACATTTACCACCAAAGCCGCCGAAGAAATGCGTTCGCGGATTATCGAATTTTTATCGGGAATTGCTGTTGTTGATTCATTGCCTTTGAGCGATCAATCTACTTACAGGGAGATAATTGCTAGTATTCAAGAAGATTTCACAAAAGAAAATATTCATGTTTCAGATGCTGAATTAATCAAAAGAGCACAGCATACACAGCAACAAATCTTACAGGACTATGGTTTATTTTCTGTCATGACCATAGATGCTTTTGTGCAACGCTTAAGTTCTACCTTTATTGAGGAGCTAAATCTTCCAAGTCAATTTGAAGTTCTATTGGATTCTAATCAATTGATTGATCAGTTATTAGACCAATTATTAGATAAAGTCAATCAATACGGTGACCCGATTATCACGAATTTGATTGTTGATTTTGCCAAATCTGAGGTAGGGGATGGTCGGAGCTGGAATTTATTGCGACAAAATCTCCATGATTTTCTGAAAATTTGCCTGAACGAAGATTATTATAAAATTAAAAAGGACATGGATCCGCTGCGAATCGCAGATTTTCTTCAGATTGAACAACAAATTTCCTCCAATATGCAAGAAACGAATGCAACGCTCATTCGTTTGGCTAATCAATTCCTTGAGGTGCTTTCAAATGCGCAGATTGCTGGGGATATGTTAGCCTATGGCAAAAATTCTTGTGCGGGCTACTTTTCGAAAATAGTTTCCAATGGGGAATTTGAGGAGCACAAACTTTCTTATTTGCGGACAGGTGTATCTACGGGAGTTTGGACTTCCAAAAGTCAAGCTGATGAGATTAAACGACAAGTTGAGGCTGTTGCTGGTCATTTAACGACTATTGGCCAAGAGTTTGTTGATTTATATGATGCTGAATCCCCGCGCTATTTCTTGTTTAGGCTTATTAAAAAAGATTTAAAGAAAATTGCTTTATTGGCTTCCATTACGGAAGAACTTCATCAGTTTCAAGATGAAAATGCGGCCGTTTCAATTTCAGAGTTTTCTAAACGTTTATATGATGTTATTGCAAATGACCCAGTTCCATTTATCTATGAAAAATTAGGGGATCGTTACAATCATATTTTGATTGATGAGTTTCAAGATACTTCTATGCTGCAATGGCAAAACTTTATGCCTCTATTGGAACATGCCGTTTCACAGGGCAAAAAGAATTTAATTGTTGGCGACGCCAAACAATCCATTTACAAATTCCGCGGTGGTGAAGTAGGTTTGATTTCTTCACTTAAGTCGGAAGACAATTCCTTCATCGAACAGAAATTACAAGATAACGCCTTCGATCTAGAACGCTTTTATTACCTAAAAGAAAATCGGATTTTAAATAATCTGGAATCCAACTATCGGAGTGCCCATGAAATAGTACAATTCAATAATGATTTTTTTGGTTGGATATCTGCAAATCCAGCGTTACAGAGTTTGTCTGGTTTGGTTTCCCCAACGTATGGAGTTGACCTAGCACAAATACCACGTGTGAGTCCTCAAAAGTTTTCGGGAAAAGTAGATGTTCAAGTTTACAAAAAGCCTTTGGCAGATAATCACGTTGAATTGGAGGCCGAATGGATGTTGAGTCGGATTTTGGAATTAATTGATCATGAAATTCAGGCCGGTTTTCAATACAAGGATATAGCTATTTTAACTCGGAAGAATAAGCAATCGAAATTCTTAGCTATCCAATTGAAGGAACGAAATATACCTGTTATTTCATCGGATTCCTTATTGGTTCATTATGCCAAAGTCGTAGGATTTTTGATTTCCTTCATGCGCTTGAAGACGCAAGCGCAAGATGAGTTTCGTTATAAGGAGTTATTGTTTCAATATGCCGACTTGTGTCAGGAACCGCTCGATACAGCTATTTTAGCGGTTGAGCACGCTAAACATATTGATTTCTATGCATTAGCGATTACTTATTTTACTGATTTAGGATTTGTATTTCAAAAAGATGAATCACATGTGGTCGCTTGGGTGTACGGCTTAGTTTCAACCTTTAACCTAACGAGTTATTCTGTTGAAATCGAATATTTATTCAAGTTGCTAGATGTAATCAATGATTTTGTTTTGCAGAAGTCAGATAATTTTGTTGCCTTTTTAACTTATTACGATTCCAATAAGGCTACATTTAGTATTGCAAGTCCAGAAAGTGATAATGCGATTACGATTACAAGTATTCATAGATCTAAAGGCTTGGAATACCCGGTTGTGATTAGTCCGTTTGTTAGTTGGACGCATCAACCTAAATCTGAGCAAATTTGGTTTGATCTTAAACCCTTTCATTTTGAACCCTTGCGTTTAAATGAAAATGTAGCGCTGAATTATTATTATGGAAAAGTTACACCAAGTGAACTTGTGCCATTTGATTCATTAGCTATCCAACAACGATCGGAATACGACTCGGTGTTTTTAGATTCGTTGAACATGCTTTATGTGGCATTTACGCGACCAAAACAGCATTTACATATTCTATTGGCCGTTCCTAATCTGGAAGCGCATCCCATGACGAAAGGTGCTTTTCAAAAATCCTTAGGTCAGGTTGTGCTGGATTATTGTCAATCTAATCCTGATTTCATTTCCGTTATTCCTGATTTTGTTCAAGACAAAGTTCTTATTGACTATTATATTCTCCAAAATGCTGATCAGTTTCTGAAGTATTCGCATACGGAAAAGGCTTCAAATTCAAAATCTTTTGTGTTGTCAACCCAAATTCAAGACGAAGTTGATTTCAGGATTCAATCGAATAAGGAAGATTTGTATACCAGCTCACAATCCAAACGAGAGCGAGGCGAGCGGGTACATGCGATATTATCTAAAATTCCAGATTACGAATATTATTCGCTGCACAAAAAGCGTGTGTTACATCAGATTGACGATGAGACGGTTGGATTACTAGATTCCCTTATGTCAAATAAGGCCATTAAGTCATATTTTGAGCCCAAAGAATTGCTTTTTTCTGAACGTGATATCTTGTGCCCAGATGGCTCCATTATTCGTCCGGATCGCGTTATCAAGCAAGGAGAGGATGTTATAATTATTGATTTCAAGACAGGTAAGGTCGAAGAGAAACATAAGTCGCAATTAGAGAATTACAAAAAGTATTTATTCGAACTTGGCCATAAATCAGTCAAAGCCGTACTTATTTACATTGAAACCCAAATCATTGAAAGTGTTTAAAAGACTTTTCTTATTTGTAAGTCTGTCGGTTCTTATGGCTTCATGTCAATTGACTCGTCGGGTGGGTCATCTTTTTTCGAATAATTCAGCAAGTATCTCGAATTATTCAAATAAAGAAATAGATAATCTTATCGAAACCGCATTTGATTACCAAGGCGTTCCTTATCGAAATGGAGGAACGGATGAAAAGGGGATGGATTGTTCCGGTTTTTTGTTTCGGGTTTATGCTGATAATAATTTGTTGATTCCGAGGCCTACGGTCCAACAAGTTTTGTTTGGAATGCCTGTTTCTCTAAATGATACACAGGTTGGCGATTGGGTATTTTTCAAAACCAATGGTGCCGCCATGATTAATCATGTTGGATTAGTTACAAAAATCAAATCGGCAGACGCCATCTATTTTATTCATGCAAGTACGAGTAAAGGAGTCAGAGAAGACTTATTGCAATCAAAGTATTGGTTGAAGGCCTATGATAAATCATTGCGCCCCTATAAAAATAATTCAAATTGAACGATTGTTTCTCCGTAGACTTAGCGTATTTTTGCATGCATTTTTAAATAAATCATGGGAAAAAAAGTTATCATTATTGGAGCAGGTGGAGTAGGTAATGTAGTTGCGAAAAAGTGCGCAATGAATCCTGCCTTCTTTTCAGAAGTTATTTTAGCATCTAGAACATTGAAAAAATGTGATGCCATTGCAGAGGAAGCTAAGAAAATTGGCTTACCTACACAGATTCAAACACGTCAAGTAGACGCGGATGATGTTCCTGCTTTAGTGGCATTATTCAATGCTGAAAAGCCTTTCATGGTAATTAATGTGGCTTTACCTTATCAAGATTTAACCATTATGGATGCTTGTTTAGCGACAGGTGTTCATTACATGGATACGGCGAATTATGAGCCTAAAGATGAAGCAAAATTTGAATATTCTTGGCAGTGGGCTTATCAAGAGCGCTTTAAAGAAGCAGGTTTGATGGCTTTGTTGGGCTGTGGTTTTGATCCAGGGGTGACGGGTGTTTATACGGCGTATGCCAACAAACACTATTTTGATGAAATGCACTATTTGGATATCATTGATTGCAATGCAGGAGATCATGGCAAGGCATTTGCGACCAACTTTAATCCAGAAATTAACATTCGTGAGATTACGCAGAAAGGAAAGTATTGGGAAAATGGTCAATGGGTTGAAATCGCGGCAATGTCGATTCATAAGCCGATTAGCTATCCAAATATTGGACCGAAAGAATCATATCTTTTATACCATGAGGAATTAGAGTCCTTGACTAAAAACTTCCCTACCATCAAGCGTGCGCGTTTTTGGATGACGTTTGGTCAAGCTTATTTGACTCATTTAGAAGTATTGCAAAATGTAGGAATGACCTCCATTCAGCCTATTAAATTTTATGGAATGGATATTGTTCCATTGGAATTCTTAAAAGCTGTATTGCCAGAGCCTGGAACATTAGGAGAGAATTATTCTGGCCAAACATCCATTGGTTGTCAAATTAAAGGTGTTAAAGACGGTAAAGAGGCCACGTATTATGTATACAACAACTGTCATCACGCAGATTGTTATAAAGAAGTTCAAGCACAGGGAGTTTCGTATACAACAGGTGTTCCTGCGATGATCGGTGCTGCGTTGATGTGTGAGGGAACTTGGTTCCAAGCTGGTGTTTATAATGTGGAGGAATTCAATCCTGATCCGTTTATGGAATTATTGAATGTGCATGGCTTACCTTGGAACGAGGAGGTTAATGGCGAATTACCTCACGAATACTAGGATAGGATGCAACTATACCCTGAAATTTCATCGCCAGCTTATGTGTTGGAAGAAAACTTATTGATCAATAATCTAAAGCTTTTGCAGCGCGTACAGCAAGAAGCAGGAGTAGAGATTATTTGTGCATTGAAAGGCTTTTCGTTCTATCATGTTTTCCCAGTAGTTAAACAGTATTTAGGTGGTGCAACAGCAAGTTCGCTACATGAGGCTCGTTTAGCTTTCGATGAAATGGGTAAAAAGTGTCACGCGTATACTCCTGCTTATTTGCCTGCTGAATTTGATGAATTTATGTCGTATGCAAGCCACATGACATTCAATTCCTTGAATCAGGTGAATCAATTTGCTTCTCAAGCCAATCAAAAGGATATTTCTTGTGGTATTCGTATCAATCCGGAGTATGCCGAGGTAGAAACGGATATGTATAATCCTTGTATTGCGGGTTCTCGGTTAGGAATTAGAAGAAGTGATTTAGGCGATCAATTGCCAGCAGGTATTGAAGGATTGCATTCCCATACACTTTGTGAAAATGATTCGTTTGTACTAGAACGTACACTAGCTGTTATTGATGCCAAATTCGGGGATTTATTACAACAAGCCAAATGGCTGAATCTAGGTGGTGGACATTTAATTACGCGTGCGGATTACAAGGTGGATCATTTGATTCAGGTATTAAAAACCTTTAAAGCGAAATATCCGCATCTGCATATTATTTTAGAACCAGGTTCTGCAGTAGGTTGGCAAACAGGTTTCTTGAAGTCTACCGTATTAGATATTGTGCACTCAGCAGGAATAGATGTAGCCATCTTAGATGTTTCGTTTGCAGCACACATGCCGGATACCTTGGAAATGCCTTATAAACCACGGATTCGCAATGCATCATCGGAGCCGGTAGCAGGGAAACCAACATACCGCTTTGGTGGTATGACATGCTTAGCCGGTGATTACTATGGGGATTATTCGTTTGATCAGCCTTTAGCAATAGGGGATAGCATCATTTTTGAAGATATGATTCATTATACCATGGTTAAAACGACAACATTTAATGGGGTCAATTTGCCTGATATTGGTATGTTAAAATCGGATGGTGAATACCAACGATTTAAACATTTTGGCTACGAATCATTTAAAGATCGCTTATAAAAAAAGGACTTCGTAATGAAGTCCTTTTTTTGTGGAGAAGATCGGGCTCGAACCGACGACCTCTTGCATGCCATGCAAGCGCTCTAGCCAACTGAGCTACATCCCCTCATTAGAAATTTACGCGAACTCCTATTCCACCTTGTAAATTCATGAAAAAGGGATTGGGGAATATTTCAGCATAAAATCCGATTTCTGAAAAGAAACTTAAATTAGGCGCATCAATAGGGAAATACTCAAGTCCACCGATAGCTGTTGCTCCCATGCCTGATACCCGATTTCGACCATCGGCTTGATTATTGCTTGTTTTGTTAGGATACCAATCGCGGGAATTTATTTGTGGCCCAAAACCATAATAGGTGTGTAAGTCCGCATTTACTAACGTGGGATGATGCCACAAATACAAGACATTAACTGAATATCCGATATTACGAAATGTGCCATCTTGATAGGTACGATCAGTGCCCCAAAGTCCACCATAAGTACCTATATTTACTTCAATGGCGTTGACCCCATTTTCAGAATACTTTCTAGCCATAAAACCACCAGGTTCGCCAATTCTAAATCCTGCCGCCCAGTCCTTTAATTGACCATATGTCAATTGACTCGAAAGCAATAAAACGAAACTCAGTGTAATTCGTATTATAAGGCTTTTCATAGGTAAAACGATTTAATCTTTTCCAAAAGGATCGAGTTTTCAGCTGGTAAACCAACCGTTATTCGAATGGTATCTTCACACAAAGGAACACTTGAACGATTACGCGTGATTACTTTTTCAGTGATAAGATAGTCAAATAATGCTTGTGCCGACTGCAATTTAACTAATAAAAAGTTGGCATGACTCGGGTATACCTGTTGAACTTGTGGTATTTTTTCAAATTCAATAATCAGCCTTTCCTTCTCCGCTAAGATTAACTCAATGCCTTTTTTGACAAATTCTCTGTCTGCTAATGCCTGGGAAACAATTTGTTGGGTCGCACCTCCAATATTATATGGAGGTTTGATTTTATTCAACAAGGAAATAATCGTTGGGTTAGCATAAGCCATTCCCAAGCGTAACGACGCTAAGCCATACGCCTTGGATAAGGTTTGCATCACGATTAAATGCGGATATTTTGCCAATTCGCTGATAAAACTAGGTTCATCGGAAAAGTCGATATAGGCTTCATCAATAACCACAAAACCTGTTTTAAAGCTGTTTAGTAATTGATAAATATCAGCTCGATTCAGTTTATTACCTGTAGGATTATTTGGAGAACAGATAAATAATAGGCGAGTTTCTGAATTAATTGCAGCCAAAATCGCTGGAACATCTAATTGATATTCGGCCGTTAAATTGATTCGCTGAATCACAATATTATTAATCGAAGCACTTACCTCATACATGCCATAGGTAGGAGGGCAAATGATGATGTTATGTTTATCTGTTGCGCAGGTCATGCGCATTAATAAATCAATGGCTTCATCGGATCCATTACCTAAGAATATTTGATTCTCTTCGCAACCTTTGATCTTAGCTAATTGCGCTTTGATTTGATGTTGCATAGGATCAGGATAACGATTCCATGCCGCAATTGCAGTGCCCGAACCAATCGGATTTTCGTTCGCATCTAAGAATACGCCTTCATTTCCCTTAAACTCATCACGAGCCGAGGAATAAGGTTTTAAGTTCCAAATATGGGGTAATATATACGCTTGATAATCCATTAACTTAATCGAATTTTAACTGCATTCGCATGTGCTTGTAAAGACTCCGCTTCTGCCATTTGAATAATACTTGGTCCAATATTAGCTAAGCCTGCTTGACTGATTGCTTGCAAGGTAATCTTCTTAACAAAACTATCTAGATTAACACCTGAATAGGCTTTTGCAAAACCATTGGTAGGTAAGGTGTGATTTGTACCTGAGGCATAATCACCTGCTGATTCAGGTGTGAAATGCCCTAAAAAGATAGAGCCAGCATTGCTTATTGAATCTGCAAAATTCTCTGGATTTTCACATGCCAAGATCAAGTGCTCTGCACCATATTCATTTAACAAGTCAATTGCCTCTTCATTCGATTTTAACAAAATGAACTGTGAATTATTTAATGCACTGGCTGCAAATTCTTTTCTTGGCAATTCCGCCAATTGCTTTTTGATTTCATGAATCGATTCATTTAATATTTGTTCTGATGTACTGATGAGTACAACTTGAGAATCATGGCCATGCTCCGCTTGTGAGAGTAAATCAGAAGCGATAAAGGCAGGATAGGCGGTTTCATCCGCAAATACCGCTACTTCAGAAGGACCCGCAGGCATATCGATGGCTAATCCCATTCGATTGGCATACATTTTGGCCGCAGTCACATATTGATTACCTGGCCCAAAAATCTTATAAACAGCCGGGACACTTTCTGTTCCTTGTGCCATCGCAGCTATCGCTTGAGAACCACCAATCTTAAACATTTGGGTAACCCCACATAATTGAGCTGCGTAAAATAAGGCTGGATGGTCTCCAGGTGTACAAAGGACAATTTCTTCACATCCGGCAATCTTTGCTGGGATGGCCAACATCAATATCGTGGAAAATAAAGGAGCCGTACCACCTGGAATATAGATTCCTACGCGTTCGATGGGAGAGGATTTCTGCCAACAAACCACACCGGGACTTGTTTCGATTCTTTTCTCAACAAGCTTTTGCGATTCATGAAAGGCATAAATGTTTTTATAAGCTACCTGAATGGCATTTTGAAGTTCCTGAGGAACCAAAGCTGCTTTTTCGGAAATTTCTTCTGATGTATAGGCAAGATCTGTAATGCTCTTCTTTTCAAATTTCAATGTAAAATCACGAAGGGCTTGATCACCACCGGATTTCACCTGTTCAAACACATCTTTAATTAAAGCATCTAAGGATTGACTATCTAACGATGGTCGGGTCCCAATTTGCTTAAACGAAGATTGAGCAGGAAATTTTAAAATAGAAAACATCTTATAAAATCATTTTTTCGATTGGCAATACTAAAATACCTTGAGCACCCGCTTCACGCAATGCTTCAATGATATCCCAAAAATCATTTTCTGAAATGACCGAATGAATTGAAACCCAACCCGTTTCTGCCAATGGCATAACAGATGGAGCTTTCATGCCCGGTAATAAAGATTTGATTTTTTCTAAATCAGATTCTTTCGCATTCAAAACAACATATTTCGCATTTTGTCCACGTTGAACCGAATCAATTCTAAATAGTAGTTTAGCGAGTATAGCTTGTTTCTCTGTACTTAATTGTTGGTTGGCAATTAACACTGCCTGACTTTGAAATACCGTAGCAACTTCTTTTAATCCATTGCTTAACAAGGTTCCGCCCGTAGAAACGATATCACAAATAGCTTCAGCTAATCCAATACTTGGAGCAATTTCTACAGAACCCGAAATCTCATGCGTTGTAACCTTAATTCCTTGTTTCGCTAAAAATGCATTTGTTAGATTAGGGTAGGAGGTAGCAATGTTTTTTCCTTGGAAATATTCAATGCCTGAATATTCTTCATTGCGCGGTATTGCTAACGATAAACGGCATTTCGAAAAGCCTAATTCCTTAACGACGTCTACTTGACGAATATGTTCCATCAAAACATTTTCGCCGATTACACCTAAGTCGGCAACACCGTCTTCCACATATCCCGGAATATCATCGTCACGTAGGAAGAGGAATTCAATGGGGAAATTGCTTGAAACCGTTTTTAATTTGGAGCCACCAGACTCAAATTTAATTCCACAGGCTTTAAATAACTTAAGTGACTCTTCACTTAAGCGACCTGACTTTTGTACTGCGATTCTAATATTTTGTGACTCCATCTGAATTATATGCTTAAAATAATCAAGCCCCGAACGAATTCGAGGCTTGACAAAATAAATGTTACAAGAACATTTTAAGTGGATCCTCGAGGTATTGCTTTAAGGTTAACAAGAATGCTGCTCCTGCTGCCCCATCAGCCACGCGATGGTCACATGTTAATGTTAATTTCATGATGTTGGTTGCATAAAACTGACCATTTTTCACGCCAACCGTTTCTTTAATACCACCTACAGCCAAAATACATGACTCTGGTGAATTAATGATCGAAGTGAATTGGTCAATACCAAACATACCTAAATTACTTACGGTAAATGTATTTCCTTCCCAATCCTTCGGCTGTAATTGTTTGCTTTTCGCTTTTCCACCTAATTCTTTCGCCTCAGATGAAATTTGTGCAATTGATTTTTCATTTGCAAAACGAATAACAGGGACTAATAATCCATCTTCAACAGCTACTGCCATACCAATGTGTACATGCTTGTTGACACGAATCCGATCTTCCATCCAATATGAATTGATCTTTGGGTGTTTTGTTAAAGCCAATGCAGTTGCTTTAATAACCATGTCGTTGAATGAAATTTTAACAGGTAATACTTCATTCATGCTAACACGAGCCTCGATCGCTTTGTCCATGTTGATTTCCATCGTTAGATAGAATTCAGGAGCACTGAATTTAGATTCAGATAAACGACGCGCAATTGTTTTACGCATTTGGCTGTTTGGAATATCTTCAAAGCTTTCAACACCCGATACAAATGTCGACATCGCGCCACCTGCACTTGGGTTGTAATCTTCAATATCATTCTTTGTAATACGACCACCTTCGCCTGTTCCTTGAATCCAGTTCAAATTGTAACCTTTTTCTTTTGCTAACGCACGAGCTAAAGGTGATGCTTTAATTGAATCTTCAGAAATACGAGCTTTCGTAGGGGCAGGAGCTGCCGCTGCTTTCGGTTCTGAAGCCTTAGGTGCTTCTGCAACTTGGACCGGTGCAGGTGCTGCAACAGCGACTACTGGCGCCGCAGCGGGTGCAGCTGACTCTGCTGCTAATATAGGTTGGAAGTCTGTACCAGGCTCACCAACAATAGCAATAATGCCATCAACAATAACACCTTCACCTTCTTTCGCTCCAATGTATAATAAGGTACCATCCTCGTAGTTTTCCAATTCCATGGTAGCCTTGTCAGTCTCAACTTCAGCAATGATATCACCACTCTTAACAACATCACCTGTTTTCTTCAACCATTTTGCAATGACGCCTTCCACCATCGTATCGCTCATTTTAGGCATACGAACAGCTTTAGCTTTAATTCCACTTAAATCAATGACTGGAGCTGCTGCAACAGGTGCTGGAGCGGCCGCTTGAGGGGCTACTTCAACAGCTGCAGGCGCTGTAGCTGTGGCTGCAGCTACAGGAGCTTGCAATAAAGCTGAATAATCTTCACCAGGGGTTCCTACTACCGCAATAATGCCATCAACCGGTACAGCCTCACCGGCTTTAATGCCAATGTATAACAATGTACCATCTTCGTAATTTTCTAATTCCATCGTCGCCTTGTCAGTTTCCACTTCTGCGATGATATCTCCAGACTTAATTACGTCTCCTTCTTTTTTAAGCCAATTTGCAATAACACCTTCTACCATAGTGTCACTCATCTTGGGCATTCTTATTACTTCAGCCATGCTTTTATATTTGAATTTCAAAAATACGCTTAATACGCTTATTTTAAAAGATTTTATTAAAAATTATTTGATTTAATCTAGTTTTAAAACGGCCATAAACGCTTCTTGTGGGATTTCTACATTACCCACTTGACGCATACGTTTCTTACCTTTCTTTTGTTTCTCCAATAATTTACGCTTTCTCGAAATATCACCACCATAACACTTTGCCAAAACGTCTTTACGCAATGCCTTCACTGTTTCTCTAGCTATGATTTTTTGACCAATCGCCGCCTGAATCGCAATTTCAAACTGTTGGCGTGGCAACAACTCACGTAATTTCTCACATAAACGTTTACCCCAATCGTAAGCTTTGTCTCGGTGTACAATGGCCGACAAAGCATCTACTTTTTCGCTATTTAACATGATATCTAATTTAACCATGTAACCCGGCTCATAGCCTTTATATTCATAATCCAATGAAGCATACCCACGCGAAATGGTCTTCAATCGGTCAAAGAAATCAAATACAACTTCAGATAAGGGCATATCAAATGTCAGCTCAACACGATCTGTAGTTAAATAGATTTGATTAACTAAAATACCACGCTTATCCATGCACAAACTCATAATCACACCCGTGTATTCGGATTTAGTAATAATCTGCGCTTTGATATAAGGCTCTTCAATGATATTAATTAAGTTAGGTTCAGGTAACTCACTGGGTGCTGAAACCCATTGCGTTTCTCCTGCCGTCGTTAAAACTTTGAATTTTACGGATGGAACTGTTGTAATAACAGTCATGTCAAATTCACGCTCTAATCGCTCTTGCACAATTTCCATGTGCAACATCCCCAAGAAGCCACAGCGGAATCCAAAACCTAAGGCAGCCGATGTTTCCGGTTCCCAAACTAAGGATGCATCATTCAATTGCAATTTCTCCATGGCATCACGCAAGTCCTCAAACTCTGATGTTTCTACCGGATAAATACCAGCAAATACCATCGGTTTAACTTCCTCAAATCCTTGAATAGCTGATTTACATGGATTAGCCACATGCGAAATTGTATCCCCAACCTTAACTTCTTTGGCTTCTTTGATACCCGAAATTAAATAACCTACATCACCTGTTTTGATGATAGATTTTGGTTCTTGCTCTAATCCTAGGGTTCCAATTTCATCGGCATAATATTCTTTGCCTGTGTTCATGAACTTGACACGATCTCCTTTTTTGATTTCCCCATTATATACACGGAAAATAACTTCGATTCCACGATATGAATTAAATGTAGAGTCAAAAATTAAAGCTTGTAAGGGTTCTGAAGGCTCTCCTTTAGGAGCAGGTACACGTGTTACCACGGCATCTAGAATATCTTGAATACCAATTCCCTCTTTTCCTGAAGCATGAATGATATCTTCTTTTTTACATCCGATTAGGTCAATGATTTGATCAGAAACCTCATCAGGCATTGCACCAGGTAAATCAATCTTATTCAATACAGGAATGATTTCCAAATCGTGGTTGATCGCTAAATATAGATTGGAAATCGTTTGCGCTTCAATTCCTTGAGAGGCATCCACGATTAATAAGGCTCCTTCACATGCCGCAATGGAACGGGAAACTTCGTAACTAAAATCGACGTGACCCGGGGTATCAATCAAATTGAAAGTATATACCTCGCCATCTTTCGGATATTGCATTTGAATCGCATGCGATTTGATCGTGATACCACGCTCACGTTCTAAGTCCATGTCGTCCAACAATTGATTCATCATATCGCGCTTCTGCACGGTATTAGTGAATTCAATTAATCGATCGGCCAAAGTACTCTTACCATGATCAATGTGTGCGATAATGCAAAAATTACGAATGTTTTTCATGTATGTTTTTTACTACTAATATGTTTGGCTGACCCATTGCATGAGTATTGCCGATAAATATCCTCCATAAGTACCAATGGCATATCCTAATAATGCCAAAATGACGCCTAATGGAGCTAAAATGGGACTAATTGCCGTTGCTATCACAGATGTAGAAGCAATACCGCCCACATTAGCCTGCGATGCAATGGCCATGTAGTGGTATGGGGCTTTAATCCATTTCCCAACTACAAATATAACTAAGCCATGAATGCTTATCCATATAAATCCTGTAAATAGTAGGAGTGGAGTTGAAAATAAATGACTTAATGATATTTTTAATCCGATGGATGCAATGATAAAATACAGGAATAGTGTTGCAATAACATCTCCGCCTGCTGTGTACAAGCGCTTCAAAGGACTTAGCCCTAATCCAATTCCCATAAAGGTACAAATGAAGAATGTCCAAAAACTTTGATTTAGGAATGTTATGGCGATCAATTCGGTCAGATAACTACCAGAATAAGTACTCAAAAGAGTTATTAGGAATCCTAAACCTAAAATATAGATGAGATTATTGAACGTAAATTTCTTGACAGTCAAATCTTCCTCCCAATCAACAGAAATGTCTTGGTGGTTATACGACGCCTTTAGGTATTGATTAATCTTGAGTTGGAATGGAATCAAAAATAATAAGATAGCCAACCACGTTTCACCAAAAAATACGTCAACCGTTACAGCTTTGGCCAACTCATCGGCATTCGGTAAAAATATTGCATTTAATGCCATTTGATTTGCAGTTCCACCTATCCACGATCCAGCAATCGTCGATAAGCCTCTAAATGATTCTGCATTAAATTCAGTTGGGAAAAAATAATGACTAATCATTAAGGAAATAGGTCCACCAATGATGACACCCAATGCTCCAACGAGGAATAAGATAATCGGTTTCCGACCGATAGCTTTTAGTTTAGCTAAAGGAAGACCTAAGGTGAAATAAAAGATACAAAAGGGCAATAGCGTTTTAGCTAAAGTTCCATTAAGATCCGTGTTTCCAATTACAATGATACCCTGCTCGACCAATAAGGATGGCAGAAAATAACAAAATAATAAGGGAGGTATGACACTAAATACGAGTTTGACGATTTTAGATTTCAATTTCGACAGGTAGAAAATACCCGCGAGCATGATAATCAAACTGATAAAGATGTATAGCTCTCCTTGAATCATGCCTGTGACATTAGCGACTCAATCTCCTCGATATCGATTGGAATATTTGCCATTAAATTAATGGCGGGTCCATCGGTTATCAATAAATTATTTTCTAAACGAATACCTATGCCTTCTTCCCGGATGTATATTCCTGGCTCACAGGTTAATACCATGCCTGCTTCGAAAGGTTTATATTTATCCCATACATCATGAACATCTAAACCCAAATGATGTGCAACCCCATGCATAAAGTATTTTTTAAACAAAGGTTGGTTAGGGTCTTGATTATCAACATCTTGTCTTGTGAACAAACCTAAGCCTATCAATTGCTCTTCCATGAACTTTTCAACTGATTTTTGATAATCTACCCAGTAAATACCTGGACGCATTAAATCAATTGCATAATCTAATACAGCTTGTACAGCCTTGTAAACTTCTTTTTGACGTGGACTAAATTTTCCATTAACTGGAATAGTTCGTGTCATATCAGCATTATAATTGCCATAACAAGCCCCAACGTCTAATAAAATTAAATCGCCGTCTTTACATTCACGCTCGTTTTCAATATAGTGTAAAACACAGGCATTAGCACCAGAAGCTATGATAGGAGAGTAAGCAAATCCTCCACTACGAGATTTGATGAATTCATGAATGAACTCTGCTTCGATCTCGTTTTCCCAAACACCGGGTTTAGTAAATCCTAAAACACGTCTAAATCCATTTTCTGTTATATCAATTGCCTTTTGCATAGCTGCTAATTCTGCAGGCTCTTTCTTCATACGTAAGGTATTCAGAATAGGGGCTAGTCGGCCAATACGATGAAGCGGATATTTGTCTTTAATTTCTTGAACAAGTCGCGCGTTTTGTGTTTCAACTAATGAACTATTGCGCATATGTTCATTGTCGATCATATAAACAGTATCAACTGAATAGATCAAGGTTTTTAAAATTGCCTCAAAATTGCTCGTCCACTGAATGTTTTTAATTCCACTAATAGCAGTCGCTTCTTCTTTGGAATATTTATGGCCTTCCCAAATTGCGATTAATTCAGAGGTTTCTCGCACAAAAGCAATTTCTCTTAAATGCGCCTCGGGTGCATCAGGATAGATTAATAGAAGTGTTTCTTCTTGGTCTAGTCCCGACAAATAGAATAAATCTGTTTGTTGCTTAAATCCCATGCTACCATCTGCATTCGTTGGCATAATGTCATTTGAACTAATTAACACCATGGATTTAGGTGGTAATTCCGCAATTAATTTGTTGCGGTTCTTGATAAATAGCTCTGAAGGAAAAGGTTGATAGCGCATCTTATTTTTTACACTGATAAATGATTTCTTCTAACGGCAAAGCCATTCGATTACTCTCGTTGGTTCCTAATTTTTCAATCATATTGACGGGAATTACCGTAAAACCTGAATTTTCTAGTTGCTTACCAAAATCCCGACCATAAATTCGAAGATGATCATCCTGTAAAAAATGAATCTCTCGTTCTTTCGGATCTGTAATGCTTGCATCCTCATAGGTTGTTTCGCGATCATATCGTTGCGGACTTTGACACAAAGCAAATCCTTCAGGCTTTAATACCCGACGAATTTCTTGCATGCAACGTACATCATCTTTTACGTGCTCTAATACGTGGTTACAAAATACCACATCGAAAGAATTATCTGGAAATGGAATATCATGTAAATCCATCTTCACTTTGGCCAAAGGTGATTCTATATCTGCAGTTATATAATTGTCTCCCAAATAGTTTTCAAACCTTTCAATGAAGCAATATTCTGGTGCTACATGCAGAACGCGAGGTTTTGATGTGTAGAAATTGGTTTCATTTTTCAGAAACAAATGCATTAACCTGTGTCTTTCTAAACTTAAACAGGAAGGACAAAGTGCATTTTCCCTCGGCTGTAAGCGACCGTAAGGTAAAAACTTCGAAAAAGAATGATCGCATACAGGGCAATAAACCTTTGAACCTGTTAAAAATAGGCTATAAAATTTCAGTAATCGATGCGCAAATAATTGGATAATTTTTCTTGGAATGTGACGAAGTACCCAGCTGATAATATGTTTCATATAACAAAAAAAAGGAAGGTTTTTCAGATAAAAAACCTTCCTAATGAAAATTTTAATTGGATTACATTTCGCGCAACCAAATGTTGCGGAAACTTACAGCGTTACCATGGTCTTGTAAACTGATTGGACCAGCGCCATGTACCGGATTTAGCGGTTGGCCAATGTATTCCGTTGTTCCCTGAATCTTAGTGTGATTCTGAACAACAACTCCATTATGAATAACAGTAACGTAAGCAGGTGTTTCAATTCCACCATTTACCGTAAATACAGGTGCTGTGTAAATAATGTCATATACATTCCATTCGCCCATTGGGGAAGTTGCGTTAACTAAAGGTGCAGTTTGCTTGTAAATACTTCCTGCTTGACCGTTACGATAACTACGGTTTTTGTATGAGTTTAATACCTGTACCTCATACATTCCCTGCATGAAAATACCACTATTCCCTTTTCCCTGACTTTTTAAGGTTTCTGGCTCGATAGGGGACTGCCATTCAATATGCAATTGATAATTTGTGAATTTCTGCTTGGTAGAAATATGTCCTGCTCCACGAACTACAGTCATTTTGCCGCCTTCAACTTTCCATTGTGCTGGGCCGCCATCTTTGATGGATTCCCAATTATCTAAATTCTTACCATCAAACAAAACGATTGCATCAGAAGGTATAGCGCCAGGTGTTACAACGCGTACTTCTGGATCCCAAAATTCGGTAGCATCAGGTTTCGTTGGGTTAACAACAACATGTCGGTGATCTTGCGCTTGAGAAGCGAAGCTAATGCTCAAACCGAAAAGCATAGCGGCTAATATGGATTGTTTCATAGTGTTTTGTATTGAATTTTGAACAAAAAAAAACCGGTATCAAATACCGGTTCTAATTTCAAGAAATATTTATTATTTAGCAAATGAAGCTTTGATAGCCTCAATATCTACTAATTTAATAATAGGTCTTTGCTTTAAGATTTTGATAGCTTCAACTTTATTGTTAGCTACTGCTTTATTTCTTCTGTCTTTTCTTTTTAGTCTAGTTACGGCCATGTCGATAATAATTTTGGTCTGCAAAAATAGGAATTATTGGTTATATATCAAATAATATCCCTCGAATAATTAAATTTGTTTTATGAAAGTAATACAAAAGCCTACAAACGCTAGAGGCACGCGTGATTTTGGACCTAAAGAAATGGCTATACGTAGCAATGTGTTTGCAACCATTAAAAGACATTTTGAGGCATTTGGTTTTCAATCGATTGAAACTCCAGCGATGGAGAATTTATCTGTTTTGACGGGAAAATATGGTGATGAAGGGGATCAATTACTTTTTAAAATTATCAATTCAGGGGATTATTTAAGCAAGGTTAATGGTGATCCTTTGGCTTTAGGTTCTAAGTCATTACTTCCTCAAATTTCAGAAAAGGGCTTACGTTATGATTTAACGGTTCCTTTTGCACGATTTGTAGCGATGAATCGAAATGATATAGCCTTTCCATTTAGACGTTCTCAAATCCAACCCGTATGGCGAGCAGACAGACCGCAAAAGGGTAGATACCGGGAATTCTATCAATGTGATGCCGATATCATTGGATCAGATTCCTTGGTCAACGAAGTCGAATTAATTGCGTTGTTCCAAGCGATTTTCAATTCCTTGAATTTAAGAACGAATCTAATTATCAATTCGCGTAAAATTTTAGCGGGGATTGTTGATAAACTTGGTGCTACTGATCTTTTTGTTGCCTTTGCTGTTTCGATCGATAAGTTAGATAAAATTGGCTGGGACGCTGTGGCAGTGGAATTAGGATCTAATGGTTTTCAACCGAATCAAATTGAGGCGCTACAGAAACTCTTCAATTTTGAAGGCTCTAATGCTAATAAGATTGAATTGTTGACGGAATTCTTTGCCGACAATGCTTTAGGAAATGAAGGCCTTTCTGAGATCAAATCGGTCTTACGTTTATCCGATTTAAATGGTTACGATAATGCTAATTTAATCTTTGATTTTAAATTAGCTCGGGGCTTAAGTTATTACACAGGTCTAATCTATGAAGGTAAATCTGTCGATGTGCCCTTTGGTTCTATCGCAGGAGGTGGACGTTATGATAATTTGACTGCAGCTTTTGGATTGCCTAACATGAGTGGTGTAGGGATTTCATTTGGTATTGAGCGCATTATTGATGTCATGCGTGAGTTAAATTTGTTTCCAGAAATACAAATCAGTGCAAGTCAAATTTTATTCACTTATTTTGATGAAGCCGGGCAAGCATTAGCAATTAATATATCGAACCAATTGCGTAAAGCTAATATTCCAAGTGAAGTATACCCTGATATTGTCAAAATTAAAAAGCCATTTGAATTTGCAGACAAAAAAGGAATTCCGTTTGTGGGTGTTATCGGTGAACAGGAGATTAAAGACCAAACTGTGTCAGTAAAAGACATGAAAAATGGAGAACAACGTGTGCTCTCCATTTCTGAATTAATTGAATATATGGTTGCTATATAATTAGCGCCATGCTTTAAATTGGTTAATTAATCCATTCGTAGAACTATCATGCGAGTGGATTTTTTCGTTATGCTCTAATTCTGGCAGAATAGAGTTTGCTAGTTGTTTGCCCAACTCAACTCCCCACTGGTCATACGAAAATACATTCCAAATAACACCTTGTACAAATATTTTATGCTCGTACATGGCAATTAAGGCACCTAATGTCTTGGGATTAATTTCCTTAACGAGGATCGAGTTTGTAGGCTTGTTGCCTTCAAATACTTTGAATGGGCTTAATCGAGCAATCTCTGCTGCAGGCAGTCCCGCTTTTACTAATTCTGCTTCAACTACCTCTTTGGTTTTACCATTCATCAAAGCTTCTGTTTGTGCAAAGAAATTTGACATTAACAAAGTATGATGATTTCCGATTTTATTATGTGTAATTGCAGGAGCAATAAAATCGGCAGGAATCAATTGAGTTCCTTGATGGATTAATTGATAAAATGCATGTTGGCCATTCGTTCCAGGCTCTCCCCAAATTACAGGTCCGGTAGCATAAGTAACACGATTGCCATTACGATCTACAGATTTACCATTCGATTCCATATCTCCCTGTTGGAAATACGCAGCAAATCGATGCATATATTGATCATAAGGTAAAATAGCATGTGTAGCGGCATCAAAGAAATTTACATACCATACACCTAATAATGCTAAAATAACGGGCATGTTTTTGTCAAAAGATGCTGTGGCAAAATG
Source organism: Aquirufa echingensis (assembly GCF_042714525.1). Classification (NCBI taxonomy): domain Bacteria; kingdom Pseudomonadati; phylum Bacteroidota; class Cytophagia; order Cytophagales; family Flectobacillaceae; genus Aquirufa; species Aquirufa echingensis. The sequence continues at coordinate 212,976 of NZ_JBBKYA010000003.1, read as the reverse complement.
CTCATCCATCTCATTTGCACCCGCTAGCAGTAATTCGAAATTATCAAAGCCTATTGAAAGTGAGATAGACAATCCAATTGCCGACCATAATGAGTAACGACCTCCAACCCAATCCCAAAATTCAAACATGTTAGCGACATCAATCCCAAATTCACCAACGGCTTTTGCATTTGTTGATAAGGCGACAAAGTGTTTTGATACGGCTACTTCATCTTTGGCACTAGCTAAAAACCAATTACGTGCCGAGAACGCATTAGCCATAGTCTCCTGCGTCGTGAATGTTTTAGATGCAATTAAGAATAAGGTTGTTTCCGGATTAACCTTTTTTAATGTTTCAGCGATATGTGTTCCATCTACATTGCTTACAAAGTGGATGTTTAAATGATTCTTATAAGGCTTTAATGCTTCTGTAACCATGACAGGACCCAAATCAGATCCGCCTATACCGATGTTTACCACATCTGTAATTGCTTTCCCAGTATATCCCTTCCAAGCGCCCGAAATGACCTGGTTTGAAAAATCTTTCATGTGATCTTTAACTGCCTGAATGCCAGGAATAATATCATCACCGTCTACGATGATTGATTTAGACGCTTTTGCACGCAATGCAGTATGCAAAACCGCACGATTCTCATTTTGATTGATTTTCTGACCCGAAAACTGAGCTTTGATGGCTTCCGTTAATCCACATTCTTCTGCAAGCTTTAATAGATTTGCAAACGAAGCTTCGTCGATAATATTTTTCGAATAATCTAGTAGGATATCTTGGTCTATTAGACTGAATTTTTCCTGCCGACTAGCATCTTTTTCGAATAAACTCTTTAAGTGTATGGAGGCTAAACGCTTGCGATCTTCAACTAATAATTGGAAGGCCTTTGTTTTAGAAAAATCAATGTTGGATAAGGTCATGTGTTATACTTTTGGCTTATTAATTTTCAAAAATACTATTTTATCAGGTATTAAAAAAGGGGTATAAGTTAGACCTATACCCCTTAAAGTGAAATTTAAACCCTATAGATTCGGCTGTGGAGTTTTTCTTAAATATGGCTTAATGGTTGTAAAGCCTTTGGGAAATTTTGTTACTGCGTCCTCGTTGGATACAGCAGGCGTAATAATTACGTCCTCGCCATTTGTCCAATCTGCTGGTGTGGCCACTTGATAATTAGCCGTTAATTGCAACGAATCAATGACACGTAATAACTCAGTGAAATTACGACCAGTCGATGCAGGATAAGTCAATGTTAGTTTAATTTTCTTATCAGGCCCAATAATGAAAACGGAACGTACGGTTGCTTTTTCTGAAGCATTTGGGTGGATCATGTCATATAATAATGCCACCTTTTTTTCGGGATCCGCAATGATGGGAAAGTTTACTTTTACATTATTAACTTCTTCAATATCGGGTACCCATTTATTGTGTGAATCTAAATCGTCTACAGAAATAGCTATTGCCTTTACACCACGTTTCGCAAAATCTCCTGCTAACAATGCTGTTTTACCTAGTTCTGTTGTACAAACAGGAGTAAAATCTGCTGGGTGACTAAAAAGCATGACCCATGAATTATTGATCCATTCATGAAAATTGATTGGACCTTGTGTTGTTTCAGCACTAAAATTCGGTGCGATATCGCCTAAATGTAATGACATAACAAAAGGGGTTTAGGTTAATATTAATTCTACTAAATTTATAGACTATTTTTAAATAAAAAAAGCAATCCTAAAATAAGATTGCTTTTAACATTACACTTCATCAACAAACTAAAAACCAATTAATTAAAATGCTGTAGGAGAAGGATTCGAACCTCCAAGGTGCAGTTAGCCGCGACACAGAACTGATTTAGTGGTCAACCCATTATGCCGTGTTTATCCTGAACTCACCACCCCCGAGACAGGAGGGCACGTCTGCCAATTTCATCACCCTACAGTGAAAAAATAACTACCTTTGTAATTATCTTGACACAAATATAAAAGATGTTTTTATTTATTTCAAAATATTTAAAGAAAAATATCAATTTGTTGGATATTTTTTAAAAATTTAACCTAATTATTGAAAATTTCGAATGGACAAGAAAGCGGATTTAGATCCTTTAGATTATAAGATTTTAGAAATACTCGTAGAAGATGCGAATTTGCCTTATACTGAAATAGGCCAACGATTAGATGTATCCGGGGGAACCGTTCATGTTCGAATGAAAAAAATGGAATCTTTAGGAATCGTTAAAGGGGCACAGTTATTAATTGATTATTCCAAAATTGGCTGGGATATTACAGCTTTCCTAGGTATCTATTTAGACAAAAGCTCCTTGTATGAGGATGTGGCTAAACAATTGGAAGCTATTCCAGAAGTAGTTAATATCCATTATACGACCGGTATTTACAGTATTTTTGCTAAAATTATTTGTCGGGATACCCAACACCTTCGTGAAGTACTTCATGATAAAATTCAACGCGTAACAGGTATTCAGCGAACGGAGACTTTTATCTCATTGGAAGAAAGTTTAATACGAAATACGCCTTTATTTTAATTTATTTAGATTCGTTCTTAATAATTGCTTCTATTTTATAATTTGATTCGTAATTTTGTATTCTAATTATTTAAAGAGATGGCAGAGCACCCAGATGATATTTTATTGGAGGTAACAAATTCAGATTATAAATATGGATTTGAATCCAATTTTGAAACTGAAGAAGCCCCGATGGGTTTAGACGAATCAATTATTCGTTTCATTTCTGATAAAAAGAATGAACCAGAATGGATGTTTGAGTGGCGATTAGCCGCATTTAATCACTGGAAAACGTTGAAAGAACCGGATTGGGCTAATTTGACGTATACACCAGCAGATTATCAAGCTTTAAAATATTATTCAGCTCCTAAGCCTAAGAAAACGATTAATTCTTTGGATGAAATAGATCCAGAATTGCGTCGTACTTTCGAAAAGTTGGGGATTTCGCTCGACGAACAAAAACGTATTTCGGGTGTTGCTGTTGCGGTTGATGCCGTTATCGATTCCGTTTCAGTAGCTACAACCTACAAAGAAACTTTAGCTGAGAAAGGGATTATTTTTTGTTCCATTTCTGAGGCTGTTAAAGAGCATCCTGAATTAGTTAAGAAATATTTAGGAAGTGTTGTTCCAGTGAAAGATAATTTCTTTTCTGCATTGAATGCAGCTGTTTTCTCTGACGGTTCTTTCTGTTACATCCCTAAAGGCGTACGTTGCCCAATGGAACTTTCTACTTATTTCCGTATAAACGCAGCAGGTACTGGCCAATTCGAGCGTACTTTAATTATTGCCGATGAAGATTCGTACGTGAGTTATTTAGAAGGTTGTACAGCGCCTCAGCGGGATGAAAACCAATTACATGCTGCGGTAGTAGAGATATTTGTGCACAAAGGAGCAGAGGTTAAATATAGCACGGTTCAAAACTGGTATCCTGGGGATAAAGAAGGAAAAGGAGGAATCTTTAATTTCGTAACGAAGCGCGGAATTTGTGATGGTGCTCATTCTAAATTATCTTGGACGCAGGTAGAAACTGGTTCTGCTGTAACTTGGAAATACCCATCTGTTGTATTAAAAGGAGATTATTCGATTGGAGAATTTTACTCTGTGGCTGTTACGAATAATTACCAACAAGCCGATACGGGAACCAAAATGATTCACTTAGGTAAGCATTCGAAATCTCGAATTGTTTCGAAAGGTATTTCAGCAGGTTTTTCACAAAACTCTTACCGTGGCTTAGTTCAAGTTGCTCGTAAAGCAGATAAATCAAAGAATTTTTCGCAATGCGACTCTTTGTTGTTAGGTGATAAGTGTGGTGCACATACGTTCCCATATTTGGAAGTAAAGAATAGTTCTTCTTCTGTTGAACACGAGGCAACTACTTCAAAAATAGGGGAGGATCAAATTTTCTATTGTAACCAACGCGGTTTGTCTTCTGAAACTGCCGTAGCATTAATTGTTAATGGGTACGCAAAAGAGGTACTAAATCAACTACCAATGGAATTTGCCGTTGAAGCCCAAAAATTATTAGCTATATCCCTAGAAGGATCTGTGGGTTAAGATTTAATCCCACCTGTATGCAGCGCTAATATGTTACTTCCAGGTTTGAATTTATCCTTTTGTATTAAATCATAGAGTCCATAAAACATCTTTCCTGTGTAAATGGGCTCTATTTTTATTTGATGTTTTTGTTCAAACAATTGACAAAAATTGACCAATTCTTCGGGTTGCCTCGCATATTTAACAAAAATATAGGCATCATATATCTGCTGGGTTGGAATTCCTAATTCGACAGCGTTTGATTCTATTTCTTGGAAATTGTTCAGTGTTAATATGCCATGTATAGCTGCTTTTTCTAACGATTCACAAAGGCCAAGATAGGTTGTCCCTGTACCGATTGGACATATGATATGCTCAAAATTCTGTCCACTTATTTCTAAAGCTATGTTGAAGATACCTTTTATAGCCATTTTCCCATAACCACCTTCGGCAATAATGATGGCGTTACTTGTATTAATCTCTTGCGGTATCTCTTTCTTTTGATAACTCGACCGAGAAACAAATTGCAAATCCATCCCCCATGCTTCCATTTGGCTTAAATACAAATTGCTCCGACTAGTTAATTCATCACCTCTTATGATGCCTGTGGCTGCAAAGCCTAATTCTTTGGCTGCAAAAGCAAGCGCATACAAATGATTTGAATAAGCTCCTCCAAAACTAATTAGATGCTTATGTTCATTAAATTGCGCTATTTGAATATATTCCCGTAATTTGCGCCACTTATTCCCACTGATGATGGGATGAATCAAATCATCTCGTTTGACAAAAACACGTATTCCTTTTTGATCAAAGAGTTCATCATGGATTTCATCGATTGCCGATGGTAAACGTAAGAATTGTTTTTCAAATTGTAAGATGTCCATAGATCCAGAAATAGACCCAATTGAATCAGAAGATGATTTATTTGAGCATTATAACTTTGTTGTTGACAAAGGTCAACAATTGTTAAGAATAGATAAATATTTATTACTTAAAATTGCGAATTCCAGTCGGTCAAAAATCCAAACCGGTATAGAAGCTGGTGCAGTAAAAGTTAATGACCAACTCATTAAGTCAAATTATAAGGTAAAGCCATTTGATGAAATTTCTGTTTCATTTTCAACGCCTCCTCGTGACAATGAGGTTATTCCTGAAGACCTTCCAATTAACATCGTCTATGAGGATGATGATTTAATGATTATCAACAAAGAGCCTGGGATGGTTGTTCACCCTGCACATGGTAATTGGACAGGTACTTTGGTTAATGGATTATTATATTATTGCCAAAATTTACCTGGTAATAATAATATCAGGCCAGGTTTAGTGCATCGAATCGATAAAGATACCTCGGGTTTATTGGTCATTGCCAAATCTGAATTTGCCATGACGTATTTGGCTAAGCAATTTTTCGATCATACAATTGAAAGAACGTATTATGCGATACTTTGGGGAGTTCCTAAAGAATCAAAAGGTACGTTGCGAGGTAAAATTATGCGTCATCCCAAAGACCGTAAGATCATGTATATGCTTCCTGAAGAGAGTGAAGAGGGTAAATTAGCCATTACACACTACGAAGTTATCGAGTCTTTTGGTTTTTGTTCATTTGTTAAATTTAACTTGGAAACGGGTCGGACGCACCAAATACGGGCTCATGCACAATCAATGGGTCATCCATTGGTTTCAGATTCATCCTATGGCGGTGACAAGATTCGTTTCATGAGTACACGCACGAACTTTAAACAATTTGTTGATAATATGTTTAAGGTGTGTCCCCGTCAAGCTTTGCACGCCTATTCGCTTGGATTTGAACACCCTACGACGCATGAATGGATGCAATTTGAGAGCCAATTTCCAGAAGATTTTGATAACTTATTAACGAAACTTAGAAAATTCACCAACGATTAAAATGATTGAATTACGTCGAGCCAAACAAGAGGATATTCCGAGCATATTAGAGCTTGTGAATTCCTTAGCTCTTTTTGAAAAAGCACCCAATGAAGTTACCGCAACGGTACAAGATTATATCGAGAACGGTTTTGGTGATAATCCGATTTTCTTCTCTTATTTAGCTTATTATGAAGGTCAATTGGCGGGATTTGCATTATGGTATTTTCGTTTCTCAACTTGGAAAGGGAAGCGCTTTTATTTAGAAGATCTATATGTGAAAGATGAATTTCGGGGTAAAGGTATTGGTCAAAAATTAATTGAGGCGTGTATAGAAGAGGCCAAGCAGACAAAATGTACAGGAATGATGTGGCAAGTATTGGATTGGAATACACCCGCCATTGAATTTTACAAAAAGTATAATGCACAATTCGACGGCGAGTGGATTAATGTTAATCTACATTTATAAAGAATTTCGGTCGATAAAGTAATAGTCATTGGGGTAACGTCCCTTTGACTTTTCTAAGATCATTTGCGCAGCGCGTTTTCCCATCAATGCAAAGTCATTTGAAATAACAGAAATTCCTTCTGAGATAATTTCTTTTAAAGGAGTATCATCATAGGAAATGACTCCGATATCTGTACCAAATTTCCAGTTCCTTTTCGTACACCAGTTGATCATTTTAATTAAATCAAATTCCCGAAAAACGATATATGCTTGTTTTTCAACAATATCGACATCTTCCTCTAAATCGGGAATTATGTCATGACTTATGGAATGATCCGTGCAAAAACGAGTAAATCCATTAATTATGCCATTGGGGGTATATTGAAAGCTTTTGCTACTTAAAACTAGATTCAGAGAATCATATTTATTTAGCTTCGGTAAGCATTCTGATAAGCCTTGGTAAATATTGGATTCAAAATCTTGAAACAAGATGGCAGCGTCAGGACCGAATTCCTTCACATCAATATCCAAGATCAATAATTTGTCTTTCGGAATTTTTGAAAGAATTCCTGATACACTTTTATTAAAATGGGGGAGGATAATGTAATGATTGTATTTACCTACATTATCTTGAATCAGGTTTTCAAACAATTGGATGTCGTGATAATGGAAAAATAGCGTATGGCTGACTCCCTCACCTAAATTCTCTAATATATTCTCTAAAAGAATTTCTTTATAAGGTGTCAACGCATCCATTAAAATAAATACGTTTAACGCACTGCGCGTATCCGTAGAGGCTACATAAAAACCTTTACCATGGTGAGAATTGATTAAGCCACGTTCGCGTAATTCATCATAGGCCTTCGTAACTGTCATCCGAGCCATTCCAAATTCATTTGCCACAACATTAATCGACGGAAGTTGCTTGCCTCTATCAAATTGACCAGAATCGATCGCGTCAACGATGCTATCAATGAGCTGTTGATACTTGGGTTTATTATTGTTCGGGTCAAATGTTATCATGATTGTTGATGAATTTAGTGCATTACGATATTGCTTTCAATATCTTCCAAAGTTGCCCCTTTTGTTTCTGGCATTAAGAATTTCACATAAGCCAATTGAGCAAACATCATGATTGCAAAGAATGTAAAAATGGTAGATTCGCCCAATATATTCGTAAAGATGGGGAAAAAGTTCGTTATAAGGGCCGCTAAAATCCAATGGGTTAAGGAACCCCAGGCCATGCCACTTGCACGAACTGAATTAGGGAATATTTCTGAAATAAACACCCAAATTACAGAACCTTGACCTATTGCATGTGCGGCAATAAAAGCAAAGATGTACATGGGTACGAACTCGAATGAATCCGAATAAAAGGAATAAGCTATCAACGAAAGCGAAGCAATATAGCCAATGCTTCCGATGTACATTAAAACTTTTCTTCCTACACGATCAATTAAATACCAACCCAATAACGTGAATATTAGATTGGCCACACCAATACCCGCGGATTGAAGCAATGCGCTTGATTTATCTAAGTGTGCTTTTTCAAATATTCGAGGTGCGTAATACAATACCGCATTGATACCTGATAGCTGATTGAAAAATGAGAACAAGAAAGCCAATAACAAAGGTTTAAAATACTTACTCGTAAAGATTCGTTCTGTCGTTGTAATCTTTGCTTGGTTTGACAAAATGCGATTGATTGTACCCATTGGATCAGGATCTACGAGGTCTAAAACCTTTTTAGCTCCTTCTTTGTCATTGCGATGAAGTAATAAAAAAGTAGGGCTTTCTGGCGTAAATAGAATGAGTATTGAAAACAGTAAACTAGGTAAGCCAACAATCCCTAACATCCAACGCCAATCATTTTCACCTAAACCACTAATGAAATAATTCGAAACATAGGCAATCAAAATACCTAATACAATGTTTAATTGGAAGGATATAACAAGTTTTCCGCGGTGTTTTGCTGGAGCTATTTCAGATATGTAGATAGGAGCCACCACTGATGATGCTCCAATTCCTAAACCACCTAAAAAGCGAAATATCATAAAGCTATTCACGTCATTCGCTAATGCAGCTCCAATTGAAGAAATTAAGAAACTCAAACCAATCCAAAATAAGGTTTTTTTCCGGCCAAATTTGTCGGCAGGAATTCCTCCAAATGCTGCTCCGAGCACGGTACCATAAAGTGCAGTGGCCATGGCAAATCCATGAGTCCAATCATCTAAATGCCATAACTCTTTGATTGTTTTTTCAACGCCTGAGATCACCGTCATATCCATCCCGAACAGCATTCCACCAAGCCCAACAGTAATGGACCAAAATATTACATGTTTATTCATATTAACCGAATTTGATGAACAAATTAGTAAATATTTAAATAAATCGAATTGTAATTTTTGGACTAATCGAAATTATTGATGCTTTTTTGAAGAATAATAAAGTAAATGCTCAGGGGAGATATATTGTTTGAATTCTTCGATAAATTCATTGGATTGCATTTGTTCAATTTCATTCACAAAACTTTGAGGAGTTTTACCTGTAAATTTTTTGAACGTATGGTTAAAATGAGCTGTATCGTAGAAGCCTAACAACTCAGCCAATTCTTGATTTTTTGACGATTTGTTTTGGGCAAAATAAGCCAAAGATTGATTAATGCGCTTGATTTGTAAATACTCTTTGGGTGTAATACCAGTTAATTCGATAAATGAACGCGTTATCGTTTTATACAAGGCGGCATTAATTTCTTGTTGGGATTCAAGTACACTAACGAATTCTTGCAACCTTAACCATTTCTTTCCTCGAGCAGGAATAAATAATGGCTCTAAAAATTGGACAAACAAATCGATTCTTTCTTCGAAAGTAGATAAACTTTGCAATGCAGGTAATAAATAATTTGATGCTAAACCAAAGTACTTTTCAATTGGTGAGTTTATATTATTGAAGTTTTTAAAGCTTTCTGAACTAAAGCAAGCTAAGCCACCTAGTTTAAATTTGATGCCAAAAATATGATTCCCTACTTGATGTTTATAATAGGTCGTTTGTGTATGTAATGCCTCAATGATTGCACCTTGTATAGGTGAGAAGTCTTCGGGCTTCTGGACGGCACGGTGATAGGGATTCCCTAGCGAAAATGTAATGACTAATTGATCTTCAGGGAATATTGTTTCCACCTCATAAGGGATATCATCTTGATCTTCCATCTTTTTTTCCCAAAAATGGTCAACATACTCCGATAATAAGCCCTCAGGTTTCTTGTAATGAATTAACATTCCTTACCTATTTAATAAATTTATTTGCAACAAAACTTGCCATTATACCAAGTATGACCAATAAAAATAATGCGTTCTGCAAGTTTAAAAAATCTGCGAGATATCCAATTAATACGGGACCAATTAAAAAACCGATGTATGCAATTGTTGAGACACCTGCAATCGCGATTGCAGGTTCTATATTTTTCTGATTCCCTGCCTGTGAATAGATTAGGGGTACTATCGTAGAAATACCTAATCCGGTTAAAAAACACCCTAGTATTTTCACTTCGACTGTAGGAACAAATAAGGTAAGTAACATTCCTGCAGAAATCAATAATCCATTGAGCGTTAGAATATTACGAACCCCAAAGTTTTGAGAAATATAATCTCCCGTGAATCGGCCCACAACCATAGCTAATGCGAATGAAGAAAATCCTATGGTGGTAGCATAGGTAGACAAATCAACATCCTCTTTGAAATATAGTGTAATCCAATCTGCCATAGCTCCTTCACACAGCATACCGCAAAATGCGACTAATGCTAAAATTGTTAAATAGGGTCCTAGATTTAAAATGGATGATTTTGGCTTTTGATCATCTTCTTTCTTAGCCTCATCTTTTAATAAATTGGGATAAAATACAGGAATTGAAAGTAAGTTTATAATAGCAATCAGATAGAAATGGGTTTGAAAATCAAATCCCATTCTAGATAAATATCCGCCCAATAATGCTCCTAACATGAGCCCAATGGAAAATATGGCATGAAAGGAAGACATGATGATTTTATTCATTTTAGCTTCCAAGGCCACGACTTGGGTATTCATCGCTATATTTAAAATATCACCTGCCATCCCAAAGAAGAATAAGCAAACAAAAAGCATGTATGAATTGGCGCTAAATCCTATAATGGGTATAATCAGCATGTAAAGGAAAACAGCTACGATGCAAATCATTTTGGAGTTAAACTTGGATATTAACCAACCTGCAAGAGGTAAGGAAACTAAAGAACCCAAAGGCAAGCCCATTAAAACGGTGCCTAATGCTGCGTCAGATAAATGCAACAAATACTTGAAATCTGGAATGCGAGTAGCCCAGGTAGCAAAGTTTAATCCACATAGTAAAAATAATACACCAATGCTCAGGCGGTTTTTAATCAGTTGGCTCATCCTAATAATCTAGCTTTAACGTCTAACCATGTATTCATTCTTTCATAATCATGTATATGTAAATTATGGGGTGCCGTAAATAGGAGTGGTGTTCCTGTGAATGTCTTTAAATTCTTTTCGTGATCGTCGATTAGGTAATCAGCTAATATCATGTGCTTATGACCACAAAATACCGTATGTTGCCATCCAATAAAAGGAAAATGTTTAGCCATCCAATTTAATTTTTCCTTCATGGAATTTGGAAATTCCGTAGCTGCGGAAACAATAAAAACTTCATACTTTTCCTGTAGGGAAAGGATCACTTCAACCGCATTGGGTTTTACCTGAATATCCTCAAAAAAGCCTGGTTCCCACAGAAAATCGTTGTTGGAGATATAGCTCTCATAAAACGCCTTTTTCTCGTGGTCTTGAGCGTTCATTAAACCTTCGTAAGTATAATCACTTTCGATTCGTTCGTTGATGTACTGTATAATTTTTAACGTGGTGTCTGCCATCACGTCATCCATATCTATGGCAATTCTTTTCATAAGGCTATATAAATAAAAAAAAACTCCCCAAAGATGGGGAGTTTTTAGAAGATAATCTAATTTGGATTACATCATGCCACCCATGCCACCACCTGGTGCATGTGCATGAGGAGCTTCATTAGCTGGTTTGTCTGCAATAACACATTCTGTTGTCAACAACAAGCCTGCAATCGATGCAGCATTTTCCAATGCTAAACGAGTAACCTTAGTAGGGTCAATAATACCCGCTGCGATCATATTTTCATATTTATCTTCACGTGCATTGTAACCGAAGTCATCTTTTCCGCCTTTAACTGCGTTGATTACGACAGAGCCTTCGCCTCCTGCATTCGCAACGATTGTACGTAATGGTGACTCAACTGCTTGGCGAATGATGTTAATTCCTGTCGTTTGATCTTCGTTTTCACCTTTAAGGCCATCTAAAGAACTAATAGCACGAATTAATGCAACACCACCACCAGCGATGATTCCTTCTTCTACAGCAGCACGAGTTGCGTGTAATGCATCGTCAACACGATCTTTCTTTTCTTTCATTTCAACTTCCGTTGCAGCACCAATGTAAAGAATTGCAACACCACCTGATAATTTAGCCAAACGCTCTTGCAATTTCTCGCGATCGTAATCAGACGTTGTATTCTCGATTTGAGCTTTAATTTGATTCACACGGTTTGTGATATCATCAGCTGAACCTGCACCGTTAACAACAGTTGTATTGTCTTTATCGATGATGATTTTTTCTGCTTGACCTAAATACTCAATTGTAGCGTTTTCTAATTTGAAACCACGCTCTTCTGAAATAACGGTTCCTCCAGTTAAAATTGCGATGTCTTCCAACATAGCCTTACGACGATCTCCAAAACCTGGAGCTTTTACAGCAGCAACTTTCAGGGCACCACGAATCTTGTTAACTACTAATGTAGCTAAAGCTTCACCGTCAACATCTTCTGAAATAATCAAAAGTGGACGGCCAGTTTGTGCAACACCTTCTAATACCGGCAATAATTCTTTCATAGAAGATACTTTCTTCTCTGAAATTAAAATGAATGGTTTTTCTAATTCAACCTCCATCTTTTCTGTGTTTGTCACAAAGTAAGGAGATAAATATCCACGGTCAAATTGCATACCCTCAACTGTTTTTACTTCAGTTTCAGTTCCGCGAGCCTCTTCAACTGTGATTACACCTTCGCGGCCAACTTTATCCATTGCCGATGAAATCATCGTACCAATTTCAAAATCATTATTCGCAGAGATTGTTGCTACCTGAGCAATTTCATTTGATGTTGTAATAGGACGAGATTGACCTTTTAAGTTAGCAACAATAGCTTCAACAGCCTTTTCGATACCTTTCTTAAGGTCCATTGGATTAGCACCTGCTGCAACGTTCTTTGAACCGATCGTGTAGATTGCTTGGGTTAAAACTGTAGCTGTTGTTGTACCATCACCAGCTTGATCAGCCGTTTTTGAAGCAACTTCTTTTACTAATTGAGCTCCCATGTTTTCAACGGGATCTTCTAATTCAATTTCTTTTGCTACTGACACACCATCTTTTGTAATAGAAGGTGAACCGAATTTCTTATCAATAATTACGTTACGACCTTTAGGTCCTAAAGTTACTTTAACAGCATTTGCAAGGGTATCGACCCCTCTTTTCATCTTTTCGCGCGCTTCGCTATCGAAATATAATTCCTTTGCCATGATATATTAATTGATTTTAGATTTAAATAAATTACAATACTGCAAAAATGTCAGACTCACGCATGATTAAATAATCCTTTCCTTCAATCGTGATTTCAGTTCCAGAATATTTACCATACAAAACTTCATCTCCCACCTTTACGGTAATAGGCTCATCTTTCTTGCCATTTCCTACAGCTACAATGATGCCTTTTTGTGGTTTTTCTTTTGCTGTGTCTGGAATAATGATTCCAAAAGCTGTTTTCTCTTCCGCAGCAGCAGGCTCTACGATAACGCGATCTGCTAAGGGTTTGATCGTTAATTTTGACATGTTATAATAAATTTAAGATTTGTAAATTTTTAATTTCCATTTAAAATAGAAATGCGTGACTACATACTCAATATGTATGCCACGCATTCAAGACTGAAAAAATGTCAGTTAATTATTTTGTTGCTGGTGCAGGAGCTAAAGGAGCAGGAGCCGCAGGAACTGTTTTTGTAGCCGCTTTTTCTACATTAACGGACTGAGTTGCATCCGTAGTACCATTTGAAATAGCAAAATTTGTAACTAGTACCAAAACCAAAATGGCAATAGAAAAGCCCCAAGTTAATTGCTCAACTAAATCACCAGTTTTTTGTACACCAAACATTTGAGTTGCACCTGCTGATCCAAATTCTCCACTAATTCCACCACCTTTTGGATTCTGCACCAAAATAAGGATAATTAATAATACTGAGAATAGAACAATAAGAGAGATTAATAGCGTAAACATATTTATTCGTTTATATTTTGTTTTAATTCTGAAATTCGAGTTGCAAAGTAAAGCCTTTTTTCAGGTTTTGCCAAGATTAATTGTTCATATATATCAATTGCTTGTTGATATTTCTCTTGTTTTACTAAAATAATAGCAAATGTTTCCGAGATAGGCGGTGACCAGGTTGTGGCCGACAAATCTACATCTGCTTCATTTTCTTCTGCTGAACCTTGTCTTTTTGCCTTCGCTAAACTTGGCATTTTTTGCAAAAACTCATCAATGATATCATTTTGATTATTGTTTTCATCTAACGACTGCGCTGAAATTGTTGGCGCATCTATATGAGTTTGATAGAATTGAGATCGAATGGGGGATTGTAAAGCCGCTTTCCGTAATACCTGTTTTCCTTGATCGAAATTCCAATTCAATAAATAAAAGAATGGATATTGCTCCTGGTCTTTCAATAGGATAATAGTCGCTTCTGACTCTTCCCGGTCAAAACGATTTAGCAAATACCATAATTGTTGAGATTTATTGATTTTCATTACCAATCTCCAGCTATTTTATTGAATAAATCAAGAATAATTTGGTCCGTTAATTTAGGGATTAATGATTTCTCTACTTGAGTTAATGTCTGATTTTGCGGAAAATCTTGGTAAAAAGAAAATTCTTGTTCAAAGTTTTTTTCTTCATCTAGGCGATTGGTAACAATAAAGTTAACGCGCAAAGTCAATCGATTTAATCCGGCTTTATCATCCGTTGTAGGTGCTTGTGGAGTAAGTTCATAACCTACGATCGTTCCTTCGACTAATAAGTCTGGATTTTGATTCGTTAATTTCAAAACCGTGTTTCGTTGAAAATACTCTTTTAATTTCTCATTAACAGTTAATCCCAAATTCGTAGGTCCACCAGCTGTTTCCATACGAATATTGTTGATTTGAATCGTTTTCAAATCTGCCGATAAACTTGCGCCCTTAAAGCTGTAGCAACCTTGTAGGCCTAAAATGGCCACAACAAAGACCAACTTATGCCAAATCTTCCAAATCATATTGCTTGATTTTACGATATAAAGTACGTTCAGAAATACCTAAGTCTTTCGCCGCGTGTTTCCGTTTATTTTTGTTTTTCTTCAACGCCCGAATGATGATTTCCTTTTCCTGTTTCTCAAGTGAAAGTGTGACATCTTGACTTGGACTTATTACCTCTTCATAATTTAAATCAATCGGTTCCTCATTTACATATTCCATTTGTTCATGCGTTTCTTCTGCACGTTGAACGGGTAATGCTAAACCTTTGTGTAAATCTTCAGTAGGTCTTAAGTCGGCAAATAGGTTAGGATTTTCGTGTAATATATCATATCCTGCGCTATTGCCAGATTCGATGACCTTGAGTAATATCTTTTTTAATTCAGTTACGTCTCTTTTTAAATCAAATAAAATTTTATACAAGATTTCCCGTTCATTCATCCCATCTGAACTTTGGAAAAAATCCGTTTTAACCACACTGGATTTCAACTTAGGTTCATTGAATGTCAAGTACTCTTGCAATTTTTCATCGTCAACAATACGGTCACCCATTTCCAACACCGAAATCTGTTCCGCGAGGTTTTTTAACTGACGAATGTTACCTGGGAAATGCTGCTTTTGAAGCAATAATTTTGCCTCATTTGTTAGGGTAATTGGTTTTACGCGATGAAGCTCCGAAAAGTCCGTTGTGAATTTTCGAAATAATAGTTCAATATCTTGTCCACGTTCACGAAGAGGTGGTACATAAATTGGTACCGTACATAAACGATAATACAAATCTTCTCTAAACCGACCTTTGCTAATCGCATCCTGTAAATTAAGGTTTGTAGCCGCGACTACGCGTGTATTCGTTTTTTGTACTTTAGAAGAACCTACACGATAAAATTCTCCATTTTCTAATACACGCAACAGACGCGCTTGCGTTCCTAATGGCATCTCAGCAATTTCATCCAAGAAGATGGTTCCGCCATCAGTTACTTCAAAATATCCTTTCCGGGCTTCAATAGCTCCAGTAAATGATCCTTTTTCGTGACCAAATAATTCAGAATCAATGGTTCCCTCTGGAATTGCGCCACAGTTGACAGCAATAAATTGGCCGTGCTTTCGCTTGGATAAACTATGGATGATTTTAGAAAAGGATTCCTTTCCTGAACCACTCTCGCCAGTAATCAAGACTGTCATGTCTGTTGGCGCTACCTGTTCAGCTATAGAAATTGCGTGCAATAGAGAAGGTGCGTTCCCAATGATTCCAAATCTTGCTTTTAGCGCTGTCAAATGACTTGTTTCCATGTTATTATACATTAGCAAGTTCTCCAATTAATGTACCTGTGGTGCAAGAAAGAATTTTGACGTGCACATATTCACCTATTTTCTCAGATCCTTTAGGAAATACGACAACTTTATTCGAATCTGTTTTTCCAAAGTGATGTTTATCCGATTTCTTTGAGTTACCCTCTACAAGTATCTTTTCAATTCGGCCAATTAATCGTTCATTTCGGTAACCAGAATGCTTCCGTTGTAAATCGATGATTTCACTTAAGCGTCTTGATTTTATATCATCAGGAATATCGTCGGCATATTTTTTCGCCGCAGGAGTACCAGGTCGTTCTGAATATGTAAACATATAGCCAAAATCATACTGCACCGCTTCTAATAAGGATAGCGTATCTTGATGTTCTTCTTCTGTCTCTGAGCAAAATCCAGCAATAATGTCGTGTGAAATACCACAATCTTCACCTAATATATTTCTAATCGATTTAATTCTATCCAAATACCATTCCCGCGTATAAGTCCGGTTCATAATCTCTAAGATTCGATTATTTCCACTTTGAGCTGGTAAATGAATGTTTTTACAGATGTTGTCATATTTAGCCATCGTGTAAAGCACTTCATCCGTTATATCTTTAGGATGAGAAGTAGAAAAGCGAATTCTTAAATCTGGATGGATTTGAGCTGTATGTTCAAGTAGCTTAGCAAAATTCACTAATTCATTTGTTTCTGGATTCTTCCAATGATAGGAATCCACATTTTGGCCTAATAAATTGATTTCACGATATCCTTGATTGAACAGATTTGTGCACTCCTGCAAGATCGAAGTTAAATCCCTTGAGCGTTCTCTGCCACGCGTAAAAGGTACAACACAAAATGAACACATATTATCGCAACCACGCATGATACTGACAAAAGCGCCTACGCCGTTTGTATGTAAGCGAACTGGTTCAATATCTCCATAGGTTTCTTCTTTTGAAAGGAAGACATTGATTGCTTTTTGGCCATTTTCAATTTGATCTAATAAATTAGGCAAATCTCGGTAAGAGTCGGGGCCTGCTACTAAATCAACCAATTTTTCTTCTTCGATTAATTTTGTTTTCAAGCGCTCAGCCATGCAGCCTAAAATACCAATTGTTACATCAGGTTTTTTAGCCTTAATGGCTTTGAATGCTTGTAATCGATGTCTTATTTTATTTTCAGCATTGTCCCGAATGGCACAAGTATTAAGTAAAATTGTATCCGCTTCCAATATATTGGAAGTTGTTCCGTATCCTTTGTCAATTAAAATAGATGTTACGACTTCTGAATCAGCAAAATTCATTTGACATCCATAACTCTCTATGTATACTTTTCCCAAAAAATCTGATTGGATAAAATCAGATGAAATGCGGGGAGAATCCAATGCTTCTTTTTCCTCTGTTGATAAAACCTTTAACGCTTGCATAGACGATATACTAAATGAACCTGCAATTTATGACATTATGTCAGAGAAAACTATTGAATGACCCCGGAATTTAAATAGATTACTTGATCGGATTGCTTTGTCAAAGACTCATTGTGTGTCACCATGATAATTTGTTGGCCGTATGTCTGCTTTAATTGCAAAAACATTTCATAAAGCGATTCAGCATTTTTATTATCTAGATTGCCCGTAGGTTCATCGGCTAATAAAACAGCAGGCTTGTTGATTAAGGCACGCGCAACTGCCACCCGTTGTTGTTCTCCGCCTGATAGTTGACTCGGAAGCTTATTCATCAAGTGATTAATTCCTAAATGCTTGACAATTTCTTCATAATAGTATTCTTGTTCATCGGTCAATTTAGTTTCTCGAATAAACAAAGGCATTTTAACATTTTCAGCACAGGTGAATTCCCCCATGAGGTTATGAAATTGAAATACGAAGCCCAATTGATTATTTCTAAAATGGGCTAATTCTTTCTCTTTAAGGCTACTATATTGTTTGCCATTTAATTCGATGCTACCTGAATCAGGTTTTAGAAGAAGACCTATTATTTGAAGTAAGGTACTTTTCCCTGAACCGGAGGGGCCTAGGATAGATACTAATTGATTGTCTTGAACTTGTAGGTTGATGTTGTTTAGAATCAATTGTGCTCCGTAGGATTTGGAAATATTTTTTAATTCTAACATTTTATTGGCTTTTTCTGAGAATTTTAAAGAGATACTCGAAGTATTTAAAAGTTTGGCAAATAAATAGTAATTTCACGAAATTAAAATTTTTACTAAATGAATATTCACGAATACCAAGCAAAAGAAATTCTAAAAGGCTACGGGGTAAGAATTCAAGAAGGAATTGTTATTGATAAAATCGAGGATTCGATTTCGGCAGCTGAAGCATTAAAAGCACAAACAGGTACTGGTTGGTTTGTAGTAAAAGCACAAATTCACGCTGGTGGTCGCGGAAAAGGAGGAGGAGTGAAGTTGGCAAAGAATTTAGATGAAGTAAAAGAACGGGTATCCCAAATTCTTGGCATGCAGTTAATTACGCACCAAACGGGTCCTGAAGGAAAGAAGGTTAATAAGGTGTTGATCAGTGAGGATGTATATTATCCTGGTGATTCAGAGCCTAAAGAATATTATATCTCTATTTTGTTGGATCGCGGTCGCGCTTGCAATGTTATCATGGCTTCTACGGAAGGTGGTATGGACATTGAGGAAGTTGCAGAACATTCTCCAGAGAAAATTATCAAAGAATGGATTGATCCACGTGTAGGATTACAAGATTTCCAAGCACGTAAAGTAGCGTTTTTACTAGGTTTGAGCGGTCAAGCGTTCAAAGAGATGGTTAAATTTATTCAATCACTTTACCGTGCATATGTGGAAACAGATTCTTCAATGTTTGAAATCAATCCTGTGTTGAAAACATCTGATGATAAAATTTTAGCTGTTGATGCAAAGGTTAATTTAGATGATAATGCATTATACCGTCACAAGGATTTAGCCGTGTTACGTGATATTGAAGAAGAAGATCCATTAGAAGTTGAAGCTTCTCAAAATGACCTTAACTATGTAAAACTTGACGGAAACGTTGGGTGCATGGTTAACGGAGCAGGTTTGGCGATGGCAACGATGGATATTATTAAGTTGTCTGGTGGAGATCCCGCTAACTTTTTAGATGTTGGGGGTGGAGCAAATGCAAAAACTGTTGAAGCTGGATTCCGTATCATTCTTCAAGATCCGAATGTAAAAGCTATTTTAATTAACATTTTTGGTGGTATCGTTCGTTGTGATCGTGTTGCTAATGGTGTTGTTGAGGCCTACAAGAATATCGGCGAGATTAAAATCCCAATTATCGTTCGTTTACAAGGAACAAACGCTGAAGAAGGAGCTGCCATTATCAATAACTCTGGTTTGAAAGTATTTTCAGCTGTGTTGTTAAAGGATGCTGCGAAATTAGTTTCTGAAGTATTAAAATAATTCCGGATGAAAATCATTTGTGTTGGTAGAAATTACGTGGATCATATTAAAGAGCTGTCTAATGACAGGCCTACGGATCCCGTAATTTTTATCAAACCGGATACCGCCTTGCTCGATTCGTCTCAAGCATTCTACTATCCTTCGTTTTCGAAAGATGTTCACTATGAGTTAGAGCTTGTCTATCGAATTGGTAAAGTAGGTAAGAATATCGAAGCTAAATTTGCGCATAAATACATTGATGCGATTGGTTTGGGTATCGACTTTACCGCTCGAGATGTACAAAGTCGCTTAAAGGAGAAGGGATTGCCCTGGGAAAAAGCCAAAGCTTTTAATGGTTCTGCATTTGTTTCAAGTATGCGTCCGATTACTGAAGCTGATTTTGTTTCACCAATTGATTTTGAACTTCAAAAGAACGGAGAATCAGTACAAAAAGGGAATTCTGAATTGATGATTTGGAATATAGAGGCATTAATAGCCGATATATCTCAATATTTTACGCTTAAAACAGGTGATTACATTTTTACAGGTACACCTGCTGGTGTGGGGCCTGTAGCAATGGGGGATGTGTTAAGCGGCTTTTTACAAGGTGAAAAACTTTTCGATTTAGCTATCAAATAATATGGAATTAAAGATCGGTCAAGAAGCACCCATTAAAAATTTTATAGATTCAACTGGTAACGCGTTCAATCTTATTGGTAAAAAAACAGTTTTGTATTTCTATCCAAAAGACAACACGCCAGGTTGTACTGCGCAAGCTTGTAATTTGAATGAAAATTTAGATTATTTGACTGGGAAGGGTTTTCAAGTAGCCGGAGTTAGTACTGACTCTGCTAAATCACATGATAAGTTTATTGCGAAGTATCAATTGAAATTTCCACTTATTGCCGATGAATCACATGAAATTGTAGAAGCATTTGGCGTATGGGTAGAAAAATCCATGTATGGAAAATCCTATATGGGTATAGCTCGAACAACTTTTGTGTTTGACGAAAAAGGAATTATTACAGATATTATCACGAAGGTGGATACCAAAAATCATACAGAGCAAATCCACTGATCGAATTATTATGCAAACAATAGAATTACAAAAAGTCGCTTCCCAGGTTCGCCGGGATATTTTACGTCAAGTTCACGGATGTCAGTCGGGTCACCCGGGTGGATCATTAGGTTGTACAGATTTATTAGTTGAGTTATATTTTAACTCAATGAATCTCAAATCGGATGTTTCAGGTCAGGTTGAATTCCACATGGACGGATTGAATGAAGATGTATTCTTTTTATCCAATGGACATATCTCTCCGTTATTGTATAGCGTGTTAGCTCGTCGGGGATACTTTCCTGTGGCTGAATTAGCTTCCTTCCGTAAGTTAAATACGCGTTTACAAGGTCACCCTACGCCACATGAACACCTAGAAGGTATTCGTATTGCTTCTGGTTCTTTAGGACAAGGATTGAGTGTTGCTATCGGAGTTGCGCAAGCAAAGAAATTGAATGGCGACTCGTCAACTGTTTATTGCCTAATGGGTGATGGTGAACAAAATGAAGGTCAAGTTTGGGAGGCAGCAATGTATGCACCACACCATAACGTGAATAATTTAATTGCGTTCATCGATGAGAATGGCCAACAAATTGATGGTCCTACTGAAAAGGTAATGAATAACCTTGATCTAGAAGCTAAATATAAGGCTTTCGGTTGGCAAGTACTTCGTGTTGATGGAAACGATATGGCTGCCATTACAGCAGTTATTCAACAAGCAAAAAGTCTTTTTGTTAATAATAAACCTGTCATGGTTATTATGAAGACGGAGATGGGAGCTGGAGTGGATTTCATGATGCATAGTCACAAATGGCATGGTGTCGCACCTAATGATGAGCAATTAACTTTAGCATTAGGTCAATTAGAAGAAACATTGGGAGATTATTAATACATAGAAATGGCATTATTTACCTACGAAACAAAAAAAGATACTCGTTCAGGCTTTGGAGCTGGAATGGAATATTTGAGTGTTAACAACCCCAAAGTTGTTGCGTTATGTGCAGATCTAATTGGTTCATTAAAATTAGAAGCATTTATTAAGAATTCTCCTGAGCGTTTTTTCCAAACTGGTATTGCTGAGGCAAACATGATTGGTTTAGCCGCCGGTTTATCTATTGGAGGATATGTTCCCTTTGCAACGACATTTGCCAATTTTGGTACAGGTCGTGTATATGATCAAATTCGTCAATCGGTTGCATATTCAGGAAAGAATGTGAAAATCGCATGTTCACATGCTGGTTTAACGCTAGGAGAGGATGGAGCGACGCATCAGATATTAGAAGATATTGGTTTGATGAAGATGCTACCAGGGATGGTTGTTATCAATCCATGTGATTATAATCAAACTAAAGCTGCTACCATTGCAGCTGCGGAATATGATGGTCCGGTTTATTTGCGTTTTGGACGTCCAGTTGTTCCAGTTTTTACACCTGAAAATCAGAAGTTTGAAATTGGAAAGGCGTTACATTTAATCGAAGGATCTGACGTAAGTATTTTTGCGACGGGTCATTTAGTATGGGAAGCTATTATCGCTGCTGAAATCTTATTAGAAAAAGGAATTCACGCTGAAGTAATTAACATTCACACGATTAAACCATTAGATACACAAGCGATTCATGCTTCCGTAGCAAAAACGGGTTGTGTAGTTTCGGCGGAAGAACATCAAATCAATGGTGGTTTAGGAGATTCCATCGCACAATATTTGGCTTTAAACTTACCAACTCCACAAGAGTTTGTAGGGGTTAATGATTCCTTCGGAGAGTCAGGAAAGCCGGCAGATTTAATGGAAAAATACGGCTTGAATGCGCAAGCAATTGTTGATAAAGCGATTAAAGCTATTGCTCGTAAGAAAGCTTAGTTAAAATGGATAACCAATTCCGATGTTGAACTCAATTGGGTTCTCTCCACTACTCCACGTTGTTTTGGAGAGGACCCATTTTTCATTGGCTTTATATGCGGGATTAACCGCTTTTGTAGCTAAGTCTAGTCTTAATAAGAAATAGTCAAAGTCCCAACGAACACCAAATCCAGTTCCCACTGCAATTTCATTTAAAAAGGTATCTGTACTGAAATTTCCCACAATATTGGATTGTCCATGATCGATATTCCAAATATTTCCTGCGTCAATAAATACAGCACCGTTGATTTTTCCTAAAAACTGAACAATTGGAAAACGATATTCGAATGAAGACTCTAATATCATACTTCCTGGTTGTTCAATAAGATTATTGGTCGTATTATAGCCACCAGGCCCTAATCTACGTGGTTTCCATGCACGAATGCTACTGGGTCCACCGATAAAGAAGTTTTTCTCATAAGGAAGTTGAAATCCATTTTCTGCCCCATACGCATAAGCTAAACCAGCATTAAGTTTAAATGCTATTTGGCTTTTGTTACGCTTACCCACTAAGATGTATTTTCGGTAATCCACATTCATTCGTAAATACCGGTAAAATTGTATTTCCTGATTACTTTTTAAGATATCCTCAATAAAAGTAAGCTTTTTACTTCCTAGTAAGTTTAAACTTGTACCTCCTGATTCTAGGTTAATTAGTAATGATTTGCCACTAATAAGAGTGTTTGAAGGCAAGAATGATCGATAATTGTATTGGAAATTAATGCTTGATACAAAGCTAGGATTAAAGCTTCGATACAAATTATTCCCTTTTAGTCTAAGTTCTTCTAAATAAGATAGAAAAGCATCTGAGGTAGGTGTTTGGGGATAATTGGTATTTAATAAATTGAGATCGACTAAGGATAATTGGAAATATTGATTCGTTGATTTTTTCCAATTATAGCGTTGGAACAATTTAATATTGGTTCGCACATATTCCGGCCGATCAATATAGTCATAGCCTATTCCAATTTGAGTTTGCGAAGCAGTTAGTGATTGCTTCCAAGCATCAAATCTTTTTGGAATAAATAGTGAAGGCAAATTCAAAGTGGTACTCAGATTTAATTCTAAGTTTTTACGAGTTGTTTCAGTATTTATGAATCCGGTTTGCGCTTCAAAACCAATTCTTCCTGTAAAATCTAAATAATCTAAGTAGGAAAAGACTTGCCTTACTTTAAATGAATTAGTTAAAAATGGACCAGGAATACCACGGAATATACTTCCTCCTAATTCCGAGGAAAAAGTGTATTTATTGTTTTTTACTAATTCTATTTTGGGATAGACTTTATTGGCAGTGGTATCAAAGGTTAAATTTACTGTCTTAAATTGGTCTGTTGCATAGATATTCAATAAACTCTGATTGACCTTTTCTAATGAATAAATATCCCCTTCTTTAAAGTTTATTATTCGTTTCAATTGCGTGGAATTAATGGACCGTTTAACCCAAGTTTGAGACTCATCAACTTGATTCAATGATGTTTCGTCAATTTTTAAAGATCCAAATCGGAAAATCCGATCGTAACTTCGAGCTGAATTATTGATATAATTACTTGCCGGAATTTTATAAATCAAGCCGACACTTCGCAATGTTGAATCCTTTAAATCATTTAAATAGATACCGACAGCTTCTGTTGTAAAATAGAAATAACCACGATTTTTTAAATAAGCAGTTAATGCTAATTTCTGTTGGTTAATCGCTTCAATGGAAAGTGCTTTGTCTATTGTGATGATACTTTGTTTCGAAAAGAAATTGCTTATCGTTTGACCTAATTGTGGATTATCGACTAACAATGAATCCTTTAATGAAAATAAACTTTGAGGCCCTTCTTGTATGGAATAGGTAACATTATAGGCTATTCCATTATTAGATGTTGTTAGATCAACATTGTTTTTTAGAAATCCATTTTTTCTATAATATGCTTCTAAAGAGACTTTATTTGAATTAAGAACTACGGTATCTAATAAGGCTGGTTTTCGTTTGAAAAACTGGATACTCGCTTGCTTGATACCTAAGGAATCTTTTTTGAATCTTTTATTAGCCAAGAAAGAATTTAAACGAATAAAAGCGAAAGATTTATTACTTTCTTTTAATCCAACTATATTTGCCTTGATTTCTTCGTTTGAGATAACTCTATTTCCTTTTACAACAATGTTTTTAATGGTATTGGGAGGTAATTTGTAAGTTGTCAATGTTTGACAAGATAGGCAAATGAACCAAAGAAGAACAATAAAAACAGCAGATACCTTTTTCACAATTTCTTGATGCTAACGAATAGACAAATAAAGTTAATTAATTCCCTACATTCTAAAAAAGGAAGGATAGATAATCAATTATTTTTAGTGGAAGGAGAGAAGGCTGTATTAGAATTAATTCATTCCAATATTCAAATTGAATTTGTCGTTACATCAGATGAATTTGCGACACAGTACTTATCTGAATTTAAGCATACGGAACTTTATATAGAGGATGAATCTTTGCTCCATAAATTATCTACTCTTGTGAGTAATTCATTTGGTTTTGCTGTTGTATCGATGCAACAGTTTAACTTCCAATTAACATATAAAAACGACATCACTGTTGTATTGGATGGAATTAGGGATCCAGGAAATTTGGGAACTATCATACGTATATGCGATTGGTACGGGATTAAACAAATTGCTCTGTCGAAAGATTGTACCGATTTTTTCAATCCGAAAGTAATTGCAGCGTCTATGGGTTCATTTAGTCGGATACAGTTTGAATATATAAACTTAGAAGAACTCTTTAAAGCCAATAATAATGTTCCCGTATATGGTGCTTTATTAAATGGGGAAGATATTCATGCAATTCAATTCCCTGAATCTTGTTTCTTACTTTTCGGAAATGAATCCAATGGAATAAGACAAGAAAATATAGAATTCATTAACCAAAAAGTTACAATACCTCGATATGGTTCAGCTGAATCGCTAAATGTGGGTATTTCTACTGCGATATTTTTAGACAATCTAAGACGGAATTAGTTTTCTTCCTTTAAATATTGCTCAATGTAATGGTGTGCAATATATAATACGGGTGTGAATAAAATGGCTACAAAGAACTTATATAGGTAATTATTCAAGGATACATTAAACCATTGACCTATTGTCCAGTTTCCGAATAAGTAGAAAGCTACACCAATAACTAAAAAACTGTCTATCAATTGGGAAATTAAAGTAGAACCAGTTGCACGTAGCCAAATCATCTTAGACCCAGTTTTTGCTTTAATTCGTTCAAATATTAATGCATCTGCAATTTGGCTAACTAAAAATGCAAGTAAGGAACCGGTAATGATTCCTAAGCCTTGTCTAAATATTCGACTAAATGCTTCATTGATATTAAAATTCGTAGCGCCTCGGTTAGTATCTAACCAAAAATCCGCGGGTACTAATAAAGTTGCTAAGTAAATAATTATAAAGGAATAGGCTATAAAACCGGCCGTTGTAAAGGAAATAAATCGTACACCTTTTTTGCCGAAATAATCGTTGATTATATCAGAAACGATAAAAACAATTGGCCAATTTAATGCTCCTGCCGTTTGATTTAGATCCCAGAATGTTCCCCAAGATGTAAGTAGATGCAAAGGATCAAATCCTAAGCTTTTCTCTATACTGACTATTTTAACACCAATAATTTCAGCAATGATCGCATTTGTGAGAAATATCCCAAAAAGGAATATAAATAACTTTTGCCTCTTTGAAAATTGTTGGAATATCATAAACGATGATTATCAAAATGCAAAGCAATTTTATCTAAGGCTACGGTAAGTTGTTCTACGTGTGGTAAGAACACAATTCTAAAATGATCTTTTTCTTTATAGTTAAATCCTTGTCCTCCTACAACGAGTATTTTTTGTTCTTCCAATAATGACATAACAAAGTGGTTGTCATCTTCAAAGTCGAACTGGCTAAGATCAAATTTAGGAAAAAGGTATAGTGCACCTTTGGGTTTAACGCAACTCACACCTTTGATGGCATTCAATTTGTCCGTTGCAAGATTCATTTGTCGGGCCAATCTGCCAGACGGTAAAACTAGGTCATTTATGGATTGATAACCGCCTAGAGCAGTTTGAATGCCGACTTGCGTAATAACATTGGCGCATAAGCGAGTACTGAAGAGAAAATTTAATCCTTCAATATAACTTTTGGCTTTATGCTTAGCACCAGTAAGAATCATCCATCCGCCACGAAATCCTGCTGCACGGTAGTTTTTAGATAAACCACCCATTGTGCAAATTAGAATCTCTTCACTCAAACCTGCCGCGGAATGGTGACTTACTCCATCATATAAAATCTTATCATAGATTTCATCAGCAAAAAGGAGCAATTTGTGCTTCTCTGCTAATTTGACAATATTATCAATCGTTTGTTTCGTGTAAACTGCGCCTGTCGGATTATTTGGATTGATGATAACTAAAGCTTTTGTTTTGCTCGTTATTTTTGATTCAATATCTTCTATTGACGGATTCCAATCTGATTCCTCATCGCATAAATAGTGTACTGCTTTTCCTCCAGCTAAGCCTACAACCGTAGTCCACAAAGGATAGTCGGGAGAGGGGATAAGTACTTCGTCATCCGTGTTTAATAAGGCGGTTAACACTAATGAAATTAGTTCACTGACACCATTTCCAATGTAAATATCTTCAATCATGATATTCTTAACACCTTGGTTTTGGTAGTAATGCATCACGGCTTTTCTAGCCGCAAATAAACCGCGAGAATCTACATAACCTTGCGCTTGGCGAATATTAACAATGATATCATGCACAATTTCATCCGGAGTCTCAAATCCAAATGCAGCAGGGTTTCCAATATTTAAAGAAGTTATTTTATAACCCTGGTTTTGAAGCGCAATTGCTTTTTCATAAACCGGACCTCTAATCTCATATTTGAGATTATCCAAACGAGAACTTTTGTATATATCCATCTAAATGTAATAGAAATGTAAAAATAGTAATTTACTTTTGATAGTTACTTGGCGATACGAATGATTTTTACCAATTCTCCCTACCTTTTATTGGCTATTTTTTTAATTAGTGTCATTATTCAATATGTTCGTTATAAACGTATTTCCAAAAAACAATTTGGTATTTCTGCAATTCTGATTATTAAAATATTGATTAGAGCGCTAATTATTGTCTTATTTATTATTTCTGCCAAGGCTTTCCTGCGAATTAATTCAAACAATAATCCGCAAAAATTACATGCCGTTTTTGTTATCAGAACGAATAATATACGGAATTTCAAACTGACGGAAGATGATCAGACCAACATAAGTACCAAGTTGGCCACGAATCTATTTACTAAATTTGAATTACGACTTTACAATGATTTGGACAAGCAATACTACCAATATGTTCCACCTACTTCTGAAAATACATTCGTTCATTTGCTTAATATAGAACGACCTTTTCAACAGTCTTTGCTTCCTGTTCAGGGGCCACCTATGCTCGGTTTCCAACAATCAAAGCGAATTGAACTTTATGAGATTAGCAATAATCGATGGCGCTTAAGTGATAAAAACCAAGAAGACTTCAGCATTTTCGAATTTTTAAATGATGAAAGTACCTTTGTATCTCCATTTTTGCTTCAATATTTATTAATTTTGATATTGTGTTTGCTTAGCCTAGATATTGGAATCAAGTATCGAATTCTTAAAATATAGTTGTGTTTTCATCCTTATTTTACATACTCATTCTAATTTTTCAGTCATTTTATGCTGAAAGCAATTTCAGCTACAATCAACAAATTCGACAAATAAATGATTTGGTGTCTCATAGAGACTTTCGTAATGCATACCAACAAATCACCAAGCTCGAAGAAAAAAGTATCTTTACGAAAAATGATTTAACAAGAATGCGTCGAAATTTAGCATTAAAAGTTCGAGTGAGAAGTGCCGATAATTATGATAATCCAAGAACGTTGAATGACTTTGTAATAAATTCATTGAGCTTATATGAGAACAAAAATTATAATGCCTCCATGGCTTTTTGTAAATCAATTATTGTAGACCAACCTGTTGTGTCGGATTCACTAATTAAATTGTTTGAAATTTTAGCTTTTCATGCTCCTTTGAAGAATAAAACGAAACCGCAAATAAAGCAACAGACGTCATTTAAAAATATGCGATTAAATGAGGCCATGAACCTACTTGATTTAATGAAGCGCAAAGAAAAAACATTATTTTAATTAATTTATCATGTCAAATACACCATTGGAATTTCCTGGCCAACAATCATTTTATCAAGGAAAAGTAAGGGATGTTTATTCATTTGGAAAGTATCTATTAATGATCACTTCTAATCGAATTTCTGCTTTTGATGTTGTTTTACCTCGCGAAATACCTTATAAAGGCCAGGTATTAAATCAAATTGCAGCACACTTTCTGAAGGCTACTTCCGATATCGTTCCCAATTGGCTTTTAAGCTCGCCAGCTCCTAATGCTGCGTTTGGATTAGCGTGCCAACCTATTCCGATCGAAATGGTTGTTCGTGGATATTTGGTAGGGCATTTATGGCGAGAATACAAATCAGGAAAACGCGAAGTATGTGGCGTGACGTTACCGGATGGCTTAAAAGAAAATCAAAAATTGCCGAATCCAATTATTACCCCAACTACCAAAGCTAGCGAGGGACACGATGAGGATATTTCCATTAAGGAAATTTTAAATCAAGGGATTGTTAGTGCAACTGTCATGGCTGAGCTTGAAGAAAAAACCTATTCATTGTTTGCGCGTGGCCAACAAATGGCGGATGATAAGAATTTAATACTTGTAGATACAAAATACGAATTCGGTTTTTATGATGGAAAAATTATGTTGATGGATGAAATTCATACGCCTGATTCCTCTCGGTATTTTTACAAGGAACCTTATAAAGCCTTATTTGAGGCAGGAGAGGCTCAAAAGCAATTATCAAAGGAATTCGTTAGAGAATGGCTAATCGCTAATAATTTTCAGGGAAAAGAAGGTCAAGTGATGCCAGAAATTAGCGATGAATTTGTTACTCAAATTTCGGAACGCTATATTTTGCTTTACGAAGAAATTACTGGCAATAAATTCGTTAAGGAAACTTTATCGCCTAATTACGTACAAGATATTTATTCTCAAATTTCATCTTTTATTTAATATGTCAACAAAGATTTACCAACTAGAACAGAATGAAAGTTATGCACTAATTGACTGGTTAGGAACGGATTTAGTGCAAGAAAATTATGAGGAATTAGAATTAGCTGTTCGCTTATTGTTTAAAAAGGATTACACCAATATGATCCTTAATATTGCTAAGGTTCAAAACTTAGATGGATTTGGGGTATCAGCCATTAGAAAGGCAACTAAAATTTGCACTAATGAATTAGGTTTGTTTGTCGTAGTTTGCAAAGTGGACGATGTAGTAGATCGATTAGATCAAGCGAAAATTGACAATTTGACTATCATGAATTCTATCCAAGAAGGAGTGGATGCTATCTATTTGAATGATTTAGAAAACGATTTTGAGGATGAATCGGATGCTAATACGGACGAATATGGGATTGATGGTAGTGATTTAGGTGAAGATTATTAAAATAAAATAGGATTATTTTTAGAATAACTATATCGCAATAGTGATATTTGGCAAATCGATAGATTATTTTGTCATAATAGATTTTAGCCAAATATATTTTTAGTTAAATTTGAAATATGTGCTTATTCTATTGAATATTCACTTAGATTAAGATAATTCTCATTTACATTTATTTTATTTTTTGTTAGAATAATTATATAATATTATGAATAACATTGCCGGCGAGGGTCTTTACATAAAAGAATTTGAACACGATGCATGTGGTATTGGTTTTGTAGCGAGTTTGAAGGGTATTAAATCCCATCGAATAGTTCAAGATTCGATTACGATGTTAATTCGTATGGACCACCGCGGTGCATGTGGCTGTGACCCCAATTCTGGTGATGGAGCAGGAATTTTGCTTCAAATCCCACATGAGTTTCTTTTGGAGGAATCTCGTAAGTTAGGTTTTTCACTTCCAGCACCTGGACAATATGGTGTTGGTATGATATTCTTTCCTAACAACGAAGGTTTAATCAAAGAGTGTAAAGAGGTTATTGAGCGTAAAGCTAAAAAATTAGGTCTACGTTTAATCGGTTACCGAATTGTGCCTGTTGACAATGGAGATATTCAAGGTGCAGATTCAGGAAAAGCGGAGCCATCTATTCAGCAATTGTTTATTGAACGCCCTGAGACATGCGCATCTGAAATTGATTTTGAACGTAAATTATATGTATTCAGACAATATGTTACTCGCCTATTGAATGAAACAATACCTGCTTTAGAAAACAAATTCTACTTTACTTCGCTTTCATGTAGAACGATCATTTATAAAGGGATGTTGACCACAATGCAGGTTCCTGGTTATTTTAAGGATTTGCATGAGGAAAATTTTACATCCGCATTAGCCATTGTTCACTCGCGTTTCTCTACGAATACTTTCCCTGAATGGAAATTGGCTCAACCATTCCGCTTTATTGCACATAATGGTGAAATTAATACTGTGAAAGGTAATTCATCTTGGATGCAAGCGCAATCAGCATTGTTTTCAAGTAAGTTCTTCACACAAGAAGAGCTCGATATGATTTTGCCAGTTTGTAGTTTAGGGCAATCAGATTCAGCGATTTTAGATAATGCCATTGAATTATTGTACTTAAGTGGCCGTTCGCTTCCACATGTTATGATGATGCTTATTCCTGAAGCTTGGGATGGTAATGATAGCATGGCAGATTATAAGCGTGATTTCTACGAATATCATGCAGCGATGATGGAACCTTGGGATGGTCCAGCTAGTATTTCATTTACTGATGGCAAAATGATTGGGGCAACGCTTGATCGTAATGGTTTGCGTCCATCTCGTTATTGGGTTACAGAAGATGATCATGTTATTATGGCATCGGAAGCAGGTGTTTTGGATTTAGATCCAGCTACTATTGTTTCCAAAGGTCGTTTACAACCAGGCAAGATGTTCGTTGTAGACATGGAGCAAGGTCGTATTATTCCAGATGAGGAATTAAAAGAAAAGATATGCCAACAGCAGCCTTATGGGCAATGGTTGCGTGAAAATAAGATTCGTGTTGAAGATTTACCTGAAGCTGGAAGTGAATACCGTCAGCCTAAGGCAACGGAATTAATTTCGCGCCAACAAATATTTGGCTTCTCTACGGAGGATATTCGTATTGTTTTAACTCAAATGGCGGAAACTGGCAAAGAAGCATTAGGCTCTATGGGTATTGATACTCCATTAGCAGTGCTTTCTGATAAAGCCCAACATTTATCTTCTTATTTCAAGCAATTATTTGCTCAAGTAACTAACCCGCCAATCGATCCAATTCGTGAGCGCATGGTTATGTCTTTGTTGACAGATATTGGAGGCTTATCCAATTTATTAGAGGAAAGTCCAAATCATTGCAAGCAAATTGAAATTCAACAACCAGTTCTTCGTAATAAGGAAGTTGAAAAGATTCGTTGGATTGACCACGAAAACTTCCAAACGAAATCAATTCACATGACTTTCCGTGCTTCGGAAGATGCTGGTGTATTGAAAAAAGCATTGGAACGTATTTGTCAATATGCGGAAGATGCTGTGGATGATGGATATTCAATTATCTTATTGACCGATCGAGGTGTGGATTCTTCGCATGCCCCAATTCCTTCTTTATTAGCATTGGGAGCAGTTCATAACCACTTAATTCGTACAAAAAAGCGTGCGAAAGTTGGTATTATCGTAGAAGCAGGCGATGTTTGGGAAACTCACCATTTTGCAACATTAATTGGATATGGTGCATCTGCAGTAAATCCATACATGGCGTTTGAAACGATTCGTGCCATGAAAGAGACGAATTTGGTAGACCAATCGCTTTCTTATGAAAAATTAGAATACAATTATATTAAGGCTGTTAATGGTGAGTTATTGAAGATATTCTCTAAAATGGGTATCTCAACATTGCAATCTTACCAAGGTGCACAAATTTTCGAAATTCTAGGTATTGGTAAAGAAGTTGTTGATTTATACTTCAGTGGTTCAATTAGTCGGATTAACGGAATTGATTTAGATACAATTGCCAAAGAGGCTTTAGTTAAGCATCATGCAGGTTATGAGTTGTTAAAATCAGAATATCCTAAATTAGAAGTTGGTGGTATTTATCAATGGAAACAAAGAGGAGAGGAGCACTTATTTAATCCAGCTACGATTCACTTATTGCAACAAGCGACCAAGTCGAATGATTATTCAGTATATAAAAAATATGCTCAGATCATTGACGATCAAACGAAGAAAGCGATTACCCTTCGTGGCTTATTGAGATTTAAATCGGCACAATCTATTTCAATTGATGAAGTAGAGCCGATTGAAAATATCTTAAAGCGCTTCGCTACAGGAGCGATGTCTTTCGGATCAATTTCTTACGAAGCTCACACAACATTAGCGATTGCTATGAATCGTATTGGTGGTAAATCCAATACGGGTGAGGGAGGAGAAGATCCTATCCGTTTTGAAGCAATGGCAAATGGCGATTCTATGAATTCTGCTATTAAGCAAGTGGCTTCGGGTCGTTTTGGTGTAACTGCCAATTACCTGACAAATGCCAAAGAGTTGCAAATTAAGATGGCTCAAGGTGCAAAACCAGGAGAAGGTGGTCAATTGCCGGGTCATAAGGTGGATGATTGGATTGGAAAGACGCGTCATTCTACACCTGGAGTAGGTTTAATTTCGCCACCTCCACATCACGATATTTATTCGATTGAGGATTTGGCTCAGTTGATATTTGATTTAAAGAATGCAAACCGTGCTGCGCGTATTTCTGTTAAATTAGTATCTGAGGCAGGAGTTGGTACGATTGCTGCCGGTGTTGCTAAAGCACATGCGGATCATATTCTAATTGCTGGATACGATGGAGGTACTGGAGCATCACCTTTATCATCAATTCGTCATGCAGGTTTGCCTTGGGAACTTGGTTTAGCTGAGACACATCAAACTTTGGTTAGAAATAAATTACGTGGACGTGTAACGGTTCAAACCGATGGACAAATTAAAACAGGACGTGATATTGCGATCGCTGCCTTATTGGGTGCAGAGGAATTCGGTGTAGCTACTGCTGCGCTAGTTACTGCAGGTTGTATTATGATGCGTAAGTGTCATTTAAATACTTGCCCTGTTGGTGTTGCTACGCAAAATCCGGAATTACGTGCCTTGTATACAGGTAAACCAGAAGATGTCGTGAATCTATTCCATTTCTTAGCGCAAGATATGCGTGAGATTATGGCAGAATTAGGTTTCCGTACGTTGGAAGAAATGGTAGGCCGTGTTGATTTATTAGAAATGGCCGATTTATCAAACCACTGGAAGTTTAAGCATGTGGATTTATCACCGATCTTAACTCCTGCAGTACGTGAAGAAGGTGTAGCTGTTGTGAAATCGGAGGAACAAGATCATGGTTTAGAAGAACAATTAGATTGGCAAATCATTAAACTTGCACAATCAGCCATAGATACAAAGAAACCTGTATATGGTGAGCTTCCGATAATCAACGTAAATCGTTCGGTAGGTACAATTATTTCCAATGAAATCACCAAGAAATATGGTGAAAAAGCATTACCTGCTGGAACAATTCACATGAAGTTTAATGGAACCGCTGGTCAATCTTTCGGAGCATTTTCGGTTAAAGGTTTGACACTTGAAATTGAAGGTGATGCAAACGATTATATTGGAAAGGGAATGTGTGGTTCGACCATTATAGCTTATCCAGCTAAAGTTGCGCAGTTCAATGCTGCAGAAAATAGTATCGTGGGTAATGTTAGTTTTTATGGTGCAACTTCAGGTGAAGCTTATTTAGCAGGTATGGCTGGCGAGCGTTTCTGTGTTCGTAATTCTGGAGCTAAAGTTGTCGTAGAAGGTATAGGTGATCATGGTTGCGAATATATGACAGGTGGTCTTGTACTTATTCTAGGAGCAACAGGACGTAATTTCGGTGCAGGTATGTCGGGCGGTGTTGCATATGTCTTAGATGAGAAGAATGATTTCGAAGGAAAGGTCAATAGGGAAATGGTTGAGATTACGGATTTAACCCCAGAAGACATTTCGATCGTAAGAATGTACCTAGAAAAGCATATTGAATTGACAAATTCAATGAAAGGTAAATCGATTCTGGATAATTTTGATGCTTCTGTAAGTTTATTCAAAAAAGTGTTACCAGTAGATTACCGAAATGCATTATCATCAAGACATTTAAGCATCACTGATGTATTAAATGACAAGGATCGTGTTTATCAAGATATTCAAATCGAATTAAAAAAATAGTATAATGGGGAAGCCAACTGGATTTTTAGAAGTTGATCGGAGAACAGCATTAAAACGTCCTGTATCAGAACGTGTTACGGATTATAAGGAAATTGAATTATTAGCAAGTCCACAAGACACAGAGTCACAGGCTAGTCGGTGCATGGATTGTGGTACACCATTTTGTCATAATGGTTGCCCACTTGGTAATATCATTCCTGAGTTTAATGATGCTGTTTATGAGCAAAACTGGAAATATGCGTTTGAAATATTAGTTTCAACAAACAACTTTCCTGAGTTTACTGGTCGTATTTGTCCAGCGCCATGTGAATCAGCATGTGTATTAGGAATTAATAAGCCAGCCGTTGCGATTGAAATGATTGAAAAATCAATTATTGAAAAGGCTTATGCAGAAGGCTGGGTTGTTCCTCAAACACCAGCAAAGCGCACAGGTAAAAAAGTAGCAGTAGTTGGATCAGGACCTGCAGGTTTAGCAGCGGCAAGCCAATTAAACAAAGCTGGCCACTTAGTGACTGTTTTTGAGCGTGCAGATCGTATTGGTGGTTTATTACGATTTGGTATTCCTGATTTTAAATTAGATAAATCGACCATTGATCGCCGAGTGGCTGTCATGGTGCAAGAAGGAATTGAGTTTAAAACAAATACAACTATTGGTCAGGACATTAAGTTATCTAAATTACAACAAGAATTTGATGCAATTGTATTGACGACTGGATCAACAACACCACGATTGATACAAGCAAAAGGAAATGACGCCATAGGTATATTTCCAGCTATGGAATTTTTATCACAACAAAATAAGCGTGTTTCAGGTATAGAAGTGGTTAAAAATCATAAAGGTGAAAGTTATTCGCATGGAGAGATTTTAGCAACTGGTAAACATGTTGTTGTAATTGGTGGGGGAGATACAGGTTCTGATTGCGTGGGTACATCTAATCGTCATAAAGCAAAGTCAATCACGCAGATTGAAGTTATGCCGAAGCCACCAGTTGACCGTGCTGAAAATACACCTTGGCCTAATTGGCCTAACATGTTGCGTACTTCAACTTCTCATGAAGAAGGAGCGGAGCGTTTGTGGTCGATTTCCTTGCAAGAATTTGTAAAAAATGAAAAAGGTGAATTGAAGGCATTGCTTATTGGAGATATTTCGATGAAAAATGTAAACGGTAAGCTTGAACAAGAAATTATTAATATTCGAGAAATACCATGTGATTTGGCCTTAATTGCTGCTGGTTTTTTGCATACGGATCATGCTAATTTGATTGATGAATTGAAAAATCAAGGAGGTAATTTGGATGAGCGTGGAAACATTGCTGCGAATCCAAATTATAAAACCCTGGTAGACAAGGTCTTTACCGCTGGTGATGCTAGAAGAGGACAATCGTTGGTCGTTTGGGCAATATCAGAAGGTAGAGAGGCAGCCCGACAAGTAGATCTAAGTTTGATGGGTAAAACGAATTTGCCAGGTAAAACAATTTCATCTTTTGACTTATAATTATTTGTTTTTTTTAGCCAGATATTTGGCATCTTAAATAAATAATCTTATTTTTGTACTCTCTTAAATGCTAGGAGAGATGCCTGAGAGGCCGAAAGGACATGTTTGCTAAACATGCGAACTGGGAACGGTTCCGAGGGTTCGAATCCCTCTCTCTCCGCAGTGTTTTTCGGGGTGTAGCGTAGCCCGGTATCGCGCTTGGTTTGGGACCAAGAGGTCGTAGGTTCGAATCCTGCCACCCCGACACAGTCAATTTAGTTAAGAGTGCTTGCACATTTAGCTAAATTGACTTTTTAATTTTGGGTTCCGTAGCTCAGCTGGATAGAGCAACTGCCTTCTAAGCAGTAGGTCTTTGGTTCGAATCCAAACGGAATCACATTTTGTGTAGTTTATGCATGTATTTTATGATGACCGCAAATAAATTTACACTCAATCGTCAAGCTATCGGATTAACTCTCATTTGGATTGGTCCACCACTCATTTTTTTCATTCGTGATTTATTAGGCTTTGGCAATTCTACCATATTTACAGGATTATCCTATATTTTAGGTTGCTTCTTAATGTTGAATTCGAAGCCATTAAGCTTCTACAAATCTCAAAATATTGTTTTGGCCTTTCTGGGCTATTTTTTTTTAGGTTTAGCTTTCATCTACTTTTTGATATTTAATTTGGAGAAAAATGCTTTTTCTTCTGATGTAATTAATTTTGGAATATTGTTTGTTTTAATTTTATTACTCCTTAGAACAGACGATGAAATACAAAATTACCTTCCCTTCTATATACTTATTTGTACATTACTCGTTAATGTTGCCCTTATCTATTCAATAAGTACTAATCCTAATTATGTTTTGGGTGCTAGAGCTACAGTCCAATATAATTCACAAAGTTCGGGTGATTTTTCAGGTAATCCTCAAATTTATGGTCGAAATGGTGTAATTGGGATGGTAATATCCTTATTATTAATGCTTAAAAAACAACTGAATTTAGTTGGAGGTAAAAGCAAATTAGTAACTCTACTAGCCCATTTTAATTTTGTTTTTAGTTTCGTTGTTCTCGTATTAACGCAAACAAGAGGAAACTTAATCTCCTTAGTTGTAATTCTATTTCTCTTTCTATTTCTTAAAAGGAATAAGATAGATCATTTAGAATATTCACACAAAAATGTGGTTAAAGGGTACTATTTAGTGGTTATTTCATTGTTAATTTACTTTAATGATAAATATCAAATCATAGATAAGATTACCATGTATTACGATCAAATTCTATACGTTGTTAATCGAGCGATTAACACGGGTGTTACAATGGGTAAAGCTGGAGACAATGATCCTAGTGCTATGGGGCGTGTAAACAGTATTGAATTTGTACAAAAAGAATTCTTTTATAAACCGTATAATTTTATCCTTGGTAATGGATTTAAATATCGATATTTAGATATTCCTGTATTGGAAGCTTGGGTAAATTTTGGGCTTTTTGGTTTGTTTCTTTTTATCTTATTTAATCTTTACATACTTTACAGTGTTACTATTAGCATCAGATCATCAAGTATATTTCAGAATTTTCTTGGCCTTATATACTTGAACGTATTTATTACGCTTTTCACGTCAGGAAGACCAGTTGATACAATTTATTGGATTTTTTATTTAATACTCATTAGGTTTATGAATGTTAAATCAAATCAATATATATTAAAATAATATGTCGCAAAAAGTAGAATTGAATTCTTTCAGGCATGTTCTATTTCAAAATTATAAATTGAAGGTTAAATATTTGATTTGGCTTTTGATTTCAAATATCTTTTTTTTAACAAATATTCCGTATTCAAACATTTTAAAAGTATCATTATTGAAATTATTTGGTGCTAAAATCGGGGTTAAATGTATCATTAAACCTTGGGTAAAAATTAAATTTCCTTGGGAATTAGAAATTGGAAATTTTGTATGGTTAGGGGAGGAAGTTTGGTTAGACAATATTTCCAAAATTACGATTGGTAGTAATGTTTGTATTTCACAAGGTGCATTATTAATCACAGGAAATCATAGATATGATTTAACTGATTTTCCCTTAATTTCGAAGCCTATTAAAATTGAAGATGGTGTTTGGATTTGTGCAAAGGCTATTGTAACGGGTGGAGTAAATGTGGGAACACATGCTGTTTTAGGTATGAATTCAATTGCTTCAAAAGATTTACTGGCTTATACGATATACAATTCAGACGGCAGCATTAAAGACAGAAATATAACCAAGTAATATGATAAATGTTAATTCCATATTTAACGACGTAAATATTCAAATTTATCTATCCATTATTATCTCCTTATTAATTACCCTTACAGCAATCCCTGTAATCATTAATATTAGCAGATTGAAGGACTTAATGGCTACTATTGAGCAAAGGAGCTCACATGAAGAATTAACCCCTACACTTGGAGGTATCGCAATATTCGCCGCAACGTTAATTACCTATTTCATTTGGGAAACTCCGAATGAAAGTCATGAGTTGCATTTAACCGTTTCTGCCTTAATAATTCTCTTTTTTCTGGGTATTAAGGATGATATCTTGATATTATCCCCAAGAAAAAAATTGTTTGTCCAAATTGCAGCATCTGTCCTCGTCATTGGATTATCCAATTTGCGAATCATAAACTTATACGGAATTCTAAATATTACTTTTGTACCATTTACCTATGGACTAATATTCACGATATTTATATTTATTACTTTAATTAACGCAATTAATCTAATAGACGGAATCGATGGATTAGCAGGAATGGTGGGCTTACTTATAAGTTCAATATTTGTTTTTTTATTTTATAGGCTTAATGAATATTCTTATGCTGTTTTAGCCGCAGCATTATCTGGTTCATTAATTGGTTTTTTACGGTACAATTGGTCGATAAAAAATAAGATTTTTATGGGAGATACAGGATCATTAATTGTCGGATTCTTAATTTCTATATTTTCTATTAAATATATACATATTAATTCTTCATATGTTGTAAACCCCCAACTAGATAAAAATGCGCCCTTATTAGTAATTAGTATATTATTACTACCTCTTTTTGATACATTAAGAATGTTTGTAATTCGATTACTGGAAGGTAAGTCACCATTTATAGGTGATCGAAAACACTTTCATCACATCCTAATTGATAATGGCTTTTCTCATGTAAAAGCAACTATTAGTTTAGTAACAAGTAATTTAATTTTTATTGTTATTTACGTAGCGTTTCTTGAAAAATACTCAATAAATCGTTTACTGCTGATTTTCCTTTTAACGTTTTTAACCTATTGCCTTATTGCCTATTTATTATCTAAGCGAATTGATTCAGGTAAAGTAGATCGGCTAACTTTCAAAAAGATAGATAAACTTAAAAGAATTAAAAGTATTAATTAATACTTCTCAAAGAGTTGAACAAACTTAGCAAATTCAACCTGGTAGTTATTTTCTGATACCGAATTCTTCGTTTTTTCACTTTTTGTATTTATTGTATCGAGGACAATGTTTTGAATGTTAACTATATCGTTGGTTCCGATAAGTTTGCCTTTACCATTATCTAAGATCAATTTAGACCCATTCTCCTCTAAACTAATTATAGGTAATCCCGCGTGCATTGCATCGAATAATACCATTCCCATGGATTCCTCCCTCGAAGTAAATAGGAACAAATCACATTTAGAAAGTGCATGTAAATATGCTACTTGACTTGGGAGCGAAATAATAACTACATGTTGAAATTTGGGCAATAGAAGTTTAAGTTTAACCCATTCTGAGTACGCTGATTCATCGAATTTACCAAACCAATACAAGGTAAACTTATCAGCATCTAATTTTTCGGCAATTTCTAAAAAACGATCAAATCCTTTACGATAACAAATTGTTCCAGCGCATGCAATTTTATATTTTTGAGAGCCTACCAAGTGATCATTTTCTAAAAGGCCATTTAAATCAAAGTTTTTAAAGCTGGGAACTGAATTTATTTGATTGATTTTTTTTGTATATATATCTCCATACAGATTTGTGACTAAATCAGAGCAAGTAACTAATTCATCTGTCAGAAGAATCATGTTAGAAAAATCCTTTTTATCTAAGGAATTTAATCCCATTAACAGTTCATGTATATGAAGGATTTTTACAAGGTTAAATTGAGAGATATAGGGTAATAAATATGCATTATTTACGGTGTTTAAATATGCTATATCGGGAGGTAATCCGCTAAATAGTTTCATTAGCTTATACTTAAATACATTTACCCCGACCTTGAAAAGTACCCTTTCTACGAAAGAAAAATCCTTATTAAAAGACTTAAATACAATATCATTTGTTAATTCTAATTCAGACTTAGACTTTTTACTAGTAGTAACAATAAATATTTTATAGCGATTATCTTTACTTAAATCAGAAATAAATTGACTTAACAATGTCTCAGAACCAGTTAAACCAAAATCATTTACAAAAAAATATATCCTTTTTCTCCTCATCATTCCTTTTAATATAAATGTTACATTTAACCAATATTTAGGCCAAATGTACTAATTTTGTTAAAATATAGCACATAAAAATTAATGGACAATATAAATTCTCTCCGTGAAAAAATAGATTTAATCGATGATTCTATTTTACAATTATTAGTTAACCGGATGAATATTGTTGAAGAAATCGGAAGTATTAAAAAACAAAATAGTACCGCTATATACCATCCTGATAGAGAAAAAGAAATAATCGATCGATTAGCAAGTAAGCCAACAGGGAAATTAAAAAAAGAGGCGATTGAAGCTATATTTTTAGAAATTTTCGGCGTATCTCGAAATTTAGAACTTCCAGAAATAATTAGTTTTTTAGGGCCCGAGGGTAGTTTTACGCATCAGGCAGCTGAGTCCAGATTCGGAGCGGTAGCTGATTACATTTCTTTACCTTCCATTAAGTCCATTTTTGATTCTGTAGACTCAGGTAGAGCCAAATATGGTATTGTTCCTATTGAGAATAATCAAGAGGGCATGGTCAAGGAAACACTTGATTTGCTAAACGAAAAATCACTTTTTATAATATCGGAAATCATTATTCCAGTTAATTTTTGTTTGGCAACGAAGGAACACGATATTAACGCCATCTCGCGTATATATTCTAAAGATATTGCGTTCAACCAATGTCAAGGTTTTACGCAAGATTACTTTGCTGCGAAATCTGATGACTTTTTTGTTCAAGTAGACTCAACATCCAAAGCTGCTAAACTAGCCTCTGAAAATCCAGGTACGGCTGCTCTTTGCTCGCACATAGCCGCAAAGATTTACCATGTACCCATTTTGTTTGATAATATTCAAGATAACGATAGTAACCAAACACGCTTCATTATCATTTCTAAAGTTGAAAACTTAAAGAAAACCAATCGAGATAAAACGACTTTAGCTGTCAAATTAAAGGATGATGATAAGCCGGGAACTCTATTGAAATTATTAAAGGAGTTTGAAGAAAAGAAAATCAATTTATTGAAAATTGAATCGAGACCTCAGAAAGATACCAATGAATTTAAATTCTGGTTCTTTATCGACGTAGAGGGAAATAAATTAGATGAAGAAATCAATACTATTTTGCAATCAAAAGCTGATGAAATTAAATTTCTAGGAAGCTATATGAATTTGTGCTAACAACGCTTTGGCGTGTATTTGATCCTTCTTTAATTGGTCAACTAAAGCAGGGAAGGAGTCAAATTTCTTTTCATCACGTAGTCGGTCGAGAAATTCAACTTTGATATGCTCTCCGTAAATTTCCATTTCGAAATCAAATAAATGTGTTTCGATTCTAAGTTCCCGACTATTTGTTACTGTCGGGCGAACTCCTATATTGGTCATACCAAAATATTCTTGTCCTAAAATAAAGGATTTAGTCAAGTATACACCAAATGCGGGAATCAATTTTTCAGCATTTGAAAGTTGCATATTTGCTGTAGGAAAGCCAATAGTTCTACCTAATTGATCTCCTTTTATAATTTGGCCAGCTATTGAATACGGATAATTCAATAAAACTGCAGCTTGACTTACCTCGCCTAGGCTAATTTTAGTTTTAATTAACGAGCTACTAACAACTTCATTATTTAGAATTGATTCCTGAATTCGATGAGTCTTTATGTTCGGGAAATTTGAGTCAATATATGACTTTGAACCCTCTCTATTTTGCCCAAAATGATTATCGTAGCCGAAAACAATATTACTGACATGCAATAAGTCGATCAAGATAGAAGTGGTAAACTGATTAGCGCTCAAGCTGGCAATAAAAGAATCGAATGGAATTGCGATAAGAAAGTCAATTCCTAATGCCGCTAATCGCTCCGTTTTTTCTTCGAGATTTGATAATGAACTAATCGGAGCATTCGGATTAAAGAATGATTGCGGATGATTAGCGAAACTTAAGACAACAGAAGGAATATTATTTAACTTGCTAATTTCTAAAACTTTATTCAATACACTCATGTGACCAAGGTGTAAACCATCAAACATACCTACGGTGATGACACAATCAGTGAACTCGACATCAATT
The DNA here is from genome assembly GCF_042714525.1 of Aquirufa echingensis. Lineage (NCBI taxonomy): Bacteria > Pseudomonadati > Bacteroidota > Cytophagia > Cytophagales > Flectobacillaceae > Aquirufa > Aquirufa echingensis. The sequence continues at coordinate 170,183 of NZ_JBBKYA010000003.1, read as the reverse complement.
TCGTTCAGATTACGATAAACTCGCATAAATTTCTTTATTAAAGGATTCGACTGATTGTGCATTCTTTACATCATATTCACCAATTTTGGTTCGAACAAGTTTCTTTAAATATGCTCCTGATTGCAATAATTCACCTAAATCACGTACGATAGAACGAATATAGGTCCCTTTAGAACATTCAATTTCAAAGTCAATTTCAGGGAAATTTGCCGTATTAATGTCAAATCTGTAAATACTAGCATCGCGAATCTTGATGTTTAATTCTTCCTCTTGAACCCCTTGTCGCGCATGAGTATACAAGCGCTTTCCATCCAATTTAATGGCCGAATAAATAGGAGGGACCTGCTTAATATCTCCACTCAGTTTCGTTGCAATTATATGCTGAATCAATGATGTATCAATATGATCGACAGGGAATTCTCCATTGAAATCCGTTTCTAAATCAATAGAGGGAGTAGTTTTTCCTAAGACCAACGTTCCAGTATAGGTTTTAGGTAAACTTTGAAAATAATCGATTTTCTTTGTGTGCTTTCCTACACAAATAATCAACAAACCTGTAGCTAAGGGATCAAGCGTTCCAGCATGACCAATTTTTTTGAACCGGCCTAGATTTTTCAACTTTTTAACCACATCAAATGATGTCCACGTAAGTGGTTTATCTATCAAATAAAATTGGTTTTCTATTCGTTCCTCTACAAGTTCATCCATAATGCTAATCCAAGAAGAACGCCAGCTATTATTCGGTAATAGCCAAAATATTTAAATCCATATTTTGAAACAATATTTACCATAAAGCGTATGGTCAATAATGCAATGATAAAACTAATCACAAAGGAAATACCTAATACAGGCAAATGATCTAAGTCTAAGAATTGCGGTACATCAGAACGATAATCCCAAATTTTCTTCGCACAGGCCCCAAGAATAGTGGGAATTCCCAATAAGAAAGAATATTCAACCGCAGCTTGGTGACTTAATCCTGAAAGCCGAGCTCCTACAATGGAAGCGCCTGATCTAGATACCCCAGGAATCATTGCAATACACTGATAGAATCCAATTTTGGCCGCTTGAATTATACTTAACTCTGTCACATCAATACAAGATGGCTTTTGATTGCGCATCCAAAAATCAATTCGCAATAAAATTATTCCACCTACTACCCAGGAGACCGCAATAAAGTAATATCCTTGAAATAGTGATTCTAATAAATCATCAAAGGCAACTCCTAGTATTATAGCTGGTATAAATGAAATACTGACAAAACGATAGATTGCAAAAGAACTCGTGAGTCGTTTAAAATACAAAAAAGGAACAGCTGCAATTGCTCCAAGTTGGATAAAAATGGTTAAAAAATTCAAGAAATTACTTGGGGGAATTTCCATGAAATACTCACCTATAATCAGGTGCGCAGTCGATGAAACAGGTAGAAATTCAGTTAGTCCCTCTATAATTCCTAAAATGATTGCTTCAAAATTATTAACCATTACTTCCTAATTCTAAATAACGCGAAAATCGGAATAATTACGCCTGCTAATACCAAAATAGGTCCCAAGGTTAAACCTAAAAATCCAAAGCCGAATGGCTCTTTATCTAAAGTCATAATGTAGAAACCAATAAACATGATGCTAATTCCTGTTAATAAAATACAAATGCTCTTTGTATCTAAAGGGAAAGCGGAATGGTTTGAATTTTTATTCATCTTAATAAAGGTTTGACCCAGATATTTTTAAATACTTATTTAAGGTTAACAATGTGCTCAATAAACTGAAAATAACTGCAATGACAAGGGTTCCAATCAGTATAATGACTTGATTAGTAACATTAAATAGATAAATGGTTAATTCTGGAATTTGATTATTAATGTAAAAGTAAAATACATTCGTTATTAAATAACCCAATATAGCACCTAGCAACCCTAGAATAACAGATTTTAACAAATAGGGTTTCATGATAAAACCATTTGTAGAACCTAATAATTGCATTGATTTAATCAATGTCCGATTGGCATGAATATGCAATTTCGTGTAGTTGCTAATTTGAAAATATACAATCAAAGCTATTAAACAGATAAAAATGATTGCAGCACTCGATATTACTTTAATTTTAGGAATGATTAGATCTAAATAGTTTTCTGGATAAGTAACTTCGTAAATACCCGTAGAACCTCTTAGTTCTGTTGCCAATTTTTCAAAACTTACTTTATTTCTGAATGATGGTTTTAATTCTAAAATAATTGAATTTTTAAAAGGGTTTATATCCCCCAATAATTCATCAAAATTTTCATGCGTTGTATTTAAGAAGTCTTTTGCAATAATTTGTTTATCAACAAATTGAATTTTTGCCGCATTGATTTCATTCCTTTTTTTAAGAACCTGAATTGTAGAATCTATTTGATTTGTTTGTAGAGAGTCATCCAAATAAACATATACTTTCATTTGTGATTGAATACTCTCACTCCAAGTATAAGCACCGCTTAGGAGTTGAAAAAGTAAAGAAATAATCACCGACAAGCAGGCAATACTGATTACGATAATTTGATTAGTCGCCTGAGCTTTCCCTTTCGAGTAACGCATATTATTTAGTTAATTGATTTAATTGGTCTCTTAAACGAGCTGCTTCCTCATAATTTTCCTCTGCTAACGCTTTTTCTAATGAAAACTCTAGTTCAGCCGTTATTTCACTTAAAGACTTCGTATTTATTTCTAAAATTTCATCATCATCTGAATGGAAAACATCCATCGGAATGGCAATTTCGGATAGCAAAGATTCAGAAATATAGATACCAACATTTAATCGTAAGCCAAGAGCTATAGAATCGGATGGTCTAGCATCAAGTATAAATTCACCATTCGTTGACTTCGCATGAATTTTAGCAAAAAATACACCATCATGAAATGATGTAATTTCAATAAATGAGAGTTGTATTGAAGATTCTTTGATAAAATTGGCAAACAAATCATGAGTCAAGGGTCTAGCAGGTACAATTTCTTCCATGAACATTGATATTGCCTGAGCTTCTGTCAAACCAATAACCATTGGAAATCCTAAATGCTTTCCTTCATCAGCTTGTAAAAACAAAATATAAGAGCTTGCTCCAGCAGCACTCGGACTTAATGAAACAACCTGCAATTTTATAAGCTCTCCCAATGTATTTTGATAAAATACAAAGATAAGCAAACAAATGCCTTATAAAGCCTCTTTTAAAGATTTTTTACAATTTCAGGAATAACATCAAATACATCTCCTACGATACCATAATCTGCATATTTGAAAAATGGTGCTTCCGGATCATTGTTAATAACTACAATTGTTTTTGAACCATTTACTCCTGCCAAATGCTGTATCGCACCTGAAATTCCGCAAGCGATATATAGTTTAGGCGCTATTTTAATTCCAGTTTGACCTACGTGTTCACTGTGGGGCCGCCAATTGATATCAGATACAGGTTTTGAGCAAGCTGTAGCTGCGCCTAATTTAGCGGCTAATTCCTCAATCATGCCCCAATTACTTGGATCCTTCAACCCTCTTCCTGCACCTACTACATAATTAGCATCACCTAAATTAGCGCCCTGAGGAACCTTATTGATGGTACTCACGGAAAATGAAGTTGAGTTGGGCAATGTTAACTTAACACTTTCAACTTTCATTAAAGACTCATGGAGAGGTTTGTACGCAAAAGATGGATTTAATTGTAGAACACTCGCATATCCTATTTTCAAATTACTTAAAGCTTTTCCACTAAAAATACTTTGTTTAATCATCATTTCAGATGGTGCCAAATTGATCGATACAATTTGGGGGATTAAAGGCAATTTTAACTCGGCACTTGCCCGCGCCATAATGGAATCCACAAGCGTAGATTTATATCCTAATAGTATATCATAAGCTTCACTACTAAATTTTGATATAATAGTATCCATTTGGTTTTTGGATAATATGCCAGAATCATTCAAATTAACTATTTCATGCAAAGAAACAGAGCTTACTGTGGGAATCTCTATTTGATCAATAGGACTGAACACGTATAAATCTACCTTAATCGGTGTTTCACTAACTTGCTGAAATCCTTGAATCAAATGAATTATTGACGCGGAACGTGAACTTAATTTTCCAGCGTTAATGTCAATGAATGCTGCTATATTTTTCATGCTCTTACCTCTTTTTTAATAATTTCAATTAATTCATTTAAGTTCTCTCGTTGGAACATTTGACCTTTTCGCTGTTGGTCATTAACCTCATCATTAATATAGGCTAATCCAAAACCAAATTGAGGTTCTCTTAAAACAATATTCTTTGCCCTTGCGGCCATAATTCCACGCATTGAAGGAATTTTCCATTCAGCGATCGGTTCTTGACAACCTAGTACGAGGGGTAAATCACTCGATAATTGAACCGTACCAACAGAAGATTCAACTTTAATGTTGCAAGTTGAATTATTGCTAATATCCAAATTCATGACAGGACTAAAATGATTCCAACCAAGTAGGGAAGCGGTATATTGATGAACGAGTCCCGTATTGTAATCAATAGACTCTTTACCCATTAATATCAAATCAACCGAATTTTCTTTGACGAAACTGGCAATTTCTTGAGCTACTTGAAATGAATCATTCGCTTTTGTATTAACTCGAACAGCTGAATCAGCACCTAATGCAAGACATTTGCGAATAATGGGTTCAGATGAATCCAGTCCGACATGAAATATCACAATTTCAATATTATTGGGATCAGCTTCTTTAATTTCAATAGCTCTTGATAAAGCATAATCCTCATAAGGACCCGAAATTAATGTCAATCCGTCAAGGTTAACAAAATTATTCGAACTTAAACTTATCTTTGAAGTTGTGTCCGGAACAGCGGAAATACAAACTAATATTTTCATAGGCATCAAATTGTTATGCAAGCATACTAAATTCTTTCTATTAAGACAATGAATCGGAGTGAATTTATTTTAAACGAAATCAAGGAAGATCCTCAAAATCCATTGAATTACTATTTTTTAGCAGTTGAGGAACGATCAATAGGGAATACGGAATCATGCATTTTGATTCTGGAGGATCTAATAAAGAACCATCCGGATTATCATCCAAGTTATTATACATTGGCTGAACTATTTTACAAACTTGATCGGATAGACGAAGGAACACATGTGGCGGAACTTGGCATAAAAAAAGCAAAAGACCTTCAATTGCTGAAGGTCTTGCACGAATTAGAACAGTTAATTTTGATAAATGATTAGGTTAAAAGTACTTCTTCCAAATCTTTCTCGATTACTAAGTTCTCAATAATGAATTTTTGACGCTCAGGTGTATTTTTACCCATATAGTAAGTCAACAACTGAGGAATAGTAAAGTCTTTCTCTAAAATAACGGGTTCAATCTTAATATTTTCGCCAATAAATTCACCAAATTCCTCTGGTGAGATTTCTCCTAATCCCTTAAATCGTGTGATTTCCGGTTTGGGTCCCAATTTTTCGATGGCATTTCTACGTTCTTCGTCTGTGTAACAATAGATGGTCTCTTTCTTATTTCTTACACGGAATAGGGGAGTCTCCAATATATATAAATGGCCATTACGTACTAGATCAGGAAAAAACTGCAAGAAAAATGTGAGGATAAGTAATCGAATATGCATCCCATCTACATCGGCATCTGTTGCAATCACAATTTTATTGTAACGTAAATTGTCTAAGCTATCTTCAATATCTAGCGCATGTTGCAACAAATTGAACTCTTCATTTTCGTAAACGATCTTCTTAGTCAGTCCAAAGCTATTTAAAGGTTTACCTCTTAAACTAAACACGGCTTGCGTTTGTACATCACGTGACTTGGTAATACTACCACTGGCCGAATCCCCTTCGGTAATAAAGAGTATTGTTTCTTGTCGAGCTTCTGCTTTATCATCTGTTAAATGGACCCGACAATCACGTAATTTTTTATTGTGTAAGTTGGCTTTTTTAGCCCGCTCATTCGCAAGCTTTTTAATACCTGCGATGTCTTTTCTTTCCCTTTCCGACTGCAAAATGCGTTTTAACATGGCATCAGCCACAGCAGGATTTTGATGGAGGTAATTGTCAAGTTCCGTTTTAATAAAATCACCAACGAAAGTACGAATGGAAGATGAAGATGAATCAGGTGAAATATTTGTTGACCCTAATTTAGTTTTCGTTTGTGATTCAAATACCGGCTCCTGAACACGAATAGCAATTGCTCCCACGATACTTGCGCGAACATCTGAAGGATCAAAATCCTTTTTGAAGAATTCTCGAACAGTTCGTACAATAGCCTCACGAAATGCCGCTAAGTGCGTTCCACCTTGCGTTGTATTTTGACCATTGACAAATGAATAATATTCTTCTCCGTATTGGTTATTGTGCGTAATTGCTAATTCGATATCATTACCCTTTAAATGAATAATTGGGTAGCGATTTTCTTCCGCATTTGTTTTCTTAGATAATAAATCCAACAATCCATTTTGGGAATAATATTTTTCCCCATTAAAATTAATTGTAAGCCCAGCATTAAGAAATGCATAGTTCCAAAATAAATTGTCAAGAAACTGTGGGATAAAATGATAATTCTTAAAGATGGTATTATCGGGTTCAAAACAGATAAAAGTACCACTCTTACTTGATGTGCTTTCTAATCCTTTGGATTCATTAATTAATTCACCCTTGCTGAATTCCGCCCATTTAGTCTGTCCATCACGATAAGATTGTACCTTGAAGTAGTTTGATAATGCATTTGTAGCCTTCGTACCTACACCATTTAACCCGACAGATTTTTGGAAAGCGCCTGAGTCGTATTTCCCTCCGGTGTTAATTTTTGAAACGCAATCAATGACCTTACCTAAAGGAATTCCACGACCGTAATCCCGCACTTCGACCTTTTGATCCGAAATTTTAATATCAATGTTTTTACCATTGCCCATCATGTGTTCGTCAATGGAGTTATCCATGATTTCTTTTACAAGGACATAAATACCATCGTCAACAGATGAACCATCTCCTAATTTACCAATGTACATACCTGGGCGTAATCGGATATGTTCTTTCCAATCAAGTGACCGAATACTGTCGTCGTTATAAATAGGTGTATTATTGCTATCCATTGATATGATTTAAAAAATGATTTTAAATTCAAATATAGCGCATTTTGAATAAATATTTTATGCTAACGCATGAATGAAAAATTGTTTTTTTTGAGTTACTTTGCGGACTAATTTGCTAAAATACTTTATTGAAAGACGAAATGAAAAAAATTCTCATTACAATATTTGTTTTGATTTACACGATTAATGTGTGGGCTCAATTGATGCCTTTCAATTCTCCCATTAATACAGCTAATCAAGGAACTAATGGAATCTATCAGCCTAAATCTCCTAGCAAATCAGCGAGGAGAGAAGTAATATATGCGCCTAAAGAACGAGTTACAAACGATAGCATTTCAAATGCAAGGTTATCATCGATTCAAAAAGCAAATGAATTAACAAAGTCCGACACTGCTATAATTAATTTAAGAAAAAAGATCTTCGGTTATTCAATTTTTAATAATAAGGGAGGAACTTTTGAGCCAAATTTAAAGATTGCAACTCCTCAAAATTATGTTGTAGGGCCTGATGATGAGATTATCGTTGATATTAATGGGTATTCAGAAGAACATTACAATTTAATTGTAAATCCAGATGGGTTTGTAAAAATTAATAAAATTGGAAACGTCTATGTAGCAGGCCTTACAATTGAAGAAGTGAAAGCACGATTAATTAAAAAGTTGTCGACAATATTTGTTGGATTGAAGAAAGCGGGTACAAATATGAGTTCAACAAATTTATATGCTAGTATATCATTAGGTAATATAAGAACTGTCAGTGTAACAATTCAAGGGGAGGTTTCTTTCCCTGGAACATATTCTGTTCCATCACTTGCACGTGTTTTTAACGTATTATATTTAGCTGGTGGACCAAACGAAAATGGAACATTCAGAGAAATACAATTAATTAGACATAATCGTGTAATTAGTACAATAGATTTGTATGATATTTTAACACAAGGGTATTCTAAGAACGACATGTTGATACATGATCAAGATATTATAAAAGTAGGTGTTTATAAATCAAGAATTGAATTAAAAGGCAAAGTCAAAAAAACAGGAATTTTCGAGGTTTTACCTACCGAAAAATTAGATTTTATTATTAATAATTTTGCGGGTGGCTTTACTGAAGATGCCTTTAAAGATAAAGTGAAAATCACCCGCTTCACCAATACAGAAAGAAAACTTATTGATTTAAATGCTGATGTATTAAATTCCTTCTTACCTAAGTCGGGAGATATTATACAAATAGATCCGATAAATTTTGACAGGTTTGAAAATCGCTTAGAAGTTATTGGAGAAGTTTTTAGACCAGGCGTATTTTCATTGGAAAATAATCCAACGCTAAAGAAATTATTGCAAAGTGCAGGTGGATTAAAAGAAAATGCATTTGTTGGAAGAATTAATATACAAAGACTTGGTGATGATTTAAATCCACAAAGTATATCTGTGAATTTCACAGATTTAATGGCTAATACTTCCAAGGATATTCCATTGAAACGTGAGGATAAAATATATGTTTATTCTAAACTAGATTTAAGAGAAACATATACTGTTACGCTGCATGGCGAAATCAATGGTACTAGGGAGACAAACAAAGACAAAAATAAGCAACGGACTAATATTACAAATTCAGAAAATATCGAATCGCCAAAGGATAATTTAAGTGGTAATTTGGAAAGTGATGTTAAAGATTTAGATGTATCAACAAATCGTGCTGTTAACATTGATGGGACAGAAGCTGTAAGTGAAATTTCTGAAGAATTAAAATCTAATAATGCAGCTAATTCCCTTTTGAATAGACAAGTGAAGTTAACACTACCTTTCATTGAAAAAATGACGGTAGAAGATTTAATCTTAAAAGGAGGAGGTTTACGGGAGTCTGCGGCTACAGGATATGTTGAAGTAGTACGAAGAAAGAAAAATACATCCATTGATAATAAGGATTTAATTAATTCTCAAATAGCAGAAATAGCTAAGTTCTCAATTAGCAAAAACCTTGAATTAGATAAATCATCATCTACATTTGAATTAGAGCCATTTGATGAAGTTTTTGTTCGATCTTCTCCCAATTATGAGTTGCAACAGTTTATCACAATTAAAGGTCAAGTATTTTATCCCGGGATTTATGGATTAGAGAAAAAAGACGAACGAATTAGTGATATCTTATCCAGAGCAGGCGGCCTAAATAGACAAGCATTTCCAGAAGGAGCTAAGTTACTTCGTATAAGCCAAATTTCTGAATCGGAGAAAAAGCAAAAAACGGAACAATTAGCGGAAATTCAGGATAACTTTTCAAATGTCAATATCAACAAAGAAAAAGCAGTCGTTTCAAAACACGAGACAATTGGAATTGATTTAGTTGATGCACTTAACAATCCCGGCGGAGTTAATGATTTATTTTTAAATGAGGGGGATATTTTAGATATCCCAAGAGAACCTCAAACGGTTAAAGTAACTGGTGAGGTATTATATCCCAATTCAGTTAAATTTACTAGCTCATTTGGAGTGAAAGATTATATATCTCAAGCTGGAGGTTTTACATCATCCTCAGCGAGAAAAAGGATTTATGTACTTTACTCTAATGGTTCTGTTAAACGTGCCAAAAATTTACTTTTTTTACGATTCTATCCCAAAATAGCGAAAGGAGCAGAAATTATTGTTCCACAGAAAGTTAAAGTAGGCAGTACAAGTCAACAAATTGTATCAATCGTGTCTGTTTTGACAGGGACTGTTACTAGTATCATTGGTATTATAACATTAATAAAAGCTACTGCTCAATAATTTTATGCAAGAAATAGAATCAAACGAAAATCAAAATAATTTAAAGTCAGTATTGATCCAAGTATTGGTTATTGTTCCTTTTCTTAAGAAAGAATGGAAAAAGATAGCTCTGGGGGTATTGTTAGGTTTATTGATTGGAATAGGCATTGAAATAAAAAGAAGTAGAGAGGGTACTGTTAAATCTAAGATTATTTTTATCCTTGAAAATGATAATGGTGGAGGTGGAGGTGGTTTAGCTGATATAGCCTCTTCCTTGGGAATTGGTGGGGCAACAGCTGGAACATCATTATTTAGTGGAGAAAATTTCCAAGAGCTACTTAAAACCAGAATTATATACCGAAAAGCCTTATTAACTAAGGTAAAATATGGTAACCAAGAGGATTATTTTGGCAATATTTTCTTGGAGCATTGCCAACTAAAAGATAATGAATGGGGGCATCTTCCTCCTCAGTTTTTTACTTATAGATTTAATAATCCGGATTTAAATTCGCTTTCTCCTGAAGATAAAAATTTATTGAATACGATTTATAGCTATTTAAAGGATAACACTATTGTAACACAAAGTAATTCTAAATCTAGTTTCCAGACGCTTAGTGTAGAAATGAAAAGCGATACGCTTGCCTATGTGTGGTCTAAGTTATTTCTAAAAACAGTAACTGATTATTACATTGAAACGAAGACCAAAAAATCCAAAGAGTTGCTTAAGGTCATGGAAAATAGAGTTGATTCATTACAATCAGCACTATATTACACGCAAGGTAAATTAGCTAATTATAATGATCAAAATCAGCAAATTATATTCCAACGAGCAAGAATAATTGCAGAACGATTACAAATGACAAGTAGTCAACTTCAAGGTTTATATTTTGAAGCCTCAAGAAATCTTGATAATCTGAAATTTTCATTAGTTAAGGAAGCTCCATTGTTAACTATTATAGAGGATACGGAACTACCAATATTAAGGGGTAATTATACGTATGGTCCTGTTACTTTTATAAGCGTTTTGATTTCGTTTATATTAACATGCTTCGTAATATATTTATACAATTTATATGTGGAATTTTATAGCAACAAGAAGCTAAATAAGAATGATTAAAAGTATTAAAGAAGTCATTGCTGAGAAGGATTTGCTTTTCATTTTAGCTAAACGTGATATTACGGTGAGGTATAAACAGACCGTACTAGGTATATTATGGGCTGTTATTAGGCCAGTAGCAACAATGTTTGTCTTTATTTTTGCCTTTAAACAAATACCCGCTTTATCATCTACTAATAAGTATCCATTTCAACTGATATTGTTCTCGGGAATTCTAGTTTGGAACTATTTTGCTAACTCATTTCAGGCAGTAAGTAATTCTTTGTTGGTGAATAGTAATTTAATTTCCAAAGTATATTTCCCAAGGCTAATTATCGCATTTTCATCAATTGCTGTTTCCTTGTTAGATTTATTAATTGGGCTTGTAGTTTATCTAATTTTATGCTTTTACTTTCAATACCCAATCACATTTAACTTTGTATATTTCCCGCTTGTAATCATTATTATTTCATTTTTCTCCATTGGATTAGGTCTTATTTTAGGTTCATTTTCAATTAAATATCGTGATATTTTACAAATCATACCTATTGTCGTTCAGTATGGTTTTTTTGTTTCTCCAGTTGTTTTTACTATTGATTCGTTGCTAAACAAAAGCTGGTTTATATACTACTTAATATTAAATCCGATAGTAGGATTAATTGAAATATCACGCTATATTTTATTAGAAGGGTATAAATCTATTAATCTATTGCAATTTCTAATAACCCTAACTAGTGCTTTTTTGTGTTTTATTATTGGTATCACTATCTTCAATAAAAGAGAAAATTCATTTGTTGATCATTTGTAATTTATGAAAATAGTAGAAGTTGAATCAGTTGGAAAAACATACAAATTATCTAACAATGATTCCCCAACTTACAAAAATGGATTAAAGAGTTTTTTTAGTTCGGAATCAAAGCAAGTTTTTAATGCTTTGACTGATGTTTCTTTTAGCATAAATAAAGGTGATAAATTAGGAATTATTGGAAATAATGGAGCAGGTAAGTCTACATTATTAAAAATTCTAAGTCGTATTACTCAACCTACTAAAGGAAATATATACGTAAGGGGTAAAGTTGCGAGTCTTCTTGAAGTAGGAACGGGTTTTCATCCAGAATTATCAGGTAGAGAAAACATTTTCCTTAATGGCGCGATTTTGGGGATGACTAAAAATGAAATAAAATCTCAATTCGATGAAATTGTAGATTTTGCAGGTCCTCAAATTGCTCAATTTTTAGACACCCCAGTTAAAAGGTATTCATCTGGAATGTATGTTAGGTTAGGATTTGCAATTTCAGCTCATTTAAACCCTGAAATTCTAATTGTAGATGAGGTTTTAGCTGTTGGGGATGCTGATTTTCAAAAAAAATCGCTCGGCAAAATGAAAGAAGTTGCTGCACAGGAAAAGACAATATTATTTGTCAGTCATAATTTAACAGCGGTTCAAAATCTTTGCAATAAAACTCTACATTTAGAAAATGGTAAAGTAAAACATTTTGGTGAAACAGGGGCTATATTAAATTCATATATGGCCGAAAATCAATCTAGGAAACTAAATCACGAATTTGAGAATTTTAACGATGCTCCTGGAAATGAAATTATTCGTTTAAAAAAAGCGGAAATTTTTCCTCAATTAGATCCCAATATAGATTATTGGACTACTCAAAACTCTTTTACCATAACATTTGATTTTTGGTCCTTGTTAAAGTCGGCTAATTTAAATATTAGTTTACATGTTTTTGCAAGCACAGGGGAGTGTATTTTTAATATTGGTAGTGAAATTAAAGAGTTTGAAAGTGGTATCATTGCCACTAAAATAGATATACCAGGAAATTTCTTAAATGATGGAAATTATTATATTTCTGTCATGGTCGTTCAAGATGGATCAAAGGTTCTATACAATTTTGAAAATTTGTTTGAATTCGAAATTGCAGATTACCGCGAAAACACCTCATGGTTTGGTAAATGGCCAGGGTATGTCAGACCTAATTTTCCAATTAACATTGTACAGTTAACAAAATCAAACTAGTTAATGATACATGTAACAAAATCGTTTTTGCCGGATATAAAGGAATATATTGCCTTATTGGAAGAAATATGGGCAAATGGCCAGTTGACAAATGATGGACCATTAGTCATAGATTTAGAGAAAAAACTTGCCGAGTATTTAGAAGTTGAAAACTTTATTTTTGTTTCAAACGGTACAATAGCACTTCAAATAGCAATTAAAGCTTTGGCTTTAGTTGGGGATGTAATCACCACACCTTTTTCGTATTGTGCGACTACGACTTCATTAATTTGGGAAAATTGTAATCCGATTTTTGCTGATATTTCACCCATTAGTTTAACGTGTGAAAATCAACAAATCGAGCAAGTAATTAATGAACATACGAAAGGGATATTGACCACGCATGTTTATGGAAATAGCGCAGATTTATCAGAACAAGAAAAATTAGCAGCATACTATTCAATTCCAATTATTTATGATGGGGCGCATGCATTCGGAGTAAAGCATCGAGGTCGATCTATATTTAATTACGGCACAGTTTCTACGTGTAGCTTTCATGCTACCAAAATATTTCACACCATTGAAGGTGGTGCTATAATTACCAAAGACTCTAAATTGGCTGATAAAATTAAAGGCTTGAGAAGTTTTGGACACAAAGGGGATAACTATTTTGATTCAGGAATTAATGGTAAAAATTCTGAATTCCATGCAGCGATGGGCTTGATAAATTTAAAACATTTTCCTCAAATTAAAGCTCACCGAAAAGTTTCCTCTGAATTATACGAAACTCATTTAACTTCTAAAGTTGAAAGACTAGCTTGGAATCCCGACAATTCTCGTAATTTTAGTTATTTCCCCGTAATTTTTCCTTCAGAAAATATTTTGCAAAAAGTAATAGTAGAATTAAATAAGTCAAATATTTTTCCAAGACGTTACTTTTATCCTGCACTTAATGAGCTTCCTTATTTAACTTATCAAGCATGCCCAATCGCGGAAGATATTGCGAAAAGAATTCTATGTTTACCTTTATCAGCAGAAATTAGCCAAGAGGATATTAACCAGATATGTTCAATTATTAACAGCATAATATAATACGTTGATGTTGCTAATCGTATTTATTTCTTATACTTTATTAAACTTTCGGATAGCATCAAAGGTATCGAATAAGCGTATTGAAGAAATTTTAATAACTGGAAATATATTTCAAGCCGCTAGTATCATAGTCAGTGGTTATATTCTTTCTGCTTTGAATATTTGGCACAGTGAAATAGCATGGTCAATCTTGCCATTTTTCATTTCATTTTTTATTTACTATTTATTTAAAGATGTTTTTTATTTACCGAAAACAGCATCCCAGTCGACTTTCAAATTAATAGGTTCAAGCATTCAGAAACTACATGAAGCTTTTATTAATCAAAGGAAAACAGAAAAAACACTATTTGCGGTTCTATTTATAGGGGTAGTGGTCGTATTATGTTCTCAATTATTTCTATTCTTCTCTGTACCTCCTAATGAGTGGGATAGTATGACTGGTCACTTAAATAGAATCTTATATTTTGTTCAGAATCATACGACAAATCATTTCATTGGTACAAATTGGAATATTGATACTTATCCAAAAAGTTTCTCCTCAATTCAGTTTTATCCATTCTTAATGACTGGATTTAATGAACATTTTTTTAAAATTCCCAATTTAATAGCGTTTTGGATATTGGCACTTTCCATTTATGCCATTTTAAAACAATTAAAATTTAATTTTAAATTAAGCCTTCTAATAGCTTGTTTACCCATTTTTACTCCAATTTTAATTATTCAATCGACTTCAACTGATACTGATATTGTCTTAGCATGCTATTTAAGTACCTGTGTATATTTTTTAATTAGATATCTAAATACGAAGGAGTCCTATTATCTGTACTTATTTTCATTTGTCTTTGCGATCGGATTAAGCCATAAGATTACTTGGGTTTTTTCTGTACCAAGTTTATTAGTTTTACTCGTTTATGTAATTACCCAAAATAAGCCTATAAGGACTCGTTTACTTTTTAAACATGGAATTGTAGGTATTGTATTTGTAACTTTAATAACACTCCCTACAGGTTACATTGCTAATTTAAAGTATTATAATCATCCCATTGGACCCGTAACAGCGACTAAGCATCAATCGATAGAAAGAGCTGGCAACTTCAAATCTTTACTATTAAACGGATCTAGGAATGTTGTCCGGTATACTTTCGACTTATTAAACTTAGATGGCTTAAGAAACATACCTGCCGTAGAAAAATTTCAAGATAAGATAAATGATAACTTTAGAAAAATAGATCAGTCATTACATTTAAACTTAGAAAATGAAAAAACATTTACAATAATTCCATTTTCATTTAATCGTCAATTTGAATTTGTGAATGGTACCCCCATTTACGGTAGCTTATTTATATTATTCTTAATTCCATCAATCGTTTTACTATTTTTAAGGAGAAGGCAACCGATTTTATACTTATTTTTCATAGCCTTTGTTCTACATTTCGCTGCTTTAGCTTTTACGGCCGCTTATGATCCATGGAAAGGAAGATATATGATAAGCTCTCTAGTCTTTTTATTACCCGTTTCAAGCATTTTCATAAATAAGTTAGTCAAGGCAAACAGGTACTCATTTTTACTTTTAGCTTACATATTGATTATTGCATCAGCTTGGTCTACGATCCTTTATCACGGACGTAGTGCTCTGATTTCAACCCATAACTTACCAACCATATGGGGTAAAACACGGATGGAATTATTAACTGTTTCGAGGCCTGATATAACGAAAGCCTATGCAAATTTTGACAAATTGGTACCTCAAAATGCTACGGTCGCATTGGCAACAATTAATGATGACTATGAATATCCTTTATGGGGTAAAAGATTTACAAGGAAATTGATTCCCATCAATCCTTTTGAACAAGGTTTGCAAGCAATTCCAAAGGAAGCTAATTACTTGTTCTTCAGTAAAAATGTTATCAAGCCGTTACCTGGTGATATTCGGTTAGGTACAGATACCACAATTCGCGAACACATCATTGTTCGTGGGGAAGATTATTATTTGCGCAAATTGAAATAGGAATATATGATTAGTGGATAATTTTCGATTACCACTGGTTTTATATACTTATATTTTCATGATACCTTGCACTAAGCAATTATAGCATATGAATATCAAAGAAAATATCGCAGAAGGTTTACGTTCAATCAAAGGTAATTTGCTTCGAACTGTTCTAACCGCATTGATCATTTCTCTTGGAATCACTTCACTTGTAGGTATTTTAACAGCCATCGATGGAATACAAAGTTCTGTTGATAATAGCTTCTCAGGTTTAGGAGCTAACTCTTTCGATATTCGAAATAGACCCGCCATGCAGGTTCGAAGAGAAGGGCAAAAAGAAAAACGATTTAAGAATATAGATTACCGACAAGCTGCTCGATACAAATATCTTTTTACTGCCAAAGGAAAAGTGTCTTTAAAAACCAATGTTTCCAATAATGCCATCGGTAAATACGAAAGCAAAAAGACAAATCCCAATGTTCGATTAATGGGAATTGATGATAATTTCATTGAATTAAAAGGCTATAAGATAGCAGATGGCCGTAATTTCTCAAGTAATGAATTCACAAATGCTGTCAATGTTTGTTTGCTGGGTGTAGATGTGATCGACCAATTATTTGAAAAGACTAACCCTATCAATCATGAAATCATCGTTAGCGGAATCAAATTAAAAGTGATTGGGGTTTTAGCTAAGAAAGGAAATATGATGGGTGGGGGAGATGACCGTGTTATCATGGTACCGCTAGAAACGGGTCGAAAAATGGCCATAGGCAAAAATTTAACCTTTGATATAACTACTTCATCAACTAAAGTTGACAATCTTGATGATTTCATGGAAGAGGCTCGCGGTGCCATGCGTAAAGTTCGTATGGATCCTATTGGAATGGAGGATTCCTTTTCTATTGACAGATCAGATTCTATTGCTAAGAGTTTTGAAAGTATAACATCAAGTTTGCAGCTAGGTGGGTTCGTAATTGGCTTTATCACTTTATTAGGTGCAGCAATTGCCTTAATGAATATCATGATGGTGTCGGTAACTGAAAGAACACGCGAAATTGGTATTCGGAAATCTTTGGGAGCAACACCCGCTCGTATCTTGCAGCAATTCTTAATTGAAGCAATTGTGATTTGTCTATTGGGTGGAATAGGAGGAATTGTTCTAGCTATACCTATAGGAAATTTAATTGCTCAAGGAATTAGTGCAGGAAATGCTAGTTTTATTATTCCTTGGTTATGGATGATGGTAGGAATAATAATTTGTGTGCTAGTAGGCTTATTTTCAGGAATTTATCCTGCTTTTAAAGCTTCCAAAATGGATCCAGTCGAAGCTTTGCGATACGAATAATCCATAAAATATTTTACGATTACTTGCTAAATCGTGAATAAAGGCATACTTTTGCATTGCAATTGAGCCAATTGGTTTGATTCAATTGCCCAGATGGCGGAATTGGTAGACGCGCTGGTCTCAAACACCCGTGGGTGCAAGCCCGTGCCGGTTCGACTCCGGCTCTGGGTACAAGCCTCTCAAGAAATTGAGAGGCTTTACCTTTTTTAGAGCTTTTGGTTTACTAATTCTTTCCAACTTTCATACGCAGTTTTCGTTTGCGACAATTCGGTTGCATTCGGGTTGATTGTTTTAATATGTTTAATATTGGCAACTGCCTCTCCTTCTGATTTATAATACCTTAGACCTAATCCAGCGCCTAATGCTGCACCAAACGCCCCGTCTGATTCTAATAAATCTACTGAAACATTAGCGGCATTGACGATTGTTTGAGCAAAGACATTACTTAAATACATATTAGCGAATCCTGCTTTTAATTTTGTTGGCTTTATTCCAGCATCCGCCAACATCTCTATGCCATATGCCATAGAGAAAGCAATTCCTTCTTGTGCTGAACGGATCATTTCAGCGCGACCATGCCGATTTAAATCTAAGTGTTCAAAACTGGCTCCAACCAATTTATTCTGAAAAATGCGCTCTGCACCATTTCCAAATGGAACACATAACAAGCCCTGTGACCCAATGGCTGTAGTTGCAGCCAGCTCATTCATTTGCACGTAATTAAGATCTGAACAAATCGTTTGCTTCACCCAACGATTTAAAATCCCCGTACCATTAATGCACATTAATACACCTATACGTTTAGCTTGTGTTGTATAATTCACATGCGCAAATGAATTGACCCGATTGTGCTTATCGTATTTAAGTTCACCACTAATACCATATACGACACCCGAGGTACCAGCTGTTGTGGCTATATCACCAGGTTGTAAAACTCCCAATGAAAATGCATTATTGGGCTGATCACCCGCCTTGTAGGTTACCTGAACCAGTTTGTTTAAACCTAAGGAATCAGCAACTTCTGCAACTATAGTTCCATGACTTGAAAAAACATCTTGAATAGACGGGAACAACGAATTGTCAAACTGAAAGTAGTTCAATACCGCTGAAGATATCGTATCAGATTGAAAATCATAAAAAATGCCTTCCGAAAGGGCAGAAGCTGTTGTTGTGAAATGTTTAGTTAGCCGACCAGCAATAAAATCACCTGGTAGCATAACATGCTTTATACGTGCATAAATTTCAGGTTGGTTTTCTTTAACCCAAGCTAATTTAGATGCGGTAAAGTTACCCGGCGAATTCAATAAATTAGTTTCACAATATGAACCTAAACTTTCATACGCTTTTTGCCCAATAGAAACGGCTCTTGAATCACACCAAATAATAGAAGGTCTTACTACTTGTTCTTCTGCATCTAAGACGACTAATCCATGCATTTGATAGGAAATACCAATGGCTGAAATATCAAGTGGATTATAGGTGTTACTTGCATTCGCTTTTAATATGGCCTGTTGTACACAATACCACCAATGTTCTGGATCCTGTTCGGCAAAACCTGGAGCCGGACTCGATATTTCATTTTCAATTTCCGGATACGAGGTTGAGTAAATTAATTGTTGGTTTGCAGCGTCAACTACACTAACTTTAATCGACGATGTGCCAACATCGATTCCACACAAAAGCATATTGATAGATTTAGATGTTAAAAATTTTCATACCAAGTTACCAAGTTAATCCTCATTTCGGTCTATCTAACGTAAAAATTGAGATAAAAGCTGGTGAAATTTACACGCTCGTTGGTAAAAGTGGCTCTGGAAAAAGCACAGTTGCTCATATAGTTGTAGGCTTAACCAAGGCAGAAGGTTCGTCGATATTAATTAACAAGAAAGAATTAAATGCAGGGGCCCTAGATAGATTAATTCCCCAATTTAAACAAGCAGGTTATGTTCCACAGAACTTGCATTTAAAACCTCATCATACCGTCTCTGCGTATTTGGATATGCTGTTCCAACGATTAACCGAAAAAGAACGACATAAAACCATTCAACATTATTTAAGACTTTTTCATATTCAACACCTTTTGCATGCGAAAATCATTCAATTGTCGGGAGGGGAGAGACAAAAAATTGCATTAATTGAGGCGGTGAGCCAGCCTATTGAATATTTAGTCTTAGACGAACCCTTTAGTCAATTAGACACCGAACAAAAAATTGAATTCATCCAAATCATTCAGGATTTAGTTGCTTATAAGCAAATCCCATGTTTGTTAATAAGTCATGATTTAGTTGACATTATTAAAATGAGTAACAAATTGGGAATAATTGAAAAAGGAAAGATTGCCTTTCAAGGTGATTGGGATAATTTTTGGGGCTCTACAAATAAAATCGCTCTCCGACTAAAACAAGCCATGTTAAATTGGAAAATTGAAACAGATACGTTGCTTAATAACCTGAAATAAGCTTCAATTGATTAGCATTTGCATCAGTTATTTGAATAAGCTCACCGAGTGATACTTGATATAAATCAGTTAATTTTTGAGCAATTAAAGGGATATATTTTGGTGTATTTGTTTGTCCTCGAAAAGGAACAGGAGTTAAATAAGGTGCATCAGTTTCCAAAACGATATTAGAAAGCGGAATATCTTTAATATCATTGAATAAAGTCGTGTTTTTATAAGTTATTACCCCACCAATACCCAATGTAAATCCCAAATCGACTAAGGTCTTCGCTTCTCGGGCATCACCAGAAAAGCAATGTATAATTCCTTGAAGCGATTTGTATTCTGACTTCTTAAGTATTTGAATTATATCGGCATAAGCCTTTCTGCAATGCACATCAATCCATAAACCTTGTTCCATCGCCCAATGACACTGCGTTTCAAAAGCAGCTATTTGTTCTTGCTTAAAAGTGATATCCCAATAATAATCCAATCCAATTTCACCGATCGCTAAAACTTTTCTTGATGCTAATATTTTAGCTAAGGAATTTAATTCTTCCAAGTAATTTTCTTTCACATAAGTTGGGTGTAAACCAATCATCGGCAATGCAAAATCAGGAAATTCTTCTGCTAATTCAACTAATTGCTGCCAAGTTGAAAGATCACAATTAGGTAACCATACCTCTGTTACACCAACAGCCTTAATATCAGTTATATGTTGTGTGATATCCGCTTTAAAGATCGGATCGTAAAGATGTGCATGGGTATCAATCATAGTAATTCAGGCTTAAAATTCTGTTGGCGACAATAATCTAATAAAGCAGGTAGTACAATTTTCAATCGTGGAAAGGCTTTTACACTATCGTGAAATACCAAAATTGAACCTGGTTTAATATGTTTAATTCCTGCTTGAATAATAGAAGATGCAGTTAAATCTTGGTTGTAATCGCCACTTAGAAACGACCACATATAAATAGGTGTGGTCAATGTCATATTTTGGTAAATAAATGAATTAATGCGTCCGTAAGGAGGTCTAAAGCCAACAGATTTGATATTCATTTGATCAAATACCTCTTCGCAATCGATGTAATTTTGCTGATAATCATCTATGCTATATTTCCATGCATTGGCATGATTCATCGTATGGTTGCCAATATGATGACCATTCGCTTGAATTTGTAAGGCAATCTGAGGATTCGCAACTACATTTTTACCAATACAAAAAAATGTAGCTTTCGCTTCATATTGAGCTAAACAATCCAACACAAAATTGGTAATTTCAAGGGTTGGTCCATCATCAAATGTAAAATAGACCGCATTATTTTTTTCCCCCACAGGATTTGACCAGATAAGTTTGGGTAGGAGTGTGGGGACAATACGCGGGATTTGATGAATGAACATAATTGAATAATATGACGCAAATTACAAACCTTGGTGCAGAAAAAATAATTCTTGGGATTGATCCAGGAACACGTTATTTGGGATATGGCTTAATTCGCATTACGCGTGACAAAGTTCATGTATTGCAATATGGAGTATTGAATCTGACAAAATACACAACCCAAGGTGCCAAATTCCTGAAAATTCATGAACGTGTTATGGGGATTGTGGAAGAATTTATGCCTGATGAAATTGCCATTGAGTCGCCTTTTTTTGGAAAAAACGTGCAATCGATGTTAAAGCTTGGCCGAGTACAAGGGATGGTCATGTCCATTTCATTTTCCAAAGAAATTCCTATTACAGAATATGAACCTAAGAAAGTTAAACAATCCGTGACGGGTAATGGAAATTCATCCAAAGAGCAAGTAGCTAAAATGGTTGAAATCATCAGCGGAATTAAACTTGATGGCAAATTACATGATGCGACAGATGCCCTGGGAATTGCCATTTGTCATCACTTCCATAATAAGAACATCAGTTCATCTGTAAAAGGTACACAGAAAGGTTGGGGCGCTTTCGTAAATGAAAACCCAGATCGCATCAAATAGTTGCCAATTGTTTTTTTAATGAATCCACATCTTCGCAAGGGGCTAAGCAATGGTCGCCTATACATACCAAGATGTTTTCTTTTAATTCATGCATCGGAATTAAAATAGCATTTAAACCGATTAAATCAGATCGTTTGATTCGCACGGGATTAAATTTAATAATCGCCTTCGGATTTTCAATCCATGTCGAATATACTCGCAACCAATTAGCAAAATAGATTGGATTTGCTTGTGCTTGTTCGAGAATGGCGGCCAACATATCTTTTCCTTGTAATGTACAAGCTACATTAGCATCTAAAAAGCCCATCCAAAGGTATAATTCGCAGACCATGGAATTTGCTGATGGGCAAACGGAATCCAAAATTTCAAATTTAGGTGCGATTAATGTGTCATTTTGATTCGAATGGAAATTGAATAAGGCATGTTGTTTCGTGTGAGAGGCTTCAATCTGCATAATCAATTGACGGGCAACTTTCAGATATTCCTCTTTTCCACTCAATTCAAAAGCTTTAACAAGTGCTAAACCTAAAGCTGCTTTGTCATCTAGAAATGCATAGATCGGTTTATCTGAAAAAGCTAATTGATGTAACACATTCTCTTGTCCAAAAGGAACAAATGCTGATATCAGTTGATTCAAGTGTTTAAAAGCACCATCTAATATCATTTCGTCTTTTAAAATGGCGCCAGCCTCTAGAAGTCCCAATGATGTATACGCATTCCATGCCAACAATTGTTTGTTATCCGTCGCAGGGCGAACGCGTTTTGACCTTACTTGATGTAATGCAGTAATTTCAGCTTGGTATAAGTCATTCAAAAGAGCATCCTTTTTAAATAGTATATTATATCCATGCTCCCAGTTTCCCAGTTTGCTCAACGAATAAGCCTTATAAAAATCCGAATGTTTATTATAAGGAATAATTGCATTTAACTCTTCAAAAGTCCAAACATAAAACAAGCCTTCCACACCCTCGCTATCCGCATCTAAAGAGGCATAAAAAATATCATTCTCACCTTTCAACTCACGATTTAAAAAATCGATGCTTTGCTTGACCACTTCTTTATATACAGGATTATTAGTCCTTTGGAAAGCAAGCGCATACACACGAATTAATTGACCATTATCATACAACATTTTTTCAAAATGCGGACAAAACCATTCTGAATCCACAGAATAGCGTGAAAATCCACCACCTACTTGATCAAAAATTCCACCACTAGCCATTTTGGTTAATTGTAAATCGGCTAATGAATCAAGTTCAATATCCATTAATAATTTCTCAGGGACTTGTTCCAACAATAACATTAAAGAGGGTATTGGAAATTTAGGTGCCTTATGCGTCCCACCAAAAACAGGATCTAAACCCGTTTTAATTTTAGCGAGTATTGAAGGAATCAGAGGGCCAATATTCGTTAATTCTAATGGATATAATCCAACATCAGTACCCTGTAAATTAGCCGCAAACCCGTCAGCCGATTGTTGCAACTCTGTTTGATGCTCGGAAAATGCACGTTGTATCGAATTCAACAATTGGATCCAATTAGCTTTTGGAAAATAAGTCCCCCCATAAAATGGTTTTTGATCTGGCATCAAAAATACATTGAGCGGCCAACCGCCTTGTAAACCCATGGCATGCAAGGCATCCATGTAGATATAATCGATGTCGGGTCTTTCTTCCCGATCAACTTTGATACATAAGAAATGAGAATTCATTAGCTCAGCTACCTCTAGATTCTCAAAGGATTCATGTTCCATCACATGACACCAATGACAAGCAGCATAGCCAATACTTAAAATGATTGGCTTATTTTCGGTTTTGGCTTTTGATAAAGCATCTTCGCACCAAGGAAACCAATCCACAGGATTGTTTCGATGTTGTAATAAATAGGGGCTTACTTGGTTTTGAAGCTGATTCATTCAATTGTTAGAAATAGATTAGTAAATTTGTACAAATTAATCCAATGCCTGAATATAAATCCTTCGTACTTGATCCTGCAGTAGCCAATTCACCTGAATTGTTACATGAATTTTTAATGGCTGAATTAGGTGCAAAGCTATTAAATTCGAGTCAGTATCGCATCGAAAAAAAATCAATTGATGCTAGAAGTAGACAAATTAAGGCTAATATCAAAATTGGTTTTTATCCCAAAGACCATAACTTTCAGTTAGATCTTTCTGATCGATTGCGCTTACCAAAGCTAGCAACAAATGCTAAACATGTGATCATAATTGGAAGTGGTCCAGCTGGGCTATTTGCTGCAATTAAGTTGATAAGATCAGGTGTTAAGCCCATTGTTT
Organism: Aquirufa echingensis; assembly: GCF_042714525.1. NCBI lineage: Bacteria > Pseudomonadati > Bacteroidota > Cytophagia > Cytophagales > Flectobacillaceae > Aquirufa > Aquirufa echingensis. Next base: position 146,080 of record NZ_JBBKYA010000003.1, on the reverse strand, counting down.
TTGAGCGTGGGCATAATGTTCGAGACAGAAGAAGGGATTTAGCGGCAATTAACCGACATAACATCGTTAATCCAGATAGTAATTATTGTTTTGGCGAAGGTGGGGCAGGTACCTATTCGGATGGCAAATTATATACTCGCAGTACGAAAAGGGGGGACATTGATTCTGTTTTGGAAACTTTTGTTGCTTTTGGGGCACATGCTAATATCTTATATGAAGCACATCCTCATATTGGTACCAATAAACTTCCGGGAATTATCGAAGGAATGCGAAATGCAATCATTGATGCTGGGGGAGAAGTTCACTTCAATACCCGCGTAACTGATTTCATCATTGAAAACAATCAGCTACAAGGAATCGTATTAGCTGATGGCACAAGCCATGGTGCAAAACATATATTGTTAGCGACTGGCCATTCTGCACGTGATATTTTCGAATTACTACAGTCAAAAAATATAGCTATTGAAGCAAAGCCTTTTGCAATTGGTGTTCGAATCGAGCATACTCAAAAAATGATTGATTCTAGTCAATATAAATTGCCTGTTAGGCCCGATTTTTTACCTCCTGCATCCTTTAGTTTAGTAACCCAAACGAAGTATAAAGGAATTCAACGAGGAGTTTTCTCCTTTTGTATGTGCCCTGGAGGGTTTATTGTTCCATCTGCAACGGAACAAAATCAAGTTGTCGTAAATGGAATGTCACCATCTCGACGTGATTCTAAGTATGCTAACTCAGGTATTGTTGTAAGTATTTTACCAGAAGATTTAGCGCAGTATAAAGAATTTGGTCCTTTGGCAGGCATGCATCTTCAAGAACAGTTGGAACAAAAAGCACACCATTTGGTAGGAGGGACCCAACAAGCCATTTCGCAATTAACTGGGGATTTTATCAAGCGGAAAGCTAGCCACACGAATCATGACACTTCCTATGTTCCAGGATTACAACCAGGTGAAATACGTGATTTCTTACCTGATTTCATTTCTGAACCCTTATCCATGGGTTTACAAGATTTTGACCGAAAAATTCGAAATTTCAGTAGCAATGTAGGTCAATTAATCGGCCTAGAAAGTAGAACCTCATCACCAGTTAAGATTCCGAGAGACCGCGATACGTTAGAACACCCAGTTTTAAAAGGCTTGTATCCATGTGGCGAAGGTGCAGGTTATGCAGGGGGAATCATGTCGGCAGCTTTAGATGGCATTCGCTGTGCCGAGGCAATTGTGTCGGCTATGTAATATGAAGAATCCTTTTGACCGATTGAAAGAAATTCAGACTCATATTAGACAAAATGAGCTTATACGACAATCGTCCAAGCATGCAGCTGTTGTTGCAATTATTATTCAAGAGCCTGATCAAGAGACTAAAATTGTTTTAATTAAGCGTAATACTTATGACGGTCACCACAGTGCACAAATGGCATTTCCGGGAGGCAAACAAGATGAAACGGACTTGAACCTAAGACATACCGCCATCCGAGAAGTAGCAGAGGAAATCGGGATACAATTAGCTGAAGATGATTTAACGGAGCTAGAACCGCATTGGGTAGAGGTATCAAATTTCTGGATTCAGCCCTATTACATCATTCTAAATAAAAACCTCAGCTACCAAGTAAATAAAAGAGAAATTAGTCGTATTTTTGAAATACCTGTAGCTTTTTTCAAACATCCTGATGCGATGGACTTTCATGAACTGCAGTACATGAATGAAGCCGTAATCGCACCTCGATTTTATTATGAATCGGAGGAAATTTGGGGAGCTACGGCGATTATGTTGTACCAATTAATTCAACTATTAGATTAACAAATACCAATGAGTGAAACGACAGAAGGGGCATTACAGAATCAAATCGCCGTTGCCGGCATGTATGAAAATTGGTTCCTTGAATATGCCTCATACGTTATTTTAGAGCGTGCCGTTCCAGCTGTAGAAGATGGACTTAAGCCCGTTCAACGACGTATTCTTCATGCATTAAAAGAAATGGATGATGGCCGTTTTAATAAAGTTGCAAATGTTATCGGTCAAACGATGCAATATCACCCACATGGGGATGCGTCTATTAATGATGCATTGGTTAATCTAGGACAGAAAGATTTATTATTTGATTGCCAAGGAAACTGGGGCGATAACCGTACAGGGGATAGTGCTGCGGCAGCTCGTTACATCGAAGTTCGTTTATCTAAATTTGCGAATGATGTAGTATTCAACAACCAGACTACTCGTTGGCAATTATCTTACGACGGCCGTAAAAAGGAACCGATCACATTACCCATTAAATTTCCATTGCTTTTAGCACAAGGAGTAGAAGGTATTGCTGTAGGTTTAGCTACAAAAATCATGCCTCACAATTTCTGTGAGATCATTCAAGCATCCATAGATTTATTAAATAACAAGAAAGTTATTTTATATCCTGATTTCCAATTAGGTGGAATGATTGATGTATCAAACTATAACGATGGATTACGTGGTGGAAGAATTCGCGTTCGAGCAAAGATTGAAGAATTTGACAAGAAAACCCTGTTAATCAAGGAGATACCTTTTGGAACAACAACAACTTCTTTGATTGATTCGATCATCAAAGCGAACGATACAGGTAAAATCAAGATTAAAAAAGTAATTGATAACACGGCTAAGGATGTTGAAATTCAAATTCAACTAGCACCGGGAATTTCGCCAGACGTAACAATAGATGCTCTATATGCATTTACGGATTGTGAAGTATCTATATCACCTAATGCCTGTGTCATTGTTGACGAAAAGCCACAATTCATAGGTATTGCTGAGATATTACGCGTCAGTACGGATCAAACGGTTGAATTGCTCAAACAAGAATTAGAAATTCGCCGCAATGAATTAATGGAGCGCTTATTGTTTAGCTCTCTTGAAAAAATATTTATTGAAAATCGGATTTATCGTGATATTGAGGAATGTGAAACCTTTGAATCTGTTATCGCGATGGTTGACAAAGGTTTAGAACCCTACAAAAAGGATTTTTATCGCGAAATCGTAGAAGAAGACATATTACGCTTATTAGAAATTCGTATTAAGCGTATCTCTAAGTTTGATAGCTTTAAGGCTGATGAAGCGATGAAGCGTTTGCAAGATGAATTAGCAGAGGTTGAGGATAATTTAGCTAACCTCATTCGCTATTCAATTGATTACTTCAAGCATCTGTTACAGAAATACGGCAAAGGCAGAGAGCGTAAGACAGAAATTCAAAGTTTCAATACCATTACAGCTACGGTTGTGGCCCAGGCAAACCAAAAGCTCTATGTGAATAGGGAAGATGGCTTCATCGGTTATGGCTTGAAGAAGGATGAATTTGTCATGGATTGTTCTGACATCGATGATATTATCGTATTCCGACAAAATGGAACTTGCGTCGTGACAAAAGTGCAGGAAAAAGTATTCGTAGGGAAAGACATCTTATACGTTAGCGTATTCAAAAAGAATGATGACCGTAAAGTATATAATGTCGTTTACTTTGATGGGAAGACTGGAGTTTCCTATGTGAAACGATTTAAGGTAACATCTGTAACACGTGACCGCGAATACAGAATTGTTAGCCAAGATAATAAATCGAAAATTTCTTACTTCTCTGCGAATGAAAACGGGGAAGCTGAGGTAATTAGTATCAATTTAACTGCCAATTGTACAGCTAAGAACAAGCAATTTGATTATGATTTTGCTAAACTAGCAATCAAGGGACGCGAATCCCTTGGGAATGTTTTAACGAAATATCCAGTTCGGAAGATTGTTCAGAAAAGTGCTGGAGTTTCTACATTGGGCGGAGTCGATATTTGGTATGACCCTACAATTGGCCGACTTAATAGAGACCAACATGGTGACCATGTAGGTAATTTTGAGCCAAATGATAATATTTTGGCCATCTATAATTCTGGTAATTATGAGTTAACCAATTTTGAACTTACTAATCGCTATCCGGCAGAAGAAATAGCACTTTTAGCTAAATTCAATCCGAATGGTATTATATCTGCTATCTATTTTGATGGTTCAAATAAAACGCATTTCATTAAGCGTTTTAAAATTGAGACTTCAACAGTTGATAAGAAGTTCTTGTTCATTTCAGATCATAAGGCATCTAAATTGGTTGCTTCTAGCATAAATTATGCACCCAATGTTCAGATAAAGCATAAGCCTGATGGCAAAACTTCTGAAATTGAGTTAATCCCAATTGATGAATTAGTTGACGTAAGAGGTTGGAAGGCAATAGGTAGTAAACTAAACTATCCCAAATTAACTGATGCGCAGTTTATTGATACGGAAGTAGTTATGCCCGAGTCAGAAGAACTGACTCAATCACCAATTAACGAAGTGGAAGAAGATGAGTCTACTGATAAAGAAACATTGCCAGTGGTAGAAGTTGAATCTATTCCAGTTGTAGAAGAGCAGCAAGAAGATGCGCCAGAGGAACCGGAAACAATTGTTGTGGGACAAACAATTACCTTAGAAGAGGAGCCAACTGAATCTAAAAGTGAAGATATTCCTTTAGAAATCAAGAATTACCCAACTGAACAAATTCTAAAGGATTCTACTAAAGGTGAACAACTTGGCTTATTTTAAGGATGAAAAACGAACTAAATAATCCCAAGGTTTTAAATGCGTGGGCATTTTATGATTGGGCGAATTCGGTTCATTCTTTAACCATTACGAGTGCGATTTTCCCGATTTATTATCCTTTCGCTGCTGTCAGTGCTTCAGGTAATAAAGAGATCGATTTTCTAGGGATGCATTTAAGTAATACGGTTATATTTTCATACACTGTTTCATGTGCATTTTTACTGTTAGCTATACTAATGCCATTACTTTCAGGAATAGCTGATTACAAAGGAAACAAGAAATCGTTTATGCGATTTTTTTGTTATTTAGGTTCATTTAGTTGTATTAGCCTTTACTTTTTCGAAAAAGGAAATTACTACATTGGAACATTTGGTTTTCTATTTTCCATCATCGGATGGGGAGGAAGTATGGTGTTCTATAATTCCTTTTTACCTGAAATCGCAAGCCCTGACCGTTTTGACCAATTAAGTGCCAAAGGATTTACAATGGGTTACATAGGAAGTGTTCTTTTACTTATCCAAAATTTAACGATGGTGATGATGCCGCAATGGTACGGCAATCTTTCTGGAGATTTAGCATCTAGAATATCATTTTTAAGTGTGGGAATTTGGTGGTTAGTATTTGCGCAAATACCATTTCATTATCTTCCCGAAGGCAATAAACGTATGCATCGAGGCGAAAACATATGGTTAGGCGGTTGGAAGGAACTTAAAAAGGTATATGAAGAAGTGAAAAATATTGGAGCACTAAAGCGCTTCTTGGCTAGTTTTTTTCTCTTCAACATGGGAGCGCAAACTGTTATGTTTTTGGGAGCATTATTTGGTAGTGAAGAATTGCATTTGCCAACAGACGCACTGATCATAACCATTCTATTGATTCAACTAGTCGCGATACCAGGAGCTTATTTTTGTGCAAAACTTTCTCAACGATTCGGTAATATACAAGCATTACTAGCTATCGTTATCGTCTGGGTTGCCATTTGTGGTTTCGCCTATACGGTAAATGATCAATTTAATTTTTATTTATTGGCCACTGGCATAGGTTTTGTGATGGGGGGGATCCAATCGAATAGTCGGGCGACATTCGCCAAAATGTGTCCTCCAAATGAACAAGACACGAGTTCCTATTTCAGCTTTTATGATGCATGTGATCGCTTATCAACCGTGTTGGGGACATTCATTTTTGGCTTAATCATCCAATTGACTGGCAACATGCGCTTAGGTATTTTGATATTAGGCCTTGTGTTTATAGCCAGTATCTATTTCCTTTTAAAAATAAGAAGAACCGAACAACTTCAAGCTATATTGGGATAATCGTTCGATCAGCAATAGACTGCCACTGCATCGGAATATGTGCTAATATCTCTAATTTAAGTGCATTAATAATAGCTTTACGTGAATAGGACTTCGCATGAACTAGTGAAACTTCACGAATTGGTGTAGGCTTGGGAAGTGGATGTACCTTCTCTTTTGATTTATTATCTAAATAATCGACAAACATTTGCGGAATAATTGTTTGACCAAATCCCAAATCAGCCATTCGGACTATCGTTTCTAAACTTCCCGTTTGATAAGTCAATGAATTAGATATTCGGGCACCTGCATTCAGGTTACAGATAGAATTAATTTGATTACTTAAGCAGTGTCCCTCCTCTAAAAGCCACAATTTAGTAGGATCAAGAGTGGCACTTAATTTAGATCCATCATCTTCCCAGACATTAGAATACAGGAATAATTCCTCGTAATAAAGTGGAATCTCAATCAAATTTGAATTTAAAGGGGTAACAAGTATGCCTATGTCAATTCGACCTTCAGCAATTTCATGCTTAATATTCTCTGTGGTAGTTTCCGAAACGCTAATAGTTAAATTGGGGTATTTCAATTGGAAATCAGCCAGAAAGCGTGGCATTAAATATGGTGCTATCGTTGGGATAACTCCAATTGCAAGATTTCCCGTAACCTGTGTAGACCAACCTTTTGTAAGAGAGAGTATGGATTTACTTTCCGAAAGAATGATTCGAGCTTTTGCTAAAATTTCTCTTGCTTCAAGTGTTGGTTCTAATGGCTTAGCCTTTCGATTAAACAAGGTCATGTTCAATTCATCTTCCAATTTTTGCACTTGCATGCTCAAACTGGGTTGAGATACACAGCAATAATCAGCTGCTTTGGAAAAACTTTGCAGGTCGGCGAGCGCGACGATGTACTCCAGTTGTGTAATTGTCATTATATAGTCAAAATCTATACAAATATAAAAAATATAGATTTGATTGATAGTTTTTAAACTACGATATTTGCAACATCATTTTAAACGAACAAACAAAACACTTATACAAATGGCAAATTACATGTTAGGTTTAGGAAGCCAATTTCCTACATTTTCAAAAACGGCAGTTGTTTCTTTAGAGCAAGGAAAAGAATTTGCGACAATTACTTCAGAAGATCACAAGAAAGATGGTAAGTGGTTAGTAATGTTTTGGTGGCCAAAAGATTTTACTTTCGTTTGCCCAACTGAAATTGCTGAATTCAACCGTCGTGCCGGTGATTTCGCTGACCGTGATGCAACATTGATCGGAGCATCAACAGATTCAGAATTCGTACACGCAGCATGGAGAAGAGATCACGATGATTTACGTGGTTTGAAATTCCCTATGTTGGCAGATACTTCTAAAAGCTTAGCTGAAGAATTAGGAATTTTGACAGAAGGAGAGAAGGTTGCATACCGAGTTACTTACATCGCTGACCAAAACGGTATCATCCGTTGGGCTTCTGCAAATGATCTTTCAGTAGGTCGTAACGTAGACGAAGTATTGCGTGTATTAGATGCTTTACAAACAGATGAGCTTTGCCCATGTAACTGGAAAGCAGGAGAAGCAACATTATAATATTCTTTTAGCCCCAGGGTTCCCTGGGGCTTTTAAAATCAACGACCATGAGTGAGACTAAAGATAATTTATTAGCAGAGATCAATATCCCTGCTACAGAATCCTTTGCCCTTTTAGACACTTTGGATGCTGCGGATCACCGTTACATCAAAGATTTAAAAATTAATGTTTCGAATGCATTACGAGCGCAAACATTGAACGAAAAAGAAGCAATTCTATTAGCGTTAGCAGTTTCAGTCAATCAGAAACACGAAAGAACGATAACTTCCTTAACGGAGTTAGCGTTAACAAAAGGAGCGACTGAAGCTGAAATCAATGAAATTCATGCCTTGGTTTCTTTGTTAAATGCTAACAATATTTTTTATCGTTTCAAGCACTTTGTAGATAAAGAATATTACAATACAGCACCAGCAGGTATTCGCATGTCCATCATGATGAATCCTGTTTTAGGCAAAGAGTTTTTCGAACTTGCTAGTTTAACTGTATCAGCAATCAATGGTTGTGAAATGTGTGTCTCATCACATGAGCAGTCGGTCAAGAACCATGGGGCTACAGAAGCACGTATCTTAGATGCCATTCGCTTAACGGCTATAATCAAAAGCTTAATCGTATTACTTTAATTAAAAAGGCTAATTCAGAATTGAATTAGCCTTTTTAATTATTTTTTAATCTCCTTCACCATTCGATTCAATGCGAACCGAAATGTGCTTAATTCTTTAAAACTTTGCCAACAAACCTTTAGAAGTTTCATGTGTCGAATAGACACTTCACCTGTTTCTCGTTCTTTGTGTAATACAGGAATATCAAATAAGGTTTGACCAGATTTCTTTGCCAATACAGCTAAGAAGATGTTGGGAGCGAAAGGAACTTGTTTGGGTAAAGCAGCAATTAGTTTCTTTAAAAAACTCGTACGAATCAATCGGAATGGAATATTCGCGTCATGAATATAAGTTCCGTATATGAACAATAAAGAAAATTTTAAAATACGAGTAATTAATAAGCGGAATGGATCATCATGACGAACTTCTCGAAATCCTAGAACAAAATCAGATTCATTACGTTTCTCCCAAAATTTATGAAAATCACGGGGATCAAACTGGTCATCTGAATCCGTTTGAAATACAAATGCTGGATTCATATCAATTGCCATTTGATAGCCGTTGTAAATCGCATTCCCATGTCCACCATTCAACTGATGTTTGGCAATTAAATTGGGATAAATACCCGTCAATTCATCTAAAATAGTACCCGTATTATCACGAGAACCGTCATTTATAATCAATAACTTAAATTTATCTTTAGGTATTATTTGACTAATCCCCTCAATCCAATTAGGCACCACTTCTCGTATACATGCTTCTTCATTGTAAGCAGGAATAACAACGATTAATTCTAACTCCTTTTGCATTAAATACGATTTTTATATTTGTTGATCGGCTGTTCTATTATAAACCAAGATAAACTTGATAAAAATACAAGAAATAAAAAGCTTATTATAAACTTGTAGATTGTAAAATTAACCAATTCTAAATGAAAATTTGGAAGATACTTATTTAAATAAAACCAAATTGTATTTCCTTCATCGTGGTAATAATTCATCACAACATTGTGATACAAATAAATCCCATAAGAAATTGAGCCTAAATAAGATACAGGTTTTGACTTCAAAAAAGCACTTAATATCCATGTGTCTTTCCGAATAGATAAGGCGATCAAGAAAAAAGAAAAAAATGCTCCGGAAATTCGTTCAAAAACAATGGACCAAATATTCGCATGTTGAAAAATGGTTAGCTCCCCTAAATTCAGAATTGCAAGAAATGCAATTAAACTAACTATTAAACCTACTTTAAGAAACTTAACAGATTGAAAGTAATTTTGTTTGTAATGAAATAAATAGGCCAAAATTCCACCCAAACCAAAGCAATCCAAAGCTGCAAATGGATTAACATACCACCACATCCAATTTTGCTCTTGCATCTCTGAACTAGCAAAGGCATAAAATCCAAATCGTGTTCCCAAACCAACCAAAAGCATCAAAATAAACAAAAGCGGATACTTGCGCGGAGCAAGTAACAAGACAAAATAGGGAAAAACGAGGTAGTACTGCTCTTCCACTGCTAATGACCAAAGATGATCCCAAATACCCAGCCAGGTTGCCTTTGTCATGATGTAAAAATTAGGCAAATAAAACACGAGGTAGGGCCACAAATTTTTAAAATTTGACAAAGAAAACACCAATCCAATCAATAACAGTAAAAAGTAGATAGGGAATATCCGCAAGGACCTTCGATACATAAACCGAATAATTTTCACCAAAATAGACGAATGATTTTGCCTACAATCATCTGCATTTTGAAATAAAATTCGTGTGATTAAAAAGCCACTTAACACAAAGAAAATCACAACACCTAAATGCCCTAAAAAGGAAAAAGGATTTATGGGGATCAGCCAATGATCCAACAACACCAAAAGCACCGCGATAAATCGGATACCATTTAATTGCTCAAAATAGATTGCTTTATTTTCGGTCATTGCACAACAAAAAAACTAAATTCAACCCGACGATTCAAACGCCTTTTTTCTTCCAGGGTACTTGTATTCAATGGTTTCGTACCACCCCAACCTTTTGTATCTATTCGATTAACAGAAATACCTTTCGAAATTAAATAGCTCTTAACTTGATTCGCACGCTCCAAAGAAAGTTTTAAATTCTCATCCCAGTCTCCTTGATTGTCGGTATGTCCTTCTACCAACAAATGTAATCCTTCGTTTTCTTGTAAAATCAAAACAATTTCATCTAAAGCAGGGTAGGACTCCTTCGAAATTTCGGATTTACTTTGAATAAAGGAAAGATTGGGAACCTTATATTGCTTATTCATTTCAATGGGAACTAAACCCAATAATTGAACCGATTCGAAGTATTTGGCTTGATCCCGAAAATCAAAATTCTCCCGCCGAGTCACAAATCCTTTTGCCCTTATTTCCATGTAGAACGGTTTTTTCGTTGGCCACATGAAACTAAAATCCCCTAAATAGGGATCATAATCAATTTGCATCGTATCTGACGAGACCCTTGATTTTACTAGTATTTTCGCTGGAATTGCTAATTTACTCAATTGGTTTATCACTTGCCCCGAAACCTGAACCAATGTCTGTGGTTTTACTTTTTCCGGAATTTTGATGCGGTAAATATCTTCAGCACCCATGGAGTTTTCCACTGAACTAAAATAGGCATAATCCCCTTGCGCAGACACGGTAAAATATCCATCCCATTGGTTTGTGTTAACTACTGGACCAACATTTTCCGGAATGGACCAATTGAGCCAACTATCATCTAATCTACGCGTAAGAAATATATCGTTATTACCATAACCAACATGTCCACTTGATGAGAAATACATTGTCTGACCATCAGGAGCAATAAAAGGCGTACTTTCAGACTCACCTGTATTAACCGCAGCTCCAATATTCTTAGGTTCTGTCCAAGTATCGTCTGATTTTAAAAACGAGACATAGATATCTTTTCCGCCATAAGAATCCTTCATTTCAGTGGTCATTAATAGAACCTTACCATTGGGGGCCAACGTATATTCTGAATATTCTGATTTATTTTTAAAGTTTTGAATCCGAATCGGTTTAGGGAAACTCCATTCACCAGTGCGCAATAAAAATGATAGCGAAACACCTTTTTCCATTTGGCCATCTTTGCCATAAACATTATTTAGCAACATGGTTTTACCATTTGGCGAAATACCACAAACGGCATTATTTTCCTCATTATTGATAGGTGCGGGAAATAGCGTCGCCTTTTCCCATTGTTTCTTATCCTTTAAATTAGACACCCAAATGTCTTGATTTTTATTAGCCCCTAAATTATCAGGATGTTTCCACCGAGTGAAATAGAGTTTTTTGCCATCAGGACTAACCACCGGGCAAATCTCATTAAACTTTGAATTAATAGCCGTTCCTAAATTTTCTTTGACCAAATAGGCATTCGGATCAACTTCCAATTTAATCCGATCTTCAATGGGAGAGTCACCGTCCGATATTACTACAGCATCCAACTGGGAATAACCTGAAACACGCAAAGAGTTCATTGTAATCTTAATGGATTTCACTTTGAATGAGGTCGGATTAGCCAACCGTATCCGCGTTATTTGTCCGTTGGCTTGGGCATAGCCAGCATTAAATTCTTTCAACAAATATAATTTATTGTTTTCATCCAATGCATCAACGCGAGTAATTGACCCCGCACCAAAATTTTCAAAAATCGCTACTTGCTTTACGACTTTGGCTGTATCAAATGAAACAATGATAAATTCGCCGCCTGGATTATCAGGAGTCAAAGATTGCCAAGCACTAGGAGTGGCTGAAAATTTAGGGTATTTACTTGGTCGGCCTAAAATATGAATCGCCCGATATTCTTTTCCCAACAAGGGATCTGAATATTCGCTAGAAAAAGACATCACCTTACTTGCCCATTGAACCGATTGAGCCTTTGAGGTCAAAAGCGTCAAACAAATTAATGAAAAGAGGAGAATACTTTTTAGCATAAACTTAAGCCAAAGTCATTAATTCTTGGATAGTAGCCTTCGGATCCGCTGAGGCAAAAACAAAACTTCCTGCTACAAGCACATTTGCACCTGCATGAATTAATGCCCCTGCATTTATTTGATTTACGCCTCCGTCAATTTCTAAATAAATATCTTTCCCTGTAGAATCAATCAATGCTTTTAATTGAGTGGTTTTTCGAACAGAATTTGGGATAAATTTCTGTCCACCAAATCCCGGATTAACAGACATAATTAATGCTAAATCTAAATCCCCGATAACATCTTCTAAAACAGAAACGGGAGTACCAGGATTAAGAGCAACTCCTGCAAGGCAACCTTCAGCCTTAATTTGTTGGATAGTACGATGTAAATGCGGACAAGCTTCAGCATGTACCGTTATCATATTGGCACCACTAGCGGCAAATTGACTGATATAACGTTCAGGTTTTTCGATCATCAAATGACAATCCAAAAATTTCGTAGTATGCTTGGCAATTGCCTCTAAAACAGGAAAACCAAATGAAATGTTCGGGACAAAGACTCCATCCATTACATCGATATGAATCCAAGCCGCAGCAGATTCATTTAACATTTGAGTTTCTTGAGCGAGGTTGGCAAAATCAGCGGCCAACACAGAGGGTGCAATGATTAATTTTTCCATTTTACAAAGGTATGAAAAATATTGGCTAAGGCTTATTTCTGATGAGATTCGGATTAACTTTGTATGTCAATTTATCGCGTATGGATATTCAAAAAAAGATGCAGGAATTGGTGGATCAAATTAACCACTACAATCATGCATATTATCAATTAAATGAAAGCTTAATTACAGATGAGGCATTTGATAAACTCCTCGCTGAATTGCAAAAATTAGAATTCGAAAATCCATTATTTGCCGTTCCTAATAGTCCTACACAATTCGTAGGTGGTACCATCACTAAAAATTTCAAATCAGTTACCCATCAATTTCCCATGCTATCATTGGGAAATACCTATAATGAATCAGATTTACGCGATTTCGACGAGCGCATTCAAAAAGCATTAGGCGAAGAAAAATACGAATACATCTGCGAATTAAAATTTGATGGTGTAGCGCTTTCCTTTTGGTATGAAAACGGAAAATTAATCAAAGGAGTTACGCGTGGAGATGGAACACGTGGGGATGATATTACCAATAATGTTAAAACCATCAAATCAATTCCGCATACGATACAATCGCAGGATTTTCCAACAACTTTTGAAGTAAGGGGAGAAGGTTATATGCCCATCAGTTCTTTTGAAAAAATCAATGCAGACAAAATTTCCCAAGGTGAGGCTCCTTTAGCAAATCCACGTAATGCGGCTTCAGGAACATTTAAATTGCAAGATTCGAGTATTGTGGCCCAAAGAAACATGGCGTGTTTTGTCTATGCCTACCTCGGAAATGAGATCCCTTTTCAGACCCATGAAGAAGGGTTGATGTTAATGGAAAAGAACGGATTCCCCGTTTCCAATACCTATCGAAAATGTGGAAACATAGACGAGGTAATCCAATACATTGAAGATTGGGAGGAAAAACGCCACGATTTACCCTTGAATACAGATGGCATTGTCATAAAAATCAATGATTTAGGACAACAAGAGCGATTGGGTTTTACAGCCAAATCACCACGATGGGCTATCGCTTATAAATACCCTTCCGAAATAGCGCATACCAAAATAGAAAGCGTATCCTACCAAGTGGGCAGAACAGGGAATGTAACTCCTGTAGCTAATTTACACCCCGTGTATTTGGCAGGCACTGTTATCAAGCGCGCATCCATTCACAATGCGAATGAAATGGAACGCTTGGATTTACATGAAAACGATACGGTATACATAGAAAAAGGGGGGGAGATTATCCCTAAAATTACGGGGGTTGATGCAAGTAAACGCCTACCAAATGCAGCCAAATTCGAATTCCCTACACATTGTCCAGCTTGTGATCAAGCATTAATCCGTGAAGAAGGCGAAGCAAATCATTACTGTATAAATGACTCACATTGCCCACCTCAAATTAAAGGAAGAATAGAACATTTTATTCAGCGAAAAGCCTTAAACATTGAAAATTTAGGGACAGAAACCATCGATTTATTAGTTGAAAAAGGGATTATTCACAATGCTGCCGATCTATATGACTTGAACGAAGAAAGTTTCTTTGGATTAGAAGGCTTTCAACAAAAATCCATTTCCAATATCCTTACCTCGATAGAAAAATCGAAGCAAATACCTTTCCGACAAGTATTATTCGGAATAGGAATTAGACATGTGGGAGCAACAATCGCAGAAAAGTTAGTTTCGGCTTTTCATCGGATAGAGGATTTGCAAAATGCGACTTACGAGGAATTAATTGCCGTACCTGAAATTGGGGATCGCATTGCCTTGAGTATTCGAGCGTTCTTTGAAGTTGAAGAAAATATTCAATTCATTGATAAATTAAGAAGCTCAGGCGTTCAATTATCTGAAGAAATCCAAGAAATAGTCTTGGAAGGGCAGGCTTTAGTCGGAAAAAGTTTCGTAATTTCGGGAGTCTTTGAAAACTTCGAACGGGATGACCTTAAGGCTAAAATTGTAGCCAATGGTGGAAAAGTAGTTTCCAGTATTTCATCCAAACTCGATTACCTAGTAGCTGGCAACAACATGGGGCCTGCTAAATTGGAGAAGGCTACTCAATTAAATATCAAAATTCTAAGCGAAGAAGACTTTTTAGCGCTTCTTTCATAATGTATGCAATCACAAACATTACCTAAATTTCATGGCGTTGCTCCAGCATTAGTAACTCCGATGTTTGCAGATCGTTCCATCGATTGGAAAGGATTAGAAAAACTTATTGCTCATGTCAGCCAAGGTGGCGTTGATTATCTTGTTGTCCAAGGAACCACAGGAGAATCGGCAACGACTACAGCAGATGAGAAGAAACAAATTGTTTCAACAATTCAAACGAGCAATTCTCGTAATCTGCCTATCGTTTATGGATTGGGAGGAAACAACACCGAAAATCTTTTAAAGCAAATTAAAGAGACTGATTTTTCAGGCATCGATGCGATCTTGTCTGTTTGTCCCTATTACAATAAACCAAGTGCACGTGGCGTTATTGCCCATTATCAAGCCATTGCTGATGCTTGCCCAGTACCTGTTATCATGTACAATATTCCCGGAAGAACGGGAATTAATATGTCGGCTGAGACAGTGTTAACTTTAGCGGAGCACAATAATATCATAGGCGTTAAAGAAGCATCTTGTATTATTGAACAATGTATGGAAATTGCGTTTCACAAACCGGAAGACTTCTTATTGATTTCGGGTGATGACGTACAAGCTGTGCCTATTATTTCGATTGGTGGAGTAGGTGTTATGTCAGTCATTGCGAATGCATTTCCACGTCAATTTACTGATATGATTCACGCGGCTTTGGCTGGTGACTACAAAACAGCACAAAAAGCATTGGCTGCATTCTTAACCATTGATCCTTATTTATATGAAGAAGGTAATCCGGTAGGAGTTAAGAAAATTCTTGCATTGCAAGGAATGATTCAAGGACAGGTTCGTATGCCTTTAGCAGAAGGATCTGATGCACTTGGCAACAAGTTAAAAGAAATTATTACTCAAGTTAAATTATCCAACTAATGTTCGTACACGTAGTAAACTTTTGGTTAAAGAAGGGATTATCGCAAGAAGAAATCCAAAAATTTGAAGCAGGTGTTAGTTCACTTGCCGACGTAGATACAGTTGATGTATTTAGTGTAGGAAAACCTGCTAAAACAGATCGTCCAGTCATTGATCGTTCATACGATTATTGTTTATTAACAACTTTCGAAGAAGAAGCAGGACACGATGTATACCAAACACATCCTATTCACTTAAAATTCATTGACGATTGTAAAGAACTTTGGGAAAAAGTATTGATTTATGATTCAGAAAGCATCTAAATACGCAGTAGGAATCCTACTGATAAGTACTGCACTTAGTTGTTCAAAACATGTTCAGCCAAGTACCTATTATAGCCCCAACTTCAAAGATGGGGGCACTGAACGTCATGACGGTTTGGGATTCGAAATACCTGTTAAGTATGCGATTGATATCTTTTATTTCAATGAGCAGCCTAAACAAAGCTTTGCTGTGATAGAACCGATTTCTTTTTCGGATGAAGTTCCATTGTCATTAGACCAAACACAAAATGGCAAAATGCTCAATCGAGGTATTCATCAAAATAAGAAAAAAGAAATCCTTGATAAAATGGTAGCTAAAGCTGAAGAGTTAGGAGCTTCTGCTTTAATGGATATCAAATATCAAGTTTACACAACAAAAGACGCAAATGGCTACACGTTTAGTGGTACAGCGATTCGTTATGTGTTGAAGTAAGATATAGCAAATCAAAATTCGACAAGAGAACTTGTCCTCGAGCATCCAAGAAATCAACTTGGATGCTTTTTAGTTTACGCGCTTTAAATGTCAAGATGCGCTTATTGCCAATCGTATGACCCTGTAAAACCTCAGATCTACTATCTTGATCTACCAATTTAACTTCAAAACGCTTGACGCGCTGACCTAAAGCTATCGGTTCTTGCATTTGAATGGCATTAACTAATCGAGAATCAGCTAAAGACCAAGTAAGCCGTGGAGACTTATCCGAAACATTAGCCGCCCAAAAAGTACGTGGACTTACATCGTATAATTTGTCAGATCCATAACCCTTCATAGAACTTGAAACCTGAATACCGTCCGTCTTTTTACGAAGACTTCTCAAGCCAGTGTTCATTAGCGATTTCAAACCCATTAATGCGGCAGAATCATTGGGATGAATTAATCCACGAGTATCAACGGGAATATTGATTAATAAATTGGCATTGCGACCAACCGAGGCCACATATATACGCATCAAGGAATCAGGACTCTTAACTAAATTATCTTGTTCAGGATGATAATACCAACCCGGTCGAAGACTCACATCTACCTCTGGGGCAACCCAATGGCTACCATTTTCTTGTCCTTGTCGGTAATCGTCAAACTTAGGATAACCCGGATAAATCTCATCTTTGTTAATAGGGGACCACATGGTTTCGTAAGAATAACCCCGTTCATTACCAACCCAACGAATGTCTGGTCCATTATCTGAAAACTGTACAGCATTCGGTTGGTATTTATTGACCATCGAATGAAACAATTTCCAATCATACACCTGCTTTTTTCCATTAGGTCCTTCACCGTTGGCACCATCATACCAAAATTCAAAAATCTGCCCATACTGTGTCAAAAGCTCCTTTTGCATATTGGCATAAACCTGATTGTAATTATCAGTCCCATAGGCTGGATGAAAACGGTCCCAAGGAGACAAATAAATTCCCAGTTTTAACCCATAACGTTTACAAGCATTGGATAACTCACGAACTACATCACCTTTCCCATTTTTCCAAGGTGATTTAACAACGGAATGATCTGTAAATTTTGATGGATAAAGGGCAAAACCATCATGATGCTTTGCAGTAAGAATCAAACCTTTCATCCCGGCAGCCTTTGCAATTCGAACCCATTGATTGCAATCCAATGCCGTTGGGTTGAATAATTTAGGATCTTCTTTTCCTTCGCCCCATTCTACATTCGTAAAGGTGTTCATGTTAAAATGAACAAAACCATAGTAGGATAATTCTTGCCAAGCCAATTGCTTCGCACTAGGGATAGGATAGACGGGCTTAATTGTTTGACTAAATGAATATTGGAATCCACAAGCCAACAAAAACAGGATAAGTTTAATTCGCATGATATAAAAGTGCATTTTCAAAGAGTTTAATGGATTGCGTTGGAATCGCACGGAATAAAGGGTTGAATCCAAACCAAATATAATTTCCAGCACCTAATCCGTAATTTGCCATCCACAAGCTATTATTAACTTGTTTTTTTACCTGATTACCAACAAATCCGTAAATCTGAGCGGAGCTATTTGTTTTGACAATTGATTTCCATTGGGTATGTGGCTTTATTAATCGTTCCGCTTGATTCAAAATAATTATTTGGTCCTGATTGATTCCAAAAGCCAAAGGATGCGATTTTTCTACTTGGCCTACCAATAAATTACCGGTCAATGTTTTGGAGATTTCATGTCTCTCTGAATCTTCATAAGGTGTTTGATTCACTAAACTATCCTTTAATTCTTTTTCAAAAAGCGCAATTTCCTTATCGGAAATGAAACTAGTAGCCTTTTCAAAAAGAATAACTTGTCCACCTTTCTTTACATAATCATCCAATAAAGTTTGTTGGCTTTTTGCAAGTTCAGCCGACTTCCCATTGGGGATTATGATATGGCTATAATCACTTAAATTCGCCCGAAATAGCTGTGTTAAAGGCACAAAGCTAGGTTTCAAAAGCATATTCTTCGTTAAATGATAAGCCAATTCACCTTGTTGGTTTACATCAAAACTAGGATCGACCACAACAGCAATGCGTGAAGTTTTCACTTGAATAAAATGCGTTGAGCCTAAATCTGCTCCCGATTCAGAACGGTATGACCGAATACCCTTCAACGCAATATGCGCCGAATTAGCTGCTTCAGCTAAAGGTTCCCAAGATCCTCTTTTCTTTAGTACCCAAAGGTAACCCGGTGCATAATCCGTTCCTTCAAAACGAACTTGCTTATCATTAAAAACCACTAAATAACCCTTTGAAATCAAGGTATTAGCAAATTGAATTGACTTCGCGTCCGATTTAAATACATAAGCTACATGCGCTTCATCAATTGATTGATTCAACCAGCTGCTTTCCTTGCAATCAACTCCAGTCAAGCGCTCCTTAATTCCATAGGCGCGAATTCCGTGTAATTGGAATAAATTCCACGCTGTAATGTCGTAGGTTAAAGAATCCTCTAAAACCGGGGTAGGGTCCAAAAGTGCTTGAATCATCGGTGCCGCTGATTGATACGCTGAAATAAGCAAATCACCGGAGGACGCTTTATAAACTTGATTTTTTTGATCCTGAAAAGAGAAAGCATTGAACGTACCGTCCTTGTCCACTTGGCTCAATTGAATACGATTGGATTTTAATAAACGAATCAATTCTGCTGATTTACCTATGTCAGCTTGAGGTATTACATACGATTTGTAAAGGTTAGTTGGTGTATTTCGTGCATTCGCATGATTTTGATAGAAACTAGCCTTTACCTGTTCATTATTACTAAGAGACCATTCCACCAAATTGACGGCTAATGCACGATGATGCCGCACTCGATCAACAAAACGTATCGTATCTCCATTCGATTTTTGAGCTTGCAAGCCCCCACGAATTCCACCTTGTTCTAATGTCATTCCTAGAGCACCATTTAATACAGGATAGGTATCGCCATAACCTGGATAAAACAAATCATAAATTTCAGATGTAAAATAAGGCCATTTATTTTGATCAAACAATTTAGCAAATGACTGACCTACAGATGATTGCAATGCCAAAGTTGAATTAGAAATAAACTTCAAATAAGGTTTGGCTGCTGGTGGGAAATAGTACGAATGCTGAAAGCTTTGTTCATGAAAATCGGCATGTAACATAGGTAACCAAGACTGAAAAAAGGCTAAACGTTGTTTCGACTCTACTTGCGTCTGCCAAACCCAATCCCGGTTCAAATCAAATGAAAAGTGATTATAGCGACCTGATGTAGAACCTTCAAAATGCTCTTGGTCATTGGGATCTGCATTTCCGCCCGCTGTAAAATTACGACGGTTGAATTGAGTAACATAAGCATCCCGACCATCCGGATTAATGCATGGGTCCATTAATACAACAAAATCCTTTGATGAATTCATCAATAGACCGCCATCTTTCACCAAATCATAAATCGCACCTAAAGCCGCTTCTGATCCGGCTGCTTCGTTTCCATGAACATTAAAGGATAAATTAATAATAACAGGTAATTCATTGCTCGGCTGTATTTTTCCCTCAATTACTTGTTGGTGAATAGATTTCACCTCATCCAATTTGGCCAATAAATGTGGATTTGTTAAAGTCAAAATACCCAATTCCCGGCCTTCGTTTGTTTTCCCGTAAGATTGCCAACGTGCCATAGAAGGACGCTGTGAGGCCACATGTTTGCAATAATCAACTAATTGGTAGTGGTAGGTAAAGCGTGTTCCGAGCGGATATCCTAAGAATTCGTCTGGACTTTTTAGTTGGGCCATACCCATAAAAGAAAAAAGACAAGCGAATACGGAAAGAAGAAATTTCATGAAATAGATTTAGTTTGTTAAGTGTTTTAAAATTAAGGAAAAAAGAAGGTAAATTGAAAGGACTTTTGACTTTACCTATTAAACTTATTCACATGGCATTACCTTCATCAGATCAGAACTCCGTTCATGTTCATGCTGACAACAAAACCAACTATACCATTCCATTAATACTTGTAACAAGTTTGTTTTTCCTTTGGGGCCTAGCGAATAGTTTAAATGGAACACTAGTCAAGCAATTCCAAACGGCTTTGGATCTCCAACGATGGCAAGCCAACATCGTTGAAACGGCATTCTATTTAGGCTATTTTGTCATGGCATTACCTGCGGGAATCGTGATGCGAAAATATGGTTATAAAATGGGGATACTGCTCGGCCTAGTCTTGTATGCTGCGGGAGCCTTCCTTTTTTATCCTGCTGCTGATGTAAGATCTTATTCATTTTTCCTTATTGCCTTATTTATGATTGCAAGTGGCATAGCCTTTTTGGAAACTGCTGCTAATCTGTACGTAACTGTATTGGGTGATCCAGCCAAAGGAGATTTTCGCTTAAATTTTGCGCAATCTTTTAATGGAATGAGTATCATTTTAGGTCCTGTGATTGGGGGATTTTTCATTTTCTCTGATAAAGAATATAGCAGGGAAGTACTAGCAGCCATGCCAGTAGCTGAATCTGAAGCCATTCGTGCAGCCCATGCAGCATCCGTCCAAAGTCCCTATTTAATCATTGGTTGCGTCGTAACATTTGTAGCTATTTTATTCGCACTTACGAAAATGCCTGAATTAAAATCTGCCGAAGAACAGAACTCAAATGTGCGAATTAAAAACTTGCTAAAGCATAAGCATTTAGTGTTGGGAATCATTGCCCAGTTTTTAAACATAGGTGCTCAAGTTACTCTGTGGGGCAATTTTGTTGATTTGAAACTAGATTATGCGCCAGATACCAACTTATGGATTGTTGAGAAAATATATCAAATCTCATCGGGGATGTCGGCTACCCAAATGGCCAGTTTTCATGCCTCATTCGCATTTATTCTATTTTTACTAGGTCGGTTCTTAGGCACATTCCTGATGGGTCGATATAAGTCCAATCAAATATTAGGTTTATATGCAATAGGGGCCGTTGTTTCATTAATTGTCGCCATGTTGGGTGGTGGAATTAGCGCAGTAGTGGCCTTAATGTTGGTATATTTTTGTCAATCGATTATGTTCCCAACCATCTTTGCGTTATCCTGTAAAAATTTAGGTGAAGGTTCAAAATTGGCCTCTTCCTTGATTATTATGTCAATTGTAGGTGGAGCGATTATTCCTCCATTCACCGCATCATTATTTAAAATCAATACCAATGTGGCCTTAACAATACCTTTGATATGCTTTGCATACATTGTTTTTTATGCATACAAAGGTTCAAGTGTAAGATCCGATGAAGCATAAGTATATCTTGATTTTAGATTTAGTGGACGAACAGGCTTCCATAAAACAGTATGAAGCTTACCACGAGCAAATACCTGATGAAATAGCCAAAAGCATCTCGGATTCAGGTATCGAATCCATGGAAATTTATCGCTATGGAAATCGTTTGGTCATGGAAATTTTAGCCAATGATACTTTTTCATTTGAAGCCAAAGCGAAAGCAGATCAGAACAATGAAGCGGTGCAAGCATGGGAATCCTTAATGGATAAATTTCAACAACGCATCCCAGGATCTAAAACAACAGAGAAATGGGTATTAACAAAACGAATTTTTAGCTTAAAAAATTAACATGTCAAGTACTTTTTTACAAATCAATCCTACAGATAATTTACTCGTAGCCTTACAGGACCTTAAAAAAGGCGCTATTATCAAGCACGCAGGGAACGAAATTACCTTGCAGGATGATATTGCAGCCAAACATAAATTCACAACTGAGGCGATCCCAAAAGATGGTAACGCCTATATGTATGGTGTGTTGGTTGGCCATGCGAGCCAAGATATCCCGAAAGGTGGATTAATCCATACTTTTAATTTACACCATGCTTCGCAAGATTTCGTGGGTAAACAAAAGGAATATACGTGGTCAAGTCCCGATGTTAGTAAATTCCAAAACAGAACATTTAACGGCTATCATCGTGCAGATGGCCAAGTTGGCACCCAAAACTATTGGTTAGTCATTCCACTTGTTTTTTGTGAAAATAGAAACATTGAATTATTAAAGAATGCATTCATTCAAGGCCTTGGCTTTCAAAAGAATGATTCAGTGACCAACCAGGTTATCACTTTACGCAAACAGTTTGAAGCAGGGGAAAAACTACAATTAGGGGATAGTTCATCTGACGCTTTTATTTCAAAAAGCCCTTTGTTTCCAAATGTAGATGGCATCAAATTTTTGACACATGAAAGTGGTTGTGGTGAGAATAAAGATGATTCCATGAATCTATGTGCATTATTAGCAGGTTATTGTGTAAATCCGAACGTAGGTGGAATAACGATTTTAAGTTTAGGTTGCCAACATTCTCAAATCGAGGTTTTCAAACAAAAATTATCCGAGAAAGATCCGAATTTCAGTAAACCCATCCATTTCTTTGAGCAACAACAAGACGAAGGAAGTGGCGTGGAAAAAATCTTAAATGAGGTTGTCTTAAAAACCTTCGAAGGTTTGATTGAAATCAACAAATTATCCAGAAAGCCGGCACCTTTATCCGCTTTGCGATTAGGCGTTAAATGTGGAGGATCTGATGGATTTTCAGGCATTTCGGCCAATCCAGCCATCGGTCATACGGCTGATTTATTAGTGGGTTTAGGTGGAACGGTCATGATCGCTGAATTCCCAGAACTCTGTGGCGTAGAACAAGAATTACAGAACCGGTCTGTGACTGCAGAGGTTGCCAATAATTTCGGGCTCATGATGCGAGAATATGCCAAACGTGCTGCTGCAGTTGGCGCCGGTTTTGATATGAATCCATCACCAGGAAATATCAAAGATGGTTTAATCACTGATGCGATTAAATCGGCAGGAGCAGCGAAGAAAGCTGGATCTTCACCCATTGTTGATGCATTAGGTTATGGTCAATATGCAACAAAAATAGGCTTAAATTTAGTTTGTACGCCCGGAAATGATGTGTTGGCGACAACTGGTATGGCAGGAGCAGGTGCAACGATTCAACTGTTTACTACGGGTTTAGGAACTCCAACGGGTAATCCGATTAGTCCGATGGTTAAATTATCAACCAACACTCGGCTAGCTGAGAAACTTCCTGAAATCATTGATATCGATTGTGGCCCCATCATTCGAGGAGAAAAATCAGTAGAAGAAATGGGTGAAGAAGTTTTGGAATACATTATCCAATTAGCTTCAGGAGAAATCACAACCAAAGCAATGGATTTAGGACAGGACGATTTTATGTTCTGGAGAAGAGGGGTATCGCTATAGACGTTAGACATTAGACTTTAGTCATTAGAAGTTGGATTTAATAAAATGTAGAGACGCGATACTTCGCGTCTATTAATTAAAAAAAGAATGATATTCTCATTAAAAGGAAAAAAAGTAGTGGTAACGGGTGGCTGCTCCGGAATAGGGGAGTCTATAGCTACCTTGTTCCAACAACAAGGCGCTGAGGTACATGTCATAGACTTATCTTTACCAAAGGACCCTAAGCCTAAAATCAATTACCACCAAGCGGATATCACCAATTTCGAAGTGGTGGAACAAATTGCTACACGTATTTCACCGATTGATATTTTGGTCAACAATGCAGGAATTCCCCAAATTGGAAATCTAGAAAAAACCAGTCCTGCTGATTTTCAAAAAATTTTTGACGTAAACGTTAAAGGAGCCTATCATTGTATGTTGGCCTTCATTCCCTTCATGGTCACAAAGCAATCAGGTGTGATTCTAAACATGGCTTCCGTAGCTGCATCCGTAGGAATTCCGGATCGTTTTGGATATTCGATGACCAAAGGAGCCATCAAATCTATGACTCAATCGGTTGCGAAGGATTACATTGACAAAGGAATTCGATGTAATTGCATCTCTCCAGGTCGCGTACATACACCCTTTGTGGATGGATTTATCGCCAAAAACTATCCTGACAATCAAGCAGAAATGTTTGAAAAATTATCCAAAACGCAACCCTTAGGCCGTATGGCACAGCCTTCTGAAATTGCTAATTTAGCCTTATATTTATGTTCGGATGAGGCATCCTTTATTACAGGTTGCGATTATCCTATTGACGGTGGATTCATTTACTTAAACAACTAAACCTATGAAATCGAAAATTTTAAGCATTATGTTATTGCTTAGCTTAAGCCTAAGTTCATTCAAAACAGCAGAAAACCCAATACGTATCGTATTTTTTGGCGATTCCATCACACAAGCTGGTGTAGGTAAAACCGGATATATCACCAAGATGGCTGAAATGATAGGCACATTAGGCTTAGCTAGTAAATATGAATTAATCGGTGCCGGCATTGGTGGAAATAAAATCTATGATTTATACCTACGTCATGAGGAAGATGTAATCGCTAAGAAACCTAATATCGTGATTATTTATGTGGGTATTAACGATGTTTGGCATAAAACGACTTCGAGAACGGGAACAGATGCCGACAAGTTTGAACGTTTCTATAACGCTTTAATTAAAAGGCTACAAAAAGCTAATATTCAAGTAGTTATCTGCACACCAACGGTCATCGGAGAGAAGTATGATGCTACCAATGAGAACGACGGGGACCTGAATGCATATTCCAATATCATCCGCAAAATTGCTGCAGATAATCAATGTAAATTGATCGATTTACGCAAGGCATTTATGACTTACGAAGAGAAAAACAATATTGAAAATAAAGCCTCAGGCATTTTAACTACTGATCGCGTTCACTTAACGGAAGCAGGAAATCAATTCTTAGCTGAAACGATGTGGGAAACCATTAAATCTTTATAATCCATGCAATTAGTTAGAATAGGTGCTTTTGAACAAGAAAAACCAGCTGTATTAATCGATGGCCGCTATTTGGATGTTTCGGAACACATCAGTGATTATAATGAAGCATTTTTTGCTGCAGATGGTTTGGGAAAATTGGCACATATCCTTGCAACCAAGGATTTACCTGAAATAAAAAATCCAACACGTATTGGTTCATGTGTTGCTCGTCCTTCCAAAATCATTTGCGTAGGACTTAATTACGCTGATCATGCCCGTGAAACAGGGGCTGAGATCCCTCAAGAACCCATCCTTTTCTTCAAAAGTACAACGGCTCTTTGTGGGCCAAATGATCAGGTCATCATACCCAAAGGTTCAGAAAAAACAGATTGGGAAGTGGAATTAGCCATTGTCATTGGTAAAAAAGCACAATATGTTTCGGAGGCAGACGCATATGATTATGTTGCAGGATATTGCTTACACAATGATTATTCAGAACGCGAATACCAATTAGAACGTGGGGGGAACTGGTCAAAAGGCAAAGGATGTGATACATTTGCCCCTTTAGGGCCTGTATTGGTCACAAAAGATGAAATTGCCGATGTCCATAATCTTTCTATGTGGTTGGATGTCAATGAAAAACGCTTTCAAACATCGAATACCGACCAATTGATTTTCAATGTCCCACAAGTCGTATCTTATATTTCTCAGTTCATGACTTTATTACCTGGCGATGTTATATCAACAGGTACGCCTCATGGCGTGGGATTAGGCTTTAAACCTCCTATTTATTTGAAAGCTGGGGATGTCGTAACACTAGGAATGGATGGTTTAGGTGAACAAAAACAAACAGCAGTTGCCTATTCATAATGATTGATTCGCACCAACACTTTTGGAATTTTGATGCGGAACGCGATACTTGGATAACTGCCGAGATGGCAGTGATTCAAAACGATTTCTATCCCGATGAAACGCTATTTAAATCCAAAGGAATTGAAAGTTGTATTGCAGTTCAAGCTTCATCATCCGAAGAAGAAACTTTGTTTCTATTAGCCTTAGCTGAACAATCCGACTTCATTCAAGGCGTGGTGGGCTGGGTAGATCTCCAACAAGCGAACATAGAAGATCGTTTGAGTTACTTTTCGCAATTCGAAACAATAAAGGGCTTTAGGCATATTGTTCAGGGGGAAAAAGACCCAGAATTTCTACAAGGTGCAGCATTTAAGCGTGGAGTACGTGCATTAAATGCCTTTGATTATACCTATGACTTACTGATTTTACCGCATCAATTAGCTGCTGGGATAACTTTTTGCCAAGCATTAGAACAAAAAATCGTCTTGGACCATTTAGCAAAACCACCGATTAAATCGGGAAGCATTCAACAATGGAAGCAAGATATTCAGGCTTTCAAAGAGTTGGAACATGTTTCAGCGAAAATATCGGGCTTAATTACGGAGGCCGACTGGAATTCATGGAAGCCATCGCAAATTAATGAAGTAATTGATGTGGCTTTAGAGGTATTTGGAACAGACCGACTGCTATTTGGAACTGATTATCCCGTGGTAAAAGTAGCGGGCGAATTAGACGATTGGATTGCAGTTTATCAATCAAGCGTTGCTGCATTAAGCGAAAATGAACGAGCAAAAATCAACGAACATAATTGTAAAAACTTCTACGCATTAGACTAATATGAATTTAGGACTCAAAGAAAAGGTCATTATTGTAACAGGAGGTGCCAAAGGCATCGGTGCTGGAATCAGTCAAGCACTTGGGTTAGAATCAGCCATGGTAGCGATAGTTGGTCGGAACGCCGCTGATAATCAAGCCTGCATCGATATCATTCAAGCAACGGGCGGACAAGCTTTTTCATTTGTTGCGGAACTGACCCAACCGGATGAATGTACACGCGTGGTTACTGAAATCGTAAATATGTTTGGCCGAATCGACGGATTAATCAATAATGCAGGGGTAAATGATGGGGTAGGTCTTGCCAATGGAAACTATGAAAAGTTTATGCAGTCCTTACATGCAAATTTAGTTCACTACTATTTAATGGCTCAAGCATGTTTACCGCATTTGATTAAAACCAAAGGAGCGATTGTCAACATCGGTTCCAAAACAGCTGAAACAGGGCAAGGTGGAACTTCTGCTTATGCAGCGGCAAACGGCGGTCGGAATGCGCTTACACGTGAATGGGCCGTGGAATTATTGCCCCACAACATTCGAGTTAATGCTGTTATTGTAGCAGAGTGCTACACGCCACTTTATGAGAAATGGATTCAAACACTTGAAAATCCTGCATCAAAACTAAAAGAAATTGAGGCAAAAATTCCTTTGGGAAATCGCATGACTACGGCTGACGAAATAGGAGCGATGGTTGCCTTTTTATTATCACCCAAATCAAGTCATACAACTGGCCAACTCATCCACGTAGATGGCGGTTATGTTCATTTAGACCGAGCATTATGATCAACTTCACCAACATTGAAAGTCCAGGATTAATGGTAAATCCTGAGATTGTCAAGAAAAACATTCAATGGGTTCTTAATCAAGTAGATAAGAATCCTTCAAGATTAAGACCTCATATTAAAACGCATAAAACGCGCGAGGTAAATCAATTACTTTTGGCAGCTGGAATAACCAAATTTAAAGCTGCTACCATTGCAGAATGTGAATTACTTGCCTTAGATGAAGCACCTGATGTGCTTTTGTCCATGCAACCCACAGGAACCACATTGCTTCGTTTTATTGAACTACTGAATAAATACCCCAAAACATCCTTTGCTTGTTTACTCGATGATGCCCAAGCGGCACATTCATTGAATGCTGTTTCAAACAATCAGCGTGTATTTGTCGACTTGAACATGGGGATGAATCGCACGGGAATTAAATCGGAAGATTCTTTACCCTTGATTGAACTCATCGAGGAATTACCGAATTTGATATTGTCTGGTTTGCATGCTTACGATGGACATATTCGTGACGTGCAAATCGAGGAACGTCAGCAACATGTCGAGCAAGATTTTCAATCATTTTATGCACTATTGCCTCAAGTCCGTAAGGATTTAGAACTAGTGGTAGGAGGAACGCCAAGTTTCTTAGTGCATCATTCCAATCCTAATTATGTCTGCAGTCCTGGAACCTTTGTGTTCTTTGATACGGGATATGCCAAATTATATCCTTCAAATAGCCTTGAATTAGCCGTTCAGGTGATTGGACGTGTTATTTCAATCCCAACAGGCCATACAATCTCAATAGATGTTGGCCATAAATCCGTAGCCCCCGAAAACAGCATCGATAATCGTTTACAATTTATCGATCACCCGGAATGGAAGCTGTTGAGCCAAAGCGAAGAACATGGCATTGTGGAAGTAGGCGATAGTTCTACATTAAGCATTGGCGACGTCGTTCGAATGTATCCCTACCATATTTGTCCTACAGTTGCATTACATCAGTATTTACAAGTGGGAGATGGAAGCGTTTGGAAAGTAGTAGCACGTGACCGAAAAATAACAATATAAGATGTTTATTGTAGATGCCCATTTAGATTTAAGCATGAATGCGCTAGAGTGGAATCGTGATTTACGAGATTCTATTCAACAAATAAATGCGCGTGAACAACATTTGACTGACAAGCCTGATAGAGGCCTAGCGACTGTTTCATTAGACGAACTAAGAAAAGGAAACATCGGATTAGTTGTGGCGACCCAGATAGCGCGGTATGTATCCAAAGGCAATTCACTACCTGGTTGGCATTCTCCAGAACAAGCCTGGGCCCAAACTCAAGGCCAATTAGCTTATTACAAAGCATTGGAAAAAAGTGGAGATTTACGTCCCATTCGGAATCTTCCTGAATTGTATGAACATTTAGCCATTTGGCCTACGGACCAACAAACCATCGGTTATATCCTAAGTCTAGAAGGGGCAGATTCCATTGTATCACTCGAATATTTAGAAATGGCGCATGAATCAGGTCTACGCGCTTTGGGACCCGCTCATTATGGACCGGGACGATATGCACAAGGAACGAATGCGACGGGTGGATTGGGACCAATGGGGCGCGGTTTATTGCGTAAAATGGAAGAATTGAATATCATTTTAGATGCTACGCATCTCTGCGATGATAGCTTTGAAGAAGCCATGGAGCATTTCAATGGACACGTATGGGCGAGTCATCATAACTGCAGAGCCCTCGTAGATCACAATCGGCAATTCACCGACGAACAATTTAAGTTACTCATTTCACGTGGGGCTGTTATTGGTTTACCGATGGATGCCTGGATGATGGTTCCCAACTGGGAACGGGGAAAATCAACACCACAATCCATGGGAGTGACCTTGAATACAATGATCGATCATTTGACCCATATTTGTGAATTAGCGGGAAATACGGATCATGTTGGATTAGGTACCGATTTAGACGGAGGATTTGGAAAGGAACAATGTCCGTCGGATATTGAGACCATTGCCGACTTACAAAAAATTCCCGATTTATTGCTTAAACGCGGATTTAGTTCAGATGATATCAAAAAAATCTGCCACCAAAACTGGTTGAATTTCTTAGAAAAAACCTGGGCCTAGTGCCTAGGAGCAGGACTAACAGAAGTCCATCCACCATCCACAACAAGTGTTTGGCCAGTAATGTGTTTGGCTTGATCTGATAAAAAGAATAGGGTAGAAGCAGCAATATCGGAAACATCAGCCGCCTTACCTAAAGGCGTAATTTCAGCCCAATCGGATTGATATTCTTTGTTTTGCAAGGTCCGTTCTGTTATCGTCGCACCCGGTGAAATCGCGTTAATCCGAATCTGAAAAGGTGACAAATCAATTACTAAATTCTGAACCAATTGATTCAACGCAGCTTTTGTCATACCATATGCGGCTAAATCGGGATGCGCCTGATGGCCCGTAACCGAGGACATCACAACAATTGATCCGGGCAATTGATGCTCTTTTAAATAACGAGCCACTAATTGAATCAAAAAGAAAG
Organism: Aquirufa echingensis; assembly: GCF_042714525.1. Lineage (NCBI taxonomy): Bacteria > Pseudomonadati > Bacteroidota > Cytophagia > Cytophagales > Flectobacillaceae > Aquirufa > Aquirufa echingensis. Next base: position 115,958 of record NZ_JBBKYA010000003.1, on the reverse strand, counting down.
TACCCGAAATATTCACATGTAAAATCTGGTCCATCGATTCTTTGGAATAGCTCCAAAAATCGCCAAAAGTCGTAATTCCAGCATTGCAAACGACACCCGCTAATTCACCTGGGCTTGAATCCAAAACCTTCAATAATTCAATACGGAAAATATCAGCTGCTGCATCCGCATGGATACCGATAAACTGTCGCAATCCATGTTTATTTAATTCTTTAGAAGCTTGTTCAAATACGACTGAATCAATCTCATTCCATATCACAAAATGCCCTTGGCCCAACAATTGTTTGACCAATTCAAAACCAATTCCTTGGCCAGCACCTGTGACAATATACTTTTTCATTAGTGCGAATCTCGAGTTACAACAGAACCTGAACCACCTTTCAAGAAATCAAAATCAGCACCCTGATCTGCTTGTTCCACATGATCAATAAATAAACCTACATAACCACGTGGCATAGAAGGAGGAACAAACGGATGTGCTAATTTACGAGTAGCTAATTCCGCTTCGCTAACTTCCCAATTGATCGAACGACTTTCCACATCCAAAGCAATGTAATCACCATTCTGAACCCAATTCAAGGGGCCTCCTGCGGCTGATTCAGGTGAAATATGCAAAATAACTGTACCAAAACCTGTTCCACTCATCCGTCCGTCCGAAATACGAACCATGTCCTTCACACCCTTTTCAAGGAGTTTCTTCGGTATTCCCATGTTTCCAACTTCCGCCATACCGGGATAACCTTTGGGGCCAACATTTTTTAAAACCATCACAGAAGTTTCATCTATTTCCAATTCTGGCGAATCAATGCGTGCATGGTAATCTTCAATATTTTCAAACACAACAGCTTTACCACGGTGCTTAAATAACTCCGGCGAAGCAGCCGAAGGCTTTAACACAGCACCCTGAGGGGCCAAATTTCCACGAACAACAGCAATTCCAGAATCCGGTTTGAAAGGTTCATCGAAACTTGAAATGATGCTCGGATCATAAATAGGTGTATCTGCAATATTTTCACCCACCGTTTTACCATTTACGGTAATACTCGACGTATGCAAATGCTCTTTCATTTGATTCATCAATGCTGGCAAACCTCCTGCATAATATAAATCCTCCATGAAATGAGCCCCAGAAGGCTGAATATTCGCTAATAAAGGAATATTCAAAGAGAACTTATCAAAATCATCTAAATGCAAATCAACACCAATCCGACCCGCAATCGCTAATAAGTGAATAACAAAATTGGTCGAACCTCCCGTGGCTGCATTCACACGAATCGCATTCTCAAAGGCTTGTCGGGTCAATACTTTAGACATTTTCAAATCCTCATTGACCATCTCGACAATACGTCGACCGGAATGTTGGGCCAAAACCTTTCTCCGAACATCTGCCGCTGGAATGGCTGCATTTTGAGGTAAACTCAAACCCAAAGCTTCTACCATGGTGGCCATCGTGGATGCAGTTCCCATCACGGCACAATGTCCAGGCGTACGCGCCATACAAGCTTCCGCCTCTATAAATTCCTTTTGAGATAGTTCCCCTAATTTATACGCTTCAGCAAAACGCCAAACATCCGAAGTCCCAATTTCTTTTCCTTTGAACTTTCCTTTCATCATGGGCCCTCCCGATATAACCAATGTTGGTAAATCCACACTGCAGGCGCCCATAACAAGGGAAGGTGTCGTTTTATCACAACCACACATCAATACCACACCATCAATTGGATTGGCACGAATGGATTCTTCAACATCCATACTTGCCAAATTTCGATATAACATCGCTGTGGGTTTAATCAAAGTTTCACCCAAGGACATCACAGGAAATTCTACCGGGAAACCACCGGCTTCAATAATTCCCTTTTTAACAAACTCAGCTAATTCACGAAAATGCGCATTACATGGGGTTAATTCTGACCACGTATTACAAATCCCAATGACAGGTTTTCCCTGAAAATAATCATCAGGAATACCCTGATTTTTCATCCAAGCACGGTAAATAAAGCCATCCTTGCCAGTTTTTCCAAACCATTGTTGGGAGCGTAAATTCGGTTTCATTGTTATTCTAGGTCTATTGTTTTCTTTAACACAAAACTTTGGTCTTTACCATATTGATAAAAACACACGCGCTTTCCACTTTCCACATCGGCATAGGGATCATGCGCAAAATTAAATTGTCGGGCGATCGTCGTTTTCTCCAAATACAAAGAATCTCCACCCACATATCCGAAGGCCTGACTTCCTTTCAAGGTAGGAAAATTTATTCGTTTGCCATGTCCCGACTTGAATTCTAAAGCAAAAATTTCTACTTGTTTACTTGGCTTATGGCCTAAAACCCAACATTCTGGCATATCATCACCATTCATATCAGCAAGCAATAATTGATCTACTTCAATTTTATTCAACTTATACTTATTTACTAATTGATTGCTTTTCGAAAACAAAAGCACGTGATTTTCAACATGTGCCTCATAATCTTCCAACAAAGCATTTATGGCTGTTGGTTGTTGAATTTGCAGGGTATCAACTTCCGAATGCGTAGCTAATGAGTCGGCAGAAGAAGAAAAATGTAATTGATCATCCAAACTAACAAGAACAGATTCATCCTCCGAATGTTGAACAAAATAGAAGAGCCCAACCATTGAAGTCAATAAAACGATAAAAAGAATGAACTTAACGAGCCGCATGAACAACGTTTTCAATGATTTCAATGGCTTTAAGCAATTGCGATTTAGGACAGGCGAAATTCAATCGAACAAAATCACTGCCCATAAATTGATCACCACGCAAAACATGTAATCCCGCTTCAAACAAGCGTTTCTGCAAATCACCATACAATTTAGAATCAAATCCAATCCATGCTAAATAAGTAGCTTCTAATGGAAGCATCTTTATTCCTGGCAATTGATTCATCCGAGACAATAATAAGTCATGATTTGACCGTAAATAGGGTAGAAGCGCATCAATCCAATCCGAAGGCATGGCATAGGTTGCAAGCATTACCTCAATGCTATGTCTTGAAAGCATTGGAAAAAACCCAAAAGTCTTCTTTTGAAATGCCAAACGAATGGCAGGATCTGGGATAATAGCTACAGCTCCACCCAAACCCGCTGTATTGTACGCTTTCGAAGTAGCAAAAAAGGAAATTTCGCTTTGAATACAAGTATGCTGTACAGACGAATCTATTTTCAAGTCGGCATGAATTTCATCCGATATGATCTTACAGTCATATTTTTGACATAAATCTTTAATTCGCTTTATCTCCGCTTTTGAAAAAACAGTCCCACCCGGATTATGCGGATTGCAAAACAAAAACACTTTGGGGCCTTTTTTCAAAGCCTCTTCTAAAGCAATAAAATCATACGTCCACCGACCGGCTTCCTCAATCATCGGAAAAGTAAATAGAGGATGACCTAACCAGCCCGCAACCAAATGAAAAGGATGATAAACGGGAACAGCTGTTAGAATACCATCTTGAGGAGAAGAAAATGCAGCACAAGCCGCAGTTATCCCAGGAACGATACCCGGAATCCAAACTTGCCATTCCAACTTTGTTTCCCAAGCATAATCTCTGGCAATCTTCTTTTGAGCTGCAATTTGTAGTGATTCAGGCACGATGGAATAACCTAAAATCTTGTGTTCGCTGATTTTATCAATCGCAGCTATAATTTCATCTGCGACTGGAAACTCCATATCAGCTACCGGCATAGGTAGGATATCCCGATCTCCGTAGCTTACATTGTCCCACTTAAAACTGAAGGTATTTTTTCGGTCGATGACCTGATCAAAGTCGTATTTTTTCATTCATTAAAAATAGGCCTAAAAACACAAATTCCAATGAATTTTGGGTGTGATTTCAAGTATTCTCCTAAATTCTGTGAACTTAACACGACCTGTTTCTTGTCTTGCGAGGCATGTAATAAATGAATAGAATTTCCTTCACGAACTAACATACCCGTATGCAAGAAGTCTAAATGTGGATTTTTCGTAACAAATGCGACCAAATCACCTGATTGAATGCGTGGTAATAAATGAGCTATATTGCCAACAGCTGTAAATTGAAAAGGACGTTTAGCTAATATTTTTTCACGATATTCAAGCAGTTCTATATTTATTGCAGGGAGCTTTTTCGAACGTAGATATGACGAAAGAAATGTAAAGTCCTTGGGCAAAACACTTACATGGGATTCGTCCAGAATTTGAGGATAATCTAAGGCTATCATGGCATCCGAAAAATAATGAAAGCGGTTTTCGTATTGTACAGAATCTCCCGCATAACGAACATGTTTCAGTGCTTTTGAATATAGCGAGTCAACACCTTTGGCGTTTCGAATGGCTAAACAATTTTCCAAAAAAGTCACACAATCAAAAGATTCTTTCGATGTATTCAATTGTTCCGGATTACCTACGGAAAGCGTATTCGCACGATACGGCTTGCCTAGAAAACGCTTACCTATATCGACTAATGAAGGTGATGTTTGTTGGCCCAATGCGCCCCAAAAACTAAACAACAAGCCAATAAGAACTACTTTTCTTTGATCCATAATACGCTGACAGCACCCATCAAGAAAAACACCCCAGCCATGACAATGGCGTAAATAGCCTCACCACCGTATAAATACTTCACAATCGAACCACCAATGATCCCATTAACAATTTGAGGAATCGTAATGAAGAAATTGAAAATCCCCATATAAACACCCATTTTAGCCAAAGGGATTGAACCCGCTAAAATAGCATAAGGCATCGCTAGAATACTGGCCCAAGCCATGCCTACACCCACCATGCTAAAAATCAGCATCGTAGGATCTGAGATAAAATAAATTGAAATCAATCCTAAACCACCCGCCACAAGGGAAACTGCATGGGTCGCTTTATTACCAATTCTGCGTGCAATCTGCGGTAAAAAAGCTGCATAGATAGCAGAAACACCGCTATATACTCCGAATATGATACCGACCCAATTAGCTGCATCTTGAAAAGCTGTTGAACTGTGGTCATCCGAAGCTACTCCATACACATGGTGAGCAATTGCAGGTGTTGAAAAAACCCACATGGAAAATAAACCAAACCAAGAGAAAAATTGCACCAATCCTAATTGGCGCATCGTATTCGGCATTTCTTTGATATAACGGAAAACCGAAAACAAGGTATCTTCCTGTCCTTCCTCTTGAAATCCCATGGATTCACGTTCAGATGGTGAATATTCCTTAGTCGTTAAAATAGTCCACAAAATCGCTAACATGAATACAGTACCACCCACATAAAAGGAATACACAACATTATCAGGAATTTGGCCAGGAGCTGCATCTTTCGCTATTCCAGCCCATTCTCCAAAAATGTAAGGCAACCATGAACCTACGACAGCACCTATACCAATTAAAAAAGTTTGAACCGAGAAACCCAAAGTACTTTGTTCATCAGGCAAATTATCCGCCACCAACGCACGGAAGGGTTCCATGGAAACATTAAATGAGGCATCCATCATCATCAAAATACCAGCACCAACAATCATAGGCGGCAGAAAACCAGCTAAAGCACCTGCATGTGGAAAAAAGAAAAGGGCAGAGGCCGCTAAAATAGCACCCGTTAAAAAGAAAGGCTTCCGACGACCTAAAAAATTCCAAGTGCGGTCAGAATAAAAACCAATGATGGGCTGAATGATCATACCAGTTAAAGGAGCAGCTAACCAGAACCATGACAATTGCTCGACATCCGCACCAAAACTCTGTAAGATTCTAGAGGCATTCCCATTTTGCAAGGCAAAACCAAATTGAATTCCTAAGAATCCAACACTCATGTTGATGATTTGGGTAATGGATAATTTAGGTTTTGTAAAGCTTTTCATGGTTTAGAGTTTAATGAATAATGCACTATTGGCTGGAATATAAATAGCATTTAATGAAACCTTAGCTGTTTCAGTACCATGCGGAGGTATATAGGCGTGTTCCAATTTGAAATTCACTTGCTTGACACCCATCATTTCTTTTGCCAATTCAGGAATAACAACATCAATGGAATGACCTTGCTTTGCATCAAAATTACAAATGATTAAAAGGCGTTCATTTGCTGTATAACGAAGGAACGAATAAACCTTTTTGTTTGGATAAGTTTCATTTTGCGCATATTGCAAATCAAAAAATGCGCCTTTACCAATGGCTTCAGATTTTTCAGCACGCTTAAACAAATCTTGATAAAAAGCATCAATTTCCTTTTCTTCAGTAGACAAAGCTCCTCCATCAAATTTACCCCCATTCATCCAGCGCTGATGCGTTTCCACTCGCCAAAAATCAAACATTGAGCTACGATCGTCGGCCTCGTTATAACCTTCAATCTCATTAGCCTTCTCCCCAAATTCCTGCCCCATATACAACATCGTAGGACCATCATGCAAACAAGTCGTAATGACCATGCCCGGAATCGTCGACCAAAAGTTATTCGAAGCAAAAGCTGGTGTATTCAAGCGATGTTCATCGTGGTTTTCCAAAAAACGTAACATGTGATTTGCAAAGTCGCCAGATTCTTGCTGCCAAACTCGTGTAATATCACTAACGTTTGCTTCAGGTTTTTGCTCCATCAGTCGGCGAACCGCATCATATAAACCTACTTTATCATATAAATAATCAAAGCCCCCTTTAAATATATAATCCCGGTATCTATCCGGTTGGTATATCTCAGCAATGAAAATAATCTTCGGATTTTGCTGTTTAATCTTTCCGATGGCATAGGTCCAAAATTCAACAGGAACCATTTCAGCCATATCACAACGAAAACCATCGACACCTAATGCTGTCCAATAGGCGAGTACCTCATGCATTTTCACCCACGTATTGGGAATGGGATCAAAATGAGTCTGATTTCCATGTTGGTAATCAATACCGTAATTTAATTTTACTGTTTCAAACCAATCATGAATCGAAGGCTGAGAAGAGAACACGTTATTTCCACTTACCTTGGCTGGAATTTCCGTGTATGGAATCGTTACGGGTACAGGGGGGTGCACACCTTCTGGTACGGAAAACTTCGTACCCGGTAAATAATAAAAATTGTTGTTAATATCGAAAGCTACATCTTGCTTATCATGTACGCCAAAATCAACGACACCTTTTGGTTTTTGATCGGAGGAGTATTGTCGGGCCAAATGATTCGGAACAAAGTCAATAATTAATTGAAGTCCATTTGCGTGAATACGCTTCAACATCGCTTTAAATTCATCCATTCGTTTGGCAGGATTCTCTGCCAAAAATGGATTCACATCGTAATAATCTTTAATCGCAAAAGGAGAACCCGCCCGACCTTTCACAACTGAGGGATGATCTAAAGGCGACCCGAAGGCTGTAAAATCCTCCATGGTTGCATGCTCAATTAATCCAGTTGCATATAAATGTGAAATTCCTTTATTCTTCAATGCCTTCAATGCAACATCAGAAACGTCCTTGAACTTAGTAACTCCGTTTTGTGTGTAGGAACCATTACGTACTAATTCGGTCTGTTTGTTTCCCCACAGGTGAAACATCATTTGGTACACGACAAATTTTTCTGAAGATTTTTTAGACGACATGGGTAATTGGGAATAGGAAGAAATCGTAACACTTAGTAGCGCTAAGACGAAAAACACAAAAGAGGATAATTTGCGCATATATTAAAATAAACACCCTAGCACAGCAAAAAAGGCTTTCTTCGCATGTGTAAATGTAATAATTTTGATAATTCAATTTATACAGAAAAAGCTAAATTTAAAAACAAATGATGTACAAGGCATGCCTCTTTGATCTGGATGGAGTTCTCGTTGATACGGCTATTTACCACTTTCAAGCTTGGAAAAATCTCGGTAAACAATTCGGTTATGAATTGACAGAAGAACAAAACGAACAATTAAAAGGAGTATCGCGTGTAGAATCATTAAATAAAATATTGGATTGGGCAAACTATTTAGCTACCCAAGAACAAAAAGCTGCCTGGTTGATTGAAAAAAATGAGGATTATTTGCGTTTGATCTCAAACATGAATCCGAGTGAAATTCTACCTGGTGTATTGGAATTCTTGCAGCAAATTAAAGATTTAGGTTACAAAATAGCTTTAGGGTCTGCGAGTAAAAATGCAGAAATCATCTTAGAAAAAACGGGGCTAATGCCATGGTTTGATTTAATTATTGATGGAAATAAAGTTTCCAAAAGCAAACCAGATCCTGAAGTATTCTTAAAAGGAGCAGAAGGTTTAGGCTTATCGCCTGAAACCTGTATTGTTTTTGAAGATGCGCAAGCAGGCGTAGAAGCCGCAAAAGCAGGCAAAATGAAAGCAATTGGAATAGGAGAGGCTGAGACCTTAGCATTAGCCGATAAAATTATCCCCAATTTCATAGGAGTTAAAGCAGCTGAATTATTACAATTTTAAGAAACAGCGTAGCACAGAAATTACAAAAAGAGACAAAATTCTATTTTTGTAATTGATTCAAATTATCACCTAATAGTCCCATGAAACAATACTTAAAATTAGATGAATGGAAAATCATCGAAGATCAATTCCATCCTGAATTTAACGAAATCACCGAATCCATCTTCTCCTTAGGAAATGGCCGAATGGGACAAAGAGGTTCATTTGAAGAAACTTATACAGGTAAAACTCTACAAGGAAACTACGTTGCAGGCGTTTATTATCCGGATAAAACTCGCGTAGGCTGGTGGAAAAATGGTTATCCAGAATATTTCGCTAAAGTATTGAATGCTGCCAATTGGAATGGTTTAGAAATCAAAATTGGCGATGAAATCGTTGATTTAAACCAAAGTACGATAAATGCATTTTACCGTGAATTGAATATGAAGGAGGGGTATATCCTTCGTACATGTTCTATTACCTTAAAATCTGGAAAGTCCATTGAAATCAAGTCAATCCGTTTAAATAGCATGGCGGATGATGAGTCAGGTGCTATTTCATTTAGCATCAAAGCCTTGAATTTTTCAGACACCGTTCAGGTTAAAGCTTTTGTGGATGGAGATATCAAAAACAAAGATTCCAACTACGATGAAAAATTCTGGGATGAAGTTCAAGTTGGTGCCCAAGAAAACACCTCTTACGTTTGGTCTAAAACAAAGAAAACAGGGTTTGAGGTAGTAACAGGCCAACAAGTTCAATTGCAGTTAAATGGAAATTTAATTCAAGCAAAGGCTCAAATAGGCACACGTGAAAAATACAGTGAATTAAACTACCAAGTACCTGTCAATGAAGGTGATACACTCACAATCTTCAAGTATGCAGTGAACTTAAGTTCAGAAAATCACCCAAGTGCTGAGTTATTGACAAGAGCTCAAAACTATTTAGCCAAAATAAGCCAAAAGGGATTTGATCAGATGTTAGCTGAGCAAGCTGCTGCATGGGCTGCCAAATGGGCAATTAATGACATTATTATTAAGGGGGATGTTTCGGCCCAACAAGGTATCCGGTTTAATATATTCCAATTGAATCAAACCTATACGGGTGCAGATGATCGCTTGAACATTGGTCCCAAAGGATTCACAGGTGAAAAATACGGCGGATCTACTTATTGGGATACGGAAGCATATTGTATTCCTTTTTACTTGTCAACTGCACCACAGGAGGTTTCTAAAAATCTATTGATTTACCGTTGGAAGCAACTTGATCGTGCCATTGAAAATGCAGGTAAACTTGGTTTCAACCAAGGAGCAGCCTTATATCCAATGGTTACGATGAACGGGGAAGAATGTCACAATGAGTGGGAAATCACTTTTGAAGAGATTCACCGGAATGGAGCCATCGCCTATGCGATTAAGGATTATGTAGATTATACAAATGACCGAAAACATTTAGTGGAATACGGTTGGGAAGTTTTAATTGGTATTTCTCGTTTCTGGGCACAGCGCGTCAACTGGTCGGAGAACCTACAAAAATACGTCATGCTAGGCGTAACAGGGCCTAACGAATACGAAAACAACGTCAATAACAATTTCTACACGAATTACTTTGCCGTTTGGTGTTTGAAATATACGCTTGAAGTATTAGCCGAAATTCAAGCTAATTATCCAGCAGAAGCCAAAGAAAAATTGGCGAAGACCAATTTTGTAACGAAAGAAATTGAACAATTTAATCACATCATTCAAAATATGTATTTCCCTCGCGATGAAAAACGTGGGATCTACTTACAGCAGGATGGATTTTTAGATAAAGTGATTGCCCCGGTGGATTCAATACCGGCAGGTCAAAGACCGATCAATCAAAATTGGTCTTGGGATCGCATTTTACGTTCTTGCTACATCAAGCAAGCCGATGTATTGCAAGGCATGTATTTCTTTGAAAATGATTTTACGAAAGAAGAAATTGAGCGTAACTATGATTTCTACGAGCCATTAACGGTTCACGAATCATCGTTGAGCCCATGTGTTCACAACATCTTAGCTGCCAAATTAGGTAAAGAAGATAAATCTTATGAGTTCTATACCCGTGCAGCTCGTTTAGATCTAGATGATTACAATAACGATACAGAAGATGGATGCCACATTACGAGTATGGCAGGAACGTGGATGTCGATCGTCAAAGGATTTGGTGGAATGACAATTCAAGACCACCAATTAAACTTTGAGCCATTCTTACCGAAGCAATGGGATGAATATGCGTTCAAAATTAATTTCCGGGATAATCAATTAGCCATCAAGATTCATAAGCAAGGCATTGAAATTGATAATTTATCAAATACGCCGATTACGCTAAAAGTAAAGGGAAATCCTTACACGATAGCAGCAAATAGTAAACAAGCCATCTAATAAAAAAGGTCAGCCTCACAGCTGACCTTTTCCTTTATACCATATCAATGTCCGGGGTAGACCGATCAGTTAACGGGACACCGGCTCTTTCTTTCCGAGCAATTCGGGAGTACAATCCAATTTCTTGCGAGAAGATAAATGTGAACAAAAGCTTCACAAAAGAAGTATGGTATTTTAAGTTCTCGTAAAACTCAGGCGCTGCCGATTTCAATTTGGGTAAATTATTCCAAGGAATAGAAGGCATATCATGGTGCTCATTGTGATAGCCCACATTCATGTTGACCCCATTCAATGGACCATAATAACTATAGGTCTCCTGATTTTTATCCAACACCAAATAATGTTCTTGAATCCAACGCGCTCCTAAAGGATGTAAACCAACTGAAAACAAGAAACTTAAGCCTAAATAGGCGAGAGCAGGCCATCCCCAGAAATAAACAATGGCAAAATCAAATGCCAACTGTGCAACAATATTCAAAATGACACCTCGATCGAAAACCGCTAATTCAATACAGCGAATAGTACGAAAACCTTGAAAGAAGGGATATAGCATCAACCAAAGTACTTTTCCAATGAAATAGTTATTGATCAATTTAGCTTCCCAATAATCAGGCAAATCCGCATCTAATTCATGAACACCTTGGAAAGCATGATGCTTTAAGTGATAATTTTTAAAAGATATGGCTGTAGGAGCCAAAGATGGAAAATTCGCAATTATACCCGCCGCAACATTCATCCAATTCTTTTTGAAGATTAAATTGTGCGCAGATTCATGAATGCAAACAAATAAAGTATGCGTAGGGAATGCACCTACTAACCAAGCAATTCCAATGATCCAAGCCCAAGATGCATCTTTTAAATAATAGGCGATCGCTATTTGCATACCAACACAAACGAGGATCCATAGAAAAGTCATTGGATTCTTTCCAATCAGTTTTTTAACCTCAGGATGCTTTTTGATAATTTCGCGCGTTCGCTGGCGATGTGGCTCCGAACCTTCCACCCAAGTAAAATCGTTTGCTGTTGACATTTTGTTCGCTTTTAGATTCGCAAAGATACATCAAAGCCGTATTTACTGACGAAATTAAACGAATTATATTTAAAAGTGACAATATGTCATAAACTGTCAGTTGGCCGTCCCATGGCATTATCCTTGTAGAAAAGGGAGAAAAAATAATTAAAAATATCATGGGAAAAATAATTGGAATTGACTTAGGTACCACCAACTCATGTGTGGCGGTAATGGAAGGAAATGAGGCAGTGGTTATCGCTAACTCAGAAGGAAGAAGAACGACTCCATCCATTGTAGCATTTTTGGAAAATGGCGAGCGTAAAGTGGGGGATCCTGCCAAAAGACAAGCCATTACAAATCCTCAAAACACGATTTCGTCTGTAAAGCGTTTTATGGGGAAAAAGTTTTCTGAAGTAAGTTCAGAATTAAAGACCATTTCATATCAAGTAGAACAAGGGAATAACGACACACCACGTGTTCGCATCGGTGATCGTTTATATACACCTCAAGAAATCTCTGCGCAGATTTTAACAAAAATGAAGCAGACGGCTGAAGATTATATCGGCCAAACAGTTACTGAAGCCGTTATTACAGTACCTGCTTACTTCAATGATGCAGAGCGTCAAGCTACTAAAGAAGCGGGACAAATCGCAGGTTTGGAAGTTAAGCGTATCATCAACGAACCTACCGCTGCAGCATTAGCCTATGGCGTAGACAAAGGTGGTAAGGACATGAAAATCGCGGTATTCGACTTAGGTGGTGGAACGTTTGACGTATCGATCCTTGAATTAGGCGATGGCGTGTTTGAAGTAAAATCAACAGATGGAGATACGCACTTAGGAGGTGATGACTTTGACCAAGTAATCATCAACTGGTTGGCAGAAGAATTCATCGCTGATGAAAACATCGATTTGCGTAAAGACCCAATGGCTTTACAACGTTTGAAGGAAGCTGCTGAGAAAGCAAAAATCGAATTGAGTTCTGGAGCATCTACTGAAATCAACTTGCCATACATCATGCCTGTTGACGGTATTCCAAAACACTTAGTTCGTTCATTAACACGTGCTAAATTCGAACAATTAGCAGACAGCTTGATCCAACGTACTTTGGAACCTTGTAAGCGTGCAATGAAAAATGCAGGTTATACGAATTCAGATATCGATGAAGTAATCTTGGTAGGTGGATCAACTCGTATCCCACGTATTCAAGAAGAAGTAGAGAAATTCTTTGGCAAAAAGCCTTCAAAAGGAGTTAATCCAGATGAGGTAGTTGCGATTGGTGCAGCGATTCAAGGTGGAGTATTAACAGGTGAGGTGAAAGACGTTTTGTTACTTGATGTAACACCACTTTCATTAGGTATCGAAACAATGGGTGGCGTATTTACCAAATTGATTGAAGCAAATACAACAATTCCTACCAAAAAGTCTGAGACATTCTCGACGGCGGCGGATAACCAACCATCTGTAGAACTTAACGTTTTACAAGGTGAGCGCCCAATGGCGAAAGATAACCGTTCATTAGGACGTTTCCACTTAGATGGCTTACCACCAGCACAACGCGGTGTACCTCAAATCGAAGTTACATTTGACATTGATGCAAATGGTATCTTGAACGTTTCTGCAAAAGATAAAGGAACAGGAAAAGAGCAAAAAATTCGTATCGAAGCTTCAAGTGGCTTAACAGATGAGGATATCGAAAAAATGCGTAATGAAGCGAAAGCAAATGAAGCATCTGATAAATTAGAAAAAGAACGCGTAGAGAAAATCAACCAAGCTGATGCTTTGATTTTCCAATCTGACAAGCAATTGAAAGAATATGGCGAGAAATTATCAGAAGGCAACAAAACAGCAATCGAGTCTGCATTAACAGAATTGAAAGCTGCACATGCTTCACAAGATGTAGCTGCGATCGATGCAGGATTAGAGAAATTAAACGCTGCATGGACAGCTGCTTCTCAAGAAATGTACGCGGCAGGAGCAACGGAAGGTGGCGATGGTGCTCAACCAACAGATGCTGCGGCAGATGGTGGAGCTGAAGATGTATCATTCGAAGAAGTAAAATAAACTGATTAACAAATCAAAAGCCCGATCCTCACAGATCGGGCTTTTTTTTGCTAAAACTAAAATTGAATATCAGAAACTAAAATAGCTTTGAGATGCTCAGAATAAAGTATGTGGCTACATAATCAATTAATACACTGTAAGCCCAATAACTCTTAACTCTTACTTCTTAACTCTCCCCAACTATCCCATCCCACAATACTTTACGAACCTTCAAGGACTCAATCGCCGCTTGCGTCGCCCTTTGCCATTTATCCGCATCATTTCCACACAATTCCTCCATCATGCGGTAAGCCAATTGGCTATGATGATCACCATCCACTTCGATGTGGCGCTCTAAATAATAGACAAGTGTTCCAACTTGCTCCGGAACATCTTGTTTTAGCTGATCGACGATCAACTGAAACATACCTGGTATTAAATCTTCCCGACCAAAAGTGAAAATAGCCGCTATCTCCTCAATAGGTCGATTTGCAATGGATTCAAACGTGAAACGCAAAAATTGCTTAATCGATGGAGCTAAATTTGCATTGGCCACTTTTTGAAGAATCTCAACCAACGATTTAGCCTGCAATAAATGAGTTAAAATAGGAGAGGGCTCGATCGAAAGTTCTTGCATCGCACGCAAATACAATTCAAAATGACTAATGACCACGCCATATTGATCCACATCCGATTCCTCACCTAAAACAATTTCGTTAATTAAAAATCGAGTCTCTGCTGAACCTTTAGGTACCCAAGGCTGTGAAACGCAAGTCAATTCAGCTTGAAGCTTTTTGACAAGTGACATAAAATCCCAAACCGCAAATACATGATGCTGCATAAATACAGCTAATTCTGCAGGAGATTGAATAAACGAATTAATGGGGTGATCGTAAAGTGCTTGTTGGTAGGGTTCTATTTGTTCTCTTAGGCTGTTGATTTGACTCATGTTAATGTATTGTTGTTGATCTAAATTTTAAACGTTGGCCATCCCGCTTGTTTTGATGGGCCAAAATTTCAGCTACGACAGCAATGGCTATCTCGTCTGGACCTTCAGCACCAATATCTAAACCAACCGGCGTGGATATATCCGAAACCAAATTGTGTTGTAATTGTTTTTTCAAACGATCAAACCGTTTGCTAGGACCAAGAATTCCGATGTACTGAAAAGATTGATCTGCGATATATTGATTCATGAAGGAAACATCACGATCAAAATCATGTGTCATCAAAACAAGGCAATCACTTGGCTGTAATCCATGCACTTGATCCCAATCATAACAAGCACGAACTCTTTGCTGTACATCCTTGCGCATTTTATTCGTATTACCAACCCAATGAACTTCCCAAGCCAAGGTCAAACATAGTTCAATCAAGCTACAGGCATCAAATTGATTACCCACAACCCAAATACGCGTTCTAGCAGGTAAATATTCAGTAAAAGTCTGTGAAGCTTCGTTCCAACCAGGGAAAGCATCTTCCAAAGCTTGAATCGAGAATTCCGTATCGTTCCATACCGTTTGAATGAATTGAGGTTTCCCTGATTCAACAATGGACTTAACTAAAGTAAACGTTCGTTCTATATTAGTTCGAATTGGATCAATAACAATTTCAATCAAACCCTGGCAACCTAAGCCAATTCCTAATTGAAATGGATCATCTTCACGTGTGTCGTACGTAATTCGTTTGATGGCTTGTTGGTGCATTGCCAATTGCGCCTTTTTTAGCAAATCACCTTCCAAACAACCGCCACTAATGCCACCCCACCAATTCCCGTTGGAATCTATCAACATACGCGCACCCGGTCTTCGGTAGGCTGATCCATCCACATGAACGACCGTTGCTAAGGCTATTGCCTCACCAGATGCCAAAAGAGATTCTAATTGCGCTAAAATGACTAATAATTCCTTCATCGATTAAACAATTGTTTGTTTAAATAATCAATTAAAAAATCCACATCAGATTCATGTGTTAAATAACTCAACGAAATCCGTAGCGTTGACAAAGCTAATGCATCTGAATGACCTATGGCCTTCATGACATGGGAAGGTAAATGCGATTTAGCATTGCAAGCTGATCCATTTGAAACCGCTATTGCAGGGATTCTGCGGTATAGTTCCTCCCAATCTATATTGGGAATTGATATACTTATAATATGAGGCACAGATTGATTATCTGAAGAATTGAGGACATACTCACCAATCAATCCTTTAAGTATTTTATGCTTAAATGTCAAAATCTTATGTACGCTTTCAATCAATAATGGCATTAAATCGAAACATGCAGCCAAAGCAACGATTTGTTGGACGGGTAAAGTCCCAGGCCTTAAACCGCGTTCTTGTCCACCTCCATACGTCAAGGGTTTTAACGCTACATTTGAATTGAATATAATTCCACCAATTCCCTTGGGCCCATAAATCTTATGTCCTGAAAAACTAAGTAAATCTGGCAAATGCACATATTGCGTAAAATCCAGTTTCCCTATTGCTTGTGTAGCATCCGAATGAAAAATAATGTTGGCTTGCTTACAAAGTTGAGATATACTTTGAAAATCCGTCACATTCCCCGTTTCGTTATTAACCATCATCAAAGAAATCAAGGTGGTATCTGAACGAATAGCCTGTTCTAAATCTGAAACCTCTATACAACCCAATGCATTTGGTTGGAGATAAGTAACAGACCAACCCTGATGCGATAATTCCTGAAATACCTGAAGAACTGCTTTGTGCTCGATCGACGAAGTAATCAGATGACCTTTGGGGCGATCCTTTAAATAGCCTAGAATACATAGATTATTGGACTCTGTCGCACCCGAAGTAAAAACAACTTGGCGAGCTTGAACCCCAAAATAGGAACTGATTTTTTTCCTTGACGTTTCGATGGCTTCTTCAGCAGCCCAACCATAATAATGTTGGCTAGAGCCTGCATTACCAAATTCCTCCGAAAAATAGGGCAACATCGCCTTTAACACATCCGCATGAACGGGTGTGGTGGCAGCGTAATCGAAATAAATTGGTTTTTTCAATGTTATACGAATTGATAACAAAGATAGGGGATAAAAAAAAAGTCCCGAATAAATCGGGACTTTCATTTGCTAACTAAGCAAGTTTTTTGATAACTGCTTTAAAAGCTTCTGGATGATTCATTGCTAAATCAGCTAAAACCTTACGGTTTAAAGCCATACCAGACTTGTTATATTTACCCATGAAAGCGGAATAAGACATACCTTCTTGGCGAGCTGCAGCATTAATACGTTGAATCCAAAGTCCACGAAAATCTCTTTTCTTAACTTTACGATCGCGGTATGCATATTGCAAACCTTTCTCTACTTTGTTTTTTGCTACAGTCCAAACGTTTTTTCCGCGACCGTAAAATCCTTTCGCTAACTTAAGGATTTTCTTTCTTCTAGCTCTTGAGGCTACGTGATTGACACTTCTTGGCATAATTTTTTGTTTTTTGAAATGAGGCGAATCTTTCGATTACTTTTTTTGCCTTTTTTCTGGTTTAACAATAACTAAACTGATAATTAAAGACCTAACATTAAGTTAACGCGATCCATATCAGCTGGTGAAACTAAAGTAGCGTGAACTAAATTACGCTTTTGTTTCGTTGTTTTTTTAGTAAGGATATGGCTGTGAAAAGCATGTTTACGCTTAATCTTACCAGTTCCCGTTACTTTGAAGCGTTTCTTAGCTCCAGAGTTGGTTTTAATTTTTGGCATTCTTAAAATTATTAAATGTAAAAATTGGAACGCAAAAGTAACAATATTACCTCAAAATTCCACTTAAAATGTAAAATTATTTCTTAGCCACTTTAGGGGAGAAGATAATGCTCATACGCTTGCCTTCTAATTTTGGCATATCGTCTGGTTTACCTACATCTTCTAAGCCTTTGGCAAAGTTGAGCAATAGCATTTCGCCACGCTCTTTGAATACAATGGTACGACCTACAAAGTGTACATAAGCTTTCACTTTTGCACCTTCTTTCAGGAAGTTGACAGCATGCTTTAATTTAAAGTTGAAATCGTGCTCATCCGTATTAGGACCGAAACGGATTTCCTTGATGACTGTCTTGGTCGCATTGGCTTTGATTTCCTTTTGCTTTTTCTTTTGATCATACTTAAACTTCGCATAATCAATTACCTTACAAACAGGAGGGACAGCTTTGGGGGAAATTTCCACCAAATCCAAGTTTTGAGACTCCGCAATTGCCAATGCCTTCGCGAAAGGATATACACCAATTTCAATGTTTTCTCCTACTAATCGAACTTCTTCGACACCACGAATCAATTGATTAATTCGATACGGTTCTTCTTCGCGCTTATTTCCTCGGTAATTGTTGTTGGGGCGTAAAGCCATAAATTATAATTTGGTTTAAATAAAAATCAATCGAAGCTAATTTAAAATGCGCGTATTTGCAAACAAATAATGCCTAAGCGCTTAAATTATCAGTATTTTCTAATTTGAATACGAATGTTGGTTAATTTCCTCACCAGCCAATGCCATAAAGGCATCCAAGCTCATCATCCCTAAGTCTCCTTCACCTTTCTTACGTATACTCACCATGCCTTCAGCTTGCTCTTTTTCACCTACAATGATCATAAAAGGCACTTTACCAACTTCCGCATCCCGAATCTTACGTCCCATTTTCTCATTCCGATGATCCACATATCCACGTAAATCACGTTCCTGCAAGCGTAAATAAACTTCATTAGCGTAATCTTCAAATTTCTCTGAAATAGGTAAAACAGCTAATTGATCCGGCGAAAGCCACAATGGGAAATTTCCAGCCGTGTTCTCAATCAAAATAGCCACAAAACGCTCCAATGAACCAAATGGCGCACGGTGAATCATCACCGGACGGTGTTTTTGATTATCAGAACCGGTATATTCCAACTCGAATCGTTGTGGTAATTGATAATCCACCTGAATCGTACCTAATTGCCATTTACGACCCAGCGCATCGCGCACCATGAAGTCTAATTTAGGACCATAAAATGCTGCCTCACCATATTCAACGACCGTAGGTAAACCCTTCAATTCAGCAGTTTTAATAATGGCTTGCTCTGCACGATCCCAATCTTCATCGTTACCGATGTATTTTTCATGGTTCTCACGATCACGCAAAGAAACTTGAGCGGAATATTCATTGAATCCCAATGCCTTAAAGACATAGAGAACCAAATCAATTACTTTCATGAATTCTTCTTCTACTTGATCCGGCCGACAGAATATATGGGCATCATCTTGTGTAAATCCACGAACACGTGTTAATCCATGTAATTCACCTGATTGCTCATAGCGATACACGGTACCAAACTCTGCCAAACGTAATGGCAAATCCTTGTAAGAACGTGGTTTTGTCTTATAAATCTCGCAGTGATGCGGGCAATTCATTGGTTTTAATAAATACTCTTCACCTTCATCTGGCGTATGAATTGGCTGAAATGAATCCTTACCATATTTGGCATAGTGACCTGAAGTCACATACAATTCTTTACTGGCAATATGAGGAGTCACAACAGGGGAGTAGCCTGCACGAACTTGAGCACGTTTCAAGAAATTCTCCAATCGCTCACGTAAAATTGTACCTTTCGGCAACCACAAAGGAAGCCCCATGCCCACTTTTTCAGAGAATGCAAAAAGCTCTAATTCCTTACCTAACTTTCGGTGATCACGACGTTTCGCTTCCTCCAATAAGAATAAATATTCTTCCAATTCCTTCGCTTTCGGGAAGGTAATGGCATAAATACGCGTCATTTGCTTGCGCTTCTCATCTCCACGCCAATACGCTCCTGCAACGCTTAACAACTTAACCGACTTAATAAATCCTGTGGATGGAATATGAGGTCCCCGACATAAATCTGTAAAGTTTCCTTGTGTATAAAAGGTAATCGAGCCATCAGACAATCCTTCTAACAACTCTAATTTATACTCATCATTCTTTTCCTGGAAGTAAGCGATTGCATCTGCTTTGGAAACAGATTTACGTAGATATTCGCTCTTTTGACGAGCCAATTCCACCATTTTATCTTCAATTTCTTTGAATTGATCCGAACCAAATTCCTTTCCTCCTAAATCAATATCATAATAAAATCCATGCTCAATCGCTGGTCCAATACCAAATTTAGTTCCTGGATATAAAGCCTCAATCGCTTCAGCCATTAAGTGAGCAGATGAATGCCAAAATGTCTTTTTCCCTTCCTCATCATTCCAAGTCAACAATTGCAAACTCGCATCTGAATCAATAGGTGTAGAAGCATCAACAACCGCATCGTTCAATTTAGCCGCCAACACATTACGCGCCAAACCCTCTGAAATTGACAAGGCAACATCCATCGGTGTTACACCTTTTTCAAACTCACGAACCTGACCGTCAGGAAAAGATATCTTAATCATATAAAAAATTTTTGCAAAGGTACGAATTTACCCGCATTTTAAACTTGATAAAACAGGAAATTTACGGAACAATTTGTTGGGTCGAATCTTGTGTCTTATTAACCGAATCAGGCTTTTTGCCAACCAATCGATCGTACAAAAGAGAAAATCGGCCATCGCCTACAAATACCTTCCTCGCCGAATCCAACAAGGCAACACTTTTAGATTTCTCACCCCGGTTTAACGCCACCAATACTTTTAAATAAAGTACGTCCCGAATTACACGTGGATTCGAAGCTAAAGGAGCTAGCGCTAATTCAACTTGATCAAATTGCTTACGATTCAAATAAAAATGAGCTAAAGCCATTCGCATCGCAGTATGTTGGGGCAACCAAGCGACACTTTGTTTTAACACTTTTTCCGCTTGCGAAAATTGACCCACATGAACTAAAAACTGCCCCCAACTAAACATCAAATAAGGATCAAGGGGATATTTCTTAATCTCGGCTAAGATTTGTTTTTGATAAGTAATATTGGGTATACGGCCAATCTGATAAGAAAAATAGGCGTGTGCCAAATCAGGATGATTTATGTCGGTCAACTGTACTGATTGTAAAGCACCTATACTGTCCAATCTAAATTGACGCTTTAGAAAATCGACATGCAATCGTTCGGAAGAAGGAATTCCTACTTGTTCTAGCTTACGTAAGTAAAAATAACCCAGTTTCTTTTCGTTATTTTCAAGATATAGATTTGATAAAATTTCATATAGTTTGGCAGATGCCAATCCACTTGACTCAACCAATTTCGCATCTTCGATAGCCTCTGAAATCAATCCTATATGACTTTTAATTTGCGCCGACAATAATAAATAGTCCAAATCTCCGGGAACCTGATTTAAGGCTTGTTCAATATCCAATTGTGCTTTTTGATAGGCACGCAAGTCAAAATAAGCCTTAGCTCTTAAATAATATAAGTTTGCTCCATCTTGATTTTCCAACAAATTGGTCAAATAAGCTACAACCAATTCAGGCTTTTGTGATTTCTGAAAAATAGCAATAGGGGGTATGGTTTCTCCTTTTGTATCCTGTGCTTTCTCGCAAGCAACAAATACAAATGAAACAATAACAAGAATCGCAAGCCTATTAATCAAAATCCTATATCAATAACCAATGGAACAATAGCCCAAGATTTACTTTCTGAAACATACATGGCTCGAACTCCTAATTCAAAAGACTGAGAGAACCTCAATGCATGAAATTGAGCCAACAAATCTACACCGAATGAATGAAACGATTGTGTTGTTTTAGACAAAATATCTTCCCCAATTCCTAAATCACCGAATAGATTCCCCTTCAAACGCGTAACGTAAAGAATACGACCCAAATTAAAATCCGTATTCTTAATCGGGAAACGATAATCGATACCCATTGTCGACAATCGATTAAATGATGTATATAAATAGCCCCGAGGAAAATTTACTGAACTAGAAAATCGGTAATTCCCTACGGATTCTTGTTGGTACGCATACCGCAACAAAACTCCGTCATGCTTAAACACACCTGGTAAATATACTTGAGCCTGAATATTCCATAATTCATCCTGAAGCGATTGCTTAAACGGTATCCCTTGCCAGTTGGCTTGCAAAACAATTCCCTTGCGAGCTTGAACATCCCATAAACTCCGACTCAATAGTTTACTATAATAAACTTGATGTTTAACGAAGCTATAATTCCCATTAAAGGGCTCCGTGTAATATCGCTTACTTAAATCATATCCACGAACTTGTAAGAAACCAAGATTCGAGCTGAATTGCAACAACTCTTGATAGGCACTATGCGTCAAATTGAGTGGAATTCGCAAACCTACATCCCAGGTTTGTTGTTTCCACTGATCCGTCCGTAAACTATCCAAAGGCTTTTTATTGTCAATATACAATTGCGTTTGGCGGTCTCCTGATTGATAATTAACATCAATGATTGGATACCAAGCTTGATAAGACATTCGGGCAAATTGATTCAACGACTTTTCACTCATCGAATAACGAACTCCGGCTGCGGCTTGCAAGGAATTGAAAACATCACGCGAAATAATGCTGTATTCCAATTGAGTTCCAGTGGAGCTAATAACAGGACCCCACGTAAACGGATTCAACAAATTCCATTTAGAAAAATACTTCGATGCATACTGAGTTTGAATAGTGTCTTTTTCCGAAGGATTATATTTTAATTCCAAATCAATTGCCTTAGCTTGTAAAGGCATTTTGACTATTTCGTTTCCGCTTGCTTTATAAACTGAATAAACCAAAGAATCTGCCTGCGGAGCAGCTTGATAGGCTCCCCAACGTTCATCAGTCAACAATTCAAAGCGATTATCCTTCCTATGAATACGCGCAATTTGATCCACATCTCCTGCAGGATAATTTAAATAAATCCAATCTCCCGAAACGCTAGGATGCGCAATATTATGTTGGCCAAAATCTTTGCGATAAATCACTTGCTGATTTAAATAATCCCAAACGCACAGCGATTTATTTCCTCCTTTTTTAGATACATAAACCAAGGTACCAGATTCGCTCAAGCGCGGCTGAAGGAATTGTTCGCCAGCTTTTGGTGCCAATGAAGCCAACGATTTTCGGTGTTCGCGATCATACACATGTAGAACGCTTTGACCATTTTCCTTCACATGAATAAAAGAAACCACCTTGGAATCACTCGAGATACTCGGACTTATCCATTTATCATTATTCTTCCAAAATGATGTCTTTCTTGACTTAAAATCATAAAACATGATTCGGGATTGCTGTTTTTGCCCCCATCGAGGATCATAATCCAGTTCAGACCAAACCACAAAATCATCTGAAGCACTCAACATTGACGCGTCAACAAGAGGACCCAAATATGTTAATCGGCGCTCATGACCGTTTTGAATTTCAACCAATTGCCTAATGTCAGAAAATCCACTTTTCATGGCAATGATACGACCATCACGCAAAACATTGGGATATAAATACTGTGTATAACCCTGCTTCTGATTCATAGATTTAGGGTTCTTCGTTATCGAATTTGAGAACAATTGGTGTGAATATTGATCTATCGACAGACCCGAACGCCTTTTAAACTGCCTTGAAAAAGCGAATAAAGTCGGATGGTTTAACGTTGACTGCCATAAGGATGGAATAAATTCATCTCCAAAATCTTTGGTCATTTGTTGGCTTAAATATTGCCCAAACACATAATGATTCGGAACCAACTGTTGATAGGATTTACCCATCATTTTGGCATAGCTAGGTATGCCATAGGTTTCCAAATAGGCTTTCAAAGGCAATTTAAATTGAGGTATATTCGAACGACCCATCGAATTAATCCTTGATTCCGTTTCCACCGCGTCACCTTCCCAGAGCCAATTGGGAATTAATAAATTACTGTAAACTGATTGCCCATACGCGCCAAATAAACCATGAACCCAATTGCCAAAACCCTGTCGGGAAGCTTTATTCTGATGAATATGACGCATTTCATGGCTAACCAAAAGTGCCAACCAATCATTGGTACCTAACAAAGAAGCGTCTTGTGTCGCAGTAGTAAAAAATTCAGCTCTAGGGGAAATTAGGCTTACAACGCCATTCGAATTCAGTCCTTGATTTTGTAAGATAACACGAAATCTATGCTTGCTTTGAGGGAAACCAGAACCAATGCTGAACCATTTTGAATCAATCTGATTCGCGGTTTCCTGCGCAACAGAATCATAACCCGCGGGATATAAAAGATCTATCGGCGCAGTATTCAAGGAAATTTGATAAAACTTCAACGAAAATGGATTTTGATCCAATGCACCATATTGTCCTAAAGACCAAAATGAACAAAGGCATAAAAAACCGATAAGCAGATTACTTAAAACCACTTCAAAACTTGCTCGATTAACCATTTAGTCCGTAAAGTGTAAGGAGGATAAAAGAAGCGTAAAGCATTTGTTTTCTGAACTAAAACTGCTTTTGCATGTGAAAATTCTTGAAATCCGAATTTACCACCAGATTTTCCGATGCCAGAATTGTTCACACCACCAAATGGAAGGGAAGAATGTCCAAATTGAATCAAACAATCATTGACGACACTAGACCCTGCAGATGTATTATTCAGAATATAATCGGTAAAGACTTTATCTTCAGAAAAGATATACAAGGCTAAAGGCTTTTCCTCCTGACTTAAATACTGTACAATTTCATCTTCAGAACGATAAGTTAATACAGGTAAAATAGGTCCAAAAATCTCTTCCTGCATGATGGCCATATCCATCGTGCACTGACTCAAGACAGTAGGACTAATGTAATTCGTTTCTGGATTTAGTTCTCCTCCAAAAATAACTTTGGCACCTTTCTCTTTGGCATCATCCAGTAATCGCACTATGCGATCGAAATGCCTCCGATTTACGATTCGAGCATAGTCCTTACTTTTTTCAATTCCTTTAGCATCTGCATTGTAAAATCCTTGAATGGCTTTTTCTAGTCCAGCTAAAAACTGAAAATGGACCTTTTCATGCACAAACACATAATCTGGTGCGATGCAAGTTTGTCCATTATTCAAAAATTTACCCCAAGCAATTTTTTGCACGCTACTGTCCATATCAACGGTAGAACCTACAATAGCCGGTGATTTCCCACCTAATTCCAAGGTAACTGAAGTCAGGTGTTTCGCCGCAGCTGCCATCACCAATTTTCCTATTGCCGGACTTCCCGTGAAAAAAATATGATCGAATTTTTGAGCTAATAAAAATGTAGACACTTGGGCATCTCCCTCTACACAAAAAACATCCGATGAATCATATAAAGCCGTTATCATCTTTTTGATAAATGCAGATGTATGTTCACTCATTTCTGATGGCTTCAAAATAATTGCATTACCAGCCGCAATGGCATGAACTAAGGGATTGATGGCCAAATTAAACGGATAATTCCATGGTGCAATAATCAAACACAAACCTTTAGGTTCATATTGAATATGCCCCTGAGTACCTAACAGTAGGAGTGGAGTCGATACTTTCTGAGGCTTAAGCCATGAATGTATGTGCTTGATCATGTGATCAATCTCACGTTTTACACCCAAAAGTTCGGCAATGATTACCTCTGAACTAGGTTTACGAAAGTCCTGATAAAGTGCATCGAAGAGTTCTTGTTGGTGCGCCAACATATAATGCTGCAATTTCCGTAGTTTCTCAATTCGCTCATCGGCACTCGAATTTTTCAACCGAAGTAATGAGGATTTTTGCAAAAACAGAACCTCTTGGATTCTTTCTTCAATAGACTGATTCATGAGCTTACTGCTTAAATGGTAAACAAATCACGTAATTTATCTTCAATTAAATCAAAATAACCCTTATTACCAGAAGGCCTAAACCAAGTGTCTCCAGCCACATACCATTTTCCATCTCCTGGGTAAACTGCGAATTGTGTTTTGGCTTTCAGATCCTCAACTCCTTTCTCAAATATAAACTCCCCAATAAACAAAACTTGCAATAATTCTTGCAATTCAATCCATTGATCTGTAAACCGAACAGGGCCTTCTGAACCACCTGATCGATAAGTAAATTTTAAATCAAAAAAGGACATTTCCCCCTCAATTCGCACCCACTCTTCATCTGCATCCATAAATTGAAAACCTAGATACAAGGGCATTTCATTACCCGCAACTTCTAGAATCGCTTGCATGAATTCTTGCAACAAGTTATCTTCAATTTCTAGACTAACCGGAACTGCTGTTGTCGTATCTGCCGCTTCTAAGGTAATAAAAGGTTCTTCATCACGTGGATTACAAGATCCTGATTGGTATAATAAAATAGCAGTTTCTAGCCGATTTCGCCATGCAAAAGACAAATCACCCGACCAAACAAAATGATCTTCTACGTTAAGTCCTTCTGCTAAAAGCTCCTCACGCGAGAAATCGTCCCGATCAATGTATTGAATTGAAACTTCAACACGTGGTTTGTCTGACAAAAAATCCTCAAAAATAAATGCCGCCTCCAAATGATAAGGGGCAGGTACATTGTTGGGACTTTCGTAAAACAATTGAAATTTCTTTTCTAAACGCGCTGGTTTCATTTATTTGGATTTAAGATACAAAGCTACGGATTTCAATCTATCTATTTTACCCGAGGATGTAAATTGAAAACTACTTAATTGGATATATTGTTTGGGTAATTGCCACGATTCAAACTGTGAACGCAAAATATCCTGCATCGCAGATTGTCTTGCTAAACTCCAATCACCTGAATAAAATAAAGTTACTTGTTGGCCATAAACCTCATCCGGAATCGCTTCAATAAAAAACGATGAGGGTTGGTTTTCATTCGCACTAATAAATTTTTCCAATTCCTCTGGATGTATTTTCCTACCCGCGGAATTGATCACACGATCAAAACGCCCTTTTATTTCAAAACTTGAATCATCCTCGATTGACACGATATCATTGGTTTGAACCCATGTATTATCTGTCATCAAACCCTTTATTTTCAAACATGCCCGTTCATCTACACCGATTTCCACGGAACCTAACGTTTGAAAATAGGAATCTTTTAACGAGCGATAAGCAATGTGAGAAACCGTCTCGGTCATTCCATAGGTTTCAAAGATGGGAAAGGGCAATGTCTTGGAACGGGATTTCAAAGCATCGGATATGGCCGACCCACCCAATAAAATCCCTTTGGAACCAGCAAAAAATAGAGACAAATCAATACCGGATTCCAAAATGGCATGCCACTGATTAGGTACAAATGATGCCAATTGAATTGAAATAGGAGCAAGCCTTTCAAGCGGATTAATGGAAGGGGATACCAAACATACTTTTAAATTCAGCACGAGTGCTCTTACTAAGAGCATTGCTCCAGCAATGTAATGTACAGGTAAACTTGCTAAAACGACATCATTCGGCTTTAATTGCAACCAATCACCTGTAGAAAGTGCTGACGCTTCCATAGCATCCCGACTTACCCAAATAGGCTTAGGCGTACCCGTAGAACCCGAGGTATGAAACAAAAAAGAGGGTTGACCACTTTTCCATAATTCGCAAAATGCGAGCACCTCACGCTCGAAATCCGAGGAGGGTACAAACAATTGATCAGAAAGAGGGGAAAATACCTGCATAAATCAACAAATCATTCCAAAATTAACCAAACATTCTCTAATTTCGTGAGTTAATAGAAGGTTAATCAAATAACCTTGCTTAGATGAAAGAAGATCCATTTTTAAATCCGATCAATCCTGACAAAGTAGCCCAAAATCCGGGTTTACTTCCTTATGCCCATACGGCAGGAGGAGCTGTCATTAAACCGGAAGATACGGGTAAAACAAAGGGGAGAAGTATTTTAGCGATGCGCCAACAAACGGACCGCCAAATGAACCAACTCTATGAACAAATGGAAGTTCTAGCAAAGCAAGCTAAGCTTTTAGCCGACCGAAAGGAGATTTCAGAACGTATTTACGATGCTGCCATGGGATTTGAGCCCATTATTTCTGAAACCTATTACATGTATGAAAAAGAAGATGGAACCGACTTGCTTTCGCTAGTTGCACCGCACGAATGGGGCCGTTCATTTAAATATAGCCGCTATTTGGCTAAAGTAATTTTACTAGCAGACCATACCTGGGATGTTACCTATAACGAAGAATCAAATTAACCAATTATGACGTCAAATTTGCCTTGGAAAACCATAAAGGAATACAAAGACATTTTATTCCAACAATACAAAGGGATTGCTAAAATCTCCATTAATCGACCGCATAAACACAATGCATTTACGCCATTGACCGTTCAGGAAATGTCGGAGGCCATGGAATTAGCACGCCAAGACACTTCTGTGGGTGTAATCATTTTAACCGGTGAGGGTGGAAAAGCATTCTGTTCTGGTGGTGATCAAAGCGTACGTGGAGACGGGGGATATGTTGGAGATGATTTTGTACCTCGGTTGAATGTGTTGGATTTACAACGTCAAATTAGAACCATTCCTAAACCTGTTGTTGCCATGGTCGCTGGTTGGGCTATCGGAGGAGGACACGTTTTACATGTGATTTGCGATTTATCCATTGCGGCAGAAAATGCACGCTTTGGCCAAACCGGACCTAATGTAGGATCTTTTGATGGAGGTTTTGGTGCCTCTTATTTAGCTCGTGTAGTCGGACAAAAGAAAGCGCGTGAGATTTGGTTACTTTGTGATCAATATGACGCACAAGAAGCCTTGCAAATGGGATTAGTCAATAAAGTAGTTCCATTGGAAGAGTTAGAAGCTACAACCGTGGCTTGGTGTGAAAAAATCTTGGAAAAAAGTCCTTTGGCATTGCGCATGTTGAAATCAGCATTCAATGCTGAACTTGACGGCCAAGCCGGCATTCAAGAATTAGCAGGGAACGCGACCCTTTTATACTACTTATCCGATGAAGCGAAAGAAGGTAAAAATGCTTTCTTAGAAAAGCGTAAACCTGACTTCTCTAAATTCCCTAAATTCCCATAAGTATGAATTATTGGCTCGTAAAATCAGAACCATTCAAATATTCTTGGGATGATTTCGTTAAAGAGGGAAAATCTGTTTGGGATGGCGTACGCAATTACCAAGCGCGGAATAACATGAAAGCCATGCAAAAAGGCGATTGGGTGTTTTTCTACCACTCAAACGAAGGTATGGAAGTTGTTGGCCTAGCCGAAGTAAGCAAAGAATTTTACCAAGATCCAACCACCGAAGATCCTAGATGGGTTGTCGTGGAATTGATTCCGGTAAAGAAATTCAATAAGACGGTCACATTGAAATCGATGAAGGCCGACGAAAGACTTAGTTCACTAGCGTTAATTAAACAATCGCGCTTATCTGTAACACCCGTTCAAAAAGCAGAATTTGACATCATTCTAAGTTTAACTGAATAATATGAATAAGGCTCTTTTGATTCTGATAGTTATTTCATTGTCCATTTTCAAAGGAAATGCACAAACGAATAAACGTGTTGAATTTCCGCAAGAATCAAATCAAGTGGAGACTTTTACGATTCCCATTGGGAATAAAGGTGTCATCCTACTCAGCCAATTAAACAAACAAGCATTCAACCTTAGTAAGTTTTCAACCCATTTAGAACAAGAATGGTCTACAAATGCTAACATCGATTCCAATCAAGATTATGTGACGCATAGTTACGATGGGGATGATTTATATCTTTTATTTAGTCGATTCAAGAGTAACTCTTATGTCATTTTTCGCGTGAATACCGAAAAAGGGAAGGTTGATAAATATCAAATCATCTCCGTTGACCGAATTGAAATATCTAATTTCAAAGCGTTAAATGCTTCGCTTTTCATTGCCGGAATGGTTAATTCACAACCCGTCATTCTTTATACGAATCTGAACGAAAAAAAGACCCGCATTTTACCTGCCATCGTAAAAGGACAAGCTGAAATTCAGTCGATGGATTTAGATACGGCATACCAACAAATCAATGTCACCTATTCAGTTGGGAAAAAGGCTAAAGATTACCAATTAATCCTCAAATCATTTGATGAAGATGGAAATCAAGTCAGCCAAGTTTTAATGAAACCAAATGATGAATATGCGATGATGAATGCCAAATCGGCACAAATCAATGATTCTCTACAAGTTGTGGTAGGTACCTATGGGCACAAAAACACGATTGGTTCATCTAAGGGGCCAAGTTCACAAGGACTTTATTTTCAATCATTTCTAGATGGTGAATTAACCAATTCAAGCTATACGAGCTTTACCAAATTCAGTAATTTTTTCAATTTCTTAAGCCCGAAACAAATTGAAAGACAAGCTAAAAAAATTAAAGATAAAGAGGAAAAAGGGGAGGATTTACGCTTGGATTACCGACTACTAATGCATGATATTATCCGCAAAGGAGATCATTACATAATTGTGGCAGAAGCATTTTATCCTGATTATAAATATGCCAACTTTGGCCCTTACGGGGGAGGTTATTTTCCAGGGATGACAACGATGAGTGGCTTTTATTCTCCTTGGAGTATGATGTATAATCCTTATCGATGGGGATATGGAAATTACGGTTTGTATTCACCTTTTTCAAGCTATTACAGCCCATGGGGATATCGAGGTTATAATTATTATGGAAACCAGCAACAATTTGACGGATGGGTTTATACGCATGCTGTGATTGCCGAATTAGATGCACAGGGTAATTTATTGTGGGATCATTGTATTTCGCTGCAAGATTTAAAAGAACCGAAGCTTATTCAAAAATTAAAAACATCCGTTCAGGATGATCAGATCATTTTAAGTTACAGCAAGGATAACCAAATAATCTCCAAAATCATTCGCGATCATGGAGCTACTGAAACGGAAAATACCTTGGACATCGAAACCAATTTAGAAGGTGATCGAGTTAAAAAATCAGCTGATTCCGATTTAACCTATTGGTATAACACCTATTTTTTAGCTTACGGAACACAAAATATTGTTAACCAAACAGAAGGGAAACGTCAAGTTTTCTATTTAAACAAAATTCAATTTAAGCCTTAATGTCAAACAATCACCAATCTATCGCCATTGAAACACCTCAAAACTGGGGAAAAAGCTATGAATTAATCGATTCAGGCGGATTTGAAAAATTAGAGCAGTTTGGTGAATTTGTCGTTCGCAGACCTGAACCTCAGGCACTATGGTCAAAATCATTATCGGAAGAGTTTTGGTCAATCAAGGCAAATGCGCATTTCAAAAAAGAGAAAGGCAGTACAGAACGTGGTGTATGGGATATCAAAAAAGGAGTACCCGATAAATGGTTCATCCCGTATCAGTCGGAGCATTTAGATTTAAAATTAAAGATTAGTCTATCTTCATTCAAACATGTAGGCTTATTTCCAGAACAAGCGTCTAATTGGGAGTTTTTAGCCAAAAACATACCCTTATTAAGTAACTCAAAACCTAAGATATTAAACCTATTTGCTTACACGGGTGGGGCAAGTTTAGTATGCCGACAAATGGGTGCCGATGTCACGCACGTAGACTCGGTAAAACCAGTTTTATCTTGGGCGCGCGAAAACATGGAAGTATCGCAATTGGATTCAATCCGCTGGATGGCAGAAGATGCTCTAAAATTCGTTAAACGCGAGGCTAGAAGAGGTAATTTCTACCAAGGTGTGTTGCTAGACCCTCCGGCTTATGGTCGTGGACCAGATGGAGAAAAATGGGTTTTGGAAGAACAGATAGACGATATGTTGCGCTCAGTAAAAGAAATTCTCGATCCTAAGGAACACATTTTATTGACTAACGTCTATTCATTAGGCTTTTCTACCTTGGTCGTAGAGAATTTAGTTAATGGCATTTTCAATGTGCCAGAAACGGCAGAATCCGGTGAATTATACCTAAATGACCAATACGACAAAAAACTCCCATTGGGAGTTTTCCATCGCTATTTGTATAAGGCTTAGTTCTTTGGATAAATCACTCCTTTGGCAGCCAAAAGGGTGTTTTTCATCAAGGAAACAATCGTCATTGGACCTACGCCCTTAGGTACAGGTGTGATGTAAGAACAGATTGGGAATACGGAATCAAAATCAACATCACCTTTTAAAGCGAAACCAGATTTTTTGCTAGCGTCTTCCACACGTGTCAAACCTACGTCAATAACCACTGCGCCAGGTTTAACGTGTGCTGCAGTGATAAACTCAGGCTTACCTAATGCCGCAATAATAATATCGGCTTGTTGGCACATCTCCTCCAAATTTGCTGTACGCGAATGTGTCAATGTAACCGTACAGTTTCCTTGTGGATGATTGCGTTGCATTAAAATAGACATGGGCAAACCTACAATTTGACTACGACCTACAACTACGCAATGCTTTCCTGCCGTTTCAATCTTGTAGTAAGCTAATAAATCCAAAACACCTTGAGGGGTAGCGGAAATATAAGCGGGCAATCCTTTCGCCATCCGACCAATATTAATCGGGTGGAAACCGTCTACATCTTTGGAAGGATGAATCGTTTCCATCACACGGTCAGGATTGATGTGATTAGGAAGAGGTAATTGAACAATTAATCCATCCATTTCGGGATTGTTATTCACTTCTATTACAGCTTGCAATAATTCTGCTTCGCTAATCGATGGATCAAAACGCAAAAGGGTAGAGGCAAAACCTAATTCTTCACAAGATTTCACTTTATTCGCCACATAAGTTTCAGATGCGCCATTGTTACCTACAAGAATGGCAACTAAATGGGGGGCACGCTTACCTGAAGCAACTAATTCTTGAACCTCTTTCGCAATGGATGCTTTCATGGATTCAGCAACCATTTTTCCATCAATAATCTGACTCATATCTTATTTTTTTCTTGTTGTCTTTTTAGGAGCTGGAGCTGCATCACCTAATGCGATACAATCTTCCAATGTTAAACTAGCTGGATCTTGATCCTTCGGAATCTTTACATTTCGTTTACCGATTTGAATGTAAGGACCATACATGCCATTCACGACCTTAATGGCTGCATTCTCAGGGAATTCCTTAATGATCTTATTGGCTTCTGAATTTCGTTTCGCTAAAATCAATTCAATAGCTCGCTCTTGTGTCAGAGAAGCTAAATTATCCGTTTTACTCAAGGAAATATATTTACCATTATGCTTGACATAAGGGCCAAAACGGCCTTTACCCGTTTCAATTAATTGATCTTCAAAATAACCCAACCCCGCTGATTCAGCTGCTTTTTGAGCTGCTTGCATTACTAAAACGGCTTGATCTAATTCAATCGTAAAAGGATCATTCGGTTCAGGCAAACTGGTGAATTTACCATCGTATTTTATGTATGGCCCTAATTTACCAGCACCAATCACCACAGGCTTATCATCTAAAATACCAATCTCACGAGGTAATTTTGGTCGAGCAAGTAAAGCGATCGCCTCATCCAAACTTAGCGTAGCAATCGATTGATTTTTACCCAAATTGGCAAATACCGGTTTATCCTCTTCTCCCGACTCACCCAATTGTACAAATGGGCCAAATTTCCCTAAACGAACAGAAATCTTTTTACCCGTTTCAGGATCTAAACCTAATTCACGGCCACCACCTACAGAACTGCGAGCTATGCCTTTACTATCTTCAATCGTTTTGTGGAAAGAACCATAAAAGTCCTTCATCAACTTAACCCAAGGCAATTTTCCTTGCGCAATGTGGTCAAATTCATTTTCCATTTCAGCGGTAAATGTATAATCGACCACATCTTGAAAATTCTCCACAAGGAAATCTGTAACCAAAGTTCCAATGTGGGTTGGGAATAATTTCGATTTCTCAGCACCAACCATTTCAGTTGCCTTTACTCCCGCAATTTCATCATCTTTCAACGTCCATGTTTGGTAAGTTCTTTCCTTACCAGCACGATCTTCTTTCTCCACATAAGCACGCTTAATAATCGTGGATATGGTAGGCGCATATGTAGATGGCCGACCGATGCCCTTTTCTTCCAAAGCCTTAACCAAACTGGCCTCTGTATAACGCGGAGCTGGACGTGAAAAACGCTCCTGAGCTTTTAATTCATCTAATTGTAAGATTTGTCCAACCGCTAATGGAGGCAACATATCTTTGTTCTCATCCTCTTCCTCCTCGTCTTTTCCTTCTAAATAAGCTTTTAAAAATCCTTCAAAAGCAATAACCTCACCTTGAGCAACTAAAACTTCAGTCGTCGTTGATATTTCAATTTGAGCCGTTGTTCTTTCGAGTAAAGCATCCGACATCTGTGAAGCAATCGAACGCTTCCAGATCAACTCATATAATTTACGTTCACGCGAATCCCCAGATAGGGTAGATAGGCCAAAATCCGTTGGACGGATGGCTTCGTGAGCCTCTTGTGCGCTATCAGACTTGGTTTTAAACTGACGGGCATGATGAAATTTCTCACCATAATTCGATTCGATTGCTGCTTTTGCCTTGTCACGTGCTTCTTGTGAAAGCATTGTTGAATCGGTACGCATATAGGAAATACGACCTGATTCATACAATTTTTGTGCAATCGACATAGTCGTAGCAACCGCATAACCTAGTTTACGCGACGCTTCTTGTTGGAGCGTAGATGTCGTAAACGGCGGCGCCGGTGTCTTTTTAGCCGGCTTCGTTTCTAGACTTTTAATTGAAAATGTTGCACCCACACATTTCTTCAAAAATTCCAAGGCATCACCTTCTTTGGCAAAATTCTTAGCTAATTCAGCTTTCAAGACTTTTTTACCTGGAAGATCAAATAGTGCACTAACTTTGAAAGTAGCGATACTAGCATGATGTTCAATTTCTCGCTCACGTTCTACGATTAACCGAACCGCAACGGATTGCACACGTCCGGCAGATAAACCTTTTTGAACTTTAGACCAAAGAACTGGAGATAGCTCAAAACCGATTAAACGATCCATGATTCGGCGGGCTTGTTGCGCATTCACCAAATCCATATCAATCGCACGAGGTTGCTCAATCGCCTTTAATATGGCTGATTTCGTAATCTCACGAAATACGATTCGCTTCGTATTATCTTTTAAATTTAAGGCCTCTTTTAAGTGCCAAGAAATCGCTTCTCCCTCACGGTCGTCGTCAGTCGCTAACCAAACTTCCTCACATGATTTAGCTAATTTCTTTAATTCCGAAATGACTTGTGTCTTATCCGAAGAAACGACATAAGTAGGCGTGAAATCATTTTCTACATCAATGACCTTATCACCTTTGGTAGGTAAATCCCGCACATGACCGAAAGAAGATTTTACAATAAAATCCTTGCCCAAATAACCTTCTATCGTTTTTGCTTTTGCGGGGGACTCAACTATGACCAAATTTTTTGCCATCAGATAAATGTTTCAGGTTAAATTTTCGAAATGACCTCAAATATAGGTGCTTAAAATGTATTTGTTTACAATTACAGCGAAAGCACCAAAAAAAATCTAAAAAATCATATTATTCAGGAATATTACCAATTCGAATTCGCGAATTAATGTTGACACGGAATCCAATGTAATTAAAAGACCCATTTGAAAAATTGGCAATCGCCTCCAAACGCAAGACCTTAATGACACCATCCAAACCATATCCTAACTCCTGATAAAACAAATTTTGCTTAGGCAGATATACTGCATTCGCAATTAATAATTCTTTGACATAAGCCTTCTTGGTCCCCAACAAAGGTTTCAACCACAAGTTTGAGAACTGAAATTGCGATAAGGCCTCAACAAAATTTCCAGACGTGCTATAAGCGTAATGATTCACATTAAAACGCTGATTGGCACCGGTTGTAAAATTCTGATAGTATCCTATAAGCCGCTGGGAGGCCAACATATCACCCGTTTGAATAAGATTGAGTCCACCATTAAAGTGTTTATAATCCAAAAAATATTCGGGAGAATGACCAAAAAATGTTCCTGCATTTAATACAAAACCTGATTTCGCCCAAGGTGATAGCGCTAAGTTTTGAACATAAGATAATTCAAGCATTTGAAAATCAACTTTTGAACCAAAGACCTCAGGCCAACCGGCACGATATTTTACTTGAATCAAGGGCGAAGATCCCCAATCACTTTGACGGGTCGAATTCAAATATGATTGTGTCAAAAATGGCCTAAAACCCACTGAAAACTGGGTAATAAAGGCTTGATTACTTTCAAAACCTTCTTTTAGGTTTTCCACGTTCGTTGGGTTATTACTGCTAAATGCACGATTTAAATAATTAACCCAATAATAACCCGTCGTATTATCCATTTGCGATCTCAATGCAGATTCCGCATAGGCCTTAATGAAAAGGCGTGAAGAAAAACGCTTGATTAAGGAAATATTCCAATATTGCTTGCGGTAAATCTTCATTTGATTGTTTTTCAACAACAAAGTTGAAAGCGAATTCATTTCGGGTGAAATCGTATTATCAGGATTGTATTGTGCTACAAAATCCCCTTGAGTGGCGGAGATATCAAAATTTTCTGTTTTGTATCTTAATTTGACATATCCTGTATTTCGATTTAAGCCAAATGATCGTCTGCCTAAAACCTCTGCCTCCATCATCCGATAACGCGCCCATCGTTTCCGAAAGACCAAAGCAGAGTTTGCAACAAAACCTTCGACGGTGTTAAAATTGGAATCAAAAACAGGGGATTTATAATAAATTTCAAATGGATAAAAATCGCCCTTTCGTTTCCCGAAATAAAACGACTTACTAAAAATCAATTGGTCGATGCGAAAAGGACTCCTCCGTAAGGTATCAAAATAGGCAATACTTGAAGAGTCTATAGGGGCAGGAAAAAATGCATTGTTCGTTGGCAGAACATCCTTTATCGGCACAATTTTCACTGAATCAACAGTCACAAGCGCCGATTGGGGCCGTTGTTTCCACTTACGGATTAAGCCTTGATGGAAATTAGCCAACAATTGGCTCGCAAATGTTTCATCAAAAGCGCGTTCAGAAATATTAAGGATTTCTTTGATGTCTTTCGGTTTTTCAAAATCATGTACACTGGGTTGCCAAAATTGAATATCGCCTTTTACATTCTCTTGAATCTCGTATTCTCCTGTAATGCCCAAAACCCCACCTTTTACATTAAAATTAGCTTCTTGGGGCAACCAACTCTCATACTTATATTGATTTTGAATATGAATGCGATAATCAATCGCATCTGACTCCACCGTACCATCAAACCCTACAAACATACCTTCTTGGCTCAGTGTGATAATCCCTGAGAACAATCGATCAGCTTTCATTTTAG
Organism: Aquirufa echingensis; assembly: GCF_042714525.1. Lineage (NCBI taxonomy): Bacteria > Pseudomonadati > Bacteroidota > Cytophagia > Cytophagales > Flectobacillaceae > Aquirufa > Aquirufa echingensis. The sequence continues at coordinate 79,038 of NZ_JBBKYA010000003.1, read as the reverse complement.
GACTTACCGTAAATTGGTAAACCGCCTGGCCCTGTAAAAGAAAAGTTTGTTTAAATGTAAATTGATAATAACTCCTAGCTTGATAGTTTAATGGAGAAACACATTGGGTACCTACAAAATCTTGGTAAAAATCAGACCAGAAAAATAGGGTAGGCCGTGGGAACTTAATCTGATTCCCACGCACAGAATGAACTTCATGAATCATTTGATTCATTGCTCCCATATAAACATGAGAATTTGTTTGCTTCCCGTACCACTGGCCAATCTTAATACCCTCTAATTTTTGAAGCCTTTGCTTTCCTAGATTTGGGAAATGTTCAAATCGGCCCTTTTCTGAAATTTCTACATCAAATTGCAGATGCCGTATTTGAGCCGCATGGTTAGGTGCTTTCGCAATTGCTAGATCAACAACCGCCTGAAAATCATTCATTTGTGCCCACATCCATTGCGGTGTACAAATCAGTAAAATGAAAAACAAACGATAGATAACTTTCAAACTGAATAGGCTTAATCGGCTATCAAAGCAGCCAAAAACATTATTTAACAGGGAAACGATTGCCAAATTTCAATAAAATAAAATTGAAAGGAAATCATAGCCTTCAAAATTGGCAATTTTCAAGCGAATCTATTAATTTTGCGAGCAATTTCTTATATAAAAATTATTAACATGGCCTTTGACATTGAAATGATCAAAGCTGTTTACGAAAGAATGCCGGCTCGCATCGCAGCAGCACGTGCATTAACTGGTAAGCCGCTTACGTTAACTGAAAAAATCCTTTATAGCCATTTATGGGAAGGAACACCGTCTACTGCTTACGCACGTGGAAACTCATATGTAGATTTCGCACCAGATCGCGTAGCTATGCAAGATGCAACGGCTCAAATGGCCTTATTGCAATTTATGCAAGCGGGTCGCCCTCAAGTAGCTGTACCTTCTACGGTACACTGTGATCACTTAATTGAGGCTAAAGTTGCTTCAACGACAGATTTAGCGGTTGCAGTAGATAAAAATAAAGAGGTTTACGATTTCTTGTCATCGGTTTCTGATAAATACGGTATCGGTTTCTGGAAACCAGGCGCTGGTATTATTCACCAAGTAGTTTTGGAAAATTATGCCTTCCCAGGTGGAATGATGATTGGTACTGACTCACACACGGTTAATGCAGGTGGATTAGGTATGATCGCAATCGGAGTGGGTGGTGCTGATGCTTGTGATGTCATGGCAGGTCTTGCTTGGGAATTGAAATTCCCTAAGTTGATCGGTGTTAAATTAACAGGTAAACTAAATGGTTGGACTGCTCCTAAAGATGTTATCTTAAAGGTAGCTGGTATTTTAACAGTAAAAGGTGGTACAGGATGTGTGGTTGAATACTTCGGTGAAGGAGCAACTTCAATGTCATGTACGGGTAAAGGAACCATTTGTAACATGGGGGCGGAAATTGGTGCAACGACATCAACATTCGGTTACGATGATTCAATGGCGCGTTACTTACAATCTACAGGTCGTGCAGATGTTGCAGCGATGGCAGATCAAGTACGTGAGCACCTAACTGCAGATCCTGAGGTTTACGCAAACCCTGAGCAATATTTTGATCAAGTAATCGAAATCGATTTAGATACATTAGAACCACACTTAAATGGTCCTTTCACACCGGATTTGGCAACGCCAATTTCAAAAATGAAAGAATTAGCCGAGAAAAACGGTTGGCCTACAAAAGTAGAGGTTGGTTTGATCGGTTCATGTACCAATTCATCATATGAAGATATTGCGCGCGCGGCATCGTTAGCAAAACAAGTAGCTGCCAAAGGATTAAAAACCAAAGCGCAGTTTACAATCACACCAGGTTCTGAATTAGTTCGTTATACAATTGAGCGTGACGGTTTTATTGATACGTTCAATACAATCGGCGCAACTGTATTCTCGAATGCATGTGGACCATGTATCGGTCAATGGGCACGTCCAGGAGCTGAAAAAGGAGAGAAGAACACCATCGTTCACTCATTCAATAGAAACTTTGCGAAACGCGCGGATGGCAATCCAAACACATTTGCATTTGTTGCTTCACCAGAAATGGTCACAGCTTTAGCGATTGCGGGAGATTTAACATTTAATCCGTTAACTGATACGTTAACCAACGAAAAAGGGGAACAAGTTAAATTGGATGCTCCTACAGGAGATGAATTGCCACAAAAAGGTTTTGCTGCAGAAGATGCAGGATACCAAGCTCCCGCAGCGGATGGTTCAGGTGTTCAAGTTAAAGTTTCAGCAACATCTGACCGTTTACAATTATTAGATCCATTTGCAGCTTGGGAAGGCACTGACTTAACAGGCTTGAAATTATTGATCAAAGCAAAAGGAAAGTGTACAACAGATCATATCTCGATGGCAGGTCCATGGTTGAAATACCGTGGTCACTTAGATAACATCTCGAACAACATGTTGATCGGTGCTGTTAACTTCTTCAATGAGAAAACAGACAACGTTAAAAATCAATTAACAGGTGAATATGGTCCTGTACCTGCCACGCAACGTGCTTACAAAGCAGCGGGAATTGGGACAATTGTGGTAGGGGATACCAACTACGGTGAAGGCTCATCACGTGAGCATGCGGCAATGGAACCACGTCACTTAGGTGTTCGTGCGGTATTGGTTAAATCATTTGCACGTATTCACGAAACCAACTTGAAAAAACAAGGTATGCTTGCGTTAACATTCGCTAATGAAGCAGACTATGATAAGATTCAAGAAAACGACAGCATTAATATTGTTGGCCTAGGTTCATTCGCACCCGAGAAATCATTAACGATTGAATTGGTTCATGCAGATGGTTCGAAAGATAGTTTTGCTGTGAATCATACCTACAATGCACAACAAATTGAATGGTTCAAAGCAGGTGGTGCATTGAACATTATTCGTGCATCAGTAAAATAGATTTGATTTAAGGCGTAAAATGTCTAATTTTGCGCCTTAATTTTTATAATTAAGCCCTTAACAAATAACATGGCAGCGATTAACGCAGTTAAAATTTTCTCCGGTTCGGCTTCTAATTATTTGGCAAAAGAAATCGCCAAATATTACGGGAAGGATTTAGGAGCTGTTACCACTTTACGATTCTCAGATGGTGAAATGTCACCTAGTTTTGATGAATCTGTTCGCGGCTGTGATGTATTTATTATTCAATCAACATTTCCTACGGCTGATAACTTGATGGAATTGTTATTGATGATTGATGCGGCAAGAAGAGCTTCAGCCCACTATGTGACTGCAGTTATTCCTTATTTTGGTTATTCACGTCAAGATCGTAAAGATCGTCCACGTGTAGGAATTGGAGCAAAATTAATTGGCAATTTATTGACAGCTGCTGGAGCGGATCGTTTAATGACGATTGACCTACATGCAGGTCAGATTCAAGGATTCATGGATTTTCCAGTAGATCACTTGGAGGGAAACGCCATTTTTGTTCCATATTTGAAATCATTGAATTTACAAAACATCGTATTCGCTTCTCCAGATGTGGGAGGTGTAGTACGTACGCGTAACATGGCCAAATTCTTCAATGCGGAGATGGTTATTTGCGATAAGCACCGGAAACGTGCTAATGAAATTGCATCGATGCAATTAATTGGTGATGTGAAAGGAGCAGATGTAGTCTTAGTCGATGACTTAATTGATACAGGTGGTACTTTGTGCAAAGCCGCTCAATTATTAATGGATAAGGGTGCAAATTCCGTTCGCGCGGTGGTAACTCACCCTGTTTTATCTGGAAAAGCGTATGAGAACATTTCTAATTCAGTTTTAACTGAATTATTAGTTACAGATACGATTCCTCAAAAACAAGCATGCGACAAAATTAAGGTATTATCAGTTGCTGAGTTATTTGCGAAGGCAATCGGTCGTATCCGTGATCACGAGTCTATCAGTTCTTTATTTATTAAATATTAATTTCAATCGTTTTCAGGGGATAGCCTTCGAGCGAAAGACTGGAAACACTAACAAAAACAAAATGAAAAAGTTAGAAATCGTAGGGTATAAGCGCGCTACATTAGGTACAAAAGGTTCAAAAGATTTACGTGCAGAGGCACTAGCTCCATGTGTATTATACGGTGGAAAAGAGCAATTGCATTTCGCTGTTCCAATGATCTTGTTCCGTGAGTTATTATATTCTGCAGATGTTTACGAAGTAGAATTGAACATCGAAGGTGATATTCACCGTGCTATCTTGCAAGATGCTCAGTTTCACCCAGTGAATGAAATGATTCTTCACGTTGATTTCTTAGAAATCACTGCTGATAAGCCTATCAAAATTGACGTTCCGGTTAAAATCATTGGTAACTCTCCTGGCGTTATCAAAGGGGGTAAAATGGTACAAAAATTACGTAAAGTTTCTTTGCGTGGTTTAGTAGCTAACATTCCTGATTTTGTTACTGCTGATATCTCTGGCCTTGATTTAGGTCAAACTGTAAAAGTTAACAAGTTGAAAGTTGAAGGTTGCGAAATCTTAAACCCAGCTTCTAACCCAGTTGCAACAATCGATATCCCAAGAGCTTTAAGAGGTAAATTAACCGCTTAATCCACTTCGGAATTTCTGATAGAACTAAAAAAGCCCTTCGTCAATCGACGAAGGGCTTTTTTTATGGCAAGCGATTCCCGATATCGAGAATCGCTTAAATTATCTAACGCTTTGCTACCATCTTAATGATAGGAGCAGGTGATTTTACACTCGAATGTGCAGGACTCTTTCCTACGTGAATGTAAGGTGCGATAACCAAGGATACAATGGACATCAATTTAATCAAGATGTTCATCGATGGGCCTGAGGTATCTTTGAATGGATCACCAACCGTGTCACCCGTTACAGCAGCTTTGTGAGGCTCAGAACCCTTCTTGAATGTTTGACCATCAATCAATACACCTTTCTCAAACGACTTCTTCGCATTATCCCAAGCACCACCAGCATTTGATTGGAAAATTCCCATTAAAACACCTGATACCGTTACACCGGCTAATAAACCACCTAATACTTCAGGTCCCATGGTAAAGCCAACAATCACTGGCACCGACAAAGCAATTGCACCAGGAAGAATCATTTGACGAATAGACGCCTCTGTCGAGATGGCCACACATTTTTCATATTCTGGTTTTGCCTTGTATTCCATAATTCCAGGAATCTCACGGAATTGACGACGAACCTCATTCACCATTTCCATTGCAGCTTTACCAACTGCAGAAATACATAAAGCTGAGAAAATAAATGGAATCATTCCTCCCACGAATAAGCCAGCTAAAACATCTGCCTTATAAATATCGATTGCATCAATACCAGCAATGCCAACAAACGCTGCAAATAAAGCTAAAGATGTTAACGCCGCCGAAGCAATCGCAAATCCTTTACCAGTTGCAGCCGTCGTATTACCTACCGCATCCAAATTATCTGTACGGTCACGAACCTCAGAAGGTAATTGTGACATTTCAGCAATACCACCCGCATTATCCGCAATTGGACCAAATGCATCAATCGCTAATTGCATGGCAGTCGTTGCCATCATACCCGCAGCAGCGATAGAAACACCATAGATACCAGCAAAGTGATAGGATGCAATGATACCTGCCGCCAATACCAAAATTGGTAATACCGTTGATTCCATTCCTACCGCAAGGCCACCAATGATATTTGTCGCATGACCTGTACCTGATTTTTGTACGATCGAATCTACAGGACGTTTACCCATGGCAGTGTAATATTCTGTGATGATCGACATCAAAGTACCTACAACTAAGCCTACAATAATCGCATAAAACACATCCATGGCAGAAAATGTAGTACCACGAAGTGTTAGGCTTTCTGGTAAAATATTCGTCACTAAGAAATAGGATGTTACAAAAGTGATTGCAATCGATGTATAGTTACCCAAATTCAACGCATTCTGCACTGAATCCGTTTCTTTCGAAATACGAACAAAGAAAGTAGATACTAATGATGCGATTAATCCTACACCCGCAATCAACATGGGCAATAGGACAGGGGAGAATCCACCGTAATTATCAGACACTTCAATTTCCTGACCTAATACCATTGTCGCAAGGATCGTTGCCACATAAGAACCGAATAAATCGGCACCCATGCCTGCCACGTCACCCACGTTATCTCCTACGTTATCTGCAATCGTTGCAGGGTTACGAACATCATCTTCTGGAATTCCTGCTTCAACTTTACCTACCAAATCAGCTCCCACATCCGCAGCTTTTGTGTAGATACCACCACCCACACGAGCGAACAAAGCAATCGATTCAGCTCCTAAAGAAAAACCCGCCAATACTTCGATAGCCGTTTTCATCTCAACAGAAGTCAATGCTTGTCCTTCAGCGAAAATCTGATAAAACGCAATAAATAAACCACCTAGGCCTAAAATTGCTAAACCTGCAACTCCCATACCCATCACAGAACCACCTGTAAAAGATACATTTAAGGCCTTAGCTAATGAAGTTCGAGCTGCTTCAGCCGTACGAACATTGGCTTTCGTCGCAACAATCATTCCAATATAGCCAGCTGTCGCTGAAAATATCGCGCCAATTAAAAAAGCAACGGCGATTAAAGGGGATGAGTGGATGGGATTTTCCACAGTTCCCGTTTGCGTCCCCAACCAAGCTAATAGAATTGCTGTGGGAATAGCGAAATAGGTTAATATTTTCCATTCTGCTTTTAAAAATGCAATAGCTCCATCGGCGATATAACCCGATAACTCTTGCATCTTGTCATTTCCTGCATCTTGTTTAGATACCCAACTAAATTTCCATGCTGTATACAGCAATCCTACTATACCAAAAGCAGGCACTAAGTAAACAATTTGATTCATAAATAAAGATTTAGATTATTTCAAAAAAATTTAGCACAATTAATAGAATTTGGAGCATATTTCCAACTAGAAAGGCAAGGTTAATGAAACTTTCCATTGCGAGGGTACCCAATTTCCGATAGGTTTCGCAACTTCTAAACCAAAAGCTTTTAATATACCTTGCAAGGAATATGCTGCCTCATAATACCCCTCACGTAAATCAAGATCTCCTTTATTTAATGCGCTAAAGCGAATATGCTCCCGCAATCCATATAAATAGAACCATTGACTTTGTGTATAAAGCAATTTTCTTGGGCTCCATTTGGCATGAAACACAAGTGAGCGATTACCTGTACTAAACTGGTACATCGGCAAAGCACTAAATCCAAATGGTACACTAGAAATTAGATTTAACTCATTTCCATTAAAGTGCGTATAATCCAAATAGATTTGAGGCTTGACTAAGAATTCATCATATCGAAGCTGATAGGCTAATTTACCCAAACGATTCAAGTTGATGGTTTGATCTAACTGAAATCCTATTTTGGCAAAGCCATAATTGCCCACAACCCATTGGGATTCGAATTGTACCTTAGGAGCATTCTCAGGATTTGATAATCGTCGAATCGAATTATAAAGTCGCCAAGTAGATCCAGGCTGCCAAGTAACACGCATACCTAAACTCAATTGCTCATGTTGAACAAATCGCGTATCTTGAATTTCAGAAGAAATTGGATAATTAGGTCGAAAACGATTTTCCTGCTTATACCAACCATAATCAACCACGTTCGATAAAGGGCTTCGTTGACGATATTCCAATTCCCCTGAAATTAGCCAGGGCGCTCGAATCTGATATCGAAAACCTAATTGAACAAATTGTTTTTCATACCATGACAAATAGCTCACCGAATTAAATAAGGATGTACTACTATTCAAATTCATAGGCAGCGTTTTAGCAGAACTAAAATTCATAAGCTCTGAACCCGCACGTAAATTCCACCAATGCAATCCACCAGCGGCTTGATTTTCGAATGAAATCGACCCATTTATCGCCTCTCTAATAAATGCATAACGAACTTGCCCTCCAATTCTCCAATAATCCGTCTTATTTAGTTGATGATTTAGCGTCAAGCTACGATTCACATAAAATCCATCTACAGGAGTAAAACCTCCACCAAACATATCCAAGGTTATGGAATTACCCTTTCCATCTTTTTCATAATTATAGCGCTTGCCGAAAAACAATTGTGCCACATGAAACTTAGGCAAGGTATTTAACGAATCCTTCTTCATTTTGGCGCGCTCAAAAACATATAAACTATCAGCTTCCTTGAATCCCTTTACTTCGGCCTCAGACAATGGTACCTCTCGAGCTTCGTTCCAATAGGCCTCTGATTGCTTAGATGCTGAAGAATCAACTTGCATTTCATACATACTACTCACATCAGCTTTTGCAAGTGAATCCGTTTTGCTTTCTTCCTTCGTTACCTTCTTCAATACACGTTTTAATTTTTTACGCGTAATTTCTCCATTAAAAGCCGTTTGAACATCTTTAATCTTAGAACGATCTATTTCCTTCGCCAACGATTTATCCAAGCGCTCCTCAATAATCTGAGGTTTAACCACAAAGCCTGGATTAACCTGAATTTGGTAGGATTTAACTTGTGTCACATAATTGATAGTAAATCCCAAGCCCAAGGCCTGCATATTGGCCCGCATTTCATAATTTATGGGCATCCAAACACCTTGAAATTCAGCATTTTGTTGGCTTAACTGATAATTGCCATTCCCGTTCTTAAAATTTAATCGCAAAGAATATATGCTCCAAGTATCCTCTACAACAAGCAATTCTCCTTCAAACAAATCAATGGAAAATGATTTAGGTCTGACTTGTATCTTACTAATTGTCTTTCCTCCTTGGGAAAAGCTGCCTAAATAACTAAAGCTATAAAATTGAAATGCTGAAGGCGATACAGGCGATATCAATGCTCCCCAAACTTTAGGCATATAAAAATTAGTTTGCGTTGCACGCAAATTAGGTGCATCAGCCGTTTTCATCGCTAAGGGTAAATTATTCCGATTTGAAATAACACGCTCTTTAATCTGATTAGGCCGTTTATAATCTACCTGATTAATCGCTTCTAAGACATAAGTTCGACCTACTTTAATTCCAGCATCTTTTTCCAATTGCTTTCCAAAAGCAAAATCGGCCAACTTCGAAATGGAGGTAATCTTCCCGTTACCTTTGATATAGGCTTTTGCCTGATAAGCATTAAGTTCTTTTAAGTGGAATGGCGCCATCGAAATCATCCTACGCATAATACCAATTGCCGGATCTTCCTTTAATGCACGAATATTAACTTCTTCAAGAGACACAGTCTGTTCTTGCATCTGAACAATATAGTCTCGTTTTACTTCTTGCCCAGATAATTCAACATCAATCGTCCTAGGCGCAAAGCCTACATGCCGAAAAACCAAACGATTTTTGCCCGACTTCAAATGAATTTCAAATTGACCATCTTCGTTCGCCAATGTTCCTTGATTGGTATTTTCCACCCAAATGGATGTAAATGCAAGGGCTTCTTTTTGCGCATCAATCACTTTTCCTTGAATGGATTGAGCAAATAAAGAAACAGGAAAAATAAACAAGAGTAACAGTAGCTTCATGACGCAAGATTCGAAGATTATAGGAATAGACCATGTTAAAAACTGATAATTTGATAAAAGGCTGTAAATTTGAATTGATATGGGATTTACACACCGACAACTCTTTCAGAAACACATGGCGCCTACCTCTGATGCCCCTTTGGCATTAGAAATTAAATCGGCAGAACACATCTATTTAACAGATACAGCAGGAAAAAAATACATCGATTTAATATCAGGTATCGCCGTTTCGAACGTTGGACATCGCAATCCTGAAGTTGTACAAGCAATCAAAGACCAATTGGATCAATACATGCATCTCATGGTTTATGGCGAATACATTCAAAGTCCTCAAGTGCTGCTTGCTGAAGCCTTGGCTAAATCAACGAATACAGATAGTCTAAATCAGGTTTACTTCACCAATTCAGGAACTGAAGCGGTAGAAGGAGCCATGAAATTGGCCAAAAGATATACCAAAAGGCGTGAAATTATTTCATGCCACAATGCCTACCATGGGGCAACTCAAGGTGCATTATCCTTAGCGGGTGACGAACATTTCAAAAATAGTTTCCGACCGCTTCTACCTGATATTCGGCACATCCAACATGGAAATCTTGATGATCTAAATCAAATTACCACAAAAACCGCAGCCATATTCATTGAAATCGTAGGAGGGGAGGCTGGCATAAAAACAGCATCTAAAGCCTATTTTAAAGCTCTAAGAGCAAGATGTACAGAAGTTGGCTGCCTACTAATACTCGATGAAATTCAAACAGGTTTTGGAAGAACGGGTACTTTCTGGGCATTTCAAGCCATGGACATCGTACCGGATGTTCTATTAAGTGCGAAAGGGATGGGAGGGGGCATGCCGATTGGCGCTTTTATTGCTAATGAATCCTTGATGCAAACCTTATCTTATGCACCCGTTTTAGGCCATATTACTACATTTGGTGGACATCCTGTTTCCTGCGCAGCATCCCTTGCAACTTTAAACTTCATTCAAAAAAATCAACTACTTGATAAAATTGAAGAAAAGCATCAATTGTTTAAGGAATTATTGAGACACCCCATCATCAAAGAATTTAGAGGGGTAGGATTGATGATTGCTGTAGAAATGCAAGATTTCAAAACGGTGAAAGCGGTAATCGATGAATGCATTTTAAATGGCCTAATCACCGACTGGTTTCTATTTTGTGACAACTCCTTACGCATTGCACCGCCTTTGGTCATCACAAATGAGGAAATAAAAATGGCTTGCAACATCTTGTTACAAGCCATGGATAAAGTCTATAAAAGCTAATTAAGCGTGCTTTAACAAGGTTTCAGCCAAAACTGATTTTGGAATATTTCCACCAACTAAACGCTCAACCATTTCGCCATTTTTGAATACCATCAAAGTAGGAATTGAACGAATTCCCAAAGATGCAGGTACTGCTGAATTCGCATCTACATTCATTTTAGCTACAACCGCTTGTCCTTCTACATCTCCCGCTAACTCTTCTACGATTGGTCCAATCATTTTACAAGGTCCACACCATTCAGCCCAAAAATCGACTAATACGGGTGTCGGTCCACTAATTAATTCTTGAAAGTTGGCATCTGTTGCCTCTACGTATTTTCCCATTTTCTAGTTTATTTTAAAATTCAAAATTATAACATTTCAGGTATAAGAATTAGTTCCCGACAAATTATTTATGAAATTAATCGAAAACCAACTTTTTCTAAACCTACTAAATCCGCGATTAAAGATTTACCGATCCGAATCTGCATTTTTCTTGATAAAAAATCCATTTGAATCTGTTCATCTTCATCGAATACCTCAATAACCAATTTCTTATTGCCTTTGTTTCGCTCTAACACATCAAATAGATTATCCATTAAGGCAGAATTCAAATGCTTTAAATGCAAGGAAAGCTTCATTTCTTTGGTTCGTTCCTCTAAAACCTCAGATAATAACTCAATGGATTGAATCTTAAAGACCATTTGTTCCATGTAGCGATTCTTTTGTTGATAAGAACCCTGAATAAATAACATTCGATCTTGGCCAATAAAACGCTCAAATTCAATATAATCTTTACCAAACAAAGCAAATTCATAATTCCCTGAATAATCTTCTAAGGTGAAAATCATGAATTGATTTCCATTCGCAGAAGTACGAACATTCATCTTAGATACAATCCCAGCCACTGATTGAACAGCACCTGGCTTCGAATCTAACTGAACAACCGTTGAATTAGTAAAATTTTGAATCTCAACTTTATATTCATCCAAAGGATGCCCTGAAATGTAAACGCCAACAACCTCTTTCTCATTCTTTAATTGCTCCATCACAGACCAAGTTTCAGAAACAGGTAATTTAGGCTTCGCAATGTCATTTCCCGTTCCGGCGCCTAAATCTCCAAACAAAGATTGCGTTGCCTCAGCTTTTAACTCAGCCATACGAGAAGCATATCGAACTATTTTGTCAATAAACGAAGTACCATCCTCCATCGCAAAATAATGCGAACGCTGAACTTCCTCGAAACAATCAAATGCGCCAGCTAGAGCCAAAGACTCCATACTGCGCTTATTTACTTGGCGAACATTGACCCTAGAAACAAAATCATAAATATCCTTGTATTCTCCATTTTGCGTCCTTTCCTCCACAATAGCGTCTACGGCAGCTTCTCCAACACCTTTAATCGCACCTAAACCAAAACGAATATGCCCTTTCTTATTCACGGCAAAAGAACGCGATGATTCGTTCACATCAGGGACCAACAAAGGAATTCCCATACGTTTACACTCATCCATGAAGAAGGTAATCTTTTCAATATTTCCCAAAGAATTGGAAAGTACCGCCGCCATGAACTCAGACGGGTAATTAGCTTTTAAATATCCTGTTTGATAAGCTACTAACCCATAACAAGTTGAGTGAGATTTATTGAAGGCATATTGCGCAAAAGCTTCCCAGTCGGTCCATATCTTCTCCAACTTAGGCGCTGGGTGATTATTAGCTTGTCCACCTTCCATGAACTTGCCTTTCATCTTATCGATTGTCGCTTTGTCTTTCTTTCCCATCGCTTTACGCAATACATCGGCATCTCCTTTGGAGAAATTGGCCAATTTCTGCGAAAGCAACATCACTTGCTCTTGATAAACCGTAATCCCATACGTATCATTCAGATACTCTTCCATCTCAGGCAGATCGTATTCAATCGCTTCCCGACCGTGCTTTCGGGCAATGTAATTCGGGATATAGACCATTGGACCTGGACGGAACAAGGCATTCATTGCAATTAAATCCGAAAATTGATCGGGCTTTAAGTCGCGTAAATGTTTTTGCATACCCGGAGATTCAAATTGGAACGTTCCATTCGTTTCTGCTCGTTGGTATAATTCAAAAGTAGCTTTATCATCCAAAGGCAAATCATCCAACACAATCGTCACGCCATGATTTTGCTTAATTAAGCGAACAGCCTCCTTTAATATAGATAGGGTTTTAAGCCCCAAAAAGTCCATCTTAATTACACCCGCATTCTCAATCACTGAACCGTCGTATTGCGTAATCAACAAGGCAACGTCCTTAGAAGCCGCTACAGGCAAAATATCTGTTAAATCTGAAGGTGCAATGATAATACCTGCCGCATGAATCCCCGTTCCTCGAACAGAACCCTCCAATACCAAAGCATTTTCAATGACTGTGGCAGGTAATCCGCCTGATTCTTTGATTTGACGCAATTGCTTCACCTGCTCAATCTCCTCTGGATTCAAACCTTCCTTATCAGCTAAACTTTTATCCCCATTCAAAGGCGCATTAAAAATTCGCTCCAAAGTGATTTTCGGTTTTTCTGGAACTAATTTGGCTAATGCATTTGATTCCGATAATGGTAAATCCAATACACGTGCAACGTCTTTAATGGACATTTTAGCAGCCATCGTGCCATACGTCGCAATATGAGCCACCTGATTCTTGCCGTATTTGTCTACGACGTAATCAATGACTTTTTGTCGGCCTTCATCATCAAAGTCCGTATCAATATCGGGCAATGACTTCCGATCTGGATTTAAAAAACGCTCAAAAAGGAGATTGTATTTAATGGGATCAATATTGGTAATTCCTAAACAATAGGCTACCACAGAACCTGCGGCAGATCCCCGACCAGGCCCGACGTAGACACCAAGATCGCGACCCGCTTGAATAAAATCGGCTACAATCAAAAAGTAACCCGCAAATCCCATGGTCCGGATTGTATATAATTCAAAGCGAAGACGTTCCTCAACCACCTGATCGATATCCACATAGCGCTTTTTCGCACCTTCCATGGTCAAATGCTCCAAATAATCATCCTGCGATTGGAAATTCGTAGGAATCTGGAAATTTGGCAACATGACATCCTTGGTTAATTTCAAGGTTTCTACTTTGCCAACAATCTCATTGGTATTATCAATGGCCTCAGGAACATGTGACCACAATTTGGTCATTTCTTCCGTTGTCTTAAAATAGAACTGGTCATTGTAAAAAGCAAAACGCTTGCCTTTCATCTCGGATCCATCATCGATATCCTTGTAAGTAGGAGTGGCCTGCTTTTCGCCTGTGTTGATACACAACAGGATATCGTGGGCATTTGCATCTTTCTGATCCAAATAATGACTGTCATTGGAGGCAATCACTTTTACATTATACTTCTTTGCAAACTTTAACAACACCTCGTTAACCGTCTGTTGCTCAGGGATATGATGATTTTGAACCTCGATGTAATAATCCTCGCCAAAGAGATCCAACCACCATTTAAATTCCTTTTCAGCCTCTTCTTCGCCAGATCGAAGAATTGCTTGTGGGACAGATGCACCCAAGCAACAAGTGGTAGCAATCAGGCCTTTATGGTATTTTAAAACAAGCTCTTTATCAATTCGAGGGTATTTAGAATACATCCCCTCCATAAAACCCAATGAACAAAGCTTGACTAAGTTCTGATACCCTTCGGGATCCTTGGCAAGAAATAATTGGTGGTAACGCTTATCCTTTTGCTCCTTCGTAAAGCTCTGCTTGTGTCGATCGGCAACTAAATAAAATTCACAACCCACAATAGGTTTAACTCCTTGTTTGCCTGCTTCAGCAACAAATTGAAATACACCAAACATATTACCGTGATCGGTAATCGCTACCGCCGGCATATTATCTGCTTTGGCCTTTTTAAACATCGAAGATATCTTCGATGCGCCATCCAATAATGAAAACTGCGAGTGATTGTGTAAATGCGAGAATTGCATGTATTAAATGGTATTAAAAAGGTTCTTTATCAAAAAATGTTGCATTCAAAAAATCAAGAAAAGGCTTCATCACCACCGAGTCCTTCATTAACTGAGAAATAAAATCAGCTGATTGTAATTCATTGTCGGTATAATGCTTCCAATAAAACAATTGCTTTCTACGTAAATAAGGTGCATCCTCCGAAGTAGGATCAAATCCCTTGGGAACTTTTTGAAGCATTTCCCCCTCAGCAGTTCCAAATGTAGAAACGAATTGGGGAGACTCGACAATTTTTCGAAGGGCCGCGCCATTATAATCAACTTCCTGACGGTATTTAGCCATTTGTTCAGGCGTAGGGCTATACATTCCGCCTCCTAAAAAAGACTTACCTCCGGGTTCAATATGAAGGTAATAATCCATCAATCCTGAACGTCGCCCACCTTCTGAAAAACTCGCAGAAAACCAGGTCTTGTAAGGTTCTTTATTTTTAGAAAATCGAACATCCCGATAAATTCGATAGGAGCAATGCTTCCTTTCAACCCCAACCATGTTTTCAAATTCACTGTACGATAAGATGAGCGAATCGATTAGTTTATCAAAATTCCCTTTTTCAACGTCATATAAAGCTTTATTTGCAGCAAACCATTCGCGTGAATTGTTCGCTTTTAAATCAGACAAAAAGCTTAAAAGACCAGGGGATATGGACATGAGAAACCGCTAAAATTTAGGTAAACGAAATTAGCGAAAAATTAGCAGAAAGCACAGGGGAGAAGTTCACATTTTGGTGACAAAAAATATATTGGGAGAATTGAATGAATTTCCTGATTTTTGTAAAATTTTTATCTCGTATATGCGCATTTTAACTGGTATTCAATCATCTGGAAAACCCCATTTAGGCAATATTTTAGGAGCAATCATGCCTGCTATAGAACTTTCCAAACAAGCGGGAAATGAATCTTTTTTATTTATTGCCGATTTACATACATTAACAAGCCTACGTGATGGGGAACAAATTCGCACAAACACCTTATCCATTGCAGCCGCTTGGCTAGCATTTGGTTTTGATACAGATAAAAATTATTTCTATCGTCAATCGAAATTAGCCAGCTACCATACCGAAATCATGTGGTATTTGAACTGCGTAACACCTTATCCGATGTTGGCAAACGCCCACAGCTTCAAGGATAAATCCACACAAATGGCAAATGTCAACGCCGGTCTATTCACATATCCTGTTTTACAAGCGGCTGACATTGTATTGTATGATGCAGAGTTGATTCCGGTGGGTAAAGACCAGCGCCAGCACATCGAAATGACGCGCGATATTGCAGGATCATTTAATCGGATGGCCGAAAACGATATTTTTGTTATCCCGGAAGCATACATCAATGAATCCGTGATGACGATTCCGGGCATTGATGGGAATAAAATGAGTAAATCGCTCAATAATTACATTGATATCTTTTTACCTGAAAAGGATTTATTAAAGCAAATCAAAAAAATCGAATCGGATTCAACGCCGTTGGAAGATCCGAAAGATCCAGATAATGATATTACGTTCAAATTATACCAACTCATTGCGACGCCTGAACAAACGGCAGAAATGCGTCAAAATTATTTAGCAGGAGGATATGGTTATGGACATGCCAAACAAGCATTGCACAGTTTGATGCTCGAATATTTCAAAGAGGCGCGTGAAAAATTTGATTATTACATGAATAATCCCGCTTTGATTGAAGAAAAATTAGAAATAGGAGAACGTAAAGTGGAACCCATTGCAGCCGCAACACTTTCACGTGTTCGTGAGGTATTTAAATTTTAAATCATGTTTCCAGCTTGGGATGAAAGCTTATTTAAATTGATCAATGAATGGCACAGCGATTCACGTGATACATTTATGATTTTTCTGTCCGACAAATATGTCTGGATTCCTCTGTATGCGGTTTTGATTTGGAAAATATACAAAAACAATCAAAAAGCGATCAAAGCTGCATTACTCTATATTGTCTTTTCGATACTTTGGGCGGACCAAATTTCATCTAGCGTATTAAAACCTTGGATTAAACGCCTCAGGCCTAGCCATGTTGAAGCTTTTCAATCCTGGATTCACACACCGAATGGGGCAGGGGGACTTTACGGTTTTTGTTCTTCACATGCGGCCAATGCCTTTGCCGTGGCGATGTGTTTTTATTTATTAACTCAGAACAAACGGATCAGTATTCCATTATTTATTTGGGCCGCACTTGTATCATTCAGCCGCATCTATTTAGGCGTTCATTATCCCATCGATGTACTTACAGGGGCTATTGTAGGATTATCAGGGGCTTTTTTCTTGAAAAAACTTGTTTACGACAAATTAACTAGAAACTCATAAGTATTGATTCCATCCGCCCAATCATCCAACGCAGGCATCTGCGCCTGACCGAACGGAATTGCCTTTTGGCTCACTACACATTGAATCTTTTCTGAATGTTGATTAAGCCAAGATTCCAAAGCTTCCAGTGAATCATAACGATGAACATGCAAAATACCCACAGGTGAAACGAGTTCTTCACTTTCTGTTACAATTATATTTCCTAAATCAAAGTGAGGTATTTGATTCAACAGCATCAATGTCTTGTGATATTGATAGTTATTCGAATACTTGGTATGATCCAACACCCAACCTACCTGCGTTAATACATCAAATAAAGGAATTAAATCGAAGGATTCTGGCACGGCGATTGTAGACACATTCCGACAACCCAAACCATAATAAGTAAAGATATCAGTAGCAAGACCTTCATAATCAGATTTCGTTTCTTTTCCTGTCAAAACAGCAACGGAGCTACGATTCTTACGTATGATATGGGGAATCTTAGCAAAGTAATTAGAAAAATAGGAAGAAGAGAAGTCGGAACCCGTCGCAATCACAGCATCCACAGAAGGTAATCGATCTACAACTTCTATAACAATACTTGCGTCAATGGAACGAATTGCATCTATATACAACATCATCAGTGCCTTATCTTGAGAACTAAGTTTAAGCACTGGTTGGTGACCTGCCGCAATAAGCATTAATAAATCATGCATTCCTACGGCAGGAAGATTGCCTGAAAGTATCAAGCCTACACGTTTGGGTGATTGAGAGGGAGCAGGCTGCTTTTCAAAAAACGATTTCCAACTAGAAGCATCAAAAAATTGCTGATTGATTGCGTCCATGGCATTTCGAATTAAATAATCCGAAAACCAAGCGTTCTCATTTTTCGCCCTTTCTATAAATAGTTCAATTTTTTCTTTGTTGGATGAATCCTCAAAAAAAGCTTGCAAACCTAGAATCAAGGATATAAAACGATTATTCAACATATTAAAGGGCTTAATTATTATAAAATAGCATTACAAAGTTCTTAAAATTTTAGAATACTCTGCATATATTATATACTATTCAAAACTTCTTGTGTAAATTGCACAAAATTTTTAATACTTGTTATGGCAATTATCATTACAGACGAATGTATTAACTGTGGGGCTTGCGAACCAGAATGCCCAAATACAGCTATTTATGAAGGTGGTGTAGAATGGACTTGGGCCGGAGGAACTGCATTAACTGAAGTAGAATTAGAGGATGGATCCAGCATGGATGCTAAAGCTCCTATTGAACCTATTTCAGAAGAGTTCTATTACATTGTACCTGATAAGTGTACAGAATGTACAGGTTTCCATGAAGAACCACAATGTGCAGCGGTTTGTCCAGTAGATTGCTGTGTTCCAGATCCAGACCACGTAGAGGACAAAGAAACACTTGAAGCAAAAAAAGCTTGGTTGCACGCAGAAGCGTAATAACCATTAAATAATATTACGATAGAGAGCTCATCAAATGATGGGCTCTTTTTTTTGTCCTAAATACTCAACTCATCATTAATTTGAAAACATTGCACTTTTCCAATTCGACAATTTTGCTCGTTTAATTTTACATTCATTTTTAAAACATTTTTGCAAAATCACAAAAAATAGGTTTATTTTTTATCCATATTTTGAACAATTTTTGAATTATTTCAAAAAATAGGTTTAAAAATATACCAGAACACTTGCATCATAATATAATTTCCTCAATCTTTGAATTGTAATCAAGCATTTATAAACTTTTAAACAATTCCGCACATGAAGAAATCTATCCTAACAGCTATTTTCGCAGCTACAGCATTTTGTGGATTTTCCCAAGAAAAAGAATCCGAGGCACCCAAGTTTAGCTTTACCGGCTACATTGATTCGTACTATATGTTGAATTTCAACAGCCCTACAAATCGGAGCAATTTAGGAGCATCAGGATATGAGCGAGCATTTGATCAAAAATCAAATCAGTTCTCATTAGGACTTGTTCAAACGAAATTTGGCTACGCAACAAAGAATTCAGATGTTGTCGTTGATTTAACTTTCGGACCCAACGCAGATTTAGGACAATACGGAAACGTAATCGGGCCTTTAGGTGCTGGCAAGGCAACAACCGCACTAGCAATCAAACAAGCATATTTTAATTGGAAAGCATCCGACAAATTAACGTTGACAGCTGGACAATTTGGTACACACATTGGCTATGAAGTAATTGACGCCCCAGTTAACTACAACTACTCACTTTCTAATTTATTCAACAATGGTCCATTCTATCACATCGGTGCTAAAGCAAATTATGCATTCAGCGACAAATTTTCTGCCATGGTTGGATTGGTCAACAATGTGGATAATCTAAACGACAACAATGCGTCAAAAGGATTAATCTACCAAGTGTTTTCTTCCCCAATCGCAGGTTGGAATGTTTATGTAAACGGAATTTCATCAAATGAATCAGCACCATTAGCATCTGGCAAAGATGATTCTGGTAGCTACAATTTGTTAGACTTAACAACTTCATACCAAGTTACACCTAAATACTTATTAGGTTTAAATGCAGCTTACGGATCACAAACTGGTGATTTTCAAGGTGGAGGTAGCGTTGGAGACAGCAAAACTTGGGGAGGAGTTGCCCTTTACTCTAACTATGCATTCACTGATAAATTTAGTGTAGGTGGACGTTATGAGGTTTTCGACAACACATCTGGCGCTCGTGCATTACGTGCAGCAGATGGATCAGGAACAGATGTTAGCTCTTTAACACTAACTGCAACTTTTACAGCTGCTGATGGACATTTGTTAATCAAACCAGAATTGCGCTCTGATGCTTACAAGACAGCACAATTTGTTGATGGCGACGGAAAGGCTCAAAAATCTCAAACTACATTAGGATTACACTTCATCTATAAATATTAATTTTTTCCATTATTCACCCTTTAATCAGTACGAACATGACTTCACAAAAACCAACATGGATCCCGCTACTCGTACTCGTAGCAATTGCAGTACTTGCATTATTTACTACTTCTGTTCCAGGTGCGATGCCAACAGAAGGTTTAGACACAGGTGATACAGCCTGGATGATTGTAGCCTCAGGTTTAGTATTATTAATGACACCAGGATTAGCTTATTTCTACGGTGGTATGGTGAATCACAAAAACGTGATTTCAACGATGTTACAATCATTTATTGCCATGGGTGTAATTTCTGTAATTTGGATTGTATTCGGATTCTCTTTGGCATTCGGAGATTCGTTAGGCGGCTGGATTGGTGACCCTAGAACATTTTTTATGTTCAACGGGGTATTTGACCACAAACTATCATTGGGTTCATCTGACCAATTAAAGTTTACCATTCCATTTGCACTTTTTGCATTCTTTCAAATGAAATTTGCGGTAATTACACCAGCACTTATTTCAGGTGCACTAGCTGAACGTATCAACTTCCGTGCATTTGTATTGTTTATGGTATTATTCTGTGTGGTTGTTTATGCACCATTAGCTCACTGGACATGGCACCCAGACGGATTCCTTTTCAACTTAGGTGTATTGGATTTCGCAGGAGGAACAGTTGTACACATGTCGGCAGGATGGGCAGCCTTAGCAGGAGCGCTTTACTTACGTCGTCGTAAGTCGCACATCGAGTCTAACATTTTGCCTCCAGCAAACATTCCCTATGTATTATTAGGAACAGGTTTATTATGGTTCGGATGGTTTGGTTTTAACGCGGGTTCTGCCGTGGGAGCAAACGGATTAGCCGTAACAGCTTTCGCAACAACGCACGTAGCAGCAGCTGCTGCTGGTTTATCATGGATCTTATTTGATGTAACTCGTGGCAAAAAAGTTTCTGCATTAGGATTCTGTATCGGAGCTGTAGTCGGTCTAGTAGCTATCACACCTGCTTCAGGATTTGTTACAGTGCCAGTTGCAATCTTTATTGGTGTAATTGCGGCGATTGTTTCTAACATAGCAGCACACTGGAGAGCTAGTTCAAATTTAGATGATACGTTAGATGTATTTCCTTGCCACGGTTTAGGCGGTATGGTAGGTATGTTGATGACTGGTATTTTCGCAACGACAGCAGTAAACTCGGCAGTAGCAGAACAAGGTTTATTCTACGGAGAAACTGCATTATTCTTTAAGCACTTATTAGCCTTAGCAATCGTTTCAGCATTTGCTTTCGGTTTATCTTACTTATTGTTAATCATCACGGATAAAATTATCCCATTGCGTGTTAACGAAGAAGAAGAAAGATTAGGATTGGACATCTCGCAACACGACGAATCGATTGCAGAATAGTTCACACAGCAGAGCCGCAAGTAATGGTTCTTGTGGTTTTGTTTCAATCGGAAAGCCGGCGACTTTTAGTTGCTGGCTTTTTTGTTTGATGGACGTTAGACATTGGACGCTGGACTGTAGAGACGCGATACTTCGCGTCTATGAGTTAAGAGTTAAGAATTAAGAGCGAAGAGAAAGTAATAACTTTATTTAAGAGACGGGAATATTATTTATGCAAACAACTTCAAAGACATGATGATCCTAGCCTAATAAACATGATGCCTATGTTGCTAACACAAAAATTAGGAATATAGTTAAAAAAAGTTCGAGAAAACTTACATAAACTCCGGACTTCGGACTAATAACTAGTGACTGATGACTGACGACTAGTGACTAACGACTAACGACTGACGACTAGCAACTGATGACTAGCGACTGACGACTGACGACTAGCGACTGACGACTAACATCACTTCCCCCTTCACTTCACCAGAATCAGTCAATGATTTATAACGAACAGGTTGAATCGTATTGATCAACAATGGATCATAAGGAACAGAAACACGCACATAATTCTCTGAGAAACCTTCCATTTGGCCATTTTCGGATGACTCCTCAAACAACACTAGTCCCATATTTCCCAATTGACTTTCATAAAAGGCATGACGCTTTTTATCTGATAAAATATGAAGCATTTTAGAGCGTTCAGATTTTTGCATGCCGTCAACTTTCGGTTTAATGTCGACAGCATATGTATTTGCCCGTTCTGAATAAGGAAAGACGTGCAAATATGAAATTTCAAGTTCATTCAAAAATTGGTATGTCTCCAAAAACAACTCAGGCGTTTCACCTGGATGCCCAACAATAATATCTACGCCAATACAGGCATTTGGCATAACGGAACGAATCAAAGCAACCCGATCTTGGTATAATTCTCGTTGATATCTACGCTTCATCAATCGCAATACGGCATTTGAACAAGATTGCAGTGGAATATGAAAATGTGGAACAAAGCGTTTTGAAGTAGCCAAAAATGAAATCATTTCTGGCGTCAATAAATTGGGCTCTATACTCGAGATACGAAAACGCTCAATCGAAGATTTTTCCTCAATCGCCTGAACCAACTCGAAAAATGTTTCTACTCGCTTACCTTGTTGGATTCCAAAATCACCAATATTAACACCTGTTAATACAATTTCTTTCACTCCATTCGCTGCAATTTCCTCAATCAACCCTAATACTTTCTCTATTGAATCCGAACGAGATTGTCCGCGAGCTAATGGAATGGTACAATAGGAGCAAGGGTAATCGCAACCGTCTTGCACTTTTAAGAATGTTCGCGTTCGATCATTCACACTATATGAAGCATGATAATCTAAATCATATCGAATTTCGGAAGCAATTAATTTGGGTAAATCTTGAACAGTACGGTCGAGATAGGGGAGGATTAATTCAGGCAACTGAAATTTTTCATTTGCACCAAGCACTAAATCTACCCCGGGAATTGCCGCAATTTCTTCGGGCTTCAATTGCGCATAACAACCAATAATCACTACTGCTGCCGCCGGATTGATTTTTTTTGCTTCGCGAACTACTTTTTTACATTTCTTGTCGGCCTGCTCCGTAACACTACAAGTATTGATTACAAATAAATCAGGATTATCCTGAAATTCCGCGCGCACAAAACCCACAGGTTCTAAAGACCTAGCAATGGAGCTTGATTCCGCAAAATTCAATTTACAACCGAGTGTATAAAAGGCAACCTTTTTCATCTAACCAATTCAGGACACAAAATAAAACAAAAATGGCGGGAAAACCCGCCATTTTCAATCATAAAGTATATAAATGCAAGATTAAAACAACTTAAATTTTCGCAGTTTTCACCGTTTTGATAATGCGAGCTGCTACTTTGTATGGATCGGCAGCTGAATTCGGACGACGATCTTCTAACCAACCTTTCCATCCTTTTTCTACTACCGCAATAGGAATACGGATTGATGCACCACGATCTGATACTCCATAAGAGAAATCATGAATCGAAGCAGTTTCATGCTTTCCAGTTAAACGCATGTGGTTGTCTGCTCCATAAACCTCAATGTGCTCTTTAACAAATGGAGCAAATGAATTACAAATAGCATCGTAAGTCTCTTTTTTACCCGCTGTACGCAAAGCTGTATTCGAGAAGTTTGCATGCATTCCTGAACCATTCCAATCCAACTCTCCTAAAGGCTTACAGTGCCAGTTGATTGCAACACCGTATTTCTCACCTAAACGCTCCAATAAATAACGACCCAACCAGATTTCATCACCTGCTTGTTTTGCTCCTTTAGCAAACATTTGGAATTCCCACTGACCTGCAGCTACTTCTGCATTAATACCTTCAATATTCAAACCTGCGTCAATACACAAGTCCATATGCTCTTCAATAATTTCACGACCATAAGCATTTTTTGCACCTACTGAACAGTAGTAAGGTCCTTGAGGCTCAGGATACCCATTTGCAGGGAAACCCAATGGCTTATTTGTTTCTGGATCCCAAAGGAAATATTCTTG
Source organism: Aquirufa echingensis (assembly GCF_042714525.1). Lineage (NCBI taxonomy): Bacteria > Pseudomonadati > Bacteroidota > Cytophagia > Cytophagales > Flectobacillaceae > Aquirufa > Aquirufa echingensis. The sequence goes on along the minus strand of NZ_JBBKYA010000003.1, from coordinate 55,128 downwards.
CTCAAAACCGAACCAGAAATCATTATCATCATCTTCAATTGTTGCGCGACCGTTTGTAACGTGTGGCGTACCATCTGCGTTCAAAACTTCGCACATTACTAAATAACCATCACGGCGTGCTGGATCTGGACAAACGTAAACGGGCTTCAACAAACAATCAGAAGAACCACCTTCAGCTTGCAATGTAGATGAACCATCGAAAGACCACATATCTAAGTCTTCTAATTTTCCACTGAAATTGTTCTCGATTTTTGTCTTAGAACGTAAACTCTGTGTTGGCTTATTGCCATCCAACCAAATGTACTCCAATTTTGATTTAGCCATGATTTTATACTTAAAATGATAATAAAAATACTTTTATGCGAAAACTTGATACAAATTTAAACGAGATTTAATGAAAAACAACAGAAAATTTCACAAAACACAATAATTCAAACGACTATTTGCAAAATCTGCAAAAAATCAAATTTATACCACACCAAATACAATTTGCAAACAGCTCAAATTAGCTATGGAAAAGTCAGACATTTTGGTTAGTTTTAAACTTCAATACATCAAGATTAATTATGGCTATAACTCGATTTAAAGCACTTGAATTAGCTCAAATGCGCGCAGGAACTCCTGTTAAACTACCTACCGAAAAAGTTAGTGATTACTATGGAAGTATGACCTTCAGTGATGAAGTCATGCGTTCGTTATTATCCCCAGAGGCATACTTAAAGATTAATACTGCGATCCAAACGGGTTCAAAAATAGATCGAGACGCGGCAGATGAAGTAGCAGCTGCTATGAAATCATGGGCTATCTCAAAAGGTGCAACACACTATACGCACTGGTTTCAACCCTTAACTGGAACAACCGCAGAAAAACATGATTCATTTTTTGACATTGATTTAAGCAATGGAAAAGCTGTTGAGAAATTTAAAGGATCAGCATTAGTCCAACAAGAACCTGATGCATCATCATTCCCAAATGGTGGTATTCGCTCCACTTTCGAGGCACGTGGATATACCGGTTGGGACCCATCTTCTCCAGCATTTATTATGGAGAATGCTGCTGGTACAGCTACACTTTGTATTCCATCGGTATTTGTTTCATATACAGGAGAAGCACTTGATTACAAAACACCTTTATTGAAATCCATTGAATTAATTGACAAAGCTGCTACAGCTGTGGTCAAAGAATTCTTTAATCGTGACGTAAGTAAAGTTATCCCTACATTGGGAGCAGAGCAAGAATATTTCTTAGTTGACGAAGCATTATTCAACGCCCGCCCAGATTTAGTGATGTCGGGAAGAACAGTATTTGGTCATGCACCAGCTAAAGGCCAACAATTAGAAGATCATTATTTTGGGTCTATTCCAAATCGAGCGAATGCTTTCATGGTAGATTTTGAAATTGAAGCCTTGAAATTGGGTATGCCTGTTCGTACGCGACACAATGAGGTAGCACCTGCTCAATTTGAGGTGGCGCCAACATTTGAAGAGGCCAACTTAGCATGTGATCACAACGCGCTTTTGATGGACTTAATGAATAAGGTAGCATCGAAACATAAGCTTAAAGTATTATTCCACGAAAAACCTTTCGCTGGCATCAATGGATCAGGTAAGCACAATAACTGGGCTTTAGCGACGGATACAGGAGTTAATCTATTAGGACCCTCATCGAAACCGAAAGAAAATTTACGTTTCTTAACGTTCTTTGTAAATACATTGAAAGCTGTCCATGATCGTGCTGATTTATTACGTGCATCAATTGCATCTGCAGGCAATGAACACCGTTTAGGTGCTAATGAAGCTCCACCAGCGATTGTTTCAGCATTCTTAGGATCGACGATGAGCCAGGTGTTGGACGATTTAGAAAATATGAGTGATATCGATGATATCACATTAGAAAAAGGAGATAACGTATACCTTAAACTAGGTATCAATAAAATACCTTCTTTAATTTTAGATAACACAGACCGCAATAGAACGTCTCCATTTGCTTTTACGGGAAATAAATTCGAATTCCGTGCCGTAGGATCATCTGCGAATTCAGCTGCTCCGATGACCGTTTTGAATACGATTGTGGCAGATCAATTAATCAAATTCCGTAAGGAAGTTGAGGTAATCCTTGAAAAAGGAGTGAAGAAGGAATTAGCGATTATGGAGGTTCTGAAGCAATATGTGAAGGAATCGAAGAAAATACGCTTTGAGGGTAATGGATATTCAGATGAATGGGTCGTTGAGGCTGAAAAAAGAGGTTTGTCTAATTTAAAAACAACTCCAGAAGCTTTGGCAGTATATGCTCGACCAGAATCAATCGAATTATTTACAAAACACGGAATCTATTCAAAAGAAGAGATGCACGCGCGTCACGAAATTGAATTAGAAAACTATGTGAAGAAAATTCAAATCGAATCACGTGTCATTGGAGATATGGCGATCAATCACATTGTTTCTACATCATTGAAATACCAAACACAATTGGTTGAAAACGTAAAAGGTCAAAAAGAAATCGGTATTGATCCGCATTATTTTGCCCCTACGGTGGAAATGATTAAGAAAATCTCGGAATACACGTCAAGCATCGTTCGTTTACAAAGCGAAATGACTGAAGCACGTAAGGAAGCTAATAATGTAGAAGAATTAGAAGAAAGAGCGACACTTTATGGCACCAAGGTTAAGGGCTATTTCGAAGAGATTCGCTACGCTGTAGATAAACTTGAATTAATCGTAGACGACGATGAATGGCCTCTACCAAAATACCGCGAATTACTTTTAATCAAATAATCCTACATGACAACGAACGCAAACCCTGGCTTTTCAAAGGAGGAAATCCAACAACTAAAAGACCAGTGCAAACAGGCTAACAAGCCATTTATCGTTATTGAGGATGACGATTTACCAACAGGAAATGAGAAAGAAATGGTCCACATACAGTTTGTGGGCCAATTCAATAAGCAAGAAGTAATTTACGATGCAATCCTTTGCACCTTGCAGCTACATTACGCGAGTGCAATTTATGAGGCTGCTGAACAAGAAGCGATTCACCATTTCCCATTGTATGTCCCTATAGAAAATAGAGATGAAACATACGTTGAAAATGAATCATTAGACGAAGAGGTTGAAGTAATGATTCTTGAAATCATCGACGAGCTTGAAGAAAATGATGAAATCAAAGTAAATGAATACATTGAAATCGATGAGGATTTCGAATATGGTATCGGTTTAGAAGTAGCACTTTATGTTCCTTCCTTAGAAGATGATGTTATCGAAAAATTCATTTCAGATTTCAATAGCGGAACACTCTCATTAGATCCGTCTCGTTTTTCGTTTCGTTCTGAAGATCCTGAGTAATACATGAGTAAATATGTTTTTTTTGCGCCAAACCCGACTAGCATAGGTTTCTTAAATGAAGAAGAATCCTTTCATGCTTTTCGGGTTTTGCGTTTAAGAAATGGTGATGCTATTCGTATTTTAGATGGAGTAGGAGGACTCTATGAAGCAGTTATTGATTCAATCGATTCAAAAAAAACAAGCTTTGTAAAACTCCAATTAATCGAAAAACAAGATAAACCAGCCTATCAGATTCATTTGTATGTTGCTCCTACCAAGCAAATGGAACGCATGGAATGGATGGTTGAGAAATGTTGTGAATTTGGCATTCATACAATCGGTTTTTTCGTTTCCAAAAACTCTGAGCGAAAAGAAATGAAATTGAATCGCTTAGAGAAAATTGCCATCGCTGCATTAAAACAATCGAAAAACCTGTTTTTACCTAAAATTCAGACTTTAGCACCTTTAAAACAAGTCATGGATTCGATTCAAATAGGCTCTAAAGACCAAGCATTGTTTGCTCATATTAGTGATCCTCCTTTTCCTACTTTAGGCAAACAAATCGAGTTAAATAAGTCCTATCATTTATTTATCGGCCCTGAGGGAGATTTTTCGGGCGAAGAAACAAACATGTTCTTTGGCAAGAATTATATCCCATTTAGTCTAGGAAAGGCTATCCTCCGTACAGAAACGGCTTGTATTGCTACGACACACGCCATTCACCTAGCTCACGAGTAAATAGGAAAGTGACTAAAATCAGAAAAGTATTCGATTGAATTGTGCAATGTGGAGATTTTCATGTGTAAATTTGTGGCTTGAAACTTTAATTAAAATTTATGCAATTAGTACTTCCCGCATTTGTTATTCACTGGTACGTATCTTTATTTAGTCAGACATTCTTTTTACATCGATATTCAGCTCACAAAATGTTTTTGATGAGTAAGTTTTGGGAGAAATTCTTCTATTTCTTAACCTATTTATCTCAAGGTTCATCGTTCTTAAGTCCACGTGCTTATGCGATTTTACACCGCATGCACCATGCATTTTCAGATACTCCGAAAGATCCGCATTCACCCATGTTTTCAAGCAATGTTTTCACGATGATGTGGAAAACAAAGGACATTTATAATGCAGTTTTAAATCGTAAGCAAAAAGTAGAAGAGCGCTTTGAGCATGAATACCCCGTTTCTAAAACCATTGAACGCATCGGTGATTCTTGGATTTCGCGCATTGGTTGGGGTGTCGCTTATGCTTCATTATACATTGTTGCATTTATCTATTTTGATATGCATTGGGCATTTTTCTTTTTATTACCTGTTCATTTCTTAATGGGACCTGTACATGGAGCGATTGTCAATTGGTCAGGCCACAAATACGGTTATCAAAATTATGACAACCACGATCACTCAAGAAATTCATTAGTATTTGATGTGGTAATGATGGGTGAGTTGTTCCAAAACAACCACCATAAATTACCTAATCGCGTAAATTTTGCGACTAAATGGTTCGAATTTGACCCTACGTATCCACTAATCAAATTATTGACTTGGTTACGAATCATTCGTCCAAACGTAAAAGATCCCAATGCTAAATTCTAGCATCAAAAAAAAGGCTATCGAAATGATAGCCTTTTTTCATTTATAGAGCTAAGTCGATCTGAAAGCGTTCCAAATAATCAGACACACGCTTGATAAATCCTCCACCTAGAGATCCATCGACAACTCGGTGGTCATAGGAATGCGAGATAAACATCTTTTGACGAATCGCAATTTGATCCTCGCCATTTGGCCCAGTAATGACCGCAGGTTTCTTTTCAATTACGCCGAATGCCATAATTGCAACTTGTGGCTGAACGATAATCGGTGTACCCATCAAATTCCCAAAACCACCGATATTCGAGATCGTGTAGGTTCCACCTTCTAAATCGGCTGGTGTTAATTTATTTTTCCGTGCGCGATTTGATAAATCATTTACCTTTTTCGTCAATTCAACTAATGACAGCTCGTCGACATTATGAATGACAGGCACAATTAAATTACCATTGGGTAAAGCAACTGCCATACCTATATTAATTTGCTTATGCTGCACGATGTAATTCCCCTCCACAGAAATATTAATCCCAGGAAAATCCTTAATCGCCTGCGCAGTGGCCATAAATAAGAGCGGTGTATAAGTAATGGGCTCTTTATATTTCTCCAAAAACTTCGCCTTATTTTGCTCACGCCATTGTACCAAAGCGGTAATATCAGCTTCTAAAAAAGATGTAACATGGGGAGAAATACGTTTTGAATCCGACATACGTTCAGAAATCATCTTCCGCATGCGATCCATTTCAATTACCTCGTCACCAGGCAAACGCAATCCTGGACCCTGACTCAAGGTTCCCGAGGCAACCATACGTTTAGAATTACGTACAGCAATGTAATTCAAGACGTCTTTCTTGGTCACTCGACCATCCATACCTGAACCACGAATTTCACTTAATTCCCGTTGAGACACTTTCTCTTGTTGGCATATCTGCTTAATCAACGGCGAAACCCACGGATTAGACTTATCAGTGCTCGTATCAATGTTTTGACCTAAACTTAAGTCGGTCAATGCCGCCAACTCAGGTTCGGGGTGAAAAACATCGGATGCTTCAAATGACTTTTTCTCAACAGGCACATCATCGTTGGCATCAATGATGCAGATGGCTTTTCCAATAGTAGCCACTTGACCTACAGGAATGAGAATCTGTTTCAAATATCCTGCCACTGGCGATGGAACTTCTGTATCGATTTTATCAGTCGCAACCTCTAGAATAAATTCATCTGCTTCCACATAATCACCTGGTTGTTTTAACCAGTTTAAAACGGTCGCTTCCATGATACTTTCACCCATTTTGGGCATCGTGATTTCTGTGATTGCCATATTATTCTGCCAAATCGTTTAATAAATATCTTCGCAGCAAATTAATTGCTGTTAAAGAACTCAAATGTATGTTTTGAATACGTGTTCCACCTTGCGTTAATTTGCGAGCAATAACACCGTTCGGATGTGCTAATGCGATCCAAATAGTTCCAACAGGCTTTTCGTCCGTTCCGCCATCAGGTCCTGCAATCCCCGAAGTGGCTAGCGCATAGGTCGTACCTAAATTCTTCCGCGCGCCTGCAGCCATAGCCATCACACAAGTATCACTTACGGCTCCTTCGGTATCTAAAATATCTTGAGAAACACCTAATTGTTTCACCTTTACTTCATTCGCATAACTAATAATACCCCCTTGAAAATAAGCGGAACTTCCCGCATGCTGGGTAAATTGATGCGCTAAATACCCTCCGGTACAACTCTCGGCAACCGCCAATGTTGCTTGTTGGTCTACGAGCAACTGACCCACCACACTTGCCAATTCATCTTTTTCTCTTCCAAAAATATAGCCTTTGATCAATGGCATAACCTTTTCAAACTCGGCCTCAATATCGGCATGTAATTGAACTTTATCTTGCCCAAAGCCGGTTAGGCGAAGTTTTACTATACCCAAAGAGGGCAAATAAGCTAATTTCAAATGGGAGGGTAATTGTAATTCCCAGTCCTGAATTAAATCAGATAAATAGGATTCACCGATCCCAACTACTTTTCTGATTTGATGAACAATGACAGGGAGTTTAAAATGCGTGGTAATTCGTGGCAAAACCTCCGTTTCCATGATGGCTTTCATTTCGAAAGGAACTCCTGGCATAGAAACCCATATTGTATCTTGTTCGTTGAACCACATCGCTGGCGCAGTTCCTTGTTTATTTGGAATAAAGGTGCATTTCGTGGGTAAAAGCGCCTGATCACGATTTATATCACTTAATTCACGCCCTCTTTTGGCAAAGAAATCCGTCACATCTTGTAAGGCCTCAGGATGATAGGCGAGGGGGCAATTGAAAAAATCAGCTAAGATTTTTTTCGTTAAATCATCTTTGGTAGGCCCAAGCCCACCCGTTATGAATACGATATCAGCGCGCTTTTGCGCTTCATGTAGAATTTGAACAATCTCATCTCGCTGGTCACCTACGGAGGACTTCCGCACGGTTTTGATACCGATTTTATCGAGTTCTAAACTAATCCATTGGGTATTCGTATCCAGGATTTGACCGTAGAGAATCTCATCGCCAATGGTAATTATTTCTGCTCGAACCATTTAGTTTTCTTACTTTTGTACGAAAATACGATTTAATTCGTTTGGAAACACACGGATGAATCGAAAAACAAATAGCCCGAATGAAACATTCTGAAATCAATTTCAAAATACAATTAGACGATAACAGCATTCCTGAACAAATCTCTTGGACAGCGACGGATAACCCCAACGAAGGAATCGAAGAAACCAAAGCGATATTGGTTGCAACATGGGATCCCTACCACAAGGGAACTTTAACCTTGCCATTGTGGACAAAAGACATGGAAGTGTTGGATATGAAGCGATTCTTCATTGAAATCATGGGAACAGTAGGCGATGCCGCATTGCAAGCTACTGGAGATTCAGAGTTTGCACTCGAAGTGGAACAAGTGTGTAAAAAACTATCTCAAAACTTAAAGAAAGAAATTACAGCGGCCTCAAAAGGCCAATAATCCAAGCGCATGCGTTCATTCAAATTCATTGTTTTATTATCCTTCATTGCTTCAAGCGGATTCGCACAAAAAGGAATTAACTTCCTTAAAACCAGCAATTTAAATTCAGCAATCGCTGCAGCAAAGCAACAAAATAAATTGTTGTTTGTAGAAGTTTATGCGCCTGATTGCCACATTTGTAATTCGTTTAAAGGTACGTTTGCACAACCACAAGTGGGAGCCATTTACAACACGAATTTCATCAATTATCAAATGGATATTCGCAAACCAGAGAGCCAACGGATCCTCCAACAATTGAAGGTGATTATCAATGCGACACCTACATTCTTGTTTTTTGATCCTAAAACGATGAAACTCGTCCAGGCTAAAGCCTTTGGAGAGCGTGAAAATTCGATTTTAAATGTAAATAGTATTGCTCAGAAAGCTGCAAACCCAACAGAACAAGCTAGCAATTTCGCTACTAAATTTAAGTCGGGCGACCGAGGATTCGCATTCCTATTAAATTATGCACAATATGCTCGTTTGACAGCTGATACGGCAACTAATATCAAGGTTGTGAATGAGTTAGTCAAAGTAATGCCGACAAATCAATATGTCAGTCAGAGCGCTTTGAACATCATTCAAATGGTGATGATGAACAATAACAATGCTCTATTTGATTATTTCGTAGGGCATTTAGCGCAATATAATCGTATCGCTGATCCCGGTTTGGTTAAAATGATTTATGAAAATGTGTTTCAAATCGTGATGACAAGCTCACAGATTAATAAATTATCCAGTGCAGATATCAAGCGCATGAAAGACCAAATGGCTAAATGCGAGATCGATAAAGGATCCGTTATTAGAAGAACGTGGATGGCGGAGAGCACGCTCTTATTTAAGCAAAAGAAGGGGATGGCAGCGATTAAGGTAATTGAAAACCTAATCAATGAATTACCGAGTGCCCCTGGGCCCAAAGAATATCAATATCTCTGTGATTTTGTTAAATCAAAGACCAAGGACAAAGCGGCACTAAAATTCGCACAGACGAATTGGTGTAAATTCGGCTTGAAATAATTAGCGAAGGAAAGCGCGATACAGCATAACCAAAACACAAAACAAAAACATCACAATCGATATTTTGTTGATTGTGTGCATCGTACGAATGTTAAAGTTGGTAGGAGCACCCGGTTTTGGCTTTTGAAATACACGAACAAAGTATGTAAAAACTTCGCCAATTTTAAAAAGTTCTGTTAATCTGCTCATATTTATTCGTTTATAGACGGTTCACGCCAATCTCCATTTTCTTTAATCAAGGTAATTAACTCATCCACTGCAGAATCAGCCGGGACAGATTTTTTAACAACTTCTTGCCCTTTGTACAAGGCGATCTTATCTTTTCCTATCCCTACATAGCCATAATCCGCATCTGCCATTTCACCGGGGCCATTCACAATGCAACCCATGATACCAATTTTAATACCTTTTAAATGATCTGTCACTTGGCGAATTTTAGCTGTTGTTTCTTGTAGATCAAATAATGTCCGACCACAAGAAGGGCAGGAGATGTATTCTGTTTTGGAAATCCGAACCCGACTTGCCTGTAAGATACCGAAGGCTGTTGCGTTTAATATCGCATTTTTCCCGGTCATATAAGGCATCGACAACATGATGCCATCTCCGAATCCATCAATTAATAATCCACCAGCATCTGTAGGCGCAAATAATTGCAATTGATTCTCATCTACATTGGGATAAGCCATTTTAATGACAACGGGAATAGCTATGTTACGATGTACAAGTTCAAAAAATCCTCGGCGCATTGCTGCCATCTGATGCGCGTTACTGCTATGTAAGACCAACACAACATTAGTCAATCCATCAAATTGGACATTAGCTAATTCCTCTGCTTCAATTGAGACGAAATTCAATTCAGCGTGCTTTAAATTCGCTGAATTCCATTCATCCATCGTAAATAAGGGATAAACTTGAGGACTCCCATTCCAAGATTCTGAATTAACGATTTGCTTTAATCCATTCGGTAACATAAAATCCACCGAATGCTTACCCGTATAAATGTAATCAGCTCCTAAATCATTCATCGCCCATTTATCAGGCTCAGGAAGATAAAAGTGGCCTATGGCCTTCAAATCATCCATTTGAATACGTGTCATTTGAGAAAAATCAGCAATAACACGAGGAACTTGATGCCCACCAAAATTCAACAATTCGTTGGTTTGTCGGCGCTCATGCGCAAACGGGTTTATCGGCGAAACATAGGGTTTTTCGATCTCAAAAGGTACAATAGGCAAACTTTGAGAACTTCTGAATTCATACCTACGAACTAATTCTTGCGCGACTGGAATTTCAAATTCAGGATCTTCCGTTAAGGAAACTCGAATCGTATCACCTAAACCATCTTCCAGTAAGGTTCCAATACCCACAGCCGATTTAATACGACCATCTTCGCCTTCACCCGCTTCCGTCACACCTAAATGCATTGGATAGGCTTTAAAACCTCCGTCTGCTAATTTCTTACTTAGCAAACGATACGCTTCTACCATGACTTGCGTATTCGAAGATTTCATCGAAAGGACGATATTCGAATACTTTTCGTCCTCGCAGATACGCAAAAATTCCAAAGCCGATTCCACCATGCCCAAAGGAGTATCGCCATAACGGCTTAAAATGCGATCCGATAAAGAACCATGATTGGTTCCAATGCGCATTGCAGTTCCATATTCTTTACAAATCTTCACCAAAGGCAAAAATTTATCACGAATCCGATCTAATTCCGCTTGATAAGAAGCATCAGTATAATCAATGGTTTCAAAGCGTTTTTTGTCAGCGTAGTTTCCTGGATTAATCCTTACTTTTTCCACAATCCTAGCAGCTAATTCGGCTGCATTGGGTGTAAAATGTATATCTGCAACCAAGGGAGTGGTATAACCTCTTTCGCGTAGACCTTTACGAATATTCTCTAAATTTTGCGCCTCTTTAACGGATGGAGCCGTAATTCGAACTAACTCACAACCTGCATCGATCATACGAATGGCCTGATCGATGGAACCTTGGGTGTCCATTGTGTCAACCGTAGTCATGGATTGAATCCGAATGGGGAAATCTGATCCCATGTACAAATCACCAATTTGAACAGGAATTGTTTCCCGCCGTTGATAGGACCAAAGGGAGGGAGCATACTGATTGCCATCGGCAATTAAATGAGCATTCGGAGAATCAATGAGTCGAGTCATAAAACAAAATTACAAAGAAAAGCCCCATCTACCAATGGAAAGATGGGGCTGCTTCCAAACATATCTTTCTATTACCAAGAACTCTTTTTATGTCCAATTGTTGCATAAAAAAGGATAAATAAATAGCAAGGAATCATAATCACATAAGCCAACTGTGTATCACCTAAACGATCGGCTATCGAACCATAAACTAACGGAACTAAAGCTCCTCCAGAAATCATCATAATAATGAGCGCTGAACCTATTTTCGTGAATTTACCCAGGCCCTGAATGGCTAATGGCCATAATGCTGGCCACATCAATGCATTCGCAAGTCCCAACAAAGCGATCGATAAAACAGATAAATAACCGTCTAAGACAACGGCTCCGATAGAAAATAATATCCCCAAAATAGCCGAGTAATTCAAGGCTTTTTGTTGGCTTAAATACTTGGGAATAAACAAGATTCCTACGACATAACCCGCCAACATGCCATATAGCGTGTAGCTTGTAAATGATTTGGCTACATCCATACTAAAACCTTTGGAAACACCGTAATTGATAATCGTATCACCCGCCATTACTTCCACTCCCACATAAAGGAAAAAGGCGATAAGCCCCAGCACTAAATTCGGATAAGCCCAAACACTCGACTTTGAAGCTAAGGCTTCTTCTGCTGTTTCTTCAGCCTCTACTTCAGGCAAACTTGATAAACGAACCCATAAAGCTAAGGCAACCAGAATAACTGTCATGATTCCATAAGGCATAATTACCGTTGCTAGGTTGGCCGGTCCAGCGGCTGAGGACAATAATAAGCCACCAAAAATCACTTGGCTTAATATCCCAGCCACTTTATTGCAAATTCCCATCACGGAAATCCGTTGCGCGGCTGATTCTGATGGCCCCAAAATGGTTACATAAGGATTCGATGCTGTTTGTAGAAGTGCCAAACCCGTACCAATCACAAAAAGCCCTAATAAAAACAAAGGATAGTTTTCAGCCTTCGCTGCAGGAATGAATAATAAGGTACCCACGGCCATGGCCAAAAGACCGAATGACATTCCATTTTTAAAACCCGTTTTAGCTAAAACCCAAGAAGATGGGATTGCCATTACGAAATAGGAAATAAAGAATGCCGATGTAACAAGTAAGGATTGAAAGTTATTCAATTGAAATGCCTCCTTAAAAAAAGCAATCAAAACGGAATTGACCCAAGTCACAAATCCGAATACAAAAAAGAGTATTCCGATCATGATTAATGGGCCATTGGATTGTTTCGTGTTTGTCATAGGTTTAGTATTGATCGTTTAAAGCAAAAATTGGTTTGTTTGTTTTCCATTTTCCACGAGTGAAATCTGGAATTTGAATAGGAGCGGAGCCCTTCGCAATCGACTCTTCGGAGAGTGGAGATATCGCCGACCAGGCTGCGGCATCATACACATCGATCGGTGGTGCAACTTTTGCCTTCACTGACTCGATAAAAGCTCTTAACACAAAATAGTCAATTCCTCCATGTCCCGCATTTTCTGCGTCGGCAGCGTGCGCTTTCCATAATGGGTGGTCGTATTTTTCTTGGTAAGGTTTGAAATCCTCCCAGCGATGCGGTTTTGCGGAAACTCCTTCCAAGTAAATGGATTTATTATCATCCATCCAAATACCTTTGGTTCCTTGCACGCGGAAACCTAAGGAATAAGGACGAGGTAAATTCGTATCATGCGTAATTAATATGGTTTCTCCATTGTGACACTTGATCATGGTTTGGACCACATCTCCACATTTGAAGTTGACCTTCGCGTTCGGATGATCTTTTCCACCTTTATCCTCGATGTATTGATGTAAACCTATCGCAGGAGAAGCCATCGAAGTCAAATAGGCAAATTGATTTCCTCGGTTAATGTTTAGCATTTCTGCAACCGGACCTAAACCGTGCGTTGGATATAAATCTCCATTACGATCGATGGAATGTTGGGTACGCCATTTGGCCTCAGAAAAACCTTTCTCCCCAAATTCCACGCCACCACCATAGGCTTGTTTGCCATCATTAAATTTCACTTCGCGTAAATCGTGCTGATATCCACATTGTACATGAGAAAGCGATCCAAACATACCTTGACGAACCATATTGAGGGTTGCCATTACATCCCGACGGTAACATACGTTTTCCAGAATCATGCAATGCGACCCTGTTTTTTCGTACATATTGACTAAATCCCATGATTCTTGCAAGGTTACCGTTGCAGAAACCTCTACACCCGCATATTTACCTTGTTTCATAACTTCCAAAGCCATAGGCACATGCCATTCCCACGGCGTTGCAATCACAACACCATCAATGTCTGTACGCTTCGCCAAATTTTCAAAGTCGTGATCCCCTTTCTGATAAGCAACTGCAGGCTTGCGACCTTTGTCGGCAATCAACTTTTGCGCTATTTGAATCGCCTGAGGATCAATATCACAAATAGCAACCACTTCAACATCGTCACGATACAAGGCCATTTCCAAATGATTTCTTCCACGCAGCCCGACTCCGATGAAACCTAATCGTACTTTCGTTTGTTCTAAAGATTGTGCATGACCTAAATGGGGCAAGATAGCTGCTCCGGAGGAATAGATGAGTGATTTAGCGATAAAATTTCTTCGCTTCATAAGTCTGATTAAATAGGTTATTAGTTGTTGAAATTGAAATTTAATGAAATTACTCTTGTAAATTTACACGTTTAAGAAAAAAATGAGCGAGCAACCTAAAGTAAGTATATTCCGGAAAGAACATTTCAACGCTGCCCATCGGTTACATAATGCCGCTTGGAGTGATGAAAAAAACAAAGAAATATTCGGTTTATGCAACAATCCGAACTACCACGGACACAATTATGAATTAATTATACAAGTAACTGGAACAATTAATCCAGAAACGGGTTATGTCATTGATACGAAGGTTTTGTCAGATTTAGTACAACGTGAAGTTTGTAAGAAATTTGATCATCGAAATTTAAATTTAGATGTACCTGAGTTCGCTAATTTAAATCCAACTGCAGAAAACATTGCTATTGTGATTTATAACAAGTTAAGACCCAATATTGCCGCTGAATTAGATTTAAAAATCAAATTATATGAAACAGAAAGAAATTTCGTTGAATTCCCTGCTAATTGATACAGACCGTTTCTTGTTGACCGACGAAGAAATAGGAGACAATCACGTAGCCACCTCGATCGAAACACCGATGAGGGAGGATGCCTTTGTTCTTTCTGATGCAGAAAAGATTGCTAAAATTGAATCCCACTTCCGTGAGATCATGTTGACCTTAGGCTTAGACTTAACAGATGATTCACTTCGCGGTACGCCTAAGCGTGTTGCCAAAATGTACGTGGAAGAAATCTTTAGTGGATTAAATCCTGCCAATGAGCCTCAGATTGCCTTGTTTGAAAACAAATTTGGCTACAATGAAATGCTAATCGAGAAAAACATTAGTTTTTATTCGAATTGCGAACATCACTTCGTACCTATCGTGGGACGTACGCACATTGCATACATTTCTTCGGGTCAGGTGATTGGCTTATCTAAATTAAATCGGATCGTACAATATTTCGCTAAACGACCTCAAGTTCAAGAGCGTTTAACTATGCAAATTGCAAAATACTTGCAAAAGGTATTGAAGACAGAGCACGTTGCGGTTTTCATCGACGCAAAACACTTATGTGTTTCTTCGCGTGGTGTTAAAGATGATGCAACATCAACGATTACCTCATTTTATGGCGGTAAATTCCAAGAAGAAACGACTAAACGTGAGTTTTTAGATTCACTTCATAACTAAGAAACTGTGGGAACTTTTATCATCGTGGGCGCAAGCCATGGAATTGGAAGAGCAACAGCAGCCAAACTTATGTCGGAAGGACATCAAGTAGTTAATATTGCACGTACTGCAAATCCCTCTTGTGAAAATCATACATGGGATGCTAATTCCGATGAGGCATTACCCACCGTTGAAGGCCCCATTGCTGGCATCGTATATAGTCCAGGTAGTATTGTTTTAAAACCTTTTCACCGTTTGACTCAAGAGGATTTCAAAGCTGATTTCCAACTCAACGTTTTGGGCGCCATCAAAGCCATTCAAACCTATTTACCCAATCTAAAACAAAATGGAGGCGGTTCAATCGTCATGTACAGTACGGTTGCTGTTCAAACAGGTATGGGCTTTCATGCATCCATTGCAAGTTCAAAAGGAGCCATTGAAGGGTTAACGCGCTCGTTGGCTGCTGAATTAGCAAGCCAACAAATTCGTGTGAATGCAATCGCACCATCCTTAACGAATACACCCTTGGCGTCAGGCCTACTAAATAGCCCAGAAAAGATTGAAGCGGGTGGAAAGCGACATCCATTGGGTCGGGTAGGAGAGTCGAGCGACGTAGCCAATTTAACTGCCTTTTTATTAGACCCTGAGAATACATGGATTACCGGTCAAATTATCGGCGTTGATGGAGGAATGGGTAGCTTAAAACCAGCCTAAAGCTCGTTAAAGTGCTTTTGATTCATGGCCATGTTTTTGGCAGTCCATTCTATTTTCTTTGAAAATTCTTTTGTACGAATTGGGCAATCTGCTATTTCACAATGTGAACAACATGCATCTAAACATGGGTCTACATGTACAAAAATCTCAATTTCCGTAGGCAATACCCGCCCCATGGTCACTTCGAAGTCGTGTATTTCATCATGTACGCGACTCAAATCCCAATAACGTGGCAAAGTCAAATGACAATCAATGTGTAAATCACCACCATATTGTTGAATACGAAGGTTGTGTAGATCAATCCACGCGGCTTTTTGGTGTTGGGTAATCCAATCAATCACCTTATTAAAAACAGCGGGGTTTGTCTCATCCATTAAGGCCGCAACCGATTCTCGAATCAGTCGGATACCTTGCCAACACATCAACAGGGCAAAAACGATAGATGCCACTGCATCCACCCAAATCCATTGCGTGAAGAAAGTCAATCCCAAAGCAAATACGATTAATAGTCCATTGTATGCGTCTAAAGTCAAATGTTTTCCATCTGCAACCAATGCTGGCGAATGGGAGGATTTACCTATACGAACCAAATAAAAACCCATGAGTCCATTCAAAAAAGCAGACCCTAAGGAAACGTACATACCTAGATCTAAGCGCGTTAATGTAGGCGTGGAAATTAAATGTTGGGATGCATGTAGAAATATATAAGCAGATGCTAATAGAATAAGTACTCCTTCTAAACCCGAAGCAAAAAATTCAATTTTACCATGCCCATAAGGGTGGTTTAAATCACGTGGCAAGGAAGCTAAATACACGGAATAATAAGCAAAGGCCGCTGCTACTACGTTGATAATGGACTCTAAGGCATCTGTTAATATTGCAGTGGAGCCACTCAAGTAATAGGCATAAAACTTCGCTGCCATGATGAGCAAACTCAATACAAACGAAAAAATTATAAGCCTTTGTTTCATGCGCGTAAAATCTTAACAAAGATAGTATTTTTGTTGGATGGAACAGGAAGCAAACCCTTGGAAAACAATTCAAATCAGTACGCCATACGAAAACGATTGGATCCGTTTAGAGCATCATGATGTCATTAAACCCAATGGCGAACCCGGGATTTATGGTAAAGTACATTTCAAAAATCAGGCGATTGCTGTTTTACCTATTGACGCTGAAGGAAATACATACCTTGTAGGCCAATTTCGCTATACAATTAATGCCTATTCATGGGAGTTACCAGAGGGAGGATGCCAAGACGAATCACCTTTAGATGCAGCGAAACGAGAGCTGAAAGAAGAAACGGGGTTACTTGCATCACAATGGACTCTATTAGGCGAAAATTATTTGTCGAATTCGGTGACGGATGAAAAAGCGATCATGTTTTTGGCGACCAATTTACAATTCACTGAAGCAGAACCAGAAGACACGGAACAATTGCAGATTAAAAAAATCCCCGTTCAAGAAGCCATCCGAATGGCACTCAACGGGGAAATAAAAGATGTATTATCAATTACGACTTTATTAACCTATGCATTAAAGGTCCCAGGATTGCATCTCCTTTAATTCATCGTAGTCGGTAAGATCGTACTTGATCGGAACGATACTAACGTAATTTTCCTCCAAAGCATCTAAATCTGTATTATTTCCTTTATCAAAATGCTCAATATCACCGTCCATCCAATAGTAAGATTGGCCATAAGGGTCTTTGCGTTCAGCAAAACGCTCTCTATATACCGCATCGGCCTGTTTTACTACTTTAATTCCTTTAGGTGCGACATCTGATTTAGCAGGAAAGTTTACATTTAAGGTCAATCCTTTGGGTAAACCATGCACTAATACTTGTTGGCTTATCTTTATTATGTAATCATGGCAATGGCTAAAATCTGCATCTGATTTAAAGTCACACAAAGAAAAACCAATCGCCGGAATGCCTTCCATGGCTGCTTCAATGGCAGCCGACATCGTTCCAGAATACAAAACGGATATGGAGGCATTAGAACCATGGTTGATTCCTGAAACAACTAAATCAATGTTGCGATCCTTTAAAATCAAGTGTTTTCCTATTTTCACACAATCCGCCGGAGTACCTGAACACTTATATGACTTCACATTCGGTCCAAAATCATGCGTTTCAGTTACACGCAAAGGAACACCCATGGTAATGGCGTGGCCCATGCCCGACTGATGTGTATCGGGTGCAATTACGACAACTTCACCCATTTCTGACATAATTTCGGTTAAAACCCGAATTCCTTTGGAAGAAATAGAATCATCGTTGGCAATTAAAATAAGTGGCTTCATAGATTGTATATTTGTAAGCAATTTACAAATTTGAACGCACAAATTTAGCCTATGCAATTCCGAAAAGCCGACATTTCTGATATTCCTGTGATCCAACAAATCGCTGAAAAAGCTTGGCGCCCAACCTACGGTCATATACTATCTGAAGAGCAAACCATGTATATGCTGGACTTGATGTATTCAAGTGAGGTGCTACAGAAACAAATGGATTCTAATATCGAATTTTATTTGGCTGTTGGTGAACATCAGCCGCTAGGCTATTTTTCATTTGAAATAACAGAACCCGAACAAATGAAATTGCATAAGATCTATTTAGATCCAGATCATAAATCAAAAGGAACGGGAAGCCAAATCATTGAATTCGTTAAACAATATGCCTTGCAGGCAGGAGTGAAGAATCTTGAATTAAATGTCAATAAGTACAATTCAGCGGTTCAATTTTATGAAAAACTAGGTTTCACTCGGGCCAAAGAAATGGTCTTGGACATTGGGAACGGTTATGTAATGGATGATTTTGTTATGCAATTGAATCTAGCGCCAACTCAATAAGCGCTTGTATTTGACCTTCCGGATTACGGGAAAATTCATGTGTGATTCGGTTAGCTAAAATCGCATTCAATGAAATCATTTCATGACCCATGGATGAAGCGAATGCATAATATGCGGCCGTTTCCATTTCAATATTGGTCATTAGATTCCCCTGAAATGCCTGCGTGGAAACATCCTGTAAGAAATTGGGTAACAAAGATTTCATTCGAACAGTTCTGCCTTGTGGGGCGTAAAAACCTGGTGCTGTGAGCGTATAGCCATGAAATGGGATAGCAGTGAATTTATTCAGAAGTTTTGAACTCGCTTTGGCTCCATACAATGGAATAGGATATTGAATTGTTTGTGCCCAAAGAGTCAAGGCATCTGCTTCCAACATATTTTCACCCGTAAAACCATAAAACTGCGCTAAATTATCAAATCCAATCGCAGCTTCTGAAACCAAGAAAGAATCAACAGGTATACTTACTTGAATGCTTCCCGAAGTACCAATCCGAATAAATTCCAGTGATTTTTTTGTCGCTTTTTCAAGACGCGTTTCAAAATCGACGTTGACAAGTGCATCCAATTCATTCAATACAATTTCCACATTATCAGCACCAATCCCTGAAGAAATGACACCGATTCGATTTCCATTCAATTCCCCAAAATGACTGACAAACTCCCTCTTATGGATTTTGACATCAACGCGATCAAAATATTGAGATACTTTAGGTACCCGTTCTGGATCTCCCACTAATATAATCTGATCAGTCACTTGATCTGGCTGAATTGCCAAATGATAAGAACTCCCGTCTGGATTAATAATTAAGTCGGTGGGTGAGAAATAGGTCATTCGCGAAATTATCGATAATTTTCGAATTCATATCCTTCACATGAATTGTAACAAAAAAGAAATACATCAAAAGCTCATGGAGCAATTGGTAGTCCAGATTCAACAAGCAAAACACGATTGGAGCCTTGCCAAAGAATCACGGGACTCGGATACAAAAAGCAGTGCAGGAGATAAGTATGAAACGGGACGTGAAATGATGCAGCGCGAAATGGATAAATTGAGTGCCAGAGTGGACATCTCCCAACAACAATTACAGAAATTAAAAGCCTTGGATCCGCTTAAATCCACTGATTTTGTTACACACGGGTCCTTAATCGAGACAAATTTTGAAACGTATTACATGGCCATTGGGATGGGGCAGATGCAGATCGCGTCAGAAACTATTTATGTAATTTCACCGGAATCACCCCTAGGAACTTTATTAATGGGAAAACGGGTAGGTGATACCATCGAATTACGAGGTCGTCAAATCAACATAAAGCAACTATCATGAAAAATGCACATTACCTTTATTTAGTCCTTTCTATCGTAGGTGGATCAATCACGGCCTACTACGTATTTATCGGTATGCAAGCCAACCACGGTCAATTCGATGTCATGAATTTCATCCAAAGTACATGGACATCAAATCCATACGCCAAAAGTTTGACCTTCGATTTTTGGACTGGCGCCATTGCAGGGACTTTATTTATGTTGGTGGAAGGTATTCGAATCAAAATGAAATACCTTTACCTATATTTAGCAGCCACCGTTTTAATAGGGTTTGCTTTTGCTTTTCCCTTATTTCTATTCGTTAGACATCGTCAATTAGCCTAAAATTATGGAAGAATACATCAATACATTTCCTGAAGCCACACAGAAAATTTTGCGCGAAGTGCGTGATGCAATTCGTTCTGTCGTTCCGGAAGGAACCGAAGAAACGATGGCCTATGGGATGCCCACGTTTAAGTACAAGAAAAATTTGGTTCACTTTGCCGCGTGGAATAATCACTTGGGTTTTTATCCCACACCCAAACCCTTGGTCGTTTTTCAAGAACGATTAAATGCCTTTGAAGGATCCAAAGGGGCCGTTAAGTTCCCTTATCATTTACCCATGCCTATCGAATTAATTAAGGATATCACGCGTTTTCGCGTGGAAGAAGTCAGCAAATAAAAGATGAAATACATCGCAATTATTCTACTCTTTACTTCGAGCACCCTTTTGGCGCAAGATAATCTGGAGAAAATCAATCGTTTTTTGCCTACCGTCGACTCGCTTTTTAAGGTACAGGCAAAACAATCACATATGCCCGGTTTGGTCTATGGGATCATGTATCAAGGAAAAATAATCCATTCGAAGGCGTTGGGGAATGCGCAACTTGAATCGGCTATTTTAGCTGATACTTCAATCGATTTTCGAATTGCATCGATGTCCAAAAGCTTTGCCAGTATGGCCATTTTGCAATTACGGGATGCCGGGAAATTGCGACTAGATGATCCGGTCAAACAATATATCCCTGAATTAACACAAACAAAATCCCTAACGTCAGATGCGCCTGAAATTACCATTAGGAACTTATTGACCCACGGAGCAGGATTTCCGGAAGATAATCCTTGGGGCGACCGCCAACTAGGTATTACGGATGAGGCCTTTGAACAAATGTTGAGAAAGGGGATAAAATTCTCCACGAATCCAGGTGTAGGTTACGAATACAGCAATATGGGATTTGCTATGCTAGGCCTCATCATCAAAAAGGTCAGTGGTATGTCTTATCAAAAGTATATTACCGAGCGAATTTTCAAACCTTTGGGCATGTATAATACCTATTGGGAATATTCAGATATTCCGGCAAAGAAATTAGCTCATGGGTATCGATGGCTTTCTGGGAATTGGGTTAAACAACCCATGGAACATGATGGAGCCTATGGTGCCATGGGAGGATTGATTACGACCTTGGCAGATTTCAGTAAGTATGTGGCTTTACACCAAAGTGCATGGCCAGAACGTGATGGGATAGACAAAGAACCCTTGAAACGAAGTTCCTTACGTGAAATGCAATTTCCTTGGAATATGAATAGTTTTATTCCAAAATATAATTACCCTAATGGAAGAAAAGCTCCTGCATATCTTGCTTATGGTTATGGCTTAAGCTTTTTGAAAGATGATTTAGGACGCAGGTCGATCGGACATTCAGGCGGATTGCCGGGTTTTGGTAGCAATTGGCGAATATATCCAGATTATGAAATTGGAATAATTTCATTTGCGAATGTCACTTATGCGCCTACGAGTTTTATTAATTTGAAAGTAATGGACTCGCTCTTTGCCTCAACACACATTAAACCGCGTCCTTTAGCGGCATCAGCGATTTTAAAACAAAGACAGGCCGAGTTAATGCGTCTATTACCTGAATGGAGAAATGCATCTCAATCTGGCATCTTTGCAGAAAACTTCTTTCTTGATTACTTCCCTGATATGTTGAGAATGGAAGCTGAGCCTTTGTTTAAGGAAATTGGGGCAATTAAGAAAGTGCATGAAATCGTACCAGAAAACAATTTGAGAGGGACATTTGAGGTAGAAGGAACGCATGGTTCGCTCGAAATCTATTTCACGCTTAGCCCTGAAAATCCTCCTTTGATTCAAGAATATCATATTCAGAAAAAGAAAATGGCTCAAGATTGAGCCATTTTTTTCTTTTCGATTTTTTCATTTCTGCCAAAGGATTTAAAACCCAGTTCCGGCGAATAACCCACCGAGTTCTTAGAATAATATCCTTTTTCGTTGTAGGGACGTTTGCGTGGATGTTCTTTGCATTCCTTTGAACAAGCTCCTTCCATTTCCTTTAGGCAAGTTGGGCATATCGCTAAATGCTCATTGCATTCTGGATTAGCACAATTGACCATGTGATCTGAGCGTTCATTACACACATGACATGTAGAAATTACTTCAGGATTGACTGAATTCACCGGAGTTGCCACGCGATTATCAAAAACATAACACGATCCGTCGAAATCCTCACCGCCTTCTTCTAGACCATATTTGATGATTCCACCGTGCAATTGATATACATTTTCAAATCCTTGATCCAATAAATAGGCAGAAGCCTTTTCACATTTGATACCACCCGTACAATAGGTGATGACCTTTTTACCTTTCAGGTGTTCGATTTCTTGCACGTGGTTCGGCAAATCACGTAAGTTCTCCATATCAAAGGTATAAGCACCTTTGAACTTACCAAGTTCATGCTCATAGTTGGAACGCATATCTACCAAAACGACATCAGGATCGTTTTTCAACATCTCCTTGAATTCTTTTGGCTTCAGATGTTTACCTGTTTTCACACGGGGATCAACCGGCAGGTCGGAGTGCACAATTTCAGCTTTCACACGTACGTGAAGCTTATTAAATGTATGCACATCAGACGATTCGATTTTGAAATCAAAATCGGTACCCACAAAAATGGGATCCTGTTCTAACCAAGACATGTAAGCATCACAGTCGGCTTTCAGCCCAGAAACCGTTCCATTTAAACCCTCTGCGGCCACGATAATACGGCCGAGCAAATTGTTCTCAATACAAAAAAGGTGGTGTTTGACACGATACTCCTCGGGATTAGGAATAGGAGTATAGTTATAATAAAGTAATACACTGTAAGGCTTCATCTTCAACATGATTTACAGATTAAACAAAAAATTTCGTGACGATGGGGAGATTCGAACTCCCATACCTAAAACGGCACTACCACCTCAAAGTAGCGTGTCTACCAATTTCACCACATCGCCAAAAACGGTTAGTAAAATTACCAAATATTTACTTACTTGCCAACAATTCAATCATATCAAAATTATCAAGTAATGGCTTTAGAACTAAGCGGAAAACTTATTAAGAAAATGTCTGAGGTTACGGGAACAGGCAGAAACGGAACAAACTGGATTAAACAAGAGTTTGTTTTAGAGACACAAGATCAATATCCTAAAAAGGTTTGCATGTCGGTTTGGGGCGATAAAACCCAAGATTTAGCACCTATTCAAGAAGGTGAAATCGTGAAAGTGCAATTCAATGTGGAATCAAGAGAATATAATGAGCGTTGGTACACGGAAATCCGTGCTTATCGTTTAGATCGTTCTGGTGCATCTGCGCCAGCACCGGCACAAGACAATGCGGGTTGGGCTCCTTCAGCTCCAGCATCAGCACCAGCTACTGCAGCTCCTGCGAACAACTTTCCTCCATTAGCGGCGGAGAGTGGTGATGATTTACCTTTTTAAGAGGTTAGAGGTAAGAATTAAGAGGTAAGAGGTAAGAGTTTGGTTGATTGACAGCCAATCTTTTACCTCTTTTTTATGCTATTGAAATTATATTAAAACTTAAATTTCCTATTCACTCTTCACTCTTCACTCTTCACTCTTCACTCTTAACTCTTAACTCTTAACTCTTAATTCTTACCTCTTAGGTAAGTGTTCCAAATTTCCCTGCCTCAAAATCATGAAAAGCTTGCATGATTTCTTGTCGGGTATTCATCACAAATGGACCATGTGAAGCAATCGGTTCACGAATAGGTTCGCCGCTCAAGATTAAAATTTTAGAATGCTCAGTTGCTTCGATGTGAAAGGTTTCACCTTCATTTTCGAAGAGCACAAAATGATCTACAGGCACAAGTTCATCAGCATCATTGATTCGAATTTCTCCTTCTACAACGATTAAACAAGTTTTATAAGCTGCAGGGAACGAAAATTCTGCCTTAGCTCCTGATTGCAAATGTGCGTTAAATAGATGCACCGGAGTGAAAGTTGAAGCTTTGCCTTTAGTACCTTGAAATTCACCTGCAATGACTTCCACATAGCCATTTTCAACAGGCACTTTAGGAATGCTCGCATTTTCAATTGCCTGGTATTTGGGTGCCGACATTTTATCTTTGGCAGGTAAATTTACCCACAATTGAACCATCTGAAAATCACCGCCTGTTTTACTGAAGGACTCTTCGTGGTATTCTTTGTGTAATACACCAGATGCTGCTGTCATCCATTGGACATCACCTTCACCTATGATACCGCCACCTCCGGCACTATCATGATGCGCCACGCGGCCTTTATAGGCAATAGTAACCGTCTCAAAACCTCTGTGCGGGTGTACACCTACACCTTTCAATGAATCGGATGGAGGAAAATGAAATTTGGCACCATAATCCATCATGATAAAAGGAGTCATGCGATACATGTCTAAACCATGCCGACTCGGTATAAAATTATGTACTCGGAAACCATCCCCAACAAAATGTGCGGGGCCAGGAGGATATATTGCCTCAATCGCTTTAATAGCCATTTGATTTTAGTTTAATTGAAGTTCCATGGCTTGATGAACAATATCTGCTTCGATAAAAGTTCCGCCATAAGGCTCAAAACCTAAGGAACGATACAAAGGCATTACGTCCACCTGCGCATGTAAATAGAAATATGTTTGCTCCGGATAGCGTTGCTGAGCTTCTTGAATTAAATGTCGGATCATTTCACTCGCAAAACCTTTCCCTCGATATTGCTGTAATGTAGCTATGCGTTCAATTTTAATTCCTTTATTCGTTTTACGTATACGTCCGGTGGAAACAGGACGCTCATTGTCAAACAATAAAAAATGAATTGCTTGCGCATCCAATTCATCAAATTCTTCGGAAGGCAAGCATTTTTGTTCATGAACAAATACTTCTGTTCGTATATCAAATACCGCTGCGATGAGCGCATCTGAATCAGCCTGAATGATTTTACTTGTCTTGCTTTCCATAAGCTTCAATGATTTTGCGAACCAAACGGTGACGAACGACATCTGAACCGTCCAACTCAACAAAAGCGATACCATTAATACCTCCTAAAATACGTTCCGCTTCACCCAAACCAGACGTTTGATTTTTGGGTAAATCCACTTGCGATTTATCGCCTGTAATAATCGTTTTCGATTGAATGCCCATCCGCGTTAAAAACATCTTCATTTGCATAGAAGTTGTATTTTGCGCCTCATCCAATAGAATAAATGCCTTATTTAACGTCCTTCCGCGCATATAAGCCAATGGAGCAATTTCAATCGTCCGATTTTCTAAATAGAACTTCAATTTTTCAGCCGGAATCATATCATCCAAAGCATCATAAATTGGCCTTAAATAGGGGTCAATTTTTTCTTTTAAATCCCCTGGCAAAAAACCTAAATTTTCTCCGGCCTCTACTGCAGGTCTGGTTATAATAATTTTCTTTACTTCCTTGTTTTTCAAGGCCTTAACTGCTAGCGCAACTGCCGTGTATGTTTTACCCGTTCCCGCAGGTCCAATCGCAAAAACGATATCATTGCTAGCAGCAGCATCAACCAGCTTACGTTGGTTTGGCGTTTTAGCCTTAATCACAATCCCTTTATTTCCGAACAAAAGCACATCTTTGTCTTCTACCCATGGAGTCTCTATTTCTTCCCCCGTAGGATTCAAAATAGACTCAATGTAGGCCTTCATGTGAACGGCCGTAAAAGCATTGTGCTTATTCAAATGTTGAATACATTGATTAACAATCGCCTCGACCAAGGCCATTTGATCATCAGAACCACGAATGATTAATTGATCGCCACGTGCTATGATTTTAGTTTGTGGAAAAGCTTCTGTCAAAAGCTGAAAATTGGAATTTGAAACCCCTAAAAATTCGATTAGGGAGATGTCCGACAAGGAAATAATTTTCTCTAACAAGTAGGCAAGATTTTAATGTGGAAATAAAGTACTAAAATAGAGAAAGATTGAAATTTTATCTCACCAACAAGGTGATATTTTTGATAAAAAATTGTAAAATTGTACTTATGGATTCGAATAACACATCGCAAACTTTCAACAAGGGCAAACAAGGGATTAATAGCTCAAATCGGTCAAATATGCCACAACGGCTAAGTGATTTAGGTTTAGGCAAATTACCTCCGCAAGCGGTTGATTTAGAGGAAGCTTTGTTAGGTGCATTGATGCTTGAAAAAGAGCCTTTGGCGAATGTGATCGAATTGCTTAAACCGGATAGTTTTTACAAAGAAGCACATACCAAAATTTTCGGTGCCATTCAGGCGCTTTTCCAGCAATCCCAACCGGTTGACTTATTAACGGTTAACAACCATTTAAAATCTACAGGAGATTTAGAAAAAGCAGGAGGAACTGCTTACTTAGCTCAATTAACATCGCGAGTTAGTTCAACTTCAAACGTTGAATTTCATGCGCGTATCATTATTGAGCAATACATTAAACGCCAATTGATTCATGTTTCCTCGGAAATCCAACGTTTATCGTATGAAGATACGACGGACGTGTTCCAAATTTTGGACCGTATGGAACAGGAGTTATTTACCATTGCTGAATCCAATATTCGTAAGAACTATGAGAGCATGTCGGACATCCTCTTAAAAGCCGTTGCGGAATTAGAGGAGAAGCAACAACAAAAAAGTGGTATGACAGGTATTCCATCCGGCTTTACAGATTTGGATCGCTTGACATCCGGTTGGCAAAAACAAGAATTAATCATCATTGCGGCTCGACCAGGTATGGGTAAAACGGCCTTTGTCGTTTCGGCTTGTCGGAACGCAGCCGTAGAGTGGGGCCATGCAGTTGCTTTATTCTCGCTAGAGATGAGTGCTGTGCAATTGGTCAATCGTATCATTTCAGCTGAAGCAGAAATTGAAGCAGAAAAAATTCGTAAAGGAAAATTAGAACCACATGAGTGGCAACAATTACATACGAAAATCAAGCGATTATATGAGGCTCCGATCTTCGTTGATGATACACCAGCCTTATCAATTCTTGAACTTCGTGCGAAATGCCGACGTTTAAAAGCCCAAAAAGACATTAAATTAATTGTCATTGATTACTTGCAGTTGATGACCGGAGATAACGGTGGCAAGGGTGCTAGTGGTAATCGTGAACAAGAAATTGCGCAAATCTCACGTGCCTTAAAACAATTAGCGAAAGAACTTGATGTACCGGTAATTGCACTTTCGCAATTGAACCGTTCGACGGAAACACGTGGAGGTAACAAGAAACCTCAGTTATCTGACCTTCGTGAATCGGGAGCCATTGAGCAAGATGCCGATCAGGTTATGTTCATTTACCGACCAGAGTACTACCAAATTACAGCTGACGAAAATGGAAATTCCTTAGCGGGAATGGGAGAGATTATTATGGCCAAAAACCGTTCCGGTTCTTTGGACAGCGTTTGGTTGAAGTTCATCGGTAAATTCACGAAATATTGCGATTTGGATTTCCAACCGTTTGGAGGTGCTGAGGGAGGCGAAAGCTTTAACTTAAGCAATCTAGGTGATCAAACATCCAATTTTGAACAGGGGGGAGGAGATGCTGTATTTAAAGGAAGTAAGATGAATTTACCTCCAGAGCAGGATTTTGATCCGTTGAATAGCCCTTTTTAGAGGTAAGAGGTAAGAGTGAAGAGGTAAGAGTAGGCTAAATATATTTATCAAAACTTACACTTAGTTCTCAACTCTTAGTTCTCAACTCTTAGTTCTTAACTCTTAGTTCTTAGTTCTTAACTCTCAATCTTACAATATTCTCCACATGATGTGTCTGTGGGAACATATCCACCGGGTGAACAACATCCACCTCATAGGCTACATCCAATAAAGCTAAATCACGCGCTTGCGTAGCTGGGTTACAACTTACATAAACGATTTTCTTTGGTTTTACGGCAAGGATTTGATTGACTACATCCAAATCCATTCCCGCACGTGGTGGGTCTGTAATGATAACATCTGGTGCACCATGAATCGCGATAAACTCTTCTGTTAACACCTTTTTCATATCGCCAGCAAAGAAGGTCGCATTTGTAATCCCATTTAATTCGGCATTAATTTTTGCATCTTCTACGGCCATCTCCACATATTCTAAACCAACGACTTTTGTCGCATGTTTGGCAAGAAATAGACCAATTGTTCCCGTTCCTGTGTATAAGTCATATACAACCTCATTGCCTTGGAGGTCGGCGTATTCGCGCACCAACTGGTATAATTTCAATGCTTGTTTGGCATTCGTTTGGAAAAAGGATTTAGGTCCGATTTGAAATTTCAAATCTTCCATCGTTTCGACCATGAATGGTTTGCCATAGTAGCAGACAACTTCTAAATCATGGAATGTATCATTCCCTTTTTGGTTAACAACATAGTTTAGGGATGTAATCATTGGAAATGAAGATTTCAAATATTCCATGACCAATTTAATTTCTTCTTCCGTTGCATAGGCGAATTGAACAGTCACCATCCATTCGTCGGTAACCGTATTCCGAATAATCAAATTACGCAAAGCGCCCTCTTGTTGGTTTTTCAATTCATAATATGAGATCCCATTCGCAATGGCAAAATCACGCACACCATTACGTATCACATTTGAAGGATCTGGTTGTAGGTAACAATGATCTACGGGCAAAATCTTATCAAAACGACCCGGAACATGGAATCCCAACGCATTCATGTTGCCTAAATCTTCTTTACCAATTTCATCTTCTGTCAGCCAACGCGCGCAGGAAAATGTAAATTCTAGTTTATTTCGGTAATAATATGTCTCTTCGGATCCTAGAATGGGTTGAAATTCTGGCAATTTCACCTTCGCGATACGTGTCAAATTATCTTTAACTTGTTGGGCCTTAAATGCCGTTTGCGATTCATAAGAAACATGCTGCCATTTACAGCCTCCACAAATCCCAAAATGACTACAAGCAACCTCGGTACGATGTTTAGAAAGTGGTTGTATATTAATTGCTTGCGCTTGTTTAAAGCTTTTCTTTGACTTTATAATACGCAAGTCGGCGATATCACCCGGAGCCACCGCACCTTGCACAAAAATTACCTCATCGTTCACTTTGGCAATACATTTCGCCTCCGCGGCAAAATCCAAAATGGCGATTTGTTCCAACACCACTGGGGCTTTCTTTTCTTTCTTCTTACTCATGCTGCTAAAAATGTGAACAAAAATACGGCTTTATGTGTGCAAGCCAACCAATTCAAGATAAAACCTTAACTTCGTAAGCAAATTAATTTACATGAAGAATCAAGTTGTTATCATCACTGGAGCTAGTTCGGGTATCGGCAAAGCATTGGCATTTGAATTTGGGAGACAAGGTGCGATAATTGTTATTACTGGCCGCAATCAATCGAAGCTGAACGAAGCTGCGTCAGAATTACAAGCGGCTAACATCCTTCAGCATGCCATTGTTTGTGATAGTAGCTCAGAGGAACAAACTCGAAAGATGATACAAGAAGTTGTTGATCGATTTGGCAGAATCGACTTATTAATCAATAACGCGGGTATATCGATGCGATCAATGTTTGAGACCGTCGACCTTCAAGTTCTTAAACAGGTCATGGACATTAATTTTTGGGGAACTGTCTATGCGACACATGCTGCCCTACCATATTTAAAACAAAGTAAAGGAGGTATCATTGGAATCTCATCGATTGCTGGTTATCGAGGATTACCCGTTCGCACGGGTTATTCCGCATCAAAATTTGCGATGAATGGATTCTTGGAGGCATTACGCACTGAGTTAATTGGAACGGGCGTTCATGTGTTAACGGCTTGTCCAGGATTTACGGCATCTAATATTCGAAATGCATCCTTAACAGGTGATGGAAGTATTGCTGGAGAAACGATGCGCGAGGAAGACAAAATGATGTCGGCGGAGGAAGTAGCTTTCGAAATCAGAAAAGCCTATGAAGCTAAAAAGAAAACACTTGTATTAACCTTCCAAGGTAAATTGACCGTATTTTTAAACAAATGGTTAAATAGTTTGATGGACAATTTGGTTTATAATACACTGAAAAAGGAAAAAGATAGCCCCTTAACATAAAAAGCCCTGCCAGACAAAATCCAGCAGGTGCTTAAACCCATTTAACTTACCACTCTATATTTATACTTTGACGGTCTGCAAATCAAGTTGGCTTGTAAACTCCAACATCATCGATTCGAAATAATCTTTTGCATGGTCAAATTCAGTAATCAATTGATTAAAATAGGCTCGATCAAAAACGAGAAACTCGGACTTTTCTGTAGTCATTGCCGTACACGCATATTTCCCAGCATGTAATACTTCCTGGATACCAATGAAAATAGGCTTATTAGCGATTAACAAGCTCTTATTTTCATTGGGCCATTCAAGTAAAATAGAACCACAGTGTAAGTAAAATACAAATTCAGCCTTCTGACCTTGGCGGAACAAAAATTCATCGGCGAGATATTTAATCTCGATCCCACTCGCTAATACCTTTTTTCCTGTTTCCAAAAACTGTTCCATGCCTCGTCATTTTGACAGTTCAAAAGTAGGAGCATAATCTGATAAGAATTATGACAATCATCAGGTTAATTGGTGTGATTTATCACATAAATCCACTACTTTTTCAATCATCTTTGTCTTCATAAGGTATTGCTATATGCTAATTGAACTTGACAGTCCAGTAATTGAAAAGAAAACAGCATGTTTTCATTGTGGTGAAACTTGTGATGAGGAAATCATTCAATACGACCAAAAGTCATTTTGTTGCCATGGATGCGAGCAGGTTTACAAGTTACTTTCCGAAAATGCATTAGGCGATTATTATACTTGCGACATTAATCCTGGCAAAGCTCCATCAGCCCAAAATTTCGATTTCCTAAATCATCCCCATTTCCGAGATCAATTAATTAGTTTTTCGAATAAAGGGATTTCAAAAGTACATTTTCATTTACCTGCAATCCATTGCCGTTCTTGCCTGTATTTATTAGAGAATTTAGCGAGAATAGAGCCCGCTGTGGTGAAATCAAATCTAAATTTTGGTAAGAAGGAATTAACTGTTTGGTTTACGGAGGGCCAAATTGACCTTGGCAGTTTAGCAAGCTTATTGGCCCGTTTGGGATATGAGCCTTTGATAGATTCAGGAGAGGAGCAGGCCCAACAAAGGAAGCTCTCAAGCCAACAAAATCAATTGTTTTTAAAATTGGGCATTGCTGGATTTTGTGCTGGCAATGCGATGCTTTTTAGTTTTCCAGAGTATTTAGGAATTGAGTCAGGAAGCTTAAAAAGCTTGTTTGGGTATATCAATATCGCATTAGGTAGCATCGCTGTATTTTATTCGGGTTCAGATTATTTCAAAAATGTCTGGTCGCATTTGAAATTAAAAAAGTTGACAATCGAGCTACCGATCTTATTAGGTATATTAGTTGGTTATTTAAGGAGTGTTTACGAGGTTTTCTCTCATACAGGCGCGGGCTATATCGATTCAGTTTCGGGTCTTTTATTTTTTCTTTTAATTGGAAAATGGTTCCAACAAAAATCCTTCGATTTTCTTTCTTTCGAGCGGAATTACAAATCCTATTTTCCTTTAGTTATCAGTAAGCTAATTCAAGGGAAAGAGCAAACATGTCCTTTGGAGGAAATCGAAGTTGGCGATCACCTTATTATTCGAAATCAGGAAATCATACCAGCCGATGCCATATTAGTAAAAGGTAAAAGCCAAATGGATTATAGTTTTGTCACAGGTGAAAGTGAATATATTACCTTAGAACCTGGCAATTCGATGTATGCCGGCGGAAGACATCAAGGGGAATTGATTGAGATTGAAATCAAAAAAGCGTTAAACCAAAGTCATCTCACCCAATTATGGGAACAACAGGCTTTTAAAGACCCCAATCACAAAACGGAAAATTGGGAGAACTTTGCTAATCAAGTAGGGGCGTATTTTACCCTTGTACTATTGAGTTTAGCCGCAGTGGTGGGTGTTTATTGGTTCCAACATGATCCTAGCAAATGGCAAAACGCAGTTGTCAGTGTATTGGTCATTGCTTGCCCATGTGCTTTGGCTATTTCATATCCTTTTGCACTAGGACATGGCATTCGTTGGATGGCAAAATTCAATTTCTTTATCAAGGATATTCAAGCTTTCGAACGGATGTCACAAGTAGACACTCTTGTATTTGATAAAACAGGTACCTTAACATTACATCAAGACGATCAACCTACATTTCATTTAATTCGGGAATTAAGTCCATTGGAAAAACGCGTCATCTTTTCGATGGTCAACCAATCAACACATCCTTTATCTAGGCAATTAACGAAGCATTTCCAGGCAGAAAAATTGAACAGCACCGAGCCTTTGGAATCCATCATGGAAATTCCGGGAAAAGGGATAGAAGCGCAACAGGGTGGAATAAAATACCAAGTTGGCCACGCGCGCTTCACGGGACATGCACTTGAAAAGCATCAAGATTTTATCCGATCGGAAAGTCAATTATTTATTCGAATCGGGGAGGAGCCTATCGGTTACATTGAATTTCCTTGGCAAAATCGAGAGGGAGTCGAATATATGATTCATGCCTTGCAAGCAAATTATGAGGTTTATATGCTTTCTGGAGATAAGCAAAGTCATGCCGAGTCTTTGTTGGATTGGTTTCCTAATGAATCATACTATCAATTTGAATGTAGTCCATTGGATAAAATGCAATTCATTCAATCGCTACAGGCGCAAGGTAAAAAAGTAGCGATGATTGGGGATGGCTTGAATGATGCAGGTGCATTAAAGCAAGCACAAGTAGGGATAGCGATATCTGAAGATCATTTACATTTCACACCTTCTAGTGATGCAATCTTACAAGGAAAACAACTCATTCATTTACCGGTATTCCTCAAATTTGCCCGATTTGGCCTACAGTTAATTAAGGCTAGCTTTTTATTGTCATTGGTCTATAATCTTTTTGGCTTAAGCTATGCGATACAAGGCACCCTATCACCGCTCATTGCAGCCATTCTGATGCCCGTAAACTCACTCAGCATGCTCTTCATTGCCAATATCGGCATGAACCTGAAGGGCAGAAGCTTAAAATCATATATAGAAAAATGAAAAGTTGACAAAGGTCATAATTTTATTAAAGTAAAAAGCGGAATTTTGATTAGCTAAATAAGAAGATTATGGAAATTATGTACGTCATGATTGGATTGAGTTTACTGATGGCCATTGGATTTTTGGCTGCATTTATTTGGTCGATACGTACGGGTCAGCAAGATGATTTAGTTACACCGAGTATGCGTATTTTATTGGAGGAAAAAGAGCAAAAAAATTAACAAATAAACGCTTATGAGCACAAATACTACCACGTTAGAACAGTTTTCTTATGACAATAAGATCGTTCGAAACTTTGCCATTGCTACGATCATTTGGGGTATCGTAGGTATGTTGGTCGGTGTAATCATCGCCACCCAACTCTTTGAACCAGCGGCAAACATCACCCAATATGGCTCATTCGGCCGTATTCGTCCATTACATACCAATGCGGTTATTTTTGCTTTTGTGGGGAATGCCATCTTTGCGGGTGTTTATTATTCCTTGCAACGACTATTGAAAGCGCGTATGTTCAGTGATTTCTTATCAAATCTCCATTTCTGGGGTTGGCAATTAATCATTGTATCAGCGGCGATAACATTGCCTTTAGGTATTACGACATCGCATGAGTATGCAGAATTAGAATGGCCGATAGATATTGCGATTACGTTGATTTGGGTGACTTTTGGTGTAAATATGTTTGGTACCATCTTCAAAAGAAGAGAGCGTCATTTATATGTAGCCATTTGGTTCTATATCGCAACTTTTATTACAGTTGCAGTTTTGCACCTGACGAATTCTATGCAATTGCCTATTTCGGCATTTAAGTCTTATTATGTTTATGCTGGTGTACAGGATGCTTTGATTCAGTGGTGGTATGGCCACAATGCAGTTGCCTTTTTCTTAACAACACCATTCTTGGGCTTGATGTATTATTTCTTACCTAAAATGGCGAACCGTCCCGTGTATTCATATCGCTTATCGATTCTACACTTCTGGGCCTTGATCTTTATCTACATCTGGGCAGGACCTCACCATTTATTGTATTCGAGCTTACCTGATTGGGCACAATCATTAGGCGTTGTGTTCTCGATCATGTTGATCGCTCCATCTTGGGGAGGTATGATTAATGGCTTGTTGACATTGCGTGGCGCATGGGATCAAGTACGTGAAAATACAATCTTGAAATTCATGGTTGTGGGAATTACCTGCTATGGTATGGCGACTTTCGAAGGTCCGATGTTGAGCTTAAAAAACATTAATGCGATTGCCCACTTCACCGACTGGATTGTAGCACACGTTCACGTGGGAGCTTTGGGTTGGAATGGTTTCTTAACCTTTGCGATGTTATACTGGTTGGTTCCTCGCATTTTCCAAACAACGCTCTTCTCTGAAAAATTAGTTAAGACGCACTTCTGGATTGGTACCATTGGTATCGCCTTGTATGCCATTCCGATGTATATTTCAGGATTTACACAAGGGATGATGTGGAAGCAATTTACTGCCGAGGGCACATTGCAATATGGAAACTTCTTGGATACAACCTTACAAGTTTTACCAATGCACATGATGCGAGCTGTGGGAGGAACTTTATATTTAGTTGGGGCAATCATCATGGCCTACAACTTATTCAAAACCATGGCACAGGGATCATTATTAGCGGATGAAGCGGCTGAAGCAGCACCATTAGCTATTGATGAACAACCAGAAGCAGGCGCACACTGGCACCGTTGGATTGAGCGCAAGCCGATTCAATTATTGGTTGCGTCTTTGATTATGATTTTAATTGGATCCTTGGTCGAATTAATCCCAACATTCATGGTAAAATCAAATGTCCCTACGATTGAGGCAGTTCAACCTTATACATCTTTGGAATTAGAGGGACGTGATATTTACATCCGCGAGGGTTGTGTCGGTTGTCACTCGCAATTGGTTAGACCTTTCCGTTCCGAAACAGAGCGTTACGGGGAATTCTCAAAATCTGGTGAATTCGTATACGATCATCCGTTCTTGTGGGGATCGAAGCGTACGGGCCCCGATTTGCATCGTGAAGGTGGAAAATACCCAGATTCGTGGCATTATCACCACATGCGTGAACCGCAGTCGATGTCACCAGGTTCTATCATGCCTGCTTATGGAGTTTTATATGAGCAAAGCTTAAATACTTCTCAGACACAGGACAAATTGAATGCCATGAAAAAATTGGGTGTTCCTTATTCAGATGCACAAATTCAACATGCTGTGGTAGATTTAAATAAGCAGGCGAAGGAAATTCAAGTACGTTTGGCGGGAGAAAAGATTAAAGTGGGGGCCGACAAAGAAATCATCGCTTTGATCGCTTATCTACAACGATTAGGTACTGACATCGCTAAAAAATAAAGATATGTTTAAGCAATTTATATCCAATATCCCAGGGGCAGACTCCTATATGATATTCTCCTTATTAACCTTTATGGTATTTTTCACGGCAGTGGGTATCTACATGTTTTGGATGGACCGGAAGCATGTGGAACGGATGAAGAACCTTCCATTTGAAAAATAAAGAAATCGAACTATAGAATTAAAATCGAATATTATGGCTTTAACATTTATGGAAATATGGCTGATTAGTTTGATCTTTTTGACGGGGATCATCATTTTGGTTGTGACATTGCAACTGAATGCAGCATTGAAAAAACTATCCAAAGATCCTCAGGCGGTAGCAGAGGATGAATTGTCATGGTGGGAAAAGTTCAAAGGATTAAAGCCACTGGAACAGGAGCGTGAGTTAATCATGGAGCATACCTATGATGGGATTGCAGAATTGGATAACCCGACGCCCCCATGGTTTATGTATTTGTTTTATTCTACGATTATTTTCGGATTTATCTATGGGGCATATTACCATGTATACCAAGATGGCAATATCCAAGAAGCAGAATACAAAACGGAAGTTGCAGCTGCCGAAAAAGCACGCGAAGCTTACATGAAGCAATTTGCAAATTCTGTTAATGAGGACAATGTTGTCGTAGTTAAGGAAGCAAAAGATTTAACAGAAGGGTCACAGATTTATTCGACAAATTGCGTAGCTTGTCATGGTGATAAGGGTCAAGGAGGCGTAGGTCCAAACTTGACTGATAAATTTTGGATTCACGGTGGTGGGATCAAGGATTTATTTAAAACAATCACGCACGGTATTCCGGAGAAGGGGATGATTGCTTGGGAAAAGACATTAAATCCTTTGCAAATTCAAAAAGTAGCTTCGTATATTTTAACATTACAAGGTACTAATCCTCCAGGAGCCAAGGAACCACAAGGAGAAGAAGTAAAATAAACCTTAACAAATATACGTATGAGAAAGAATGTCGGTAAAATGGATCGAGTAGTTAGAATAGCAATCGCAGTTGTATTGTCAATTTTGGCCTATTCAAAAATAATCCCAAGTGATTTCGCTTTGGGTGTTTACTTAGTTGCTGTAATCATCGCATTAACGGGATTTATTCGATTTTGCCCACTCTACAAAATCTTACATAAAAGTACCTGCCGAGAGGAACCTCCACATATTAGTTAATTAAAAAAGGTCCGGTGAAATTCGGACCTTCTTTTTTATGTCAAATTTCAATATTGATAATGATGATTTTCGAAATCATCTCTATAATCAAACCAAAGACGGTAAACGTCTCTGGATCTATCCGGGACGCATAATAGGTCAATTCTATAAATTAAGAAGCTATTTTTCCTATTTATTATTAACACTATTATTTGGATTACCTTGGATTGAATATAAGAATCAACCCATCTTTTTGTTTAACGTACTCGAGCGCAAATTCATCTTTTGGGGTGTGCCTTTCTTTCCGCAGGACTTTCATTTAGTTGCATTAGGTTTGGTTTGTTTTCTGATCTTCATCAGTCTGTTTACCGTTTTATTCGGTCGAATATGGTGTGGATGGGCATGCCCACAAACCATTTTCATGGAAATGCTCTTCCGTAAAATTGAATATTGGATCGAAGGGGATGATAAGGCCCAAAGACGCTTGAACGAGTCGCCGTGGACAAATGAGAAAATTCTCAAAAAAGGCAGCAAGCATAGCTTGTTTCTCATTTTAGCTTTTGCGATATCCAACACCTTTTTAATGTACATTATTGGGAAACAGGCATGGTTACAAATCGTACTAGGCAATCCCATTGAACATATCAAAGGATTGATCGCGATGCTCATCTTTACAGCTGTTTTCTATTTTGTGTTTGCGCGCTTCAGGGAAATGGTATGCATGGTCGTATGTCCTTACGGTCGTTTGCAAGGCGTATTGTTAGATAATAATTCCATTTTGGTTCAATATGACCATGTCCGAGGGGAGCCACGAGGCAAAGTTTCCAAAACAGAAAGCAAAGGGGATTGCATCGATTGTCACTGGTGTGTGCGGGTTTGTCCTACGGGGATTGATATACGAAATGGCAGTAACCAACTAGAATGCATCGGGTGTACAGCTTGCATTGACGCTTGCGATGCGGTCATGGAAAAGATCGATAAACCGCAAGGTCTCATCCGATACGATTCATTGAATGGAGTGAATTCCGGCACAAAATTAAAATTCACAACAAGAATTGGAGCCTATACGGGCGTATTAGTACTGATCATAGGGATTTTGGTGTTTATGTTGGCCACCCGAAGAAACTGGGAATCCACCTTATTGCGCACACCGGGAATGACATTCCAAGTGGACGAAAAATTGCATACCGTGAGCAATATTTATAATTTAGAAATTCTGAATAAATCGATGGAAGATCAGGCGTTTGAGGTGCATGTCGACAAGCCACTTGAACTTATTTGGATAGGCAAGGGGATAGGTAACATTGAAAAAGGGAAACAGGTTAAAACGGAGTTTTTCATTAAGGCCAAAATTGGCGCTTGGAAGCAAGGCGAAAAAATCCCTATTCATATCCGAAATGATCAAGGACAAGAAGAAACATTAAAAACTAGCTTTATTCAACCAGATGAGTAATAATCAACAAAAGAAAGGGTTTCATTGGGGACATGGAATCATTATCACATTCGTCCTATTCGGTGCATTCATGGCCTATTTTTACATCAATATGTCGCACGAAAAAATCGAATTAGTAGGGGAAAACTATTATGCGGATGGACAAGCATACCAAGAAAAAATTAACCTACAGAATCAAGCGATACCTGCTACCCAACAAATTCAGGTAAAATCCATTGCGAATGATCAATTTATCTTGATCCAATTACCTGCAGGATGTGATTCGGCGAATGTACAGTTTTTCAGACCCTCCAATGCAGCTCAGGACAAAACGATAAAATGGAATTCAAAAGACGGTTTAAACTGGACTTTCCCAACGGATTTTTTAGTTGCAGGACCTTGGAAACGTAGTGTCAGTTGGTCCGTTGCTGGAAAATCCTACTTACAAGAAGATCGTATATTCATTTCTAAATAGTCATGGACTCCTGGTATTACGCATTTTTTATTGGATTAGCGGGCAGTTGGCATTGCGCCATCATGTGTGGTCCGCTTATGCAACAAATTGAGCAAAGGAGTAATCAAAGAGGGCGCATGCTGATCTATACGCTCGGCCGCTTATTCATGTACGGAATATTGGGTTTTTCCGTCGCTAAACTCGGTTCCATTTGGCTTTTTCCTTCATGGTGGCATATTTATTATGTATTTGCGGGACTGGTGCTCGTCTTATTACTGAGTAAAAAATTAAGTGACAATCTATTTAAACTACTGCATAAGTCGGTGGGTCAAAAACTTATTCAGCTTGGCAAAAAACTAGGGGCTTTGGGCTACTTTTTCTTAGGGATGAGCAATGGATTATTACCCTGTGGGCTTGTTATTGGAGGACTAAGTATTGCATTGTTACAATCAAATGCGTGGTTTGGAGCCTTAAGTATGCTATCCTTTGGAATTGCAACCTTACCCGCCTTAAAATTGAGTCTTTGGGGTATTCAAAAAATCACCCGTTTTAGCGCTTTATTTCAATATTTAGGTTGGGGCATCGCCTTTCTATTGCTCTTTCGGGGAGCATGGGGAATAGCCATGACGCAATCGGCTTATTTACAGCATTCGCCAATAAGCCCAATCATTTGCCATCCTTTTTCTTAGAATTTCAAATTCGCGAGAAGCTCAGGTTTGAGAATGGTCATTTCGGCACCTTTGACGTCGATTAGACCTTCCTTTTTGAAATCACTTAATGTACGAATAACCGATTCAGTAGCCGTACCCACGCGTGAGGCTAGGTCTTCGCGGGAAAGGCGCATGGTAACGGGACCATCCGCTGAATCGCCATAGGTTTTGACTAATTCCACCAAAGCTTGAGCAACGCGTTTGCGAAGTGACTGATAGGCCATGGAGAATAAGATGGATTCATTTTTCAACAAATATCCGGTCAATGCTTTCCGGAAATGAATCTCGATATGAATATTATCGTGTAATTTTTCATTGAATTCGCGCACTGGAATACTTAAAATTTGGACTTCTTCTAAGGCTTCTGCCGACTCGCGGTACAATTGATTTTCAAGAATATCAACAAAGCCAAAAAATTCACCTGGCTTGACAAAGGAGGTGATAAAGTATTTGCCTTCCCGATTCGTATGATAGGTTTTTACTTTCCCCTTTACTAAGTAATACAAACGATTAGGGGAATCACCCTCAGAGTAGATGATGGATTTTTTGGATAGGTTCTGTTGTTTTTTCTCCGCGTTGAAGTGTTCAAAATCCAAAAAAGCCAGTGCTTCTTCAGCAAAAGCTAAATCTGCCTGATTCAACTGGGGATCTGGGCTAACTGAGGGACGCTGTTTCTTCAGTCGAGATTCAATGGCTTTGAGTAGTTCAACTTCTTGAAAAGGTTTAGTCAAATAGTCGTCGGCACCCATTTCCATGCCTTTTCGCATGTCTGCCCGTTCTGTTTTGGCAGTTAGGAAAATGAATGGAATGCGAGCTAATTCCGGTTGATTGGAAAAGACTTGCAAAACACCGAAACCATCTAAATTGGGCATCATGATATCACAAATCACGACATCGGGTAAAATGCTTTTAGCTAGACGAACCCCTTCGATGCCGTCGGAAGCTGTTTCGACCTGATAACCTGATAATTCCAATAATTCGGCAGTATTCTCGCGAATATCGACATTATCTTCAATGATGAGTATTATAGTTGGCATAGCTTAATCGGGGTAATGAGATGGTCAATGTAGTTCCTAATCCAAGTTCACTTCGTAATTTCAGTTCTCCTCCGAGCAGTCGCATGTAGCGATCCATTAGGTGAAGCCCAAGTCCAGTTCCGGGGATAACATTTGCGTTTCCACCACGGAAGAAGCGTTCAAATAAGTGTTTTTGATCGGCTTCGCTGATGCCAATTCCTTGGTCGATGATTTCCATGTAAAGTGATTGATCATGCATCGAAGCTTTCAGAAAAACGTCTTTTTGCGAGAATTTAAGCGCGTTTGATAATCCGTTCAACAGTACTTTACGCAACATCGAAGTATCCGAAACAAAATCGTTTAAATCGTCTTGAAGGCTCAGGGAAATTTGTTGGCCCGGCCTACGCATCCCATCCACTTCGGTTACTAAATCACTTAAGAATTCGCTTACCACAAATGTATCAGGTCGAACTTCTACTTTACCGGCTTCTAATTTGCCAACGGACAAAAATTCTTCGAGTATCTCAGTCAAATGGGCGACGGATGATTTAATCCGTTGGATGTGTTGGCTTCGTTTGGGTTGGTCTTCCGACAACATATATTTCTCAATCAGAGAAGCCGACGAAAGGATGGAGGTTAGTGGAGTTCTAAATTCATGCGAAGCCATGGAGACAAAACGCGTTTTGAGGTCACCTAACTCAATTTCCTTTTGAAGAGACAATTCCAATTCTTTGGTTTGAATCTCTAATTTTTCGAGGGTATTTTGTAGTGCTTGGGTACGGGATTCTACTTCAGCTTCGAGCGATTCGTTCAATTGGTTAATTTCTTGATTTCGCAGAATTAATTCCATTTCCACTTTGCGCTTGAGTGTTACGTCGCTGACAAAGGCGATGTAATATATTTGGTCGCCGGATTTAAAGTGGCTTAATGAAATTTCAATGGGAAAGAGGGATTCGTCTTTGCGTTTGGCTTTCAGGTCAAGACCTACACCCATAGGACGAGAGACAGGACTGTGATTAATTTTACTTAAATGGCCTTCGTGTTTGTGCTTCAGGTGATTAGGAATTAAAATAGAAATATTTTGGCCTAATAATTCCGCTTCAGAATACCCGAAGAGTCGGTGCGCAAACTCATTCGAAAGAATCATTTCAAAAGAGGCATTGGTGACGATAATACCGATGGACGCCTCGTGAAAAATGGCTTCAAAATGCGCAGGAAGAGGGAATAAAGCAGATGACATATAACGCGATTAGCCTTCAATTTACAAAATTTAAAAGCATGGGGCAAAAAAAAAGCTAACTCTCAAAGAGAATTAGCTTTCGGGGATTCCTAGTTCTAAAAATAGCTTAAAATATTATAATTCTTTAA
This sequence comes from Aquirufa echingensis, assembly GCF_042714525.1. Classification (NCBI taxonomy): domain Bacteria; kingdom Pseudomonadati; phylum Bacteroidota; class Cytophagia; order Cytophagales; family Flectobacillaceae; genus Aquirufa; species Aquirufa echingensis. Next base: position 13,473 of record NZ_JBBKYA010000003.1, on the reverse strand, counting down.
TTAAAATCATGGTTGTCGGTTTCCCTTTTTGAGTAATGTGTAAAATATATTGTCCGGATCTCAGCATTCCTAAATTCGTAACATCAATCAGTTTCGTGAGGTTTGGAAATGATTTTTCATAGATAGGGTTCCCGACGAGATCAAAAATGGAAATTTGCGTGGGGTAATCTACTTCCTCAGATAACGATATGGTCACATGGTCAAGGAACGGATTAGGATAGGCGGTAAAAGTGATCATTGCGTCTGGATCTTTATTTGTGTTCGTAACCGAAGCAATGGGTTGTGTTTTATAACTTACACCAAATCCAGGTTGTTTAAAACCCTGTCTAATGGCTAATTTCCCATTCGAATAGGTCCCAGCAACGCTGGTTTGCCCAACCACATGCGAAAAATACTGGCCATTTAACATTTTGGTGGCGCCCCCGCCGCTAATAGTTGAGTTCATCAACTTTTGAGCGTGAGCGCTTACACCAATTATTAAACAGAGAGCACAGAGTATTAAGAGCTTTTTCATGGTGTTATTAATAAATGGAGGTTTTTTCACTATCCAATGTTATATCTGTAACGCGTATATAAACTAAACGAGAAGTACCCGCAGGAACAATCATACTAGATGGAACCTTGGTTACTGTAGAATCTTCCACATCGATGGACAATGATTGGTTTCCACCATTTACGATTAATACTGTTACAATATCACCTACTGTTGCATTAGGCAATGCCTTAACTAATCCGGATGATCCATTTGCTTTAGGAATCTTGATTGTTTTTGTGCCAGAAGTAGAAGTTCCCACAAAAATTCCTGCCTCTAATACTTGTGTAATAGATAAAGTTGTACTACTCGAACTTGTACTAGGTGCTGTGGGCTTATTAATGGTAAATCTCGCGTTGCCAATTCTTACCCCATTTCCATTGGAAGTACCAGCCTTTCCAACAGTTACTTCGGTCGATTCTAGAGTAGAGTTAACAAATTCAGTCGTAGCAACTTGAGTCGTATTCGTTCCTACAGAAGCTGTAGGAGCGAGAGGTGTGCCTGTAAATGTTGGCGAAGCCAAGTTTGCTTTCAATGCATCCGCACGATCCACATAGGCTGTTGTCGCTATTTGCGTCGAATTAGCACTAGCAGAAGCCGTTGGTGCAGTAGGTGTACCCGTCAATGATGGCGATACCAAATCAGCTTTCAATGCATCAGCGTTGTCCACATATGCAGTTGTAGCTAAATTAATAGAATTGTCGTTTGCAGCTTGGGTAATACCTGTTGCTGAAGCAATTGCAGCATCTACTGTAGATTTAACAAACGCTGTCGTAGCCACTTGTGTCGTATTTGTTCCTAAAGCAGCCGTTGGAGCAGCAGGTAACCCTGTAAATGTTGGAGATACCAAAGGTGCTCTTGTAATGATTGAATTATCAACATAAGCTTTGTTCACCTTTGCCGCCAAACCTCGTGTGACAAACAAAGTACTTGCGACACTTGAAGTTGAGTCCCCTGAATTTTGAGTCACCGCAATAGTCCCAGTAGGCAAGGAAGGTATTCCTGTAAATACCGGTGAAGCTAACGTAGCTCTCAAGGCAACCGAGTTGTCAACATACGCTTTACTTACTTTTGAGGCTAATCCATCTTTCACAAATTTCGTTGTTGCGATTGTAGCTGAACTATCATTTGAAGCTGCTGTTGGCGCAGATGGTACACCGATGAAAGTAGGTGATGTCAAGTTTGCTTTCAAAGCGTTTACTCCATCCACATAAGCTTTATTCGTTTTTGACGCGATCAAAGATTTGACGAATGCTGTCGAAGCAATAACATTCGAACTATCTGTAGCTAAAGCCGTTGGAGCTAAAGGAGATCCTGTAAAAGTAGGGGAGACCAAATTCGCTTTTGCAAGGAGTGCGTTATCCACATAATTCTTGCTAGTCTTAGCCACCAAACCTTTGGCAACAAATTCTGTCGTCGCAATTTTTGTAGATGAATCTCCCAAAGCTTGCGTTGAAGCTGCGATTGCTGTGGCAGCAGAACCTGTTGTATTTTGATTCAAAATAGGAAAGTCGGCGGCTTCTGCAATCGTTGGAATACCTGTCCCCGTCGTATTTTTCAAGATCCCTGTACCTAATCCGGCCAATGAAACACCATTAATTTTCGTAACAATCGTTGCATTTTGTGTTCCTGAAACATCTCCCGCTAAATTTCCTGTGAATCCAGCTGAGTTACCTAAACTGTAATTAGGAATATTCAATGTAGAACCTGTCAGCGTTGCGGCTCCACTTGAACCCGTTGAGCTCAGCGTAATCGCATTTTGTTTGGCATTAAATGTATTCCAATCGGTAGATGCCAACAAACCATTTGTGTTTGTGTTCGCAATCGAAACACGTGCAGTCAAGTCGGCAGGTAAATTTGCCAAAGGAAGAATTCCAGTTACTTTAGACGTAAGGTCGATTCCGCCGGCCAACATACCATTGGTAACTTTTCCTGTACCGATTGTTGCCACGCCACTTACGTGATCGGAACCATCAAATGCAGAACTTGTCCAGGTTACATCACCGGTCATGCCGATTGTTTTGGCATTAGCCAATTTCGTTGCTGTGCTAGCATTACCCGTTAAGGCACCTGTGAAATTTGTTGCTGAAACGGAAGTTAAACCAGTCAAGGTTGTTGTCGAAGCACCTAAATCCAAAGTCGTCGAACCGATTGATACAGATTTATTGACAAGGTCTTCATTCGTTACCGTACCATTGATAATTTCCGTCGAGCCAATGGCATTGGATCCAATCGTCGTGATTCCAGCTTCGTTGATCGTCACATCACCCGACATTGCGACCGCAGCGGCTACATTCGATGCGTCACCGACGATAATATTTCCACTCGTTAACGTAGAACCAATAGTAGAAACACCAGCAGAAAGGGTCGTTTGAAGCGTAGAAAGGCTAGCGTCAACTTTCTTAGAAAGTGCTAAACGAGCGGCTGACTCTTTTGCAATTTCTGTTTCTCTTATATTTACTTCTGCCAAAATTGCGTTCGCATTCGCATTTATCGAAGCTGAATTTGTAGCTAATTTTGCTTCGTGCGCTGCAATCGCGGCGTTGTTATCTGCAATAGAAGCAGCGTGTGAAGATAAACTTGCATCAATCGCAAGATTCTTAGCATCTTGGGAACTTTTGTTTGAATTAATTGCGGAAGTATTTGCGGCAATTGTTGAACCCTGTGTTAATATGTCGGCAGCATGACTTGTCAAACGACCCTCGATCTCTGTGTTCTTAGCATCCTGAGTTGATTTATTGTTGGCAATCACAGAACCCTGAGCACTCAATTGATTCTCTATTGTCGTATTCTTAGCATCTTGAGCACTTTTATTTGCGCTAATTTCAGCCGTATTCGAAGCAATAGCAGATCCTTGTGATGCGATTTCAGACGCATGACTAGCCAAACGACCTTCAAAAACAGTATTTTTACTTTCTTGTGCCGATTTATTGTTGGCAATTGTATTTCCTTGAGTAACCAATAATGCATCCAATGCTGCATTTTTAGTATCCTGGCTATTTTTATTGGCCAAAATAGCAGCGGAATTAGACGCAATCGTTGTTGCGTGTGAGGCGATATCCGAAGCTTGGCTGGTCAATCGGCCTTCTATTTCAGTATTCTTACTATCCTGCGTATTTTTATTTGATAGGATAGAAGCCGCATTCGTTGCAATTGCAGCACTGTGAGTTGAGATATCAGCAGCTTGATTTGCCAAACGACCATCTATTTCAGCATTTTTCGAATCCTGTGTATTTTTGGCGGCCAACATAGCTGCTTCACGAGCTGATTTTTCAGCTGCAATTCCGGCAAGACGTGCAGCACTTTCGGTTGAAATTGCAGACTCGCGAGCCGTACGCTCAGCAGAAATTGCCGCTTCGCGATCTGATTTCTCAGATGCTAATCCAGCAACACGTGCAGCACTTTCTGTAGAAATGGCTGTTTCACGAGCTAATTTTTCAGCATTTACAGCAGCCTCACGATCCGATTTTTCAGTTGCTAGGACAGAAGCTTGGCTTGTAAATTTGCCATCGATTTCAGTGTTCTTAGCATCCTGAGCTAATTTATTCGAACTGATTGTTGATTCATGTCTAGCAATTTTTGAATCCAAATCAGCATTCTTCGTGTCTTGTGCATTTTTAGCAGCCAACATAGCAGCTTCTCGATCCGACCTCTCTGTCGCAATTCCAGCAACTCGAGCAGCACTTTCGGTTGAAATTGCAGACTCGCGAGCCGTACGCTCAGCAGAAATTGCCGCTTCGCGATCTGATTTCTCAGATGCTAAAGCAGAAGCCTGGTTTGTAAACTTGCCATCAAATTCTGTGTTTTTAGCGTCCTGAGCTAATTTATTCGAACTGATTGTTGATTCATGTGTAGCAATTTTTGAATCCAAATCAGCATTCTTCGTGTCTTGTGCATTTTTAGCAGCCAACATAGCAGCTTCTCGATCCGACTTCTCTGTCGCAATTCCAGCAACTCGAGCAGCACTTTCCGTTGAAATAGCTGTTTCGCGAGCCGTACGCTCCGCAGAAATTGCCGTTTCGCGATCGGATTTCTCTGTTGCTAAAGCAGAAGCCTGGTTTGTAAACTTGCCATCAAATTCAGTGTTTTTAGCGTCCTGAGCTAATTTATTCGAACTGATTGTTGATTCATGTGTAGCAATTTTAGAATCCAAATCAGCATTCTTCGTGTCTTGTGCATTTTTAGCAGCCAACATAGCAGATTCACGATCCGACTTCTCTGTTGCAATTCCAGCAACTCGTGCAGCACTTTCCGTTGAAATAGCAGACTCACGAGCCGTACGCTCCGCAGAAATTGCAATTTCGCGATCGGATTTCTCTGATGCTATTGCAGATGCCTGGCTTGAAAACTTGCCATCGATTTCTGTGTTTTTAGCATCCTGAGCTAATTTATTCGAACTGATTGTTGATTCATGTGTAGCAATTTTTGAATCCAAATCAGCATTCTTCGTGTCTTGTGCATTTTTAGCAGCAAACAATGCCGCTTCACGATCAGACTTCTCTGTTGCAATTCCAGCAACTCGTGCAGCACTTTCTGTTGAAATAGCTGACTCGCGAGCCGTACGCTCCGCAGAAATTGCCGTTTCACGCGCTATTTTTTCAGCATCAAGTGCCGATTTTACATCACCATTTGCAACCGTTAAATTAGCAATAGCGGCATCACGATCTGATTTTTCTTTTGCTAAACCAGCTACTCGAGCTTCACTTTCAATTGAAATAGATTTTTCACGAGCTAATTTCTCAGCATTTACCGCATCCTCGCGATCAGACTTCTCAGTTGCTAGCGCAGAAGCTTGGCTAGTAAACTTGCCATCGATTTCGATGTTTTTAGCATCCTGAGCTAATTTATTCGAATTGATTGTTGATTCGTGTAATGCAATTTTTGAATCCAAATCAGCATTCTTCGTGTCTTGTGCATTTTTAGCAGCTAACAATGCCGCTTCACGATCAGACTTCTCTGTTGCAATTCCAACAACTCGTGCAGCACTTTCCGTTGAGATAGCAGACTCACGAGCCGTACGCTCCGCAGAAATTGCCGTTTCACGCGCTATTTTTTCAGCATCAAGTGCCGATTTTACATCACCATTTGCGACCGTTAAATTAGCAATGGCAGCATCACGATCAGACTTTTCTTTTGCTAAACCAGCAATACGTGCTTCACTTTCCGTTGTAATAGCTGTTTCACGAGCTAATTTCTCAGCTGCTAGCGCAGAAGCTTGGCTAGTAAACTTGCCATCGATTTCTGTGTTTTTAGCATCCTGAGCTAATTTATTCGAACTGATAGTTGATTCGTGCAAAGCAATTTTAGAATCTAAATCTGAGTTCTTTGCGTCTTGTGCAGTTTTAGCAGCTAACAATGCCGCTTCACGATCAGACTTCTCCGTTGCAATTCCAGCAACTCGTGCAGCACTTTCTGTTGAAATAGCTGACTCGCGAGCCGTACGCTCCGCAGAAATTGCCGTTTCACGATTGGATTTCTCTGATGCAATTGCAGAAGCCTGGCTTGTAAACTTGCCATCGATTTCTGTGTTTTTAGCATCCTGAGCCAATTTATTCGAACTGATTGTTGATTCATTTGTAGCAATTTTTGAATCCAAATCAGCATTCTTCGTGTCTTGTGCATTTTTAGCAGCCAACATAGCAGCTTCTCGATCCGACTTCTCTGTTGCAATACCAGCAACTCGAGCAGCACTCTCTGATGAAATCGCCGTTTCACGAGCCAACTTCTCAGCATTAATTGCCGACTCTCGATCAGATTTTTCCGTTGCTAGGGCAGAAGCATGGTTTGATAATTTCCCTTCTAATTCTGTATTCTTAGCATCTTGGGATGTTTTGTTCGAATTGACCAAAATAGAAGTAGCCGCTATCGCAGACTCGTGTTCCGTATCTTTGTCGGAAGAACGTTTTTTCTCTTCTGAAATCTCATCTCCCAAGCCATTTTCACGACCTATCGCCCGTTGCTTTTCCTTTTCTATTTCATCTTTTGTATCATCATCACCACTTTTTACTAACGAAGTTGCATAATCCACTAAAGACTTAACGGTTGGGTATTTGATATCAGAATCCTTGTCTTCCAAAACGTTTTTCGACTTATTCACAAGATCTTCTTTCAAAGCCTCTTTCGCCAAAGCACGCGTTTCCTCCGCTTTTACTAAGCTTTCTGTGTTCGAAGTTTGAGCATCTACATAAGTCTTCACCGACTTCACCGTAGGATATTTATCGTCCGAATCTTTATCAGTTGTAACATCTTTCGACTTATTCGCTAGATCTTCTTTCAAAGCCTCTTTAGCCAAAGCACGCGTTTCCTCCGCTTTTACTAAGCTTTCTGTGTTCGAAGTTTGAGCATCTACATAAGTCTTCACCGACTTCACCGTAGGATATTTATCGTCCGAATCTTTATCGGTTGTAACGTCCTTCGACTTATTCGCTAGATCTTCTTTCAAAGCCTCTTTAGCCAAAGCACGCGTTTCCTCCGCTTTTACCAAACTTTCTGTATTAGAAGTTTGGGCATCAACATAAGTCTTCACCGACTTCACTGTAGGATATTTATCGTCCGAATCTTTATCGGTTGTAACGTTTTTCGACTTATTCGCCAAATCTTCTTTGGAATCTTCAGCAAGCATCGCACGAACTTTTTCAGCTTCTACTAATCCTTCGTTAGAAGTAGATTTCGTATCGATGTAACTTTTTACGGATTTGATGGTTGGGTATTTTTCATCTGAATCTGCATACTTGACAAAATCATTTGTTTTGTTCGACAATGACTCTTTTTTATCAAATTCCGATTGTGCCGCGATTGAAATAGGTTTATTCGCATCAGAGGTATTATCAACAAGATTGATTTCTAAGTTTTCACGAGCTCCCGCTTTTGAAGAGGCACCCGTTCCTCCGTTTACTAAACTTAATTCACCTGTTAATTTAGAAGCTGAAACTGACTTGATTTTCGCATCCGTGACATTTTCATTCAAAATTTTGGCAGTCGTGATTGCGTCAGTTTTTACTTCAGGCGCATCGTAAGTCCCACTCAAATCACCTTTTAATTGGATCAAACCAGCATCTGTACTTGTCGCGTTCGGTAATGTTATTGAGCTTGATTTCTCTCCGCCAGCAAGGGTAATGACGTTTTTGGCATCATTTAAACTGATGGACTGTTTCTCCACAGTCAATGAATTAATCGTTGCATCATTCACGAATTTACGCACCGCCAAAACAGTAGGAAACAAATTAACATTTGTCTCATCCACTTTAATTTCATCCGTTTTATTCGCTGAATTTTCTTTGTTGGCCAAACCTGGAACCGTCGGATTATCCGATGTTCCTCCCAAATCACCCTTCAACTGCACCAAACCCGCTAATGTACTTGATGCATTTGGCAAAGTGATAGAACTTGGCGTTTCACCTCCGGTTAAGGAAATCACATTTTTTGCATCGTTCAATGCAATTGCTTGTTTCTCAACGGTCAACGAGTTGATCGTCGCATCATTCACAAATTTCTTAACCGCTAAGACTGAAGGAAATAAATTGGCATTCGTTTCATCCTGCTTAATTACATCCGTTTTGTTAGATTTCTCCTCTTTGGCACTGATATCAGCCGCAAGACTTTTTCCCAAAGTCGTTTCATCGACATAGTCTTTAATTGCTTTTACTGTAGGATATTTGTCATTTGATGTTCCGTCAGTGACCACATTGGTCGACTTATTGGCTACATCTTCTTTGCCATCAATGATGAGTTGTACATCAGAACTTAACGCAGCTTCAGTCACAAATTGCTTGACCGCAGCCACTGTCGGATAATTTACATTCGGATTTTTATCCGTTTTGATATTGACAGATTTGTTTTGTTTATCCTCTTTACCATCAACAGTTGTTTGTAAAGCAATTCCTAACGTCGCTTGATCCACATATTCTTTAACCGCTTTTACAGAAGGATATTTATCATTACTGTTTCTATCCGATTGCACGCTGGTTGATTTATTTCCCAAATTTTCATAGCTATTCACAACAGCTTCTACTTTCGCTTGGGTGATGACCATTTGATTGGACACATTCGTGATTTGATTTCCTTGATTGGTGATTTGATTACCCTGATTAGTAACCGTTACGGAAATATCACCAAGCTTTTGATTCGTTTGCGCAATAACTTTTTCATTATCTGAAATAGCTTGATTAACAATCAAAAACTTAGAAATCGCATCCTTTTGATTTTGATCAATTTCATTTTTGATTGGATCCAAATCCTTGTTGACAATATAACCTACGTCATTATTGAAGTAGGAGAGGGTAGTGGGTGTATCACGCACATTCTTGTATTCAACGGATTCAGCATACAAAGCATAAGCCGTGTAATTAAAAGGCTGAACACTGGCAGTGGAAAAGTTCTTCCCAGCATCAAAACTCAAATCGACACGTAATTGCTTAACATTCGCATCCCACTTGATCGCATCAAAAGTTCGATAGGTTGCTGTAGTCGCCTGCGTGGACAAACCAGAAGCGGAACCAATTAAACCATTACCAATCGTCAAATTGATTAAACCATATTCATCCGTGGTTGCTTGATGAAATTCTTCATAATCGACAGAACCCGATTTGGACAAAAGGGTAAAGCGAACATTGACCTTGCCGTTCTTCAATGGCTGGCCTGTAATCGATGTACCTGGAATCTCAATAGGCTTGGGATCCATGATAACCGCTTGATAATTCAGGCTTTTCGTTTGCCCATAGGACAAAATGGGAAAAGCCAAGAGACAGATTAAACGTAGATAATTTTTCATGTTTTTAGAACGTTTGGGTAATTACTTAGAAATCTTAATACCAAAACTGATGGTATCATTGAGGAAATTTAAAGTTGGCTTCCCAACTTGATTAGGGTGAAAAGTTTGCATTCGATTGTATTCCAAAAATGCGCTAATGCGATCATTTAGTTTTTTATGTACTTGAGTAGACAAACCTGCAAATAGCTGAATATCAGCGAATTGGCTATCTTTAGTTAAATCAATATATCGGCTAGCTAATGCTTGGTTTCCCTGAATTAATTTAAAGCCAGCAAGTCTACTGTGAAGACTAACAGACCATTTTTTAAAGGAAGGCGAGTAGATCCCCAAGCCTCCAGACAATCCGACATAATTTGTTTGATAGGAAAAGGCGATGTTTTGATCATCACCTACCGCATTGATTTGATTGGCTTCTACCTGTACATCTAAATGCACTAAGGATAAGAATTTTGCTAATCCCTGTCGCTGTGAAAAATAAATGGCCTTTTTACTCGAAGAACTGTAATTATTCGTCGTATCCAACAATAGAAATTCTGATCCGATTTGAAATCTAGATCCAGAACCTCTTTTTAGGAAATCCACGTCAACACCATCTGAATTTTTAAACAGATAGGTTGAAACATTAGTCCCTACAGACAAATTGTAGCTCTGGGCTTTTATGTCACCAATAATCCCGCACACAATCGCGAAGGCTATTAGCATCAAAACCAAAGCTTTGATGTAAAAGAGTGAAATTTTCATTGCGTAATTTTTTTAAGTTTTTAGAACAGTTAAGTCGTCGGACGAGAGCCAAAGAATTATGAACTCTTTTATCTCATTCGTTGAGACAAACCTACAGTAATAAAAAAGGCCCTAAAAGCGCTAAAAATGTGTGTTTTGGACTAAAACTAAAATCTAGTACATGAGATTAAGTACATGAGATTTAAAGAGGGGCGCTGTACTGTATTTTATTGAAAGCAAGTCCAAAAAAATATATAGGTAAACGTGATATCACATTGTTTCGTTAAAAAAAATGAGATGTGTCAGGTATTGGAAAGGGAATTAATTCCAATTATTTGATAAAATAGGCTTGTATTGAAACAAAAACTGATCGAAAATCCGCTAAAACGAAGCAATTTGCTTTAAAATCTGCCCATTTAAGCGCTATTATTTGCTTAAAATTCCGCAAATCGCTGTAAGCTGGGAGTTATTAATTACTTATTATTGACTAAAAAACCATAAACAATCGTTTTTCAGATTCCTACTTCAAAATTTTGTTCGTTAAAACACCCAATAAAGCAGCCCAGCTGTAAGCAAAATGACAGGTATAAGCCCTTGAGAATCGAATATTTGCAGACTAAGAAAGAATTTATCTGAAATTGGGGAAGCAAATTGAACATTAGACATTGAACATTAGACATTGGTCATTTGACTTTGGATCTTGGATTTAAAACCATTAATGTAGAGACGCGATACCTCGCGTCTGTTTATAATGAAGAGTGAAGAGTGAAGGAAAGCTCCAGACTTAGGACTGCAGACTTCGGACTATGGACTCCGGGAATTCGGATTACAGACTTCGGACTACAGACTTCGGACTACAGACTTCTGACTCCGGACTATGGACATCGGACTTCGGACTATTATATACATGAAAAAATCCCTTTCAATAGCACATCGAAAGGGATTCGCGAATAAAATCTAATAATTACACTAACTAAAGCCTAGTGTTATAACCATCGAGTCCTGGTGAACACTTTTTAAATATTCTGAAGGGGTTAAGCCTGTCTTTTTTCTAAACGAATTGACAAAATTCGACCTAGAGAGAAATCCACACGTATAGGCTATGGATTCTAAGGTTAGATTTTTAGCCTTTCCATCTTTTATTAATTCCATAGCATATTCGATCCGCGCATTATTTTTCCAATCATTAAAATTAATCCCAAGGTAATTATTGTAGTAAGCGGTTAATTGATGATAGGGAATATTAGTATCCTGGGTAATAATAGATAATGTAAAACCCGGTTGGAGGTAAGGCTTTTGCTGAAAATACTCAGCTAATTTGCGCGAGATCATTACATTGGTACTATCTGAATCAGAAGATTCAGCGACCAAATTACGGATAGGCGCTTGTGCATAGTCATTAAATACCAGTTTCTCCGGCGCGTATTCCTTTTTGATAATCTTTCTACGAATCCCTCCATACACCACACGTGGGAAAAAGAAAATGGAAGAATTCAAAAACAACAAAAACAAAGTCGGCACAAGCATAAACAACTTTACCTCATTCACATCCTGAACTTTGTATGCGCCATGCTGCGCAAAAAGGCCAATTAAAAAGGATGTCAAAAAATTCATGCCGGCACAAATAATCAAAAGCAAGTACCAATTCAAATTGGATTGGGAATTTGATTTTTCATTTGCGATGAAATGATCCTTATGATTGAGGTAAATTTTTAAAGCGGCAAAGCAATAGATAAAACCAATAAAAGGTCTAAACAACAAATTATATTGAATTGGAAATAATAGGGTCTTAAGCTGAACTAATTTAAATGGATTCAAAATAAGTGCCCGGATAAATTCAATCTTGACATCAGCACTTAATAATAAATGAGGCGTAATATTAATGAAGGAAATAAGAAATGGTAATAAATGAATCAATTCATCTCGCTTAAAATGCTCGGGCTCATCAGGCACCATCGATTTCTTTATGTATAGGAACAGGATCGGAGCAGAAAGATTGAACAAAGGGATAGCTCCAGGCATGAAGTAATACAATATAAAAGGGTGATTTACATAAAAGATAAAATTTCGGGTAAGGGAAAAAATACTTACCGTTAGAAAAAATAGACTTAAATAAATGTTCAATTTATTTTCTATACTGGTGTTGATTATCAATAATGCAGACACCATTAAACCGAAAAACGAAACAATTTCGAACATGTAATCGTATTTATATTAGAACACAGAGTAAGCAGTGACCTGTTACCAAAAAACTGTACGATTTTAAACTAGAGGATTTCGGGTATCAAAACGAAAAAAAAAGTTAATTTGATGCCATGAAAAAGTCAAAATTCACAGAGCCGCAGATCATATTTGCTATAAAGCAATATGAATCAGGAACCCGCGTAGAGGAAGTTTGCCGCCAGTTGGGAATATCCCAAGCCACCTTTTTTAATTGGAAGAAAAAGTATGGTAATTTAGGAATTAGTGAGCTTCGCAAGCTTCGCCAATTGGAGGATGAAAACAATCAATTGAAGAAGTTGGTTGCGGATTTAAGTTTGGACAAACAGATGTTGCAGGATGTGATAAAAAAAAAGCTCTGACGACAACTTATCGAAGAGAATTGTCAGAATGGCTCATTGAAAATTATCGAATTTCTGTAAGCAGAGCTTGTATGTGTATGTTATTGGCTCGGTCGATATATTATTATACATCCAAACCTAGGGAAGATCGTTTGCTGAGAATGCGGATACATGAAATTGCCAATACACGTATTCGATTTGGTTTTAGAAGAATCTGCACAGTGCTTCGTCGCGAAGGATTTGCTGATAATCATAAGCGAATTTACCGCATCTATAAGGAGGAAGGCTTGAATTTAAGAAGAAAGCGTCCTCGCAGGAATAGATCAGGTGCTCATCGATTAGAACGAGTAGAAAACACAAGTATTAACAAGGTTTGGAGTATGGATTTTTTGCAAGATGCATTGTATAATGGAACGCGATTTAGAATTTTAAGTGTAGTGGACAACTACAGTAAAAAATGCTTGCAATTATTCGTAGGCAAATCGCTTAAGGGACAGGATGTGGCTGACCAATTGGAGCAAATAAAACAGGATGAAAATTGTATTCCAGATCGGATTCAATGTGACAACGGTAGTGAATTTATTTCCAAGGAGGTGGATAGATGGGCATATGAAAATAAGGTGACTATTGATTTTTCTAGACCAGGAAAACCCACAGACAATCCGTATATTGAGTCGTTTAATGGAAAATTTAGAGATGAGTGTCTTTCCATCAATTGGTTCTTAAATTTAGAGGATGCGAAAGAGAAAATTGAAGCATGGAAATGGGATTACAACCTTTTTCGACCACATAGTTCATTAAATAATTTAAGTCCGCAAGAATTTATTATATTACATGAAAATAACCCCGAAACTCCAGTTTAGGTTGTACATACCACGGGGAGCAGGTCA
>NZ_JBBKYA010000002.1:598014-599743 GCF_042714525.1 Aquirufa echingensis | reverse complement strand
TTATTGAATCCTTCGGGATGAAGATATTTTATAAAAGAGTAAGTGAATTAAGGGCGTATGGGGGATGCCTAGGCTCTTGGAGGCGATGAAGGACGTGTTAAGCTGCGATAAGCTTCGGGGAGGTGCACAAGACCTTTGATCCGATGATTTCCGAATGGGGCAACCCAGTAGATTGAAGATCTATTATTCTATTTAAGATAGAAGGCGAACCTGCTGAACTGAAACATCTAAGTAAGCAGAGGAAGAGAAAACAAAAGTGATTCCGTAAGTAGTGGCGAGCGAACGCGGATTAGCCCAAACCAGTGTTGTTGCGGCAAGACTGGGGTTGTAGGACCACGACATCGATTATATAAAGGAACAAGAACTGTCTGGGAAGGCAGGCCGTAGAAGGTGAGAGCCCTGTATTGGTAAGCTTATGTAATTGTAGTGGTATCCTGAGTAGGGGGGGACTGGAGAAATCCCCTTTGAATCTGCCGGCACCATCCGGTAAGGCTAAATACTACCAAGAGACCGATAGTGAACGAGTACTGTGAAGGAAAGGTGAAAAGTACCCTGAGTAAGGGGGTGAAAAGACCCTGAAACCATACGCTTACAAGCGGTCGGAGCCCTTATTGGGGTGACGGCGTGCCTTTTGCATAATGAGCCTACGAGTTACTTTCACTGGCGAGGTTAATCATATAGATGTGAGCAGCCGGAGCGAAAGCGAGTCTGAATAGGGCGCTTAGTCAGTGGGAGTAGACGCGAAACTTTGTGATCTACCCATGAGCAGGTTGAAGCTCCGATAACACGGAGTGGAGGACCGAACCAGTTTACGTTGAAAAGTATTTGGATGACTTGTGGGTAGGGGTGAAAGGCCAATCAAACTGAGAAATAGCTCGTACTCCCCGAAATGTTTTTAGGAACAGCCTCGGGGTTAAGTTTTAAGCAGGTAAAGCTACCAATAGGACTAGGGGGAGTCAAATCCTACCAAATCCTGATGAACTCTGAATGGCTTAAAATATACCCGGGAGTGAGGGTTGGGGTGCTAAGGTCCCAATCCGAGAGGGAAAGAACCCAGACCAACAGCTAAGGTCCCAAAATCTTTACTAAGTTGAACTAAGGAAGTCTGATTGCAGTGACAGCCAGGATGTTAGCTTGGAAGCAGCTATTCATTTAAAGAGTGCGTAACAGCTCACTGGTCGAGCGAGGCGGGCATCGATAATAAACGGGCATCAAGTAAAGTACCGAAGCTTTGGATTATATTTATATACTGGTAGGGGAGCATTCTGATCTGCGGTGAAGGTTGAGCGACGAGCTTGGCTGGAGCGTTCAGAAAAGCAAATGTAGGCATGAGTAACGATAATGAGGGCGAGAAACCCTCACGCCGAAAGACTAAGGTTTCCTCAGCTATGCTAATCAACTGAGGGTTAGTCGGGGGCTAAGGGTCTAGCGAAAGCGACAACCTAATGCACAGCAGGTTAATATTCCTGCACTTACTTATTGGGCAAATAGATGACGGAGATTACAGGTTACCAGATACTGACGGAATAGTGTCTTTGAGAGGCGGCAGCAATGCCAAAACGAGTGTAGTGAGTAAACTTCCAAGAAAAGTCTAGGCGTGTATAACTGATAAGTAACCCGTACCGTAAACCGACACAGGTGGTCGAGAAGAATATTCTAAGGCGCTCGAGTGAATCACGGCTAAGGAACTCGGCAAATTAACCCTGTAACTTCGGGATAAAGGGAGCCT